>NZ_JBBBBO010000002.1:129310-612745 GCF_037120565.1 Ensifer sp. CCNWLY38
GGAGGCGGAAAGATGCTCTGGAATCAAAGTGCTAGAGCGTCCTTTGTGCGTTCGGTCGAACGCACGGCGCTCTAGAGCATCCCGCTCACAAGTGGAAACACTGGAGGCGGAAAGATGCTCTGGAATCAAAGTGCTAGAGCGTCCTTTGTGCGTTCGGTCGAACGCACGGCGCTCTAGAGGACAGGCGGAAAGCAAAGGCGCGGGTTTCCTGCCGCCTTTGGCGCGCATCTGCGGCAGCGCTGTTGCCGCGGTGACCGGCAAGACCAGGGCCGCATCCCGGCCGAGCGGGGAGTAGCGGCATGCGCATCACCGCGATCGTCGAGGCGCTGGTTCAATCCGGTGCGTCGCCGGAGATGATCCTTTGCGCCGTTCGCGCCGCCGAAGCCGGGCAGCAGTCGGAGATCGAGCGGCGCCGGGCAGGCGATCGCGAACGGCAGCAGCGTCACAGGGCGCGCGTGACGTCACGCGATGTCACGGCGACAGGGGCGGGTGTCCTCTCTGATAAAGAAAGCTCCCCCGCACCCCCTAAAGAAACTAACTCTCCCGACACGACTCCGGCCGGGAGCGGCCCTCAGCTCGATCTCCACCTGGGCGAGGCGGATGCGGCGCGGTCGGGGCGCGGCCGCAGGGCCTGCCGGCTGCCCGCGGCCTTCGAGCCCGACTGGGAGTTTGCCGCCGGGCTCGGCTTCGGGCCGGCCGAGGCAACAATCGAATTCGACAAGTTTCGCGACTACTGGGCCGCCAAATCCGGCCGCAGCGCCACCAAGCTCGACTGGGCGGCCACCTGGCGGAACTGGATGCGCAATGCCGGCCGACCAACCAGGGCTGGCGGCCCCCAAGTCGCGGGCCGTTCAACCGCGGCGGGCCGGGCCGGAGACGCCCGGCCACCGCGACGAGGGTCTCGCCAGCAGGCGCCGCCGCACGAGACCGCCTTTGCCCGCCACCAGCGGGAATGCAGGCAAGCGATTGAAAACGAAATCAAAGGAAACCGAAACAATGACCCACATGGAAATGATGAGTTTGCCGGCGCAGGCCCGGCTTTCGACCTTGAGCCGGGAGATTACCGCGCTCACTGAACGGCTGGCGCCGGCAAGCGAGGCGGCGGTGCTGCGCAGCCTCGACGCGATGCAGACGGCCGGCCTGACGATGCCGCAGGGGATCGAGCCGAAGAAGATCCTCGCCGTCTACCACTATGCGCTGTCAGGCGTGCCGGGCTGCGGCCTGGCGGCGGCGACGCAGAAGCTGATCCGCGGCGACTATGCGGCCAACGCCAATGTGCTCTTGGGCACGATCCCGAAGCCGCCGGTGCTGGCGGCACTGGCAAAGGCAGAGGCACTGGGCATGCGGGCCGAGCTTGCCCGCAAGCGCGAGACGATCGCCGCCCTCAAGCCCCGGGATGCTGCCCGTTCCGAAGCCAGCCGCGCCCGCGTACGCGCCAGGCTCGAAGCGTTTCGGAGGACACACGCAGCGGCCAAGGCGGCCGCCCAGAACGTAAGCGCGCTTGCAACCCGGGAGATCCACCATGCAGCCTGAGGCAACGGAATTCATGACAGGACAGACAGCTGCAGGCGGCAGGACAAGCGGCGTTGCGGCGCGGGCGAGGGCCGTGCCTGGGGCTGGCGGTGACGACGACGCGGGAAAGGGCCATCGGCGACGCGGCGGACAGGCGCGCGCGGAGGGTGGCGCAGAGGCCATGGCCATGCCGATGTTGGCAGGCGACGAGTGCGCAGGCAGACACGGCGGATCGCGGAGCTGGAACTGGCGCTCGCCGATGCGGAGGCGCGGCTTCTCTCGCAGGCGCGGGTGATTTGCGGCGCGGCGGATGCGACGGGCGGCGATCTCTTCAGCCGACGGCCGGTGCGCGAGATCATCGAGGATGTGCTTGGCGCCTATCCCGGCATCACCTGGGAGGAGATCATCGGCGTTGGCCGCGAGCGCCGCCTGGTCGAGCCGCGCCATCGCTGCATGGCGGCAGTCTACGAGGAGCGCAAGGATCTGTCGCTGCCGGCGCTCGGGCGCATCTTCCACCGCGACCATACGTCGGTGCTGCACGCGGTGAACCGGCGCGGCGCCAGCCGATGACGGCAAGCTTTCGATTTTTGGACTGATTTTGCGTCAGCGCGAAGCCGGGGCCGGCGGTACGGCCAACCAGCGATGACGAATGAATGAAACGAGGAAACGACACGATGACATCCAAGGCAGAACGCATCCGCATCAAGCGCGCCAGCCGGGCTGGCCGGCCGCGCAAGGCCGACGTGGCACGCTATCCCGGTGGGCAGATCAAGCACGGCGAGACCGAACGGGAGGTGCGCTCCGTGGCGCTCGACGCGCGCAAGCGCATGCATTTTTCCGGCAAGCGCGACGTCGATGTTGCAAGCCCCTTTGCCGGCTACACGCTCGGCCGCATGTTCCTCGACGGCAAGCTGACGGCGCATGAGCGCGAGGCTGGCGACGAGTACGCCCGGCAAATGGCGCGCTATTACAGCCTCACCGGCATTCCCTTTCCGAGTGTCAGGGCGCAGTCGCTCTTCAGCGTCAAGGGCTTTGCCGGCGAAACGAGCGCCGAGCGCGCCCGCAGCGCCCGCCAGGCGGCGAACCGGATGATGGAGCTCGAAGGCGTGCTCCTGAAACTGCAGGATGGACCGCAGGTGAAGACCACGGTCTTCAACGTCTGCATCATGGATTACGAGATGCTGCGCACCATGCCGGAACCGCAGCTCGCCTGGCTGAAACGCGGGCTGACGGAGCTGCACTGGCACCTGGGACTGTCGCGGGAGAAGGAGGTGGGGTGAAGTGCGGCTCCGGAGGCGACCGGGTGCGGTTTTGTTGACAGGGCGTGCGGCGGATGCCAAGTCCGCCATGGCCGCTCGCGTGTTCTGCGCGCCGAGCGGCTACAGGCCAAGAAACGGTGTGACCGCGATGTGGACGCGAAATTCCCGTAAACTGCTCGATGATGAAAAGCGCTGGGTAAACCACCTGAGCCGGCAGTGGTCCGCCGATACTCTGGACGCCCTTCAGGTCGTCGAATTCGTGACGGACAACGCGCACACGATCAGGAATGCGGCGCTTGCAAAGGGCAGGGTGAAACCGCTCGGCTCCCGCCTTGCCAAGGATGGGGACGGTGCTCTCGTGGACGTGATCCTTTTTGAAACTGAAAACGGTGAATTTGGCGAGTTGGAGTTCAACCGTGTTGACACCAGGCCGTTGACCGGGATCCCGGAATTGGACGACTAGGTCAGCAACGTCATTCTGGCCGATGCGGTTTTCGGCCTTGGGGGGAGCGCGATGGCAAGACTTAGAATTTATGATCTCGACGAACAGGCTCGCGCGCTGGATCTGAGGGACCTGTTGCGCCTCCTGGCGCCTCGGTCCTTGCAGGCGAATTGGGCCGTATCACCGGTCAAGTCGTCTCTTGCCGAATATGCGTGGTTCGAGGCGACTGGCGAAGGCGGCGAGCGGCTGGAAGCGCTGACGCAAGACGATGGACGGCTTTCGGGTTCCGAGCTGGCGGCATTGGCCGAAGATACGCGGCAGGATCTGGGGAGAATTTTCCGGCTCGTTACCCGCGCAGCCAGGCGGGACCTGGGTGGTGATCGGGGCAGTCGACAGCACTTTCTACGCGATCGAGACGGACGACGAGGCAGTGTTGAGCACTATCGGCGCGAAGTACAGGGACGTTCGACTGGGCGAGGTTCCAGTCGCCGCATGGCCTCTTCGTCATCCCCAGTGAATGACGGTAGCCGAGCAATGGTCGTGAGGGCTCCTCATCCGGCCTGCTGGCCACCTTCTCCGCGCTCGCAGGGAGAAGGGGACGTGTGGCGGCGTCCCGCTCAAGGCGCGTCGCGATCCTTCAGAATCGCTCATTACGCCTTGGGTCTTTGATTTTTCACATATCGTTGCCGCTGCGCACGTTGCGCGACATGTTTTAGGCGGACGGCTTCGCAACACCCGGCCTCGTCTCCATCGGACGCGTTCCTCACCGCCGCCAGAAGGTCCGGTGGGGGCTGAGCAGTTCGTCCTCGATCTCGGGGAAGGGGCCAAAAACCTCGATCGGCTTCTGGCCGGAGGCAAGCACCGTGCGCGAGGCGAGGTTCATGGTCGGGTTTTCGGGGTGGTCGCTGGTTTCGGCAAGGAGCTTTTCCTCCTCGAAGCCGTAGACCAGGCGACCGATATTCGCCCAATAGAGCGTGCCGGTGCACATGGCGCAGGGCTCGCCGGTTGAAACCAGCGTGCAGGACCATAGGAATTTCGCCGGATAGGCGGTCGCGGCACGCCGGCTAAGCTCGGTCTCGGCGTGGCGTACGGTGTCGATATTGCCTTGGCGCATCAGGATGCTGTCGTCGGGGCCGACCAGGACCGCGCCGAAAGGATGATGGCCGTGCGCGGCGGCCTCGCGCGCGACTTCGTCGGCGGCGCGAAGGTGGGCGAGCATCTGATCGCGGGTCATGGTCTGTCGCTCCCCAACGTCGTGGACGCCACCGATTGGACGGTGCCGTTCGGACGATCGTAGCTCGAAAATCGAATGTCCGATATCGCCGCTGCCCGCAATTTCGCAAGACATCCGCCATGCCAGTGGGTGCTGCGCTTACAAAGGGGAGTGTGTCTCCGCTCTCCTTGCGACAGGTGAGGCGGTCGCATTGCCCGGTCTTTCCCGAACCGCCGCAGCCTGCGCTGGCGGCGGGTCAATCTTGATCCGACCAGTCGGCAAGCAGGGTGATGCCGAACTTCGGCGCGGCCATCCGAAGCCGATCAAGCTCTTCCGATGTCGGTGGCTTGACCGCTTCGCCGGGCCTCAGTTCGCGGCCGGCTTCTTCCAGAAAGCGGTCGAAGATGGCTGGCGTGCCGATCAGGATGTAGCGCGCCGGCCGGCGGCTGACGTTGAGGAGCTGGTGGGGGACGCCGCGCGGGAGAAAGATGCTCTGGCCCACGGTCAGCCGGTGCGCAGTCCCGCCGATTACGGCTGTCATTTCGCCCTCGAGGATGTAGACGGTTTCGTCGTCGCTGGCATGGACGTGAACTGGCGTCCTGGTGTCGCCGCCGCTGATATTTTCGAAGAGGCAGAATTGACCGTCGGTCTGGCTGCCGGACAACAGACGCTTCATGACGACGCCGGCGAGGGCGAAAGCTTTCGTTTCGGTGCTGCTCATCGCAAATAGCCCTTCGAATTTCGCAGGAGCGGTCCTGTCCGCCGCGCTCCCGAGGAAACGCGGCGGCATGGTTGCATGCGTCGGCGGCGACATCAGGACGAAGGGTGAGGTGCGGCACGGTTCGATCGGCGCCGATGGAGCCGGGGCGGCGCCCTGCCTGGCCGGCCTGCCGAGGGAATGGCGAAATATCCGCCGCGCGCGAACGGCGATCGGATCCGGTTTCGCATGCCGTGGATCGGTCTCAAACCCGGTAAACCGATCGACGCGGCAGTTTGCCAACACCGATGTCTTGGGTTGCCCAGCCTGTGGTAGAGTTCGCCCGTTCGGCTGGCTGGAGTGTGCTGTGATGGCTGCATCGACGTTCAATGCCAACACTGGCGACGGTTACGAGTTGCAGATGGGGCGCTGGAGCCGAAGGCTCGCCGTGCCCTTCCTGGCATTTGCCGGAGCCGCGGCGGGTGAACGAGTGCTGGATGTCGGCTGCGGCACCGGCAGCCTGACGTTTCTTTTGGCCGCGCGGCCCGACCTTTCCGCCGTCTGCGGGGTGGATTGCGCGGCGCCCTACATTGAACACGCCAGCCGCTTCAATTCAGATCCGCGCGTCTCTTTCCAGATTGGCGACGCATGCGCTCTGCCCTTTGAGGATGCGGCGTTCGATCGGGTTCTGTCGCTGCTGATGCTGCATTTCGTTTCTGAGCCGGAACGGGCCGTGGCGGAGATGCGCCGCGTTGCGCGGCCCGGTGCGACGGTCGCTGCCACCGTATGGGACGGCCGCGGCGGTTTCGTTGCCAGCCGCCTGTTCCTCGATACGGCGGCAGCCCTTGACCCCGCCGCCCGACGGCTTCGCGAGCGTGCCTTCACCCGCCCGATGACCCGGCCCGGCGAACTGGAGGCGGCTTGGCACAGGGTCGGCCTTGTCAAGGTCGAGACGGCAGAGCTTGCGATCCGCATGGAGTACGCTTCCTTCGACGACTACTGGACGCCCTATCTCGGCAAGGATGGCCCAGGGGCCGAATATGTCGCCACACTCGACGAACAGGCGCGCACGCGGCTTCGCGATGCCGTCCGTTCTGCCTATCTCGATGGCGAGGTCGATGGTCCACGGTCCTATGTTGCGGTCGCCTGGGCCGTCAAAGGTGTGGTGCCAGGTTGAATTCAAGGCGGCGGCCCATACCAATCTCACCCTGGCATCGCTGGAAACTTGAAGAAAGAGGTCAACCGGGTGATGCGGCTCTGTCAGAGTGACGCAACTCGATTGCCGCTTCCGGGTTAGCCTGAGGAAGCGGTGGTGAAAACCGCCAGCTGTGCCTCGAAGGCGCGCTTGTAGGCCGGCCGTGCTTCGCTGCGAGCGACATAGGCAGCAAGGTTCGGGTATTCCTCAAGAATCCCTGATCCATGCAGCCGGCGCAGCACCGTCACCATCAGCAGGTCGCCGGCGCTGAAGGCGCCATCGAGCCAGTCGGCATCGCCAAGGTGGTTGGAAAGGCCGCCAAGCCGTCTGCGGATGGTTTCGTCGAGCGCACGCAGGCGGTGCTCGTACCAGGGCTCGTTGCGTTCGAGGATCTGGACGAGATTACGGTCGAAGACCGGCGGCTCGATCGTGTTGAGCGCGGCAAACATCCAGGCGATCGCGCGCGCCCGGGCATTGGCTTCGTCTGGCAGCAGGCCGGCATGGCGCTCGGCGATATGGAGCACGATCGCCCCGGACTCGAAGAGGGCGAAATCGCCTTCCTCATAGGTCGGGATCTGGCCGAAGGGCTGAAGCGAGAGATGCGGCGGCTGCTTCATCGCCTTGAACGACAGAAGGCGAACCTCGTAGGGCAGGCCGACTTCCTCGAGCGCCCAGCGGACACGCATGTCGCGCGCGAGCCCCTTGCCGCGATCCGGCGACCGTTCGAAAGCGGTAATGGTGATCGTCATCGTTGTCCTCCATCGCTTGTCTGTCCTTGAAGACGGATGGCGGCACGCGATCCCGACACGTCGTCGCGAAAATCGCGCTTGGACGGGCCGCTCAGGCCGCTCCCGTCACCGTTCCCTGGTGGAACAGCATCTGCCACCTGGTTCCGTTTCGCTTCCACACAGAGCTTCTGAGCGCGTGCCGCTCCGATCCATCGCTTTCCCTGCGACGGGTTCTGTAGGTCAAGAGCAACGCTTCCGGCGAAATGGCGGTCAGGCGGTAATCGCTCGCGCGCAGTTCGCCATCGTCTTGCTCTGGCTCCTGCACAAGCAGATCGATGATTTCCGCACGATGATAGATCGAGCCGGACGCCCCGAACTCGACGAAGCCTTCGGCGAGCAGCGCCTCGACGGCTGAACGCGACCGGCGAACGTCCGGGCGGTGCAGCGCTTCTTCAAGCGCACGGATTTCGTCGAGAGGGGGCAGAGCGTGCATCATCATTGTTCCGCTATGGGCGAGGGCTGCCGGTACACTACTGCATGTCTTTGTCCTTAAATCGACCTCGATTTAAGGACAAAGACATGCAGAAAATCAAAGTGCTACAGCGACCTTTGCGCGTCTGATAAGACGCGCGGCGCTGTAATCGTCTGAGCCCTCGGACGGCAACTGCCAGAGCGCCGTGCGTTCAAATGAACGCACAAAGGACGCTCTAGCCGTGGCGCACCAGTTCATCCGGGGCTGCGCGAGCCAGCCGTTCAAAGAGGCAGCGGCCGGTTCTGGAAGATGCTCTTCATCACAAGGGTAGAGGTCAGGCGCAGCACGCTCGGCAGCGCCAGCAGGCTTTCGTCATAGAGCGCCTGAAACGCCTTCAGGTCCTCCGTCACCACATGCAGCATGTAGTCCGGATCGCCAAACAGACGCTCGGCTTGCGTGATTTCCGGTATCGCCCAAAGAGCCTTTTCGAAGGCATGCACGTTTTCGCGGCTGCCTTCCCTAAGCGTTGCGAAGACGATCGCCGAAAAATTGAGGCCGACCTTGGCGGCATCGATATTGGCGCGATAGTCGCTGATCACGCCGGATTGCTCGAGCGCCCTGACCCGGCGATGGCAGGGGGAAAGGCTGAGCCCGATGCGGTCGCCGAGCTCGGTAACCGACAGTCTCCCGTCCTTCTGAAGCTCGGCAAGAATCTTGCGGTCCGTATCATCCATGAGGGAGATATTGCCTCAGGATCCCGCATCTCGGCAAGAGATAGGGAGCTAATCCCCGTGATGCAACGCTATTCTTCCTTCGATGGGTCGGGTATCCGAAGGAAGGTGGTGCGAGATGGAAATGGGTCTGTTGACGGCGTTTTGGGCGATATCGTTTTCGCTGGTGCTGACACCCGGCGCAGACTGGGCCTATGCGATCTCGGCGGGATTGCGAGACAGGGCGATCATGCCGGCCGTTTCCGGCATGCTGCTTGGCTATCTTGCGATCACCCTGGTGGTCGCGGCCGGTGTGGGCGCGCTCGTCGCCGGCGTTCCGGCGGTTCTGACGGTCCTTACCGTGCTGGGCGCAGCCTATCTCCTTTGGCTCGGCGCCGGGGTTCTCGCCCATCCGCCTGTTCCGGTGGTCGGCGAAGACCAGGCGGCCAGGAGCTGGACCGGGTGGATCGTCCGCGGTTTCGCGGTGAGCGGCATCAACCCGAAGGCGCTACTCTTTTTCCTCGCGTTGCTGCCGCAGTTTACCAGCCGCGACGGGAGCTGGACGATCCCGAGCCAGATCGCGGCGCTCGGGGCGGTGCATATGCTCAATTGCGCGCTCATCTACTCGCTTGTCGGCACGGGTTCGAGCATGGTCCTCAGGACGCGCCCGCGCGTGGCTCGTCTGGTGAGCCAGTTCTCAGGCGCGGCGATGATTGCGATCGCGCTGTTCCTGCTCGCCGAGCAGCTTGTCATAATCCGATGAGGCGTGGCGGCCGCCTCAGGAAGCTTTCGCCAGCTTTTCTTCGCGACCGATGCGGGCGTCGAGGTCCCGCAGGCGAAGCGTGACGGCGGGGTGGCCGGGCAGGAGCGACAGGGCATTCGTCAGCATGTCGCGCGCCGTGACGAGGTTGCCGTCGCGGATATGGCGATTGGCGCGGTGGAAGAGGAAATTGACCTGCTCCGTGGGGGCAAAGCGATCACCGAAGCGGGCGTGCAGGCGATCGGCCCAGGCCGGGTGGCGGGCCATGGCGGCGACGGCGTTCTGGTAGGGCCGCATCGGCGCGTCGATCCGCGCGGAGCGGGCAAGGGCGCGCAGGGCAGCAGGGTCATTGGCGCGGCAGGCATCGATCAGCGAAAGCGCGCGCTGCGTTCCGGTGAAGACCCTGACCGTGCCATGACCGGTCATGTGCACGGGCACGAGATGCGTTTCCGCCTGCAGTTCCGCTATGCGCTCGGCATGTCGGCGATCGATCGCGTGGAACGGGTCGTAGAAGAGATAGGCGCGGCCGGCGGCGTGGTCGGGGGCGATGCCCATATTGGCGTGCAGATCGGGCGAGAAATGCCTGAGAAAGCGATTGTCGTACGGAACGGCTTTGGGATTGATCGAGATTTGCGGGCAGAAGGCGATGGCTGTCGTGGCGTTGAAACGCCGGCGGTAGCGAAGCGCTGCATAGCCGCCCTGCGAATGGCCGTAGAGGATGCGCTCGGGTGCTGCCTTCAGGATCGGCGCCGCAGCCTCGACCGCCTTGACCACGCTTGCGGCCGGAAACCAGTTGGGACGCCTGCTGATGAAGCCGAGGGCGGCGATATCCGCCTTCTCGCAGAAGCGCTGGCCCCAGTAGCGGCTGCCGTTTGCCTGGATTTCCATCTCGTTGAAGGTGATGAGGAGGTAAGGCGAGGCGCCCGGGCGATGGATGACCTCAAGGTTTTCGTCCGAGTAGATAAGCACAGTTACTCCGAAGTATTTCAGGATTTGCAGTAGTATAATTCCAAATTCCGAAGCTTGTCCGGCGACGTTATATTAGTGTGATTTCGCCTGGGATTTCCAGTGCCTGGGACTTTCTGCAAGAGGATTTCAATATTCATTTCGGCTGACGGCTTCAGCGGTCGTTCGTTTCGGCAGCTTTCGGCTCAAACCTGACATAGAGGTTCGCATCGCGGACGGCTGCTTTGCGCCCCCATTTGAGCCGTTCAGCGCGCCGATCGCCGAGCCCAGAAGCTGCCATTCATTCACGTGGAGCGGCGCTGAGCGGCAACGGCCTCAATGGGACTCTGCTGCCATCCTCGGATGATACGGCGAACGGCAGCTTCCAGCGAGAGCGAACGTTCCGGCGTTTATGCAGATCATCGCCCGTGGCATGCGCTGAGACATCAGGGTTTCGTATCCTCCTTGAAACGCGATACTGGTTGACTACATGTTGTAGATGCATCATCGAGAGACTATGAACCTGCGTTCCCTACCCGACGATAGACGAGCAATGCTGCGGGAACTGGAAGATGCCTGCGTAATTTCGCGGGCGCGCCTTATCTCACGCGTCATGACCAACATCTTCGACGAGGAACTGCGGCCGTTCGGCCTAGTGTCCTCGCAACACACCTTACTCGGTTCAATCATGCGGATGGGCGTCGCGACGCGTGCCGAAATCGGCCGAGCCAACTGCCTCGATCGCTCCACCTTGACGAGAAACCTCAAGCTGATGCTGGACGCGGGATGGATCGAAGAGGTCCCCGACAAGGTTCAAGGTCGTCAGCGCCCCCTTCGGCTGAGCAAAGCTGGCGAAGACCTGCTGTTTTCATCCATGCCGGCCTGGCGGGCGGGGCAGGAACGAGCGTCCAAGCTGCTTGGGCAAGCAGGCTTGAGCGCAATCAAGACCGTCGCGGACGACATTCCGCGCGATTAGCCGGAATCGGAAATTATGGTATTGCATATACAACACTGCTTCCTATGTGTTGTATATGCAGCATTAGGACGCCGCGGAGCGCCTGATGCCATTATCGAAAGGAGAAATGCGATGACAACGATTCTGGTGACCGGTGCAACCGGAGATACGGGGCGTCCGACCGTGAAGGAACTGCTGAAGAAAGGCCTAAAGGTCCGCGCCCTCGCTCGTCGGGAGGACGCTCGCTCGCAGGAGCTGGCCAGTCTGGGTGCCGAGATCGTTTATGGGGACATCACCAGCCTGCGCGATATGCGGCTGGCTTTCGACGGCGTCGACCGCGCTTACTTCTGCTATCCCATTGCCGACGGTCTCGTGGAGGCGGCAGTCATCTTCGCACAGGTGGCGAGAGAGCAGGGCGTCGAGCACATCGTCAACCTGTCCCACAAGCAATCCAGGCCCGACGCGCGCAGCAAGGTGACCCAGAACCATTGGCTTTCGGAGCAGGTGTTCAAGTGGTCAGGCATCCCGACGACGAACTTGCGCATCACCTTCTTCGCCGAGTGGCTCCTCTACATCTCGTCATTCATCCAGCGCGGCCGCTACGTCATGCCATTCAACAAGGATGGCCGCTTTGCTCCGCTGGCCGCGGCCGATACGGCGAAGATCATCGCCAACATCCTGGAGAAGCCGGAAGGCCACGGCGGCCAAGCCTACCAGCTGCACGGCCCGAAGGAGTATAGTCACGAGGAGCTCGCAGCAGAGGTTGGTCGGGTCCTCGGAGTCGATCTGCCCTTCGAGCAGCTTACCGTATCGGCCTTTCTGGAGCTCGCGGGGCTCGAGGATGACACCGTCTTGCGGCGGCACTTCGAAGCTGCGGAGCTGGACCAGCAAGAGGGTCTCCTCGCCGGTCTCGATGACATCGGCACGAAGATTATTGGTGGCCCGCTGATGACCGTAGAAGCTTTCGTCAACGCGAACCGGGCGCGCTTCGTCCGTGAAACGCAAACGTCAGTCGACCGAAATTAGAATCCTGTGCGTTTTGGGGCGGATATATCAGGGTGACTAATCCAGGTCGCTAACCGGGGCTATCCGGAACGCATGTTTCGGAGCTGCATCGTCCACCTCGAAAATGCCATGGCTTTGCGATTAATTCACCGGCCACTGAGCTGAATCCTCGAGTGCGTAGCGACTGGCAGCTGCGCACTCGATGGACGATAGCTTTTGGCCGAAGCAGATGCTCACATCCAGGTCAAGGTACGACCTGGAGGGGGCGACAGCAGTCCATGGCCGACCTGCTGATTTAAGCCGATAGCGAATGTCCGCTTCATCAATGCTGCTGCCCGGAACCTGCCGTCCCGCTCTCGGCCCCATATCGGCCACGGCGCCGCGGTCGGCGAATGTCTACTGTTGGCGCAAAGCGGCCAAGGCCACCATGACCGATTGGTGGGATTGCTGAGCAACTCCGAGCTTTTCCTACAATAGGGCAGCTTCAGACCCGCCTGAGAAAAGCAAGCACCCGTTCTGTCAGCAGCGCCGTTGCCGCCGCGTCGTAGGACGGCAGCGAGCTGTCGGCGAAATAGTGCTGGTCGCCCGGATAGAGGAAGAGCTCGGCATCGTCGGCCTTCTCGACGAGTTCGCGGGCGGCGTCGATGTCGCCTTCGCCGACGAAGATCGGGTCGTTGTCCATGCCGTGGATCTGGACGGGCACGCCATCCGGCCAGGGGCCGAAGGACCACTGACCGCTGATCGGGATGCAGGAGTAGAAGAAGAGGGCGCCGCGGGCGCCGGGCCGGGACTGGGCGAGCTTCTGTGCCGGCAGGACGCCGAAGGAGAAGCCGGCATAGACGAGACCCTGGGGAAGCGCGTCGGCGAGGCGAACGCCGCGCTCGCGCATCTCATCGAAGCCGACCTCGCCGATATGGGCAAGGCCTTCTTCGATGCTTGCGAAGGTGCGCCCCTCGAAGAGATCGGGCAGGTGCACGGTGTGCCCGGCGGCCCGGAGGTCCTCGGCGAAAGCGTGCATTCCCGGGGTCAGCCCCTGGGCGTGATGGAAGAGCAGGATCTCGGCCATGGACGACTTCTCCTTCAAATTATCCTTCGCGTTCCAATTGTGTCTCGCCGCCTGAAGGGTCAAGCGGTGTTGCGGTCGATTGAGAAAATTTTCCTGTCGCAGCGATAGCACGTTTCCTTGACGTCTTGTTGCCATCTTCGACCGCTTCCTTGCGGATCAGCATTGGCCACGAATCTGAAGGAAAGACGTCATGACAGGGAAGTTGCGCATTGCCGTGTTGTTTGGTGGGCGTTCGGCGGAGCACGAGGTTTCGCTGATGTCAGCGCGCAACGTCGTCGCCGCGCTTGACAGAGCACGCTACGAGATCGTGCCGATCGGCATTGCCAAGGATGGGCGCTGGCTGTTGCTCGAGCTTGAAAACGGCGAGCTGCCCTGGGCTATTCCGGCGGCAGGAACGCAGGTGGCGCTGATCCCGGGCGGCAAGGGGCGGGCGGTCACCATTGCCGCCGACGGAACGCAAGGGCTGCTGCCGGCGGTCGACCTCATCTTTCCGGTGCTGCACGGGCCGTTCGGCGAGGACGGGACGGTGCAGGGTTATGCCGAGACGGCGGATGTCGCCTATGTCGGCTGCGGCGTTGCGGCTTCGGCAGCCGCCATGGACAAGGTGCTCGCCAAGCGCCTGCTTGCGGCCGAGGGGCTGCCGGTCGCCCGTGCCATCGCGCTGCATCAGGAGGATGCCTATTCCGGCGAAACCATCCTGGAAACACTGGGATTGCCGGTCTTCGTCAAGCCGGCACGGCAGGGTTCGTCCGTCGGCGTCAGCCGTGTCAATAGCCTCGACGGGCTTGCGGCTGCGCTGGAAGAGGCGTTTCACCACGACGACAAGGTGCTGATCGAAGAGTTCGTGCACGCCCGCGAGATCGAGTGCTCGGTGCTGGAAGACGCCAAGGGCAGGCTCACCGTGTCACGGCCCGGCGAGATCATCCCCGCCGAAAGCCACGGTTTCTACAGCTACGACGCCAAATATGTCGATGCCGGCGGCGCGATCGTGAAGGCGCCGGCGGACCTTGCCGAGGAGGTGGGCGCGCAGGCGCGGGAGATGGCCGAGCGGGCCTTCCGGGCGCTGGCCTGCGCCGGCATGGCGCGCGTCGATTTCTTCCTGCGGCCGGATGGAAGCCTGGTCATCAACGAGATCAACACCATTCCCGGCTTCACCAATATCAGCATGTATGCCAAGGCGCTTGCGGCAGACGGAATCTCCTATGGCGCGGCCGTGGAAACGCTGATTGCGCACGCGATCACGCTGCGCGGGAAGGGGGCCGCGCGCGCGTGAAACATTGGCCGCGAATGCTGCCTTTGGGTTGCATTGCATATTAGATTTATCGCATTCATTGTGGGTTCACGTCGTTCCGCGAAACTGGCGCCTGTTTGCAAACGGACAGGTGATGAGATGAAGAAGATTGCCATCGTCATAATGGCGGCGGTTACGGCTCTTTCGGGCATCACGCCGGCGAATGCCGTGCCGGCGGTTGCCATCGAGCGGGCGCAGAAGAGCGACGTCGAGCTGGTGCAGCACCGGGAATGGAACGGCGGCCACTATCGCCGGCGTCCGCCGGGCTGGCATGGCGGCTATCGCCCGCGCCCCGGTTGGGACGGCGGCTACCGCCCGCGGCCAGGCTGGCATGGCGGCTATCGTCGGCGCCCGGGCTGGGACGGCGGCTACCGCTATGGACACTATAACGGCTACCGCGGCTATCGCTACGAGCGCTACGGCTATCGCCGCCACAATGACGGCTGGTGGTATCCGCTGGCAGCCTTCGGCACCGGCGTCATCATCGGCGGCGCGATTGCCGCTCCGCCGCGCCGGGTGGATGCCGGGGTGAACCCGCAGCACGTGGACTGGTGCTTTGCGCGTTACCGCTCCTACCGCGCCTACGACAATAGCTTTCAGCCCTATGGCGGCCCGCGCCAGCAGTGCTATTCGCCCTATTTCTGAGCAAGGCGCGTTCGAAAAAAAAGGCCCGTCGGTCGTCATGATCGGCGGGCTATTCTGTTTGTGAAACCGCTGTTGGCTTTGCGGGTCGTGAAGCGGGCAGACGCGAACGACCGGCCGAGAGGAGGCGCGAGCGGATGGGCCGACGTCTGGAAAACCGATGATCTAGAATTTCAACCGGGCGTCGTCATGTTCGGGACGCCGGTGCGCATCCTTGCGGCGGAAGCCGTAGGCGAGCGCGAGCCCCAGGATGGCGGAGCCGACGACGATGGCGGCGAGTGCGAAGAAATTCTCCATGGTATTTTCCTCCCGAGGGGAAGCTTAACACAGAATGCGCGCAAACAAATGGCGTGGCACCGAGATTGCGCGTCATGGTTACTCAACGCGCTAAGGCGCCGGAGGTTCAATCAACAGGCGCCGAAGCGAGGCGAACGGCACCGGCAGGCTCCGTGCATGCTTCTTTCCGTCATGCGCGGCCTGGGCAGGCAGCCTGCGGTCGGCGCCGCTCGTCGTGGGCCGTTCAGTTTTGATTTGTCGCATGTCGTTTTCGCAAAACCGCTACGCACTTTTGCGCGACATGCGTTAGTAGCCGGAGCTTCCGCCGCCCTGGCTCATGCCTTGGCCGCCTTGCAGGCCCTGGTTTCCCTGGCTTGGGGCAGGGGCGGTGCTGCGGCTGGCCTGGTCGGTGGTGCAGCCGGCAAGCGCGGCAAGCGCCGCGATAACAGCGACAATCAGATATCGTGAGATCATGGAATCCTCCCGTCGTCGTAGGAACGGCCTTCGACCGCCTCACCATCGAACCGGACATGGCACGCTTGGCCCTGTCCAGTGGTCCCTCCTCGCGGGGACACCGGCAGCGTGGCGTTGCCGGTCGCAACTATATCACCAAACGACGGGAGCGGCGGCTGAGATGGCAGGTGGGCGTGAGGCGAGCGACGTTGACGGCTCGCGAAAAAAAACGAACAAAACGGAAACAAATTTAGGCAAAGGGCTTGCCAGGCGGCCGGAACCGGGCTAAGGATATTACAGGCTGGCCGTTTCTTCATTGAAGCGGCCTTTTCGATTCCGGGGTCAGCTTAACGCGAGCGGCCTGCAGCGCCGCGCGTCTTGTCAGCCGCGCAAAGGTCGCGGCAGCACTTTGATTTTCTGCATGCCTTTGTCCTTAAATCGAGGTCGACTTAAAGGGACATGCAGGTGCGCAATGGCCGCCTGACCGTTGCGGATCGTTACGGTGCTTCGGGAAGGCCGGTTGGCGCTTGCTATGCTTCCTGTTTGGCGATCTTGCCGGAAACGGCGCGGGCGGGCTCAAGGCGCGGGCGCGGTTGCCCAATGTTGCGAAGCCAGCGGGAGGCCTCTTTCGGATCGCGCTCGACGCCGAGCCCCCTTTGATAGATGGTGACGAGACGGGCCTGCGCGGCGGGATGACCCTGGCGGGCGGCCTGCCGGTTCCAGTGAAGCGAGGCAGCGTAGTGTTCCTCGCCGCCGTCGTTGAAATAGATTTCGGCCAGTTTTGCCTGGGCGTCGACGTTCCCCGAAGTGGCCAGTTCAAGCAACCTGGGCGAGATATTCGTTGCGGAGGGCCGCGGGGTGAAAATGGTCTTCAACTTACTGAACGCGTTGCGGATCATCTGACACCTGTTGCATCCATCGCATGGTTCCCGCAGCGGGCCCGCTAGGCTGACAAATTACTCAAAAACTTGAACTACTTTGGCTTTTCCCTGGCTACTGCCTGTGAACCAGGGCACTTGCGACGCATTCCGCCAAGAGGACCCGAAGCGGGGCAACCCGGCGGGCCGTATTGATGACCGGATACAACCTGAAGTCAAGGTTGCAAGCGTGACATCCGGCGTGACAGCTGCAATTTTCTGTGATCGGCTGTCACGCTTGGCGCACATTGCGCTGTCCGCGGCGATGGCGCTTGACGATTGGCAGGTGCGCCTACAGCGCCGCGCGTCTTATCAGACGCGCAAAGGTCGCTGTAGCACTTTGAATTGCTGCATGTTTTTGTCCTTTAATCGGGTACGATTAAAGGAAACATGCAGTAGCCATTCGAGCAAAGACGAGGTGACGGACCGAAGTCGGGGCCGAGTGCCTTTTCTGTCAAAGCTGCGGCTGCCAACAGGTGCAGCGGCTGAGCCTGCCCGGAGTAATTTCCATGACAACCAGACCCGCCAAGGACCCGAAGACCGGGCGCTTTCTGCCGCGTGCCGGTGGGAACGGGCCAAGCATCCGGCCGCGCGCCCGCAAGGCGGTGCGCAGCAAACTCGGCGAACTCTTTCTCGAGGACATGCTTTCGGCCTGGGAGGCCCGAGGTGCGGCAGCGATCCATGCGCTGATCGAGAAGAACCCGCATGATTTCCTGAAGGCCGTGGCGGCGCTGATGCCGAAGGACGTGACCATCAATGCCAACCAGATCGGCGAGATGACGGATGAACAACTCCTCGACCGGATCCGCAAGCTCGACCAGACCATCCGACCTTTCCTTGCTGCTCAAGGAGCGGATGGAGCTGGCGATGGAGATCGGGCGGCGGCAGAACACGAATAGGCTGCGCTACTACCAGCCCTATGCGAAGCAGACGGCGTTTCACGCGGCCGGCGCCACATTCCGCGAGCGGCTGTTCATGGCCGGCAACCAGCTCGGCAAGACGCTGGCCGGTGCTGCGGAAGCGGCGATGCATCTGACAGGCGAGTATCCCTCTTGGTGGGCGGGCCGACGGTTCGAGCGGCCGATCACGATGATCGGCGGCTCGGAATCGCACGAGCTGACACGCGATGGCGTGCAGCGGCTGCTCGTCGGCCCGCCGATGAGCGAGGAGGATTGGGGCACCGGCTATCTGCCGAAATCGGCGCTTGCCGGCTGGACGCGCCGATCAAGTGCTTCCGGCGCGCTCGACAGTGTGACGGTACGTCATGCTTCGGGCGGCACCTCGACCTTGCTTCTCAAAGCCTATGAGCAGGGCCGGGCGAAATGGCAGGCCAACACGGTGGACTATGTCTGGTTCGACGAGGAGCCGCCGGAGGATGTCTATTTCGAGGGCATCACCCGCACCAATGCGACAGGGGGCTCGGTTGCCGTGACCTTTACGCCGCTGAAAGGCATGAGCTCGGTCGTCAGCCGCTATCTGCTGGAACCCTCCGAGGACCGGACCGTGGTGACCATGACGATCGACGATGCCGAACATTATTCGCCGGAAGAGCGCGCGAAGATCGTCGCGAGCTACCCTACAATACTCTGATCGACGACCTTACGGCCGACGCCAACGCACCGCGCCCGCTGACCGCGGGCGGCACGGGCGCAACGAGCGCAAGTGGCGCCAGGACGGCTCTGGGCCTTGAGATCGGCACCAATGTCCAGGCGCAGGACGCGGGCCTGCAATCGATCGCCGGATTGACGACGGCGACCAACCAGATGCTCTATACGACGGGGACGGACCTCTATGCGACGACCGCGTTGACGCCGCTTGCACGAAACCTCCTCGATGACGTCGATGCGGCAACGATGAGGACGACGATCGGTGCGGACAATGCTAGCAACCTGACGAGTGGCACCGTCGCGGATGCGCGCCTGCCGACGACGATGACGGCAAAAGCCTTCTCAGGAGCCATTACCGGAACCAGTATTCAGCTCTCTGGAAGTTACGTCACCTCCGGCCAAGAGATCGTTTTTAACAACAATTCCAATAAGCATATTTGGTTCAGAAATGCTGCTGGGACAAACAGAGCCCTGCTTTACAATGATATGGCTGATAATTCCTTGAGGCTCAACCTCTACAACGCCTCTGGAGCGTTCGTCAGGACGATGTCCTTCAGGGAAAGCGACGGACTGTTGAAGGTTGAGGGGCCAATCGACAATGGGGCAAACAGCCTCGTCACTGGCGACATCACCGCCAGCCGTGGCAATGGCACTGGCGTCATTTTCTTGGGCGGCGGCACCAGATACCTCCACTACGATGGCGCCAAATACAACCTTCCGTCCGCCGGCCTCGCCATCGGCGGCAACCTAACCATCGCCGGGGGTGGCGTCTATCAGGGTGACGGCAACGTCTACATGCCGTGGGCGAGCGATTATCTTTCGAACGTCCTCAACAGCAAGATCACCACTAATGGCCGCGCTTATCCGCGCCTCATGGGCGGTGGCGATTTCAACGTCAACTGGAGCGGGCAGGCCGGCCAACCGTCATGGCTCATCGGCGGCAACGACGGCGTCAATTTCTATGTCTACAACCCGTCGAATTTCAGCGTGAATTGGGCGAATAGCGCCGGCAACGCCGACACCGTTGATGGCTATCACGCCATCGATTTGAGTCAGATTTACAAGGGCACCAACCAAGACGAAACGAACTATCCGATCGGTTCGTATCTCTTGGTCTATAATGGTGGGATCGTGGCTCGAAACGTGTCGGTCGGGGTTTGGCTCAACTCGACCTCATCGTTTACGTTGTTTGCTAGTGGAGCGCAGCTCTCTGGCACTTGGCGCGTGAGAGGATGCCTCACCTACAGTGGGTCGAATAACATTCTTTTGGTTCAGCGCGTCGCATAGGAAGGATACGGGCATGTTTGAAATTATATCTATCAGCCGCGTTGTTCACGCTGATCCTGTCGACCTGATGCACGTAGATTGCGCGGTGATGATCAACGGTATCGAGGAAACGATCGCTGCACATGCCTATCGCGAGAACGACATCAACGGGCTTAACCCATTGATAAAAGCTTGGCTGGAGGACAACCCCGATTTCCACATCGCCCCTTATGTTCCCGTCGATCCGACACCGGAGGAAACTCGGTCCGTTATGCCGGATCTTTCAGCCCGGCAGCTTCGTTTAGGGCTTCTTGCTGGCGAAATTCCACCTTCGCAGGTTTCTGCGACCATGGCGGCTATGCCTGCGGGCCCTGACAAGGAGAAGGCACAAATCGAGTGGGAATATGCCACCACCTTCAAGAGAACACACCCGTTGATCGCAACCGTCGGCGCCGCGCTCAATCTCTCTGATGTCCAGATTGACGCCATGTGGTCCGCGGCGGTCAGTCTTTAGCCACTCTCCAACAATCAGGTGACCCATGAACAGAGCAGCGTTTTACGCGGCCCTGCGTCGCAGCACGTCCGGTGTATTCGGAAAATCGCTTTGTACAAAGCAGGTCGAGTGTATCGAGGCTATTCTCGGCGAGGCCCAGCGCAGGGACACAAATCTCTTCCATCTCGCAGCAATCTTCGCCGCGGCATACCACGAAACCGGCGGCTCCATGCGGCCGGTTGAAGAAAATCTCAATTACTCCGCGAAGCGGCTCACCCAGGTGTGGCCCGCTCGATTCCCGACACTTGCGAGTGCCGAACCCTACGCTGGCAAGCCGCAAAAGCTTGCGAACCGGGTCTATGGCGGGCGGCTCGGGAATCTGGAGGCGAATGATGGGTGGCGCTATCGCGGGCGCGGTTTGGCCCAGATAACCGGCAAGGCGAATTACGCGAAGTTCGGCATCGCGGAAGCACCTGAACAGGCGAGCGAGATGGCGACCGCAGTGCGCATCCTGTTCGACGGCATGACGGAGGGGCTTTTTACCGGGAAACGGCTTTCCGACTTCGACACGGACGAGAGCCTTTCCGGGGCGGCAACCGGCTATCGTTATGCGGCATCCCGCGCGATCATCAATGGTGATATCAGGCAAAATGGTCCGAAGATCGAGGCTTATGGCCGGGCGTTCGAGGCGGCATTACGGGAAGCCGGATATGGCCGGGGTGGCCAGCAAAAAACAGGGGCGGCAGAGTCGGGCGTCGTCGTGGTGCTTCGGCCCGGAAAGTCGGGATCGGAGGCAAAAGGCGAGGGCGTCAGCGCTTCGGCCCTGTCTCTTGGCAACATCTTCGAACGCCTTGTCACCGTGATTGTCTCAATTTTCGCGAGGTGGGCGAAATGAGCGCCGTGATGATCCGCATCGTGTTGCGCTATGGCGCCGGCTTGCTTGTTGCGAAGGGCTTGCTGGCGCCCGAAACCGGTCCCGCGATCGCCGATGATCCGGACATCCAGATGCTGTTGGAGGTTGGCGTCGGCCTAGCTGCCGGCGTCCTCTCCGAAACCTGGTACGTGCTCGCGCGCCGCCTTGGCTGGGCCAGATGATGCTGGCCGGGCCGAAGTTGTTGGTCGGCGGCTTGTTACTCGCCGGCGTCGTCTGGCTCGTTCACGAAATCCGGGCCGACGGTGCCCGTTCCATCGCCAATGCTATCGAAAGGCAGAACAATGACGCTCAGAGCCGCGCTCGCGAAAAGCGCCTTGATTACGATTCCTGCCTTGATGCAGGCGGGTTGTGGAACTTCGCAACCGGCCAGTGTTCCAGGTCTGCGGGGCGTCGTCGGAACTGATCTCGTCGGCGCGCGCGGCGCGACTGCTGCCGATCAACGCCGAATTGATCGCACGGCCGTCGGCCTCTGCGCGGCGGAAATCTGGACACGGGCGGAATGCGCCAGACATGGGGAGCGCACCGATGTCGGCAGTTGAAATCGATGTTGCCGTTCACCGCCAGCTCGGCGAATTGGTCGCGGGCATGCGCGGCTTGCAAGAATCCATCCGCCGGATCGAGGAGGGCAGCCGCCGTGCCGAGGACAAGTACGCCGCCATTCATGGCAGTGTGCATCTACGCATGGAGCAGCTGGTCGATCGCGTGGGTGAGATCGAGGCGTCTGTCTCGGCGATTGGTGCGGACGTCGCGGAGATGAAGCCGGTGACCGACGACGTCAAGCGCTGGAAGCTGATGGGGATCGGCGCATTGGGCGTCACCGGCATCGCGGCGATGGCGCTGGGCGTCAGCTTCGCCGAGGCGATCCGCCGCGTCGTCTTTATCATCATTGGCAAGGGCTGACGGGGCCGTCGGAGATCGGAGGCGCCGCGAAGGCCTGAGGTGGGGCGACGAGATTTGCCGGTCGCGTTCCGAGACAGGTCAGATCTGGATTGACCGATCTTCCAAGGAAAATCGTTCCAAACCTCTATATTCAATGCACGCCGCGCGCCGCAACGGGCGCGCGGCGTTTTTTGCGTTTTCTATCCGTTCGGGGCCACCAAGACGGCGTTGCCGTCGCCGATGAGTTGTCCTCCACGGGGGAGCGCCAGGTGGAGGGAACCGACCAGGAGATGCGCTGTGGGCTGTCACTTTGGTCGGGTCTTGAGCGGATGCAGCTTGCTGGCTCAATCAATGGAGCGCCCGACAGCGCCGCGCGTCTTATCAGACGCGCAAAGGTCGCTGTAGCACTTTGATTTTCTGCATGTCTCCTTAAATCGAGGTCGATTTAAGGAGACATGCAGTAGGTCACAAAGCCGGCACCGCATTCGGCGCTCCTGCTGCCATTCGCCGGGCACCATCCGATACCGAGAAGCGGAGGCGATATTCCTTTGGCGAGAGACCGAGGATCTTGCGGAAGATCTTGCGGTAGGCGTTGGTGTCGTCATAGCCGCTCTGCCAGGCGATCTGCTCGATCGAGAGATGCGAACGCTCCAGGAGGTCGCGTGACTTGGCAATCCGCAGCCGCTGGCAATATTCGGTCGGGTTGAAGCCGGTCGCCTTCTGGAAACGGCGCAGGAACGTGCGGTCTCCGAGCCCCGCGCGCTCCGCCACCATCTGCAGCGTCACGCCCTTGGTGCTGGTGCCATGCAGCCAGTGCTGGATCTTGAGGATGACGTTGTCGCCGTGGTCGAGCTTCGGTGCAAAGACGCTGTAGTAGCTCTGCTCACGGGCGCCGGGATCGATGATCATGTACCGTGCCGTCGCCAGCATGACGTCGGTTCCGAGGAACCGGTCGACGAGTTTCAGCCCGAGATCGATCCAGGCCATCATACCGCCGGCGGTGATGATGTCGCCCTCGTCGATCAGCAGCCTGTCGGTGTCGACGCGGATGTTGCCGTAGCGGTTGGCGATCAGGTCCTGGTGCGACCAGTGCGTGGTGATCGTACGGCCAGCAGCGAGGCCGGATTCTGCGAGCAGATAGGCGCCGCCGCAGACGGAACAGATGGTGGTGCCGCGTTGATGTTGCTCGCGCACGAAGGCGGGCAGGGCGCCGATGCGATCACCGACCGGCAGATCGGCGAGCGTCGGCGGCAGGATCAGCGCCACCAGGCCCGATGAGGGACCCTCGTGGGTGTCGCGCGATTTTGACACCGAGCCGTCTTCCTGCAGCTTCCAGTGGCTGATGCGGATCTGCGGAGCGTCCCTCCCGCTCTGCTCGACCGATTGCATGCTCGCCACCTGGAACATGTCGGTCAGCCCGTGGATCGCCGACATCAGCGCACGCGGATAGACGACGATGCCGATCTCCGCCGGTTCGCTTTCCGCTCGTTTTGTCACTTCTGCCCCCATCGTTGTCAGCTTTGCCGGTCGAGAGGTTAGGCCCGCCGATTTATCAATTCAACCATCGCTTCCACGGGATGGAAGCCGGGCAACAGAGATCGAAAAGGTGAGGACAATGACACAGGCAAAAGCAGTTTCCGCAAGCGTTTCCAACGGCCTTTCTCGCCGCACGGTTCTTTCAGCCGCCTTTGGTGCGGCGACGACCGCAGCCGCGGTCAACGCAATGAACATTCCGGCCAAGGCCGCATCCACAACCGCATCAACCGCCGGCGCGTCCGGCACCGAGGGAGCAAATACTATGGGCAGCCGCATCACCACCCGCGATGGTGTCGAGATCTATTACAAGGACTGGGGTCCAAAGGATGGCCCGGTCGTCGTGCTCAGCCACGGCTGGCCGCTGTCGTCGGACAGCTGGGAAGCGCAGGCCTTCCATCTCGCCAACAATGGCTTCCGCGTCATCACCCATGACCGCCGTGGCCACGGCCGCTCGTCGCAGCCCTGGCACGGCAACGACATGGATCACTATGCCGACGACCTGGCCGACCTCATCAATGCGCTCGATCTGAAGGCCATCTTCCTTGCCGGCTTCTCCACCGGCGGCGGCGAGATCAGCCGCTATATCGGCCGCCACGGCACGGGCCGGATCGCCAAGGCCGGGTTGATCTCGGCAGTGCCGCCGCTGATGGTCAAGACCGACAACAATCCCGGCGGCCTGCCGAAGGAGGTGTTCGACGGGCTGCAGGCGGCAAGCCTCAAGGATCGCTCGAAGCTCTACCGCGATATCGCCTCGGGTCCGTTCTTCGGCTTCAACCGCCCGGGTGCGGTTGCTTCCCAAGGCATGATCGACAGCTTCTGGCTGCAGGGTATGATGGGCGGCCACAAGAACACCTACGACTCGATCGTCGCCTTCTCGCAGACCGACTTTACCGAGGACCTGAAGAGGTTCGATGTGCCGACCCTGATCATCCATGGCGACGACGACCAGATCGTGCCGATCGATGCCGCCGCACGGGCCTCGAAGAGGCTTGTCCCGCATGCCGAACTCAAGGTCTATGCCGGCGCGCCGCACGGCATCACCGACACGCACAAGGACCAGCTCAACGCCGATCTGCTCGCCTTTGCCAAGGCCTGATGCTTGCTCGCCGGTGGCGCCCAAGGGGCGCACCGGCGCCTTTCCTCAGATGTTTCAGCCAAGGACTAAAGCCATGACCTCTTCCCGCAATTCCACCGACGCATCCGGTCCCGACCGTCGTGAATTCCTTGCCGGTTCCAGCGCGATTGCTGCTTCCGCCCTCCTGCCGAAAGGTGCCTACGCCGCTGACGTCCATCGTTTTCAGCACGGCAGTTTCGATATTTCCGTCGTCAGCGACGGCTTCATCATGCTGCCGGTGAGCATCGTGCTGCCGGATGCGACGGCGGAGGAGCGGCCGGACATCATGCGCCGCCTCGGCGGCACGCCCGAACACGCGCCGTTTCACACCAATATCCCCGTCATCCGCAACGGCGGTGATCTGATCGTGGTCGACGACGGCTCGGGCAACCACTTCCAGGAAAGCGCCGGCAAGCTCCGCGCCAATCTGCTGGCCGCTGGCATCGATCCGGGCCTGGTGACGAAGGTGGTACTGACCCACGCCCATCCCGATCATGCGGGGGGCACCCTTGGCGCCGACGGCAAATTGACCTTTCCGAACGCGCAGTATTTCGTATCGGAGGCGGAATGGCAGTTCTGGACCGATCCGAACTTCGAGAAGGTGATGCCGCAGGCGTTGCATGGCTTTGCCAAGGGCGCGCAGCGCGATCTTTTCGCGGTGCAGGATCGTCTGACCCTGGTCAAGCCCGGCGACGAAATCGTCAGCGGCATGCAGGTGCTCGACACCCGTGGCCATACGCCCGGCCACATCTCGCTTCAGCTTGCCGGTGGCGACGGGGCGGGACATGACGGCCTGGTGCTCACGGGCGATGCGGTGACCAGCAATGTCGTCTTCTTCGAACATCCCGACTGGCATTTCGGCTTCGACACGGATGCGGAACTGGCCTTGAAGAACCGCAAGGCTCTGATCGACAGGGCGGCATCGGAGCGGCTGGCGTTGCTTGGCTATCACTGGGCCTATCCGGGGATCGGGCGCGCCGAGCGGAACGGCTCAGCCTATCGTTTCGTCGCGGCGTTGTAACCGCGGCGAGCAGTCCTCAACGAACGCGCGCGACGTAGCCGACGGGCGCCTTCTCAAGCGCCCGTCGGTCCCTTCTTTCTCAGAGCGCGAGTTCGCTGTCCTTGATGTCGCTGATCGGTGCGAGGAACGGCAGTTCGAACGGGCGCAAATCGCGGTGTTTGGTTGTCAGCTGCGGCCAGTCGGGATTGACGAGCGCGCCGCGGCCAAGCGCGATCATGTCGGCCCCGGCTGCCATCACCTCCTCGGCGCGCGCAAGATCGTGCAGGCTGCCATTGGCGATGAGGAACAGGCGTGGCGAATGACGGCGGGCAAGCGCCACCAGCGAGGCGTCGCCGCCCTCGAAGGCCGGCTGCCAGGCTTCGAACTCGGTCACGTGAACGAAATCGGCCGGACTTTCGGCCAGCGCCTCGAACACGCGCGCTGCACCCGGTTCGCGCTCCACCCATTTGTGCCTGAAGTCGTTGACCTTGCCCTGGGAGAGGCGCAGTCCGAGCGGGACGCTGGGGCCGATCTCGGTGCGCACCGCCTTCAGCACCTCGAGCGACAGACCGAGCCGCTGCACGATATCGCCGCCCCAGCGATCTGTCCGCCGGTTTGAGAAGTCGGTGAAGAATTGATCGAGCAGGTAGCCGTTGGCGCCGTGGATCTCGATGCCGTCGAAGCCGGCGACCCCGATTGCCAGGCGAGCGGCATTGGCGAAGCCCTCGATCGCTTCGGCGATCTCGACCTCGCTGATCTCGCGCGGCAAAGCATAGGGCCCGTCGCCATGGTATCCGGTCATCTGGTTGCCCTTCGGGCGTATGGCGGAGGGTCCTACCGTATCCGGGCGGTGGGAATTGCCTTGTGCCAATGCGCCGCCATGCATGAGCTGCGCGAAGATGCCTCCGCCTTCGGCATGGACCGCGTCGACGATCTTTTGCCAGCCAGCCGCCTGTTCCCCGTCGGTCAGGCCGGGCTGGTCCCTATAGGTATGGGAATAGGCCTTGTCGGTGTAGATGCCTTCGGTCGTGATCAGGCTGAAGCCGCCTCGGGCGAAGCGTTGGTAGTAGCGTCGCATGCGTTCGCCTGGAACGCCTGCGGCCGAAGCGCTGATGCGGGTCATCGGCGCGACCGACAGGCGGTTGCTGAAATCGAGCCCCTTGAGGGTGATGCCAGTGAAAATGGGAGATGGGAGGATCTGTGGCGCGTTCATGTCAGTGGTCTCCGTCAAGCGCGATCGCTTCGATCTCGATCAGCGCATCCGGTGAATAGAGAGAAGAAACCTCGATCATGCTTTCGGCCGGGTAGGGTGCCGAAAGCCACTTGCGGCGAAGCTCGACCATCTTTCCCGCGTTCTCGATGGAACGCAGGAAGATCGTGGTCTTGACGACCCTGTCGAGCCTGGAGCCCGCGGCCTTCAAGGCGCGGTCGAGATTGTGAAAAGCCTGGTCGGCCTGGCGGTCGAAGTCGCCAATGCCGACGAGTTCGCCGTCGGCACCGATTGCCGCCTGGCCAGAGACGAAGACGAAGCCATGGGCCCTGATTGCCTGGGAGAGCAGGAACGGCACGTAGGGATCCGGCGCGGTGACGACCTGTTCACGATGCATGGAATGTCCTTTCGATACCGGAACGATTTCCGGCGCTCATCTCAACGGCCCGCATCGAGCGCGATTGCTTCGATCTCGATCAGCGCGTCAGGCGAATAGAGCGAGGAGACCTCGATGATGCTGTCGGCGGGGTAGGGTGCCGAAAACCACTTGCGACGGAGTTCGATGATCTTGCCGAAATTCTCCATGGAGCGCAGGAAGATCGTAACCTTGACGATCTTGTCGAGCCCGGATCCGGCGGCCTTGAGTGCCCGGTCGAGGTTGCGGAAAGCCTGCTCGGCCTGGCGGTCGAAGTCGCCGATGCCGACGAGTTCGCCATCGTCGCCGATCGCCGCCTGGCCTGAGACGAAGACGAAGCCGTTGGCCTTGATCGCCTGGGAAAGCAGGAAGGGCGCGTAGGGATCCGGCTTGGTGATGACCTGTTCGAGAGACATGATTTGTCCTTTCATGCTTGAGTTTTTCTCAGCTTGGCGCTGTTGCCTTGCCTGTTGAACTCAATATGCTGGGGAGATAGCAGGCTGACAAAGAGTGATTTCTCAGCTAATAGATGAGTTCAATTCATCCATAGGGATACGATGAGAAAGCTGCCGCCGCTCGGCGCCTTGCGGGTCTTCGAAGCGGCCGCCCGCCGGCTGAGCTTCAAGCATGCGGCGGAAGAGCTGAACGTTTCGGCGACCGCCGTCAGCCACCAGATCCGGCAACTGGAGGAGATGCTGGAGGTCAAGCTCTTCGAGCGCGAGACGCGACAGGTGCATCTGACGGCTGCCGGCAAGGCGCTGTTTCCGGTGCTGCGCGATGGTCTCGATCGCTTCGAGCAGGCGATTGCCGACGTGCGCCGCCAGCAGGGGAGCAAGGTGGCGCGGCTGACCTCGACGGTCGCCTTCGTCGCCAAGCGCCTGGCGCCGCTCGCCGGCTCGTTTCGCGAGGCCTATCCGGACTGGACGCTGCGGCTCGACGCTTCCAACCGGACGATCGATCTGGAGGCGGACGCGGACGCCGCAATCCGTCTCGGCGGCGGACACTACCCGGGCCTCATAACCGAGCCGCTGTTTGCCGATCGTTTTGCCCCGGTCTGTGCGCCGCGACTGGTGCCGGCAAGTGCTGCGGATCTCAAACGCTCAACGCTCATTCATTTCGATTGGGGTGCGGCTCGGCGAGACGAGCCGCGTGCGCCGGTTTGGCGGCAATGGCTGGAGCGGGCTGGCATCGCAGATGTCGATGCGAATGCGGGCCTGTCGTTTACCGATGAAATCCATGCAGTTCAGGCCGCCGTAGCCGGGCAGGGCATCGGCCTTTTGAGCCTGACGCTCGTCGCCGAGGAACTCGCCTCGGGCATTCTCGTCCAGCCTTTTCCTGTGACGCTCGAAAGCGACCGCTACGATCTCGTCTATAGCCCACGGATGGCAGATCGACCGGCGACGCAGTTGTTGCGCGATTGGGTGATCGCACAATTTGGCAGCGGCGACTGTCGCTCCCTGCCGTAGTCGCCCCACGAAATGCGTCAGTCGAAATCGAAAATATCATCTGGCTGCCAGCGCCGGCTGGTCAGGCGCAACGACCGGTCCGGCTCGATGATATAGGTTTCGTAGACCTTGCGGCCGTACTGGTCGATGAACTGATGCGGCACGATGCTGCCGATAGGCGACTTCGTGAGCTTAGTGCGCGGCTGGCCGCCATAGGTGATGCTGCCGGGAATCGGTTCGAGGTTCGATGAATAGCCGTAATAGCTTGAGCCGCCGCTTGCGGTACAGCCGCTGAGGAGCAGAACGACGGAGAGGGCGGCAAGGGCGTTTTTCATGTCGGCGATCCTCGGTTACGGGTGCGCTTGGTAGGGGAGGCGCAGTCAGGTTCCTCGCCTTCAAATGGACTACGGAACGCGCTGCAACACTTTGATCTATTGTACAATTTCCTGATGTAAATCCAAGAGCGGGCATCATTTTGCAATCCTGTGGCAATCCAGACGGCAGAGCCGTCGGCGGAATGCCGGGCAAGCGGCTGTCCATGCGTCGGTGACCAAAGTTGCGTCATTCTTTGAGAAACGTGGCGTCGCGCTCGCGAGTTTCAGTGAGCCTGCCTGCCGTCGGTCACCAATTCGTGTTCGTACCCAGATTTGTCGCTTGGCCGAATTCCGATTGGGAAAAAGATGCGCTACTCCTGCGAACGTTCCGGCGGATCGTGCGTTTTGCTTTTTCGGCTCCTCGTCTTTCCGTCCCCTCGATTTGACCGGATATTGCATGACCGCCGAACAGTCTCTCGCGTTTATCGTCATCGGCGCCATGATGGTTTTCTTCATCTGGGGGCGGTTTCGATATGACGTGATCGCCTGCTCGGCGCTGATGCTGGCGGTGGCCGTCGGCATCGTGCCCTATGATCATGCCTTCGATGGTTTCAGCGACGATATCGTCATCATCGTCGGCAGCGCGCTGATTGTCAGCGCCGGCGTGGCGCGCTCAGGCGTGGTGGATGCGGCGATCCAGCGGTTCCTGCCCAACATCTCATCCGTCCGGGCCCAGCTTGCGCTGCTGGTTATTACCGTCACGGTGCTTTCCGCCTTCATCAAGAATATCGGGGCGCTGGCGATCATGCTGCCGGTCGCCTTCCAGTTTGCCCGGCGGTCGAATGTCCAGCCTTCGGTCTTCCTGATGCCGATGGCCTTCGGCTCGCTGATCGGAGGGCTGATGACGCAGGTCGGCACCTCGCCGAATATCGTCGTGTCGCGTGTTCGCCAGGAACTGACCGGCGAGAGTTTTACGATGTTCGACTTCACGCCCGTCGGTGCGACGCTGGCGCTGGTCGGCTGTATCTTCCTGCTCTTTGCCTACAAGCTCGTGCCGCAACGCTCGAGCCAGCAGGTCTCGGTTCATTCGGCGATCGAGATCACCGATTATACGTCCGAGGCCGTCGTCCCTGCCGGCTCTCCCGCGATCGGCAAGTCGCTCAGCGCTCTGGTCAAGCTCGGCGATGGCGGTGCCGTCGTCATTGCCATTTTCCGCCGCGGCCTGCATCTGGCGCCGCTGCCCGACATCACGCTTGAAGCCGATGACATCCTGCTGCTTGAAGGCGGGCCGGGGGCGCTCGATCGTATTGTCTCGCAGGCCAAGCTGAAGATCGCCGGCGACCGCTCGCCGGGTAGCCGCGAGAAGGCAGGGTCCGAAATCGAGGCGGTGGAGGCGGTCGTCGGCAGCGGTTCGCCACTTGAAGGCATGTCGGCGCAGCGCTTGGCGCTGTTCAACACCCACAACATCAACCTGCTCGCCGTCAGCCGCCAGGGCGAACGGCTGAAGCAGCGGCTCGGCAGCATTCGTCTGAGAGCCGGCGACGTCATTGTGTTGCAAGGCGCGCGGCGCGAATTGACGTCCTTTCTGCAGGACTTCGGCTGCCTGCCGCTGGCCCAGCGCGAGATCCTGCTCGGCACCACGCGCAAAGCGCCGTTGCCGCTTCTGGTCCTGGCCGCCGCCATGGGCTCGACGGCAGTCGGCCTCGTGCCGGTGCCGATCGCCTTTTTCGCAGCGGCCCTTGCCATGGTCATCTTCCGCATCATCCCGCTGCGCGACGTCTATCGTTCGATCGACGGGCCGATCCTCGTGATGCTGGCGGCACTGATCCCGGTCAGTGATTCCCTGCGCACGACCGGGGGGACGGAAGTCATTGCCGGGTGGCTCGGTACGGTTGCCGCCGGCTTGCCGCCGGAAGGCGCGTTGACCATCATCCTGCTTGCGGCAATGGCGGTCACACCGTTCCTCAACAACGCCGCGACCGTATTGGTCATGGCGCCGATCGCCGCGAGCTTTGCCGGCGCGCTCGGCTACAGACCGGAAGCCTTCCTGATGGCGACCGCCATCGGCGCCGGCTGCGATTTCCTGACGCCGATCGGCCACCAGTGCAACACGCTGGTCATGGGGCCGGGCGGCTACCGGTTCAGCGACTATCCGCGCCTCGGCCTGCCGCTCTCGCTCATGATCGTCATCGTCAGCATACCGACGCTGATGGTGGTCTGGCCGCTGCGTTAGTTTCCTGACCTAGCGTCAGGCCGCTTCGCGCATGACACAGGAAACGGCCGGCACGGCACGCTGGCGTCGGCGGTTTGGACGCTACCCGAGAACCGTGACCAGCACCGCGCCCCAGAGCGCCAAGAGCACATTGCCAATGGCGTAGCCAAGGCCGTAGCCGAGGGTTGGCACCTGGCTGCCGGCAGCCTCCTGCACCGCGGCGAGCGCCGGTGCCGAGGTTCCGGCGCCGCAGCTGGTGCCGGCGAGCACGCCTTCGTTCATGCGGAAGACCCAACGGCCAAGCGCAAGCGCTGCGAGGTGCGAAATCAGGCAGATCAGCAGACTGGCGATCACGAGCGCCGGACCGGACTGAACGAGGCCCGCCACGAAACTCGGGCCAGCCGAGATGCCGACGCAGGCGATGAAGGCGCAGAGCCCGACGCTGTCGAAGAACCAGAGGGTCGCCTCCGGCACGAAGCCAAAGGTGCGCCGGACCGAGCGCAGCCAGCCGGCGACGAGACCCGCGATCAGCACGCCGACCGCAACGCCGAGGCCGATTTCAAGCGCTCCGAGTTTCAGCGCGGGGATGCCGATGAGGCCGCCGAGGAAGATGAAGACGCCGACATAGACCATGTCGGTCGCCGTCGTCTTGCGATCCGCATAGCCGAGCCGGGCAGCAACATCCTCGACATGGCGCCTGGCACCGGCGATCGACATCACGTCACCCCGGCGGACCGTCAGCCCGGGGAAGATCGGGATCGGCTGGCCGGCGCGCAGGATACCGCGCAGGAAGACCGAGCGCGCCTCCGGCTGCTGCTTGAGCTGCCACAGGCGTTTGCCGGCGACGTCCTTGTTGGTCACCACCACGTCGAGAATTTCGACCGGAATGTCGAGAAGCTCACGGTCGTCGATCTCGGTGCCGATCCGGCTTGCATATTCCACCAGGAAACCGCGAAGCCCAGCGACAGCAATGATGTCCCCGGCCTGCAGTCGTTCTTTCGCGGCGGGGGAGATGATCTCATTGCCCCTGCGGATCTGCTCGATATAGGCCTTCTGATGTTCGGGGACTCTGGCTTCCGCTTCCGCGACGGTCAGGCCGACCAACGTGTCGGCGATCTCGAAGGCGCGTGCTTCGATCTCGCGGCGGGCGGTGTCGCCGCTGTTCTCAGGGGCGATGTTGAGTTCGGCTTCGAGCTCGGCGCAGGCTTCCTTCAGGCTGCGGCCGAACATGCGCGGTGCGAGCTGCGACTGGACGAGGATCGCGGTGACGACGCCGACGAGATAGGCGACCGCAAAGCCGGTGGCCACGGCGGATTCGAATTGGGTGATGGCTTCGGGTGTTGGCGCCGTCTTGCGGAAGGTGTCGATGGCGACGCCGACGGTTGCCGATTCCGTTGCCCCGCCCGCAAGGACGCCTGCGGCCGTGCCGAGATCGAAACCGAACAGGATCGAAAGAAGGATCGCCGCCGCGAGCGCCACGACGCAGAGCGTCACGGTGACGGCAATCTGGGGCAGGGCATCGGCATTGAGGCTCTGGAAGAATTGCGGGCCGGTGCGGTAGCCGATGGCGAAGAGGAACAGCAGGAAGAACGCCTGCTTCACGTCGTTCGACAACACGGCGCCCGTCTGGCCGATCAGCACACCGGCCAGCAGGCAGCCGGTAACGGCGCCAATGGTCACGCCGAAGATGGTGATCTTGCCGACGGCGTAGCCGATGCCGAGCGCGAGGAACAGGGCGAGCTCCGGATGCGCTCTGAGGATGCCGAACAGGTGATCGATCACGCCACTTTACTCCCAACTCCATGCCGAAGGGGCGCCTTCAGCCCGATGATGCGCTGCTCACTTGCCGGCAGGACCCTGCCGGAAAATCCGGGGTGGCTGGGTAACAGGGCGTCTGCTCACGCCCTACTGCATGTTCCCTTCAATCGTCGCCGATTGAAGGAGCTACAGCGACCTTTGCGCGTCTAACTGGAGGCGCGGCGCTGCATGGAGGCGGCGGCCGGCGGGTTTGCCGGCCGCCTTGCTCGGCTAGCTGATCTTCAGGCCCTTGGCCGCCTGGTAGGTCTGCACATAGCCACGCGCCACGGAGCGCACGGCCCGGCCGATCTGCGAATAGGCGTCGTCATTGAGGTTGGCGAAGGAAACGCGCGCCGACCAGCTTGGCGCGTCGAAGCCGGAGCCGTTCAAGAGAACGATGCCGTGGTCCTCGGCCAGTCGGAAGGGAATGTCGAGCGGATGGATGTTGTCCTTCACCCATTCGACGACATCCTGCCCGACATATTTGCGCAGCCAGAACTCGAAATCGATGATGCCGTAATAGTGGTCGAAATAGATGCCCGGGTTGGACTCGACGCCCATGCCGTTTACGAGGTTCCAGAACCGCTTCGTGCAGATGGCGATGCAGGCCTTCTGGTAGGCCTTCTCGACATCCATCATCTCGACCACGCTGAAGAGCGTCATCATCACTTGTTGGGGAAGCGACAGGCCGGCGGTGTGGTTCAGCGCCACGTCGCGGCTGTCGGCGACGATGCGGTCGATGAACTTCACCTCGCGCGGCTTCGGCGTCATTGCCTTGTAGCGCTTTTCCAGAAGCTTCTGGATCGGCTCGGGATGCGCCTTGATCCTCTCGTCGAAGATATTGTCCTGGGCAACGGCCACCACGCCGAGGCGCCAGCCGGTGCAGCCGAAATACTTCGAATAGGAATAGACGCCGATGGTGTTGCGCGGCAGATGGCCGAGCAATGACTGGAACCCCGGGACGAAGGTGCCGTAGACGTCATCGGTAAGGATAATCAGATCGGGACGCTTGTTGTTTACGAGATCAACAAGGCGCTTGATCGAATCCGGATCCATCGCGACGGCGGACGGGTTGCCGGGGTTGACCAGGAACAGCGCCTTCACCTCGGGGTTTTCCAGCGCCTTGATGTCATCGTCGGTGAACTGGAAGCGGTCTTCCTGCTCGGCGCTGACATTGATGGTCTTCAGCGTGTAGTCCTCGAGCTGCGGCATCTCGAGATAGGGCGTGAAGATCGGCGTTCCGAGCGCGATCGTGTCGCCGGCGTTGAGGATGCGGGCGTTCTTCAAGGCCTTGAAGATGTAGCACATGGCGGCGGTGCCGCCTTCGACCGGGTAGAGGTCGAATTTCACGCTTGGCCGGTGGCCGGCGCACATCGCCCACATCAGATATTCGTGGGTGATGATCTCGTTGTGATGCAGCGCCCGATCGGGGACCGGATAGTTGTCGCCGATGATCGAGTCTGTCAGTTCGTGCACGAATCCATCAGGGTCGAAGCCGAAGGTGTTGATGGCATAGGTGACGGCGTCACCGAGGGTCTTGGCGGCCGGGATACCTTCGTCTTCCTCGTCCGCGTTTTCCGTGCTTTGAAGCTGTTTCTTAATCCACTTTTGGAACCGCGCATGCGCGCCGTCCTGGGGCGGCATGCCGGCGACGCCCGCCTTCGGATCGTAGTAGGCGCGTTTCGCCTCCGTCAGGGCGAACTGGCCGAGCAGGAAGAAGGCTTCGCGGGCCCGCGTTGCCGTCCAGTTCGGGTTGCCGCGGCCGGCATTGAGGAAGGCCTTGGCGGATTTTTGCGAGCTCGTCTTGGCGAGCTTGATCAGTTCGTCCTTGATCTCGAATGGGCTGAGATCGGAAATGCTGTCGTAGAATTTGCGGTCCAACATGATCCACACTCCCTGTGATCTATGAACTTGGAACAATGGTCTCGGTTCTGCCTGCCCGCCTCAGGCAAGCATGATGACGATGACGAGGCCGAAGATGGTGAGCAGCGTGTTGCCGATGGCGTAGGGCATGCCGTAGCCAAGCGCCGGCACCTTGCTCTTGGCCGCCTCCTGGATCATGCCGAGCGCCGCGGTCGTGGTCCTGACGCCGGCGCAGGCGCCAAACAGGATCGCCGGGTGGAACTTGAAGACATAGTGGCCGATGAGCACCGAGGCGATCATCGGGATGGAGGTTGCAACGACTCCCCAGATGAACAGCGAAATGCCGACTTCCTGGAGGCCTGCGACGAAGCCCGGGCCGGCGCCGATGCCGACCACGGCGATGAAGATGTTGAGGCCGAGCGTGTTCAACAGCCACAGCGCCGGCGACGGGATGCGGCCGAAGGCGGGGTAGGTGGTGCGCAGCCAGCCGAGCACGAGACCGGCAAGCAACGCGCCGCCTGACGTGGAAAGCCCGATCGGAATACCGCCGATCGTTATCGTCAGCGCCCCGATCATCGCGCCGATGAAAAGACCCCAGCCGAGGAAGGCGATGTCGGTGGTTTCGACCGGGCGATCGGCAAAGCCGAGAGCCTTGATCGCCGCTTCGACATGCCTCCTGGCGCCGCCGATGGTGACGATGTCGCCACGCTCGACGGTCGTGCCGGGAAGGACCGGGATCTCGACCAGCGAGCGCACGATCTTGCGGGCATAAACGCCGCGCGCCCAATCCATCGTGCTGACTTCGGCGAGTGTCTTTCCGGCCAGCGCCTTGCTGGTCACATAGACGTCGACGACTTCAGCCTCCGCGTTCAGCAGTTCCTTGTCCTCGACCTCCGTCAGCTTGCTGTCGAGGTTTTCGACCAGCAGGGCGCGCCTGCCGGAGAAGGCGACGACGTCGCCCGGCTGCAGCACGGTGTTGCCATCCGCTTCAATGATCTGATCGCCTCTTCGCAGGCGTTCGACGAAGACGCGAATGCCGGGAAGCAGGGCCTTGACCGGCGTTCCGGTTAGCCCGCTTGCTTCGTCGATCCGATAGGCCCGAAGACCGAAATCATGATAGGCGCGGGTGATGCCGGGTTCGCTGCTCTCGGTGCCGCCGCCGAGCTTGGCCTCATACTCCTTGCAGGCCGCCGGAAGATCGATGCCGAGAAGTTTTGGGCCAAGCTGGGCGAGAATGATGGCCGAGCCGATCGTGCCCCAGATGTAGGTGACCGCATAGGCAATCGGAATCTGGTCGGCAAAGGTCTTGGCCTGCTCCGGCGTCAGCCCGAGCGAATTGATCTGGTCGGTGGCAACGCCGATCGCAGCCGAGATCGTCTGCGAGCCGGCATACATGCCGGCGCCGTAGCCAAGCGGCAGCCCGGCGATCAGCGCGCAGAGATAGGGAACGATCAGGCACAGCACCAGGACAGACAGCGCAAAGGCAATCTGTTTCGGCCCATCGGTGCTCAAGCCGCGCACGAATTGCGGGCCGACACCGTAGCCGACGGCGAACAGGAAGATCAGGAACAAGGTGGACTTCAGATCACCGGAAACCTGGATGCCCAGCTGCCCGATGAGAACACCTGCCAGCAGCGTGGCGGTGACATTTCCGAGATTGAACCCCGCGACCTTGATGGGCCCGATCAGGAAGCCGATGCCGAGGGCGAGGAAGACGGCGACGGGCGGGTATGTCCGAAGCGTGTCGACGAAGAAGTCAATTGGATTCACAGCCGTCCCCTTCAAAAAGCTGAGTTGCCATCCTTCGGATATTTACGCGTCTAAGTTGAGCCTTCTTCCGTGGTTTATCGATGCCCAATCCTAGCTCTACAAATTGTTGCTGCGGCCGTTGATTTTCTCAACGCCCATAGGGTTACGTGACGGTAACACATGCGGCAATTCCGGGCTTTTCCGGGAGCATCAGGCGGGTGGCGGTTCGCCGGCGTCGGGCTGGATATCCGGCCGGCGAAGGCAAGTTCGGGACGGCGACGGCGCACTATCCGCAACCAATGCGCGAGTTTATCTCAGCTCGAGCCCCATCGGCAATTCAACTCTGGCATTGCAAATAACTGCATGACGAAACGCTGCACGTTGATAGGTCCGGAGCGCATGCCCCTAGCAGTCGTTTCATCCGCGCGCCGCGAAGCTTGAAGTGACGGGCGCGCTCATCCGTTCGTTTCACGAGCAAGGCCGGCAATTGCGGCCAGTCTTGCGCTCCGCTTCAGATGGCGACGCCTTCGAGTGCTATGATACGTGTCCTGGCACAGCGCTCGCGGATCGCCTTCAGGCGCTGATACTCCGGCGACTGGTACCAGGAGAGCAAGGCTTGCATGTCCGGGAATTCGATGATGACGAGGCGGTGCGGCTCCCAGTCTCCTTCGAGTAGCCGGGTCGCACCCCCACGGCCGAGATAGCGCCCGCCATAGCGGGCCTCCGTCGCCGGCACCTCTCTTTTGTATTCCTCGAAGGTCGCTGCATCGGTGATATCGACATCGGCGATCAAATAGGCAGCCATGGCAGAGCTCCTTTTCCGACAAGCCAAAGATCAAGGATACGCCGTTCGTGCCCCTCGAGCGACGCCTTGCGCCGTAGAGAGCAGTTGAACGGCTGATCATCATTTTTATGTTGATTCTTGTAATGTTATCACATAACAAAAAATGCATGACCATAAGCCGCATGTTGATAGATCCCGGCCGCCGGACCCCATCGGTTGTATCCGCTGCCGATTCGTGCGAGGAAGAGCGCGATGGTGCTGCGTCCGCGACAATGCGGAAGCGGCTGAAAAGGGAACACGGAACGGACGACCCTGACGGGACCGAAACCGTGGCTGCCCCCGCAACTGTGAGCGGACAGCGCATTCACACCATGTCACTGGCCAATGGCCGGGAAGACGTGGATGCGCCGCGACCCGCGAGCCAGGAGACCTGCCATCGAACCGATCAACCACAACGGACGGGGTGTTCCGATGGAAAAGAACTGGCTTTTGCGCGACGGTCATCCGTCATCCTGCCGCTTCGCCATCTCTTGCCGTCAGTCCGGCGGAGAGAGAAAATGGCTGAGCCGACTTCCCGACAGCACAAGATAACGGTCTGCACCGATTGCCGCTTTACCGGTGGCCCCTGCATGCCGGGCGCCGAGCTGATAAAGCGTCTTAACCGCAGCATTGCCGCGCTCGGCGAGCCGCTCGATCGTGATTTCTCGATTGCCGGCACGGTCTGCATGGCGGCATGCACGCGCCCCTGCACCATCGCTTTCCAGGCGACGGGCAAGGCGACCTATCTCTTTGGCGACATCTCGCCGGAAGAGGATATCGACGATCTCGTCCGCTTTGCCGCCACCTATGCGGAGCGCGGCGACGGCATGACGCGGGCTGCCGAACGGCCGCGCGGGCTTAAAGGCAAGACGCTTGCCCGCATCCCGGCGGCCATGCTCGTCTCCGAAGACCTTGCGGGCCACTTCCAATGAGCGCGACACGCATGCGCTCAAGCGCGTTTGGTGCATCCGGGATGGACGCGTGGCGCTGCCGGGGAGGGATGAGACCATGACCTGCACCGCAACAGGAGCAGCCCTCCGTGTCGAGGGGCTTTGCTGGGGGCCGCGCCCGGGGTTGAAGCTGGTCGACGACATGGACTTCGCAATCGAGGCGGGCAGCCGGCTTGCGATCCTCGGGCCGAACGGAGCCGGCAAGACCTCGCTTCTGCGCTGCCTTTACCGGGCGGTGCAGCCGAATGCGGGCCGCATCGAGGTCGACGGCGTCGACCTCTGGTCGATTTCGGCGCGCGAAGCGGCGAAGACGATCGCCGTCGTGCTTCAGGAAATGCCCGGCGATTTTCCCTTCAGCGTGCGCGATGTCGTGATGATGGGCCGCATCCCGCGGCGGGAGGGGCTCAACGGCTGGACGGACACGGATCGCGAGCGCGTGCACCATGCGCTTTGCCATCTCGATCTCGCCCATCTCGCCGGCCGCCAGTTCTCGACGCTCTCAGGCGGCGAGAAGCAGCGGGTGCTGATCGCCCGGGCGCTTGCCCAGGAGCCGCGCATCATCATCCTCGATGAGCCGACCAACCATCTCGACATCCGCCACCAGCTCGAAATCCTCGAGCTCTTGCAGACGCTGAAGCTGACGATCGTTTCGACGCTGCACGACATCAATCTCGCCGCCGAGTTCGCGACCGACGTGGCGATCGTGACCGCGGGGCGCCTTACCGCCTTTGGCACACCCGACGACGTGCTGAGCCCGCGGGCGCTTTCCTCTGCCTTTGGCGTCACCGCCACCGCCCACAGCACCGCCGTTGCCGGCAGCGCCCGTTTCTCCTTTTCACTTCATCGACAGGGATCCATTTCATGAAGATCAACATTGCCTCCTCTGCCTTCCTGTTTCTCATCGCCACTGCTGTGCCGGCGCTCGCCTATCCGGTCACCGTCAAGAGCTGCAACCGCGAGGTGACCTTCGATGCCGCGCCCAAGCGGGCGATCGCCAACGACGTCAATCTGGTCGAGATGATGTTGGCGCTGAAACTGCAGGACCACATGGTCGGCTACACCGGCGTTTCCGGCTGGAAGACGCTGGATGAAAAGCTGCGTGAAGGTGTGAAGGAACTGCCGGAGCTTGCGGAGAAGTATCCGACCAAGGAAGTGCTTCTCAACGCCGACGCCGACTTCTTCTTCGCCGGCTGGAACTACGGCATGAAGGTCGGCGGCGAGGTGACGCCCGAGACCTTGGCGCCGTTCAAGATCAACGTCTACGAACTCACCGAATCCTGCATCCACGTCATGGCCAGGGAAAAGCCTACGATGGACGACATGTTCGTCGATCTCCTCAATCTCGGCCGCATCTTCGGCGTCGAGGATCGCGCCGAGGCGCTGGTCGACGGCTACCGCCGGCAACTGGCCGAGATCACCGAGGCAAATGCCGGCCGCGAAAAGCCGACGCGCGTCTTCGTCTATGATTCCGGCGAGGAAAAGCCCTTCACATCAGGCCGTTTCGGCATCCCGACGGCGATGATCGAGGCCGCCGGCGGCGCCAACATCATGGACGACGTCGACAAGAGCTGGGTGGAGGTCTCCTGGGAGCCGGTGATCGATCGCAATCCCGAGGTCGTGGTGATCGTCAACTACGGCGAGGTGAAAGCCGAGGACAAGATCGCCTTCATGAAGAACAACCCGGCCTTCGCCAATATCGATGCGGTCAGGAACGACCGCTTCGTGGTGCTCGAGTATGTCGAGGCGACGCCGGGGCCGCGCAACATCGACGCCATCGCCCGGCTCGCCAAGGTCTTTCACGGCGAAGGCCTGTAACCGATGCTGGCTGAGGATACGTCGCCTGGTCCCGCTGCCGTTTCGCGGGTTGTTCCCGTTCGGGCGCTCCGCGGCGGGGTCGGGGTGCTCGCGGCGCTGCTCTTGCTTCTCCTGACCGTGACCGCGGGCGTGTCGCTCGGCTCGGCGCCGATTCCGGTAACCACCGTCTGGTCGATCGTTGCAAGCAAGCTCGCGCCCGGCAGCGTCGAGGCCTTCTGGTCGGCGGGGCGCGAAAGCATCGTCTGGGACGTGCGCCTGCCGCGGGTCATGCTGGCGGGGCTTGTCGGCGCCGGATTGGCGCTGACAGGCGCCGTGCTGCAATCGGTGACGCGCAATCCGCTTGCCGATCCGCACCTGCTCGGCGTCTCCTCGGGCGGCGCGCTCGGGGCGATCGTCGCACTGCTCCACACGGGAATGATCCTCGGTCTTCTCACGGTGCCGCTCTTTGCCTTTGGCGGCGCGCTGCTGGCAACCGTGCTGGTCGCCTTCGTTTCCCGCGCGCTCGGCACCAGTGCCGATCGCCTGGTGCTTGCCGGCGTCGCCGTCGCCTTCGTCTTAACGTCGATCGGCAATCTCATGATCTTCCTCGGCGACCCGCGGGCCACGCACACGGTGATCTTCTGGATGCTCGGCGGCCTGGGTCTCGCGCAATGGCCGCATCTCATCTATCCGGCGCTCGTGCTGTCAGTCTCGCTCGGCTGGCTGGTCGTCCGATCGCGGGAGATCAACGCGCTTGCCATGGGCGACGAGACGGCGATGACGCTCGGCATTCCCGTGCGCCGCTTCCGTCTGACGCTCTTCGTCGTCACTGCGCTCCTGACCGGGGTCATGGTGGCCTTTTCCGGCGCGATTGGCTTCGTCGGGCTGATGGTGCCGCATTTCGTGCGGCTTTTTGCCGGCAGCGACAATGTCCGGGTCATCCCGCTCTCGGCCTTCTTTGGCGCCTTGACGCTGATCATGGCCGACCTCGTCGCCCGGGTCATCATGGCGCCAGAGGACATGCCGATCGGCGTGGTTACCGGCATTGTCGGCGGCATCGCCTTTGTTGCCATCCTCACGCGGCGCGCGTAAGGCGTGCATCGAAATTGTGCATGGACATGGGCCGGTCGACGCCTATGTCTTATTGCATGTTTCCTTTGATCGTAGCCGATTGAAGGACAAAAACATGCAGCAATTCAAACTGCTACAGCGACCTTTGCGCGTCTAATAAGACGCGCAAAGGTCGCTGTAGCGCATGCATGGCTGCCCGATCGGGCCTCGAAAGGGGCAGGACCGGCAGAAGAGCAGCACGAGGGAGCAAATGACGAACGAAGTTGAAATCTGCACGCCGGACGACGTTTTGAACTTCTGGTTCGGCGAGCTCACCTATGACGACTGGTTCACGATGAGCGGCGAACTGGATAAGGCCTGCATTCGTCGTTTCCAGGCATCGCATCTGGCGCTTGCCCGCGGGGTCAGCGAGATCTGGCGGGCAACGCCGGAGAACCGGCTGGCGGCGATCATCCTGCTCGACCAGATGCCGCGCAACATGTATCGCGGCACGCCGCTTGCCTTCGCGACCGATTGCCTGGCGCTGCACGAGGCGAAGCTCGCCGTCGGCGTCGGTGCCGACATGGCGATCAAGCCGGAAGCGCGCGCCTTCGTCTATCTGCCGTTCGAGCATTCGGAAAACCTGACCGACCAGACCATGTCGGTGAAGCTTTTCACTGAACTCGGCGATGCCGACTATCTCGACTATGCCATCCGCCACCGCGAGGTGATCGAACAATTCGGCCGCTTCCCGCACCGAAATGCCCTCCTGGCCCGCGTCTCGACAGACGCCGAGCTTGCCTATCTGGCACAGCCCGGCGCCGGTTTCTGACGAAAAATCCGGCGTTGGAGCGCAATTGGCGGCGTCTTTTGCATCTTTCCGCCGTCTTTCGTATTCACATCGCATTGTGATGACCACTGACGCGATTCCGCACCACGGTCTCAACCTGCAAGGATCATGAAATTGCGTTCTGTCGGAAAATTGCCTGCCATTTTCGTCTGCCTGCTGGCGCTTGCCGCCGCCGGCCCGGTCGTGGCGCAACAGACGACGCAACCGGCACAAGGTACGGCTCAGAACACAGCACAGCCAGAGCAGAAGGCGACGCCAGCCCAGCCGGCCCAGACCGCAACGCAACCGGCCGGCAAGGCGGCGGCACCCGCTAAGGATGGCGCGCAGCCCGCTGCCAATGGCGCGACACCCGGCGGCGCGACACCCGGCGCTGCCACCCAGCCGGCCGCGACGGCAACCCAACCGGCGCAGACGGCAACACCGCCGGCCGGCGAGGCGGTGCCGGCGGATGCCACGCCGCCGGCCCAGAGCCAGGCGGCCGATCAGCTCGCCAAGGCCGGCGAGGAGCTCAAGCGGCTGACGGACCGCGTTGACAAGGCCAAGGACGACGACATCGTACTTGCCGACATCAAGGTTCAGGTCGACGCGCTCGCCAAGCAAATCATCGGCGTTTCGGTCTCGACCCGGCCGCGCCTCGACGAAATCAAGGCGCGGCTCACCGAACTCGGCGATCCGCCGGCCGAGGGACAGCCGCCCGAAGCCGACATCGTGACCGCAGAGCGCAAGCGGCTGATGGCCGAGCGCGGCGCCATCAACGCGCTCACCGGCGAGGCGGAAGGTCTTTCGATCCAGGCGACGAAGCTTTCGAACACCATTACCGCGACAAGGCGGGCGCTGTTTTCCAACACGCTGCTGAAGAACACCGAAGTCTCGACCGGCATGTTCGACGACGCGCTGACGGCGACGGCGGACGAAACCCGCGTGCTTACGCGCAGTGTCGGGAGCTGGCTGAGCTTTGCCTGGAACTACAAGCGCGTGCCGCTTTTGACAGCGCTGTTCCTGTCGATGCTGGCGGCGCTCGTGTTCCTTTCGGGCAGCCGCAGGCTCTTTCGCCCGCTGATCCGGCATGACATTACCGATGAGGAGCCGAACTACTTCCGCCGCCTGTCGGTCGCCTTCTGGTCGACGCTGATCCCGACGATCGCCTCGGCCGCCTTCGCGATTTCAAGCTTCCTGTTCCTGCGTGGCTTCAACGTGCTGCGCTCCGACATCGCACCGATCATTGCCATTACGCTCGGGGTGGCGGTGGTGGTGTTCTTCGTGACACGGCTCGCCCAGGCGGTGTTGTCGCCGCGCGATGCGCGCTGGCGGCTCGTCAGGGTTTCCGATCGCGGCGCCAGGATGCTGATGATCGCGATCGTCGCCATGGCGCTGGTCAACGGTCTCGACTACCTGTTCGGCGGCGTCAGCGAGGCGCTCGGCTCGCCAGTCGTGCTCACCGTCGTCAAGAGCTACATCGCCTCCATCGTCATCGGCCTCATCATCATGGCGTCGGCCTGGATCAAGCCGACGCTCAGGAAGGACGAGTCCTTCGATGCGCATGGCCACGCCTGGCCGCGGCTGGTGTCGTTCGCGCTGCTTGCGACCGGCGCTTTGCTGATCATTGCGGCCGTCTCCGGCTATGTCGGTCTAGCCCGCTTCATCGCCACGCAGATCATCATCACCGGCGCGATCCTGGTGACGATGTATATTGGCATTCTCACCGGCCGCGCGGTGGCAAAGCAGGGCGCCTTTGCCGAGACCGCGGCCGGGCGCTACCTCGAGCGGCGCTACAATCTGGAACAGGTGGCGCTCGACCAGATCGGTCTTGCCGCGGGCCTGAGCATCTATGCGCTGGTCGTCCTCTTCTTCATCCCGCTGATCCTTTTGCAGTGGGGCTTCCAGGTCGCCGACATCGAGTCCTGGGCTTACCGGATGGTGACCGAGATCAGGATCGGCTCGATCACCATTTCGCTGGTCGGCATCCTCGCGGGCGTCCTGTTCTTCGCGCTCGGTTTTGCCGTCACCCGCTTCGTGCAGCGCTGGATCGACGGCAACATCATGGCGAGAAGCCGGGTCGACGCCGGCGTGCGCAACTCGATCCGCACCGGCATCGGCTATACCGGCGTCGGCCTTGCGGGCCTCATCGGCCTCTCGGCAGCGGGCATCGATCTCTCGAACCTCGCGCTCGTCGCCGGTGCTCTCTCGCTCGGCGTCGGTTTCGGTCTGCAGAACATCGTCTCGAATTTCGTCTCGGGCCTGATCCTGCTCGTCGAGCGCCCGTTCAAGGTGGGCGACTGGATCGTCAGCGGCACGACGGAAGGCTTCGTCAAGCGCATCTCGGTACGCGCCACCGAGATCGAGACCTTCCAGCATCAGTCGATCATGATGCCGAACTCGCTGCTGATCAACGCCTCGGTCGGCAACTGGACGCACCGCAACAAGCTCGGCCGCTCCGAAATCGCCGTCACCGTCACCTATGCCAGCGATCCGCGCCGGATCATGGAGCTGCTGTCGGAGATTGCCGCCGCGCATCCGATGGTCCTCAAGAACCCGTCGCCGACGGTCGGCTTCACCGCCTTTGGCGACGAGCGCATGACCTTCGAGCTTCGGATCTACGTCGCCGATGTCTTGACCGGCGGCGGCGTGCGCAACGACCTGCGCGTGTCGATCTACGAACGTTTCCGCGACGAGGAGATCGGCGCGCCATTCCCGGTGAAGATCGAGGACGTGCCGGTCGAGGACCAGACCGGCATCGAAAGCCACCACCCGGAAGAGGTGGGCGAGCCGAAGGGCGCAACCTCCGCCGAGGCAAGAGCGTCGGCCAAGGCGACGGCTTCGGGCAAACCGGCTGCTTCCGCAGCGCCGCTCAACGAGGAAGGCGAGGCAGAAGAAACGGGCACTCGCCGAACCGCCAGCCGCAGATCAAACCCAAACCGCTGATAAACGGAGCGTTCAGCCGCTATTCAGCCGGCGTGCCATAAAAAGCATGCAATTCTTCTGGTGACCGATTACGTTGTCATCGGCTGAAGAGGTGGCCGGCGCAGCGTCGCGAAACCGACGGGGCGGCCGGCTCGGCGAGAGGGCGGCGCTTCGGGCGCCGATGGGCAATGAAGAAATCTGTGATTGCTTTGCTTTCCGGCGTACTGGTGGCCTACGTGCCTATGGCAGGCGCGGCCAGTGCCGCGACGGTCACGAACAAGGACAGCGAGACCGCCGTCCTGGTCGTCGTCGAAGGCGAAAGCCGCATGGAAGTGGCGATCGCCGCAGGCGCCACGGAGATGATCTGCCCGAGCGGCTGTTTCGTGACCGCGCCGAGCGGCGACCGCATCGGCCTGCAGGGCGACGAGAATGTCGAGATCGTCAACGGCAATGTCGTGGTGAAGTAGCCGGAAAACCAGCCATTGAAGGGCGCGGGCTTCTTCCGCGCCCCTGGAGCGTGGTTCGTTCAGAGGACCGCACAGACGACGCTCTGGCTCTCGAAATCGAGAGCAGCTTTCCGCTCTCGATGTTTCCACTTTCGAGCGCCTTCGCGCCCACAGCTAACCATGGCGCGCTAATCCCATTGGATGGCGAATGAACCGGCACTCCCGCCCGTCACTACGACGAGAGATAGGGTGGCCCGGCGAATGCCTATGCCATCCCTTCGAAGCGCATTGACACGACCCATGCCCGGTAGCACGCTCGGCTGTTCGGCCGATGTTGACCGCCACGGTCGTTCGCGCATTGCCGGAGGGGAACCATGCCATTCCTTCGCATCGCCTTGGCCGTTCTATGGGTGTTTTGCGCGTCGCAGGCGGTTGCCGAGAAGCGCGTGGCGCTGGTCATCGGCAATTCCGCCTATCAGCATGTGGCGGCATTGCCCAATCCCGGCAATGACGCTGCCGACATGGCGGCCAAGCTCGAAGGGCTCGGCTTCGAGGTGGTGACGGGTGTGGATCTCGACCTCTCGGGCGTGCGGCGCGTATTGCGCGATTTCGTCGGCCGGCTCGACGGCGCCGATCTGGCGCTGTTCTACTATGCCGGCCACGGCCTTCAGGTGAACGGCGAGAACTACCTTGCCCCTATCGACGCCAAGCTCGCCTCCCATGTCGATCTCGATTTCGAGGCTGTGCCGATGAACCTGATCCTGTCGGCGATGGAGCGCAGCACCAGGGTCAATGTCGTGCTGCTCGATGCCTGTCGCGACAATCCGCTCGCGGTCAATCTCGCTCGCTCCATGGGCACCCGATCGGCCTCGGTCGGCCGGGGCCTTGCCAAGGTCGGCACCGGCATCGGCACGCTGATCGCCTTTGCCACCCAGCCCGGCAATGTCGCGCTCGACGGCAGCGGGCGAAACTCTCCCTTTACGTCGGCGCTGCTCCGGCACCTCGGCCAGCCGGGACGCGACATCACCCGCGAGCTGATCGATGTGCGCCGCGACGTTCTTTCGGCAACCGGCGGCAAGCAGGTGCCCTGGGACAATTCCTCGCTGACCGGTGAGGTGGTGCTGAAGCCTGCCGATGGCGGCCAACCGGCGTCGGTCAAGGAGCCGGCGACCGACCAGACCGCCGAGCTTGCCTATTGGGAAACGATCAAGGATGGGACGGACCGCGATCTGTTCGACGCCTATCTGCAGCAATATCCCGATGGCGCTTTCGCATCCCTGGCGCGGGCCAAGATCCGCATCATCGAGCGGGTCTCCGCCCCGGCAACCGGGGGCGTGACCGGTGTGCCGGCCGGCCAGGCCGTGGCGGCCGTCGATCCGGCCGCAGCCGCAGCGGGTACCGACGATCGCGCCTTGACCCGATCGATCCAGCAGCAGCTGAACCGGCTCGGCTGTCAGGCCGGCAGCGAGGATGGGCTCTGGGGCGCCGGCAGCCGCAAGGCGCTGGAGGCATTTGCCAGGCACAGCAAGGTCGAACTCGCGACGCTCGAACCTTCCAGCGACGTGCTCGAACGCCTGAAGGCCGAGAGGGCGCGGATATGCCCGCTTGCCTGTGCGCGAAACCAGGAGGCAAAAGATGGCCGCTGCGTGACGATCCGGCGCGAGGCCAAAGTGCCCGAGCCGAGTGCGACCCAGGGCACCGCCAAGACACCGGCGAAGAGCACCGGCACGCGAGCGATCAGCCCGCCGGCCGAGCTGAAAAAGAAGAGCTTTGCCGACTGCCCCGACAATGCGGATGTCGCCTTCCGGCAGATGTTTTCCCGCGGCTCTGGCCGCGGCAGGACGACGATTACCGCCACCCACTCTTGCGGCCGCGCCTTCGCCTGTCACCGGGCGGCAAGGGGGCAGCCCTGGGATTGCGGCTGGCGGTGAGAGGCTGCGCGTAGGCGGGCGGCGATCCGGGCGCTGCCGGCGTTGGCTGGAGCGTCTCAGTTCCGCCGGCCGAATGCCGTTGCGCGCCTTTTGGCGGCGTGGAAGAGGGCAAATTTCGGCTCTTGATTTTACCGCCGCCTCAGCAAGGATCACGGCGACATCCGTCACTGCTTTCCGCCAAGGGAGGACTCCCCATGAAACTCCAGCTTATCCGCAACGCCACGCTCAAGCTCGACTATGCCGGCCATACCGTGCTGGTCGATCCGTTTCTGGGGCCAAAGGACAGCCTGCCGTCCTTTGCCGGGCGCTCGCCCAATCCGACGGTCGAGCTGCCGGTCGACATCGATACGATCCTGGCCGGCGTGGAACTCGTCATCATCTCGCATCTGCATGAGGATCACTTCGACGATACCGCCAAGGAGCGGGTGCCGAAGGGGCTACCTATCTTCTGTCAGCCGGGCGACGAGGAGGCGATCCGCGCCGCCGGGTTTCGCGACGTCACGCCGCTTTCCGACAAGGCCAGCTGGCAGGGTCTGAAGCTGACCAGGCGTGACGGCAGCCATGGGCTCGGCCCTGTCGTCCAGGACATGGGGCCGGTCATCGGTTTCAGCCTTGAGGCGAAGGGCGAGCCGACGGTCTACTGGGCCGGCGACACGGTCTTCTATCCGGCGATCGAGAACACAATCCGCGAAACGAAGCCGGATATCATCGTCACCCATTCCTGCGGCGCGAAGTGGAATGGCGATCTCATCGTCATGGATGCTGAACAGACGATCAAGGTCTGCGAGACGGCGAAAAACAGCATCGTCATTGCAACGCACATGGAGGCGCTGGATCACGCGACGGTCAGCCGACGGGAGCTGCGGGCAGCAGCCGATGCCCATGGCATCCCCTTGACGAAGCTGGTGATCCCTGATGACGGCGACGTGCTGACGCTGATACCGCCGGTGGTTTAAGCAATTCCAGGAAAAGTGTGAAACGGTTTTCCGTCCGGAATTGCGGCGATCCAGAAGGCCAGCCGCGCTTACGGGATCGAGAAGATACTGATCTCGTTGGTGATGCCGCGCAGGGCGACATTGTGCGACTGCGGATTGAGGCCGCGGTCGCTGAGCAGGCCGGAGGCGCGCGGGTCGTCGAGCACGGAGCTGGTGGCGAAGATCTCGCGCGAACTCGCGAGATGCTGGACGCGCGAGGCGATGTTGACCGTCTGGCCGAAATAATCCTGGCGCTCGTTGAGGCTGACGGCGATGCACGGTCCCTCGTGGATGCCGATCTTCAAGAGCAAATCCTCGGAGCCCCTGTCATCGTTGAGTTTGCGCATCGCCTCGCGCATGCGCATGGCGGCGGCAACCGCCCGATCCGGTGTCGGGAAGGTGGCCATGACCGCATCGCCGATGGTCTTGACCACGGCGCCGGCCTCGGAGCCAACGATCTCGTTGACGACGCTGAAGTGGGTCTTCACCAGATCGAAGGCCGCGAGATCGCCGACCCGCTCGTAAAGTTCGGTCGAGCCGCGGAGATCGGAAAACAGGAAGGTGAGGCTGGTGATCTTCAGCCGCTGGTCTACGTCGATCGTGTCGGTGCGGTAGATATCGCGGAAGGTCTGGTTGGAAAGCAGCCGCTTGGCGGTGAGGAACGGACGCCGGCGGCCGAGAATATCGTGCAGGGTGTCATTGGCGATGCAGACCGAGGGCAGGGTGCGCACATCCGTATGGTTTTCCACCTGGATGCGCAGCGGACCCGGTTGCATGGTCAACGCCTCGTCGTGCCGGTGGCCGCGATCGAAGACGAGCGACAGCGTCCGCCGCTCCTTGGTCGGCTCGCCCTTGACGTCGATGAATTGCGCGGCATGGGTCACCGGCTCGAAGACGATGATGAATTCCGCCGGCATCTGCAGCGAGATGACCGCCTTTTCGCCGGGCGGCAGTTCGAGCGCCTCGATCATGAAATCGTCGACCTGGGCCTCGTAGTCGTCCTCCGGCAACTCGATGCCGGAGCCCCAGTAGATCTGGCGGAAATATTCGAGCGGCGGCAGCTCGTGCGGGTTGTGGGCCTCGATGTGGCGTACCCGCGGGTTGACGGTGAAGGTCACTTCCACCATCTCGTCGAGCGTCGGCTCATAGCCGGCGGCGCAGAGCGAGCAGGTATAGGTGTCGCTCTGCACAGTCTTCAGCGAGGTATTGCTGTCAAGCACACCGCCGCAGCCGGGGCAGAGCACATTCCACGACAGCTCGAACAGCCCGAGGCGTGAGGCATGCAGGAAGGCGGCGATGACCTTTTCTTCGTCGAGCCGATGCTCGGCGGCAAAGGCGAGCGCATTGACGCGGCAGAGCTTGCGGTCCGGCGCTTCCCGGACAAATCGCTCCAATACGCCGGCGATGTCAGGCTGCACGGTTTGGCGCAGCATGTCGAAGAGAGGCTGAGCATCACTCATGATTGCATCCTACACTGAAAAGAGCCGGCGGGGCAGCCGGTTTGTAGAAGGGGTCGCGGGCCAAACCAACGCGCGTTGCACGATGTAACCGTTACGTACTTGCTCCGAAGGGAACCTCACGGTCGAATGACGGGATCGCGGAGGATCCTCTTATGATTTCGAAAACGGCCCTCTTGTTCGTCTCCATTCTGGCTGCCACGGTGGCCGATCCGGTCCGGGCCCAGGAGCAAGGCACGCCCGTGCCGACAGATCGTCCGGCGCAGGCCGAAGCCCTCTCCGAACAACGGGCCCGGGAGATCGCGAAAGAGGTCTATCAATACGCCTACCCCATTGTGCTGATGGATGTCACGATGCGGCAGTCGACGGCCGTACCCGACGCAACATCCGTCCACGGGCGTGCGCCGATCAACCAGTTTGCCTACTTCCGGGCCTATCCGGCCGCCGATGCCAAGGATGTCGTCCGCTTCAACTTCGACACCCTCTATTCCTTCGCCTGGCTCGACCTCAGCAAGGGGCCGATGGTCCTTTCGGTTCCCGATACCGGCGGGCGTTTCTATCTGGTGCCGTCTCTCGACATGTGGACGGATGTGTTTTCCTCTCTCGGCTCGCGGACGACTGGCACGGGGGATGGCAATTTTGTCTACGTGCCTCCGGGTTGGCAGGGCGATCTTCCGGAAGGCGTTCAGCGTATTGACACGCCGACGTCGATGATCTGGATCATGGGGCGCGTCCAGACCAACGGTCCCTCCGACTACGACAATGTTCACAAGGTGCAGGATGGATTGAAGCTGACGCCGCTCGACCAGTGGGGCAAGTCCGACGCGCCAGCGGCCACACCTTCGGTCGATGCAAGCGTGGACACAAAGACGCCGCCGCTTGTAACGGTCGGCAAGATGACGGGTGTGGAACTGTTCACCCGCTTTGCCGAACTGATGCAGAAATTCCCGCCGCATCCGAATGACTACCCGATTCTCTTCCGGATGCGGGCGATCGGGCTCGAACCTGGCAAGGGCTGGGACAGCAGTACGCTCGACCAGGCAACCGTCGACGCCATCAACGGGGGCGCCAAGCAGGGCCTCGAAGACATGATCACCGGCATCAAAGAGGGAGGCAGCCACGTCAACGGCTGGAACATCACCGTCGACAACATGGGGACTTATGGTACGTCCTATCGGCAGCGCGCCATCGTCGCGCTCGCTGGGCTCGGCGCCAATCTGCCAGCCGATGCGATCTACCCCTCGGCCTTCGTGGATGGCGACGGAAAGCCGCTCGACGGTGCCAACAAGTATGTGCTGCACTTCGACAAGGACAAGACGCCGCCGGCCGGCGCATTTTGGTCGCTCACTATGTACGACAATCAGGGCTTCCAGGTTCCCAATCCGATCAATCGCTTTGCGATCGGCGACCGCGACAAGCTGACCTTCAACGAGGACGGCTCGCTCGACATCTACATCCAGGCGGAATCGCCCGGGACCGACAAGGAATCGAATTGGCTGCCCGCGCCGAAATCCGGCGCGATAGGGCCGACCCTGCGCATCTATGCGCCCAGGCCGGAGGCGCTGGACGGTTCATGGGCGCCGCCGCCGTTCAAGCGAGTGGAGTGAGGCTGGGAGGCAATGGCAAGCCGCAAAGGAGAACCATCTTGATAAGAGTAGCCCTCAAATTGATCCCGCTTGCGCTCCTGGCGCTTGCTGGCCCCGCCTGCGCAGAGGATGTTACCGAACAGGAAGCCTATGCCATCGCCAGGGACGCCTATGTCTATGCCTATCCGCTGGTGTTGACGCATACGACCCTGCAGAAATTGTCGAACTTCGCCGAGGCGGTCGACGGCGATGCCTTCGGCCCGCCCAATCAGTTTCATCACGCGCGCGCTTTTCCCAACCCCGACGACAAAATTGTTATCCGCGAGAACGTCGACACTCTCTATTCGGCCGCCACGCTCGACCTGACGGCGGAGCCGGTTGTCCTGTCGGTGCCTGCGACTGACCGCTACTTCCTGTTGCCGATGCTGAGCCTCTGGACGGATGTGTTCGCCGTTCCGGGCACGCGGACGACCGGGAGGAATATGGCGCGGGAATTCCTGGTGGTAGGGCCGCAATGGAGTGGCAGCGCACCGGATGGGTTGGAATTGATCAGGAGCCCCACGCGCTACGTCTGGATGATCGGACGTACGCAGACCAACGGTGCGGCAGACTATGAAAGCGTCCACAAGGTGCAGGATCGCTACAAGCTGACACCACTCTCTGCCTGGGGCAAAGGTTCCTATGCACCGGCCAAGGGCAAGGTCGATCCCTCCATCGACATGAAGACGCCGCCGCCGGTTCTTGTGGACCAGATGGACGCCGCCGGCTTTTTCAAGCGCTTCGCCGAGCTGTTGCAGGACAATCCGCCGAACCCGGTCGATTATCCTATGATTCACCGCCTGGAGCGGGTTGGTTTCAAGCTTGGTGAGAGCTTCGATCTGAAGGCGTCGTCGCCCAGCCTTCAAAAGGCGTTCGAGCGTGGTTACGGTGATGGCAAGGCGCTGGTCGTGGCCGAGGGCAACAAGGCTGCCGGTACGGGCGGCAAGGGGTGGGTCTATACCACCCGCAGCGGCGCCTATGGCGTGGACTATCTCTACCGCGCGGCGATCGCCCAATGCTGCGTCGGCGAGAATCTGCCGCAGGACGCGGTCTATCCGGCGCTTTCCAGTGACAACGAAGGCCGTCCGCTGGATGGCGCCAACAAGTACGTCCTACATTTCGACAAGGGCAAGCTGCCACCGGTGGATGCGTTCTGGTCTGTGACAGCTTATGACGCTGAAGGCTATCTGATCCCGAATACGTTGAAGCGTCAGGCAATCGGCGACCGCGACAAGCTCGTTGCCAATAGTGACGGCTCGGTCGATCTCTACATCCAGGCGGATTCTCCGGGCAAGGACAAGGAGGCGAACTGGTTGCCGGTCGGAAAAGCACCGTTCAACCTGCTCATGCGCCTCTATTCGCCCCGCGAGGAATTCCTTGAAGGCAAGTGGCTTCCGCCGGAGATCACGACGGTTCAGTGATTTTCCGTCTGCCCGCGGTCAGATCGGGTGCGCGGCGTTGCGGCCCACGTGTTCGCAGCACGCCGAATGCAGGGCGTCAGACGCGTTCCGAAGGGATCGCCGAGCACCGATTCCGTGTAAAGGGAGGCCAACCATCCACCGTCCTTGCGGATCCAGGTGGTGGCGTCGGCCGCCTTTATCGTCAAAGGCTCGCCCTCGACTTCCATCTCTTCCGTCACCGTGTAGGCGATGACGGCTACGTCCTCGCGCGGAAAGATGACGCTGACGTCGTCGAGGCGAAACGCGTTGAGCTTCCAGGAGCCTTCGGCCTGGTCGGCCATCCTGCGATAGTCATCGCGGGTAAGAACGGCCGCCCCTTGCGCCCCCACGACGATCGACCGGTCGGGCAGCATCGCCACCGATGCTTCGGTATCCTTCTCCAGAATGGTCCGCCAGAATTCCTGTTCGAGATCGATGATCTCCTGTTCGTCGGCATGTGCCATGGTTTGATTCCTCCGTTTACAATTTACAGAAGCCATGGGACGGACAAAGGTTCCGACCAAACATACCTCGCGGCATGGCGCGCATTTTTTGCGCGACCGCGTGAGATCGAAGCCCAACCGTCCCGCGGGAACCCAATACCCGCCTCTGTCGTTTTCCGGATCCAGCAGTTGCGAAGCAGGATGAGACACATGACGATCTACTCGGGAAAATGCCTCTGCGGTCAGGTGCAAGTATCGCTTCGTGGCGAACCTCTGCGCGTCGGTATCTGCCACTGCATGGATTGCCGGAAGGAAAGCGGTTCGGCCTTTACCTTCTATGGCATCTGGCCCGCAGACCAGTTTGAACGTACCGGCGATACGTCGGAGTTTCAGGGACGGTGTTTCTGTCCCGATTGCGGGTCGCGGGTTTTTTCGATCGATGCGCGTGAGGCGGAGGTCAAGCTCGGTATCCTGTCCGACGCGCCGACCTCGCTTAAGCCGAGCTACGAGCTCTGGATCAAGCGGCGCGAGCCATGGCTCAGGCCGGTCGAGGGGGCCGAACAGTACCAGGAGGATCGCGAACAGGCAGCCGACGAAGGGCCTGTCGGCACGCGCTACTAGAGCGCGCGTCGCGGTCAGTCTGCCATCCCTTATTTAAGCGTCGATTCATCAACGGAATTGTGCTTAAGATCAAAGCGTTGCTGCGCCGCTCGCGTGTCCGGCCGAGATATCGCCTGAGGGCGCGGGTCGCTGGGGGAGTGAATGTCGGCACGGCCTTTCCTGAAAATCTCCGCGCCGCTCAACGGGATTTTGGCGGCGGCGGGACTTGTTACGGTCGCGGCGCTGACGGCGCGGGATATTGGCCTGACGGCGAAGCTGTCGCTGGAGTTTCTGCTGGCCGGTATCTGGGCCATCTATGTTCTGCAACTGGTCGATACGGTGATGCGGCAGCGGACGAAGGACGATCGCGGCCGCACGCCCGAACTCGTCATCGATCTTTTTGCCGTGGTGGTTCCGCTTGTCGGTTTTGTCCTTGCCGGCCCGCGTGACCAGAGCCTTTATTGCGCCATCTGGCTGTTGAAGCCGCTGCGTCATTTCACCTTCTTTCGGCTGCTCGGCCGGGTGGTGGCGCGGGCCGCACCCAATCTCGTCGGCGTCACCTCGGTCTTCGGCATCCTGCTTTTCGGCGCATCGCTGTTTGCCTATCTGATCGAGCGCGACATCCAGCCGGACAAGTTCGGCAGCATTCCCCAGGCCATGTGGTGGGCGGTGGTGACACTTTCGACCACCGGCTATGGCGACGAGATCCCGATGACCTTTGCCGGCCGGGTGCTGGCGGGACTCGTCATGATGTGCGGCATCGGCATCTTCGCGCTGTGGGCCGGCATTCTTGCCACCGGCTTCTTCGAGGAGGTGCGCCGCCAGGATTTCGTGCGCAACTGGCAGCTGGTTGCGGCGGTGCCGTTGTTCCAGAAGCTCGGCTCGGCCGCCTTCGTCGAGATCGTCAGGGCGCTCCGGCCACGGGTGGTGCCGGCGGGCGCCGTCATCTGCCGCAAGGGCGAGGCGGGCGACCAGATGTTCTTCATCGTCGAGGGCCGCGTCAGCATTGCGACCCCTTCGCCGACACCCATCGAACTCGGCCCCGGCAGCTTCTTCGGCGAAATGGCGCTGATCACGGGCGAGCCACGCTCGGCGACCGTCAGTGCCGCCACCGAAGTCTCGCTGCTATCGCTCTATGCGGAGGATTTCCAGATGCTGTCGAGCAGCAATCCGGAGATCGCCGAAGTCATCCGCAAGACGGCCGATGAGCGGCGCGGCCTGGCGCCCCGGCATTGACCCCTGCGGCGATGGCAGCGTCCGGAGCGTGTCATGCCAGCACGCGACCTCGCATTTCGTCGGTTGCTCATTAACACCAGAGAAAGCCTTTCTCCACTAGCATGGCGGCTGCAAGTTACAGTGACTTTGCGGGCATGAAGAACGCTTGGGCGCTGTTGGGGGACACTCTTTTACATAGGCGTTCAATGTCGTTTTTTGGCGTTTCCGGAATGTATTATTCCGGCGAATCCCTTGCCCAGCACCGTATCGTGCTTGCCGAGGACTCCAACCTCTTCTCGTCGATGGTTTCGAAGCGGCTGAAAGAGCTGTTCGACATCGATGTCATCGTCTGCCGCGACTATGACGATCTGCAGTTCGCGGTCGAAAACGCGACTTTTCCGGCATCGCTCGCCATCTCCAACATCAACCTTCCGGGGGCGGAGAACGGCGAGGCGCTCAACTATCTGATCGACATGAGCGTGCCGACCGTCGTCTTTACCGGTTCCTTCCAGGAGTCGACGCGCGAAAAGATCCTCGCCAAGGAGATCGTCGACTACGTCATCAAGGACAGCGTCTTTGCCGTCGACATGCTGGCGGAGTCCGTCTGCCGTTTCCTCACCAACCACAAGCACCACGTGCTGATCGTCGACGACAGCCCGACGGCGCGCGCGCTCCTGACGACGCAGCTCAAGCGCTACAATTTCCGCACCAGCTCGGCCGAAAACGGTGCGATGGCGCTCGAAATCCTCAAGAACAATCCGGATATCGGCCTTGTCATCACCGACTACAACATGCCCGATATCGACGGCTTCGAACTGACGCGGCGCATCCGTGGTTCCTACGGGCCGCATCAGCTGCGCATCATCGGCGTCTCGTCCTCCACCAACCGGCTTTTGTCGGCGCGTTTCCTCAAGGCCGGCGGCAACGACTTCATTGTCCGTCCCTTCGTCAACGAGGAATTCTACTGCCGCGTCAACCAGAACCTGGACACGCTGACGAAGATCCGCACCCTCAGTGAAAAGGCTGGGGTTCCGGCGCAGGCTTCGGCCTGATACGAGAAATAATCCCCAAAATTTTGTTGCAATCTGCGCGAAATCCCGCGCGCAGGTTGCTCCATTAACGAAATTGCAATCCGATCGGTCTTCAATCCGCCCCAGCAGGAGCGGGGAGCCCGGTCACACCAGACCACGCCGGCCAATGGGTCGGTGCGGTCAGTGGCAGGATCTATTCATATATTCGGAGCCAGCGTCACCCCCTTCAAGGGAAGCACGCCTGCGGCTCGAGAGGGGTTGCAGGGACGTGAGATTGCGCCGCACGCCAGGCCGGCTGAATTCTGTGCAAAAGCACAGCGACAAGCGCATGCTCCTTGTCGAAGATTCCCGGATGTTCGCGACGGCGCTGAAATACGGGCTCGAGTCCGTCCACGGCATCCGCGTCACCCATTGCAGCTCGCTTGCGGCGCTCAGGGAAGCGCTGGAGCAGGCGCCGGAAAGCTTCTCGCTCGCAGTGCTCGACCTCAACCTGCCGGACGCGCCCAATTGCGAGGCGCTCGAATTCGTGCTTGCCCATCAGGTGCCGGCCGTCGTCTTCACCGCGGCCTTCAACGACCAAACGCGCGAAGAAATCCTCGGGCGCGGCGTGCTCGATTGCGTCATCAAACATCAGCCTGAATCGATCAATCTCCTGATCGGCGCCGTCGACCGGGCGCTTACCAATGGCAAGACGACGGTGCTGCTTGCCGATTCCGATACCGCCTCGCGCAGCGAGCTTGCCGGTATCCTGAGAAGGCAGCGCATCTCCGTCTGCGAGGTCGCGTCCGCTGCCGATGCGCTGCAGGTGCTCGACAGCGGCGAAGCGGTTGATCTGGTCGTCACCGATCTCGATCTCGCCGATATGACCGGTGCCGCCCTGCTTGCCGAAGTGGAACGCCGGCAGGGCGATGGCGCGCTGCCGGTGATCGGGCTCTCCGACAGCGGTGACCGAAGAGCGGGCGCCCGCTTTCTCGAAGCAGGCGGTACCGATTTCATCCAGAAACCGTTCCTCGAAGCGGAGTTCAACGGCCGCATCGCGCAAGCCGCTGGCGTGCAAAAGCGCCTGCAGACGCTGCAGCGCCAGGCGGCGAGCGACTATCTCACCGATCTCTACAACCGCCGTCACTTCTTCCTTGCCGGCCCGCGCCTGGTGGAGCAGTGCCTGAGGCGCGGCGAGCCGACGGCGATCGCCATACTCGATATCGACCATTTCAAGCGGCTCAACGACACCTACGGCCACGAGATCGGCGACATCGTGCTGAGACACGTGGCCAAACGGCTGGCAGCCCTCGTCGGCGACGAGCATCTGCTTGCCCGCCTCGGCGGCGAGGAGTTCGGCATCCTCTTCAACGGCTGCGATGTGCGCCGCGCCTTCGCCTTCTGCGACGGGCTGAGGATGGAGCTGGCGAAATCCCGCATCGTCGCCGACGACGAGGAACTGACGATCACCGTCTCGATCGGCCTTGCGACCATCGAGACGCCGGAAGCCTTCGAGAACTACCTGCACGCCGCCGACCAGTTTCTCTATATGGCCAAACATGCGGGCCGAAACCGGGTGATCTCCGAGCTCGCTCTGCTCGACGCGCTGGCGTCGTAAGCTCCCGGGCCGAGCCGCAGACCGGCCTTCAGAAAAAAGATGCGCCACGTGTCGACTTGGAACGAAGTCGAACGTCCTTCGGTTACTCGCACATGCTCAAGCGGTACGAAGAGGAGCCGACAGATGACGAATGTTGTTTCAAATCTCTGGTTTGCGAAGGAGGCGCGCGAGGCGGTCGACTTCTATATTTCCCTCGTTCCCAACTCGGCGATCACGCGCATCACCACCTTGCCGGCGGAAAGCCCGAGCGGACCGCCCGGTAGCGTTCAGGTCATCGAGTTCATGCTTGGCAATCAGCAGTTCATGGCACTCGAAGCCGGGCCGCTCGATCCGTTCAACCATGCCTTCTCGATCATGATCCAGTGCGACAGCCAGGAGGAGATCGACCGGCTGTGGAGCGCGATCCTCGATAACGGCGGAGAACCCGAGCAATGCGGCTGGATCCGCGACCGCTGGGGCCTCTGCTGGCAGATCGCGCCGCGGGTGCTTGGCGACATGGTCGCCCATTCGGACCGTGCACGTGCCAAGCGCGCGACGGAAGCCATGCTCGGCATGATCAAGCTCGACATCGCCGAACTGGAACGCGCTTTTCACGGGCAGGGATAGCGAAAGGCGCTTGTCGTACCGGCCGTGGGGCCGTCGCTCGGCCTCGTCGTGCTCGGCCTCTTTCCGGGCAACGAAGGCGCGATCCGTTTCGGGCCTCCGGCGGTGCCGGGTTGCGAGGGTGCAGGCCGGCGCTTCGGTCGCGCTCCGCAATTGCCTTTCATTTGCTTTTTTGCGGATAGATCGTCTCGCCCCGCTTCAGCATCTCGACAAGGGTCTCGATCTTCTTCTTGCGGCCGGCCTCGGTCTTCATGTTGTGGGTGCGAAAGGCCAGCGCGAAGCGGTTCTGGGCGCTGAGTGTTGCCAGCATTTCTTTCGCCTTGGGCTCGGCATCGATCGCCGCCTGCAGGTCGCTGGGGATTTTCATGTCCTTGCCGCTTCCATAGGCACGGTCCCAGCGCCCGTCGGCCTTGGCGGCCTCCACCTGTTTGAGGCCGTGCTCCGTCATGCGTCCCTCCGCAATCAGCCGCGCGACATTGTCGACGTTGATCTTGCTCCAGATGCTTTTCTTGCCGCGCGGCGAATAGCGCTGCAGGAAGCTCTTCTCGTCCAGCCCTTTGCGCACGCCATCGATCCAGCCCCAGCAAAGCACCACATCGATCGCCTCCTTGGGCGTGATCGACACGAGCCCGGAGCCGACCTTGTGGGTCTTGATCCAGACTTCGTCTTCGCTCTGATGATGGGCGCTGAGCCAGTCATAGAAGCTCTGGGCATCCTTAAATTCGCGGACCTTGGCGGGATCGATCTCAACCGGTGCCATATGACGCGTTGCTCCTGATGGTGATGATGGGGTCTGCGGCAGAGCCAATGTCCTGCGGCTCGGGCATGATTCGCGGATGCCGCAAACAGTCATATCTCAGCGGTGAGCGTGCAAGCTGTACTTCGTGCCGACCGGGGCGCGGTGACAAAACCAGGGCGATAAAGGCGCGGGAGCAGAAGCGGGGTGCGGCGTGCCGACCTCTCTTCTCGTCATCCTCGGACTCGACCCGAGGATCCATGCCGCACGGCGCGTTGGTGCCTGGATGCTCGGGTCAAGCCCGAGCATGACGGAGAGGGGGGCTCGCAGCCGGTAAACTTTGCAGCCCGTGTCGCAAAACGAAAAAGGGCGGATCGCTCCGCCCTTCGCACTTGTCTTTATGTCGTTCTTTACCGCGCCATCTGCAGCGTCAGCTTGCGGTCCGCGCGCTCCTGCTGCGGTGAACGATTGTAGAGTTCGCGATAACACTTGGAGAAATGCGAGGCGGAGACGAAGCCGCAGGCTACGGCGACTTCGACGACCGGCATCGACGACTGGATCAGCAGGTGCCGGGCGCGGTCGAGGCGGATCTCCAAGTAGTAGCGGGCCGGCGACCGGCCCATTTCCTGGCGGAAAAGCCGTTCGATCTGGCGGCGCGAGAGATCGGCGCCCTCGGCGATTTCGAGCAGCGACAGCGGCTCGGCGAGGTTTGCCTCCATCAATTCGATGATCGACAGCACCTTGGCATTCTGCACGCCGAGGCGGGCGCGCAGCGGCAGGCGCTGGCGGTCATGCGGCCCGCGCACCCGGTCGGTCAGCGCCTGTTCGCAGACGCGGTTGACGAGGTTCTCGCCAAAATCCTGGTCGATCAGGTTCAGCATCATGTCGAGCGAGGCGGTGCCGCCGGCGCAGGTATAGATGTTGCTGTCGATCTCGTAGAGGTCGGCATAGACGTCGACCTGCGGAAAGCTTTCGGAAAAGCCCGGCAGGTTTTCCCAGTGGATGGCGCAGCGCTTGCCGGTCAAAAGGCCGGCAGACGCCAGCACATGGGCGCCGGTGCAGAGGCTGCCGACGGCGACGCCGCGATTGTAGACCTCGCGCAGCCAGGCATTGACCGACTTGTTGTTGAAATCCTCGACATAGATGCCGGAACAGACCAGCACCATCGACGGGCGGTTCTCGCCGCCGAGAAACTTGCGCTCGTCGGCAAGCGACGAATTGACCTCGAGCGCGATGCCGCTCGACGACAGGACTTTTTCGCCGTCGGACGAAGCGAGGCGCCAGGTATAGGCCTCGTAGCCGAGCATGCGGTTGGCGATGCGGAGCGTTTCGATCGCCGCCGAAAAGGGCAGCATGGAAAAGTTCGGCACCAGGAAGAAGACGAGAGAACGCTTTTTGGTCAGTGGCTTGTTCATGAGGCTTCCCATGCTTGGCGATGGCGTATATTCGTCGCTTGGAAGATACTCTTCGGCTTGTCTGTTTGCGACATTGGCATGGAAAGCAACGACCGCAAAGAGATTTCGCATTGCGACATAGCTCGGCAAAAGGCGATTCGGCCGGTCTTTCAGGCTTTTGTAAGGAAAGCGACAGTTTTTACAGCGCAGCTGACGCTATCGGACAAGAACTGCCAGAGATACGCAACATTCGCAAAGCGCGCGCCAGAGTTGTGTTTGCCGATTGCGACCTTTCGGGCGGGTTTCCCGGTGTCGGTATGAGACAAGTCGGTCCTCGATAGCGGGCGAGGGCGCAGAGCCGGCCGTGCCGCGATCGGCTATAGGAAATGCGGGGGGCGGGATTACGGACACCTCGCGCCTCTGGCGGCGCGCGTTTTCCATACTACATGCATAGCTACCGAAACATCCGACGGGGTGGTTTTTGCATGAGACCGGACAAAGCGACCGCCACTCGCCTGGTATCGTTGGTCCGAGTGCTGTGGGCCGCTTCAATCATCACGACCGCAACCGCCGTCGGAGCCTATTCAGGCTGGCAGGACCACGGCATCACCGGAGCCCTGGAGGTCGGATTGGCGAGTTTCGTCGCCGGCTGCTGCCTCAGTTCACCGTCGCTTCTTCTGCAACTGCTGGCTTACGCTGTTTTTCCCGATTGACGGTGGCGGGGAGCGAGCACACCCATAAAGGAAAAGGGCACCGCCCGATTTGGCGATGCCCTTTGCTGTATCCGGCTGCTTTGACCGGCCCGGGGCCGGTCAAGCCGTCGTTCATTGTTCGGTCTTATGCACCGCATCGTCCACCGACGGGAAGCCGATGTCCTTCAGCGTGTCATAGGACAGGTTTTCCAGTGCCCGTTCCTGGCGGTGACGCTTCCACGCTGCCCAGGCACGGACGCGCAGGTTGAAGAGACCCGGAAGGGACGAGTGGGAGGATGCCCGTTCCGAGGCCGATGAAAACTGAATGTTGGACATTTCATGGCTCCTTCTGAGTGTCTCAGCAGGTCGCGACCATAATCGTATATATGGCGCAACCCGATCTATCATTCCAACGAATATGTTTGATGCTTTCCATCAAACTTGGTGATTGATTAGCGGGTCCGCAAACATCACGTCGTCGCGGACTCTCTTCGGCAGTTTTGCCAGTTCGCGCCGGGCTTCCACCCGATTTCGTGCGATCTGCTTTTCGCGTCTCTGCCGGACAACGCCGTCGAGTACGGCGATCACTTGGGTAAGGGTGTTGAGGACCATGTCGTTGCTCCTTCGATGCTGAATCTGTACCACTGCCTGCGACGCAGGGCTGTTACACAGGGAACTCTGTCGAGTGGCGATAACAAGCGCGGCGGTGGACATGGGCTTCTCCTTCCTTCCTCGTCCTTGAGCTTGACTATCGGTCATTGCTGATGTTCAATCAAACGAAATGAAGTGAACTTATCTTTCAGTTTTTCTGATCGAGGATGCCGCCATGAACATGATGATGCGCCACGCGCTACCGCTTCTTGAAATGGATGTGCTGAAGACGTTTGTCGCCATCGCCGAGACCGGCAATTTCACCACCGCTGCCGAAACCGTCTATCGCACCCCGTCTGCGGTCTCGATGCAGATCAAGAAGCTCGAGGAAATGCTCGGCAGCACGCTCTTCCTGCGTGACGCGCGCTCGGTGACGCTGACGCCGAAAGGGGAAATGCTGCTCGGCTTTGCCCGCCGGCTGCTGTCGCTCAACAATGAAACGGTGTCGCGCTTCCTGCTGCCGGACATGAATGGCGTCGTGCGTGTCGGTGCGCCCGAGGATGTCGGCGAGCGCATCCTGCCCGAAGTGCTGAAGCGTTTTGCGGAGTCCTATCCGAACGTGACGATCGACGTGTCGATCGGCATGAGCAATGCGATGCGCAAGAAGGTCGACGAGCACCGGCTCGACATTGCCATCTTCAACAGCCTCACCGAGGGAACGCCGAGAAACGGCGAAATCCTGATGCAGGAGAAGCTGGTCTGGGCCGGCGCCAAGTGCGGCAACGCACATCTGAAGGATCCGCTGCCGGTGTCGATGTGGGAGGATGGCTGCGTCTGGCGGGCAGATGCGGTGGAGAAACTGTCGCGCGCGGGCCGCAAGTTCCGCATCGCTTTCCTGAGCGCCTATACGACCGGCCAGCGCGCCGCCGTTCTCGCCGGCCTCGCGATCGCGCCGCTGCCGCGCTACCTCGTCCAGGGCGAAATGGTGCAACTCGGCGAACGCGACGGCCTGCCGGATCTCGGCCACTACAATATCGGCCTGCAGGTGATCACTGACGCGCCGGCGCCGGTGCTGGCGGTAGCAGATCACGTGCGTGACGCTTTCGCCGACCTGCAGATGCAATAGGGGGTCGCATGCGGTTCGCCGCCTTCTGCCTCCTGTCTTCCACCCTTCGGTTCTTCTCGCGGGGCGAACTACCTTGAGCGACCAAACGCGTCCCGTTCTCGATCCGATCGATCGCCTCTCGGAGATCATCTTCGGGCTGCTGATGGCGCTTTCCTTCACGGGAACGATGAGCACGGTTACGGGCAGCGAGGGTGGGGTCAATGCCGTGCTCGTCGCCGCCCTCGGCTGCAACGTCGCCTGGGGCATCGTCGATGGCGTCATGTATGTGCTGACGACGGCGGTCGAGAGAGCGCGTCGCCGCGGCTTTATCGAGACGCTTCGGCGCGAGCCGCTTGATCGCGCCCGCGAAAAGTTTCTCGAAAGCCTGCCGGATGACGTGCGCCGCGTATCCTCGTCAAAGGAGACCGAGGCGCTGCTGCTCCGGGTGAGGGCGCTTGCCTCCGATCCCAGGCACAGGGCGGTGACGGGGCATGACCTGAAGGCGGCTTTCGCCATCTTCCTGCTCGTCGTCACCTCGACGCTGCCGCCCAGCATTCCCTTCCTGTTGATCGACGATGTCGCGCTGGCGATGCGCGTTTCGAACGGCATCGCGCTCGCCATGCTCTTCGTCGTCGGCGCGCGGCTCGGGCAATATATGGGACGCAGCCCCTGGCCCATGGCCTTCGCGATGACGGCGATCGGCGCGGTGCTGGTGGCGGTGACGATCCTGTTTGGCGGTTAGCTTTCGCCGCAGGCGCCGCGCTCAGGTTAATCGCGACCGGCGTTCCAACTCATGGAGTCCTCTACTCCGTGGGTGTGCGTGCCCAAGCGTGCCCAAAGACCTGTGTCGGCCGACAGCAGCCCCTTTTGCTTTCCCGACCAATCGGTACGATTGCCTCTTCACCTGGATAGCCACATGAAGCTCGCACACATCAACTTGGTCGCCCGCGACGCGGATGCACTCGCAGCGTTTTACATGAACGTCTTAAAATGCGAGCCCCTTCGCGAACCCAGGATGTTGTCCGGAGAAAAAGTGTCGAGAGGCAATGGGGTTGCCAACTCCGAGATATACACGATCTGGCTCAAGTTCCCCGCACTCGACCGCCCCTTCCTGGAAATACATGAGCACAAGGCCATACATGATCGGAGCCAGCCAAGGGTAAACGAGCCTGGCTTTGGGCACCTGTCATTCCAGATGGACGATATTCGCGCTGTGCTGTCAGAGGTCATTCAGGCAGGTGGAAGCCAGATTGGCGAGATCACGGACTTTGGGACGAAGGATAAGCCGTATCTTATTGCCTATGCACGCGATCCCGAGGGGAACATTCTCGAGCTTGAGCAAGCCTGAAATGGCCGAGCAGATCACCGCTTCTGGCGAGAAGCGGCCGTGGCGTCTCGACCGAAAGGGGCTACTGCATGTTTCCTTTAATTGTAGCCGGTTAAAGGACAAAAACATGCAGCAATTCAAAGCGCTACAGCGACCTTTGCGCGTCTGATAAGACGCGCGGCGCTGTAGTTCCTGGTCTGCTTCCGGTGCCGCATTTTCGAAAGCGGACGCGATGCTGCAATCCATCGTCACCCATTGACGTGGGCATTTTTCTTCACAATAGGGTCAAGCTGACGAATGTGGCGAGCGCCAGCCACACAGCAACAGGAGTGTAATCGTGAGCGAACCGACCGTAGCAGATGCAACAAACCGCATTTATGAATCGCTGCAGGCGGACAATGCCGACATTGACATGCATATTGCGACCCTCAAGGCAGCGTTGGCGCGGGAGGGTTTGAAAGAAGCCGTATTCGACCCGGCCAGGCTCGTGCAGAACAACCGTTCCGGCAGGAAGCTGATGCAGGCATACTTTCGCCAGCGCGGCGTGACGGTGAAATTCGCGGCTTCGTGAAGCCTTCGCATGACGTCAAACGGGGCCAGTATGACGGCTGACTTGATTATCCTCGTTGAGGCCTGACAGCGAGCTTTGGCCTTCGGACTCGAACTGAAGTGCCGCGTCCGCTGTCGTCCCGGGACCTGCCTGCTTGAGCAGGACCGCTATGGAAGCCGCGCAATCACGCGGCTTCAAAATCCGGCAGCCTGAAGCTCGAGTTGTTTAAGGCCTCCCCCTTGGCGCACAGTTGCCGTCGGCGGGGCGGCGAACCGGTCGCCTGCCCGGCGAAGCGCCGAAAGGCCAGACGCTCAGGTCCTGATCGGCGCCTGGCGGATGTGGATTTCGATCAGCCGTTTCAGTTCAGCCAGATCCCTGGCTTCCAGCGCATCGACCATCAGGTGGTGCTCGCGCGCGGATTGCTCGATGCGGGCCCGCGTGCGCCATTGCGAAACCGGGGCCGATACCGTTCGCTGGCGAATTTCGGCGACGACGTCGACGAGCTCGGAATTGCCGGCAAGAAGCAGAAGCGCGCGGTGGAAGGCGAGGTTGGCGTCGTAGTGCTCCATGATGGAGCCGCGGAACGACATTTCGTCGAACCGACGGGCGAGCCCGCGCAGTTCGGCAATGGCCGCCGGCGTGACATTGGCGATCATCCGGTCGGCGACGCCGGTCTCCAGGATCACGCGGATATCGCTGATCTCCCGCGTGCGCTGGTCGTCAAGTTCGTAGACCTGGTAGCCGCGGTTGGGATTGTGCTGCACCAGCCGGCGCTGCGACAGCCGGTCAAGCGCCCGGCGCACCTCCGGCCGGGTGCAATCGTAGCGGCGCTCCAGGTCGATCTGCTTGAGCCAGGTGCCCGCCGGCAATGTCCCGGTCAGGATGTCGTGCAGCAACAGGTCGGTGACATCCTTCTTCTCCTCGGGCTTTTCCTCGGCCGCCAGCATTTCCGTCAGATCGTCGCTCATTCCCTGCCTTACACTCTTTTGCCGCGCGGCGCCTGCTGCGGACGAATTGGTTCCATTTTTGGAGAAACTATGATGCTGCCCTGGACAATTCAATGCGCCAGAACGGCATTCCTTGCCCGTCTTTCGTTGTTGTGCACATCGGTCGAAATGTTTCACGACCCTCTTGTGTATCCGAAAATGTTATCATAAATTGGCGCCAATTCTGGTTACTATTGTTGCGGAAGTTAGTAAACGATGAAAAATGCCGATGCCGTCTGGGACCTCCTCGAAGCCAAGCGCGAGCGGTTTTTCGTGCTCAGCGACCGGGTCTGGGATACGCCGGAAACCAACTACGAGGAGTTTCGCTCGTCGGCCGAACATGCGCGCCTCCTGGAGGCCGAGGGTTTCCGCGTGTCGCGTGGCATTGCCGGCATGCCGACGGCGGTCATGGGCGAGGCGGGCGAGGGCGGGCCGGTCATTGCCATCCTCGGCGAGTTCGATGCGCTGCCGGGATTGAGCCAGGAGGCCGGCGTTGCCGAGGAGCGGCCGCTTACCGAGGGCGGTAATGGCCACGGCTGCGGCCACAATCTGCTCGGTGCCGGCTCGATGATGGCGGCCACCGCGGTCAAGGATTATCTCGCTGCCAACGGCATCAAGGGCCGGGTCCGCTATTACGGTTGCCCGGCGGAAGAGGGCGGCTCGTCCAAGGGCTTCATGGTGCGCGCCGGCGTGTTCGACGATGTCGACATCGCCATTTCCTGGCACCCGGCGCCCTTTGCCGGTGTCAACAACCCGATTTCGCTCGCCTGCAACGAGCTCGACTTCCGCTTCAGCGGCCGGGCGTCGCATGCCTCGGCGGCCCCCCATCTCGGCCGCAGCGCGCTCGATGCGCTCGAACTGATGAATGTCGGCGTCAACTACTTGCGTGAACACATGCCGTCTTCGGCGCGGATCCACTATGCGGTGACCGATACGGGCGGCAATGCGCCCAACGTGGTGCAGGCCCGGGCGAAGGCGCGCTATCTCGTCCGCGCCCGTAGCCTGCCGGAGCTGCTTGACCTCGTCGAACGCGTCCGCAGCGTGGCGAAGGGTGCAGCGCTGATGACGGGAACGACGGTCACGGACGAGATCGTCAGCGGCGACGCCAACCTGATCGGCAACACGCCGCTCGAGGCGCTGATGCATCGCCAGCTCGAGCATCTGGGGCCGCCTGAGTTCGATGGGGACGACCGCAGGATGGCGGCCAAATTCCAGGAGACCTTCACAAACGAGGATATCGCCTCCGCCTTCGAGCGGTTCGGCCTGAAACTGCGCCGAGGCGTTTCGCTCTGCGACACGATCTTCCCGCCGGAAAACGGCGCCGGAACCCTCGTCGGCTCCACCGATGTCGGAACGGTCAGTTGGGTGGTGCCGACGGTGCAGATGCGCGGCGCAACTTACGCGATCGGCACGCCCGGCCACTCCTGGCAGTTGGTCGCGCAAGGAAAGCTTCCGGCTGCCCACAAGGGCATGGAGCATGCTGCCAAGGTGATGGCGAGCACGGCGGTCGAGCTGATCCTCGATCCGGCGCTGATCGCCGCCGCCAGGGCCGACCATGCGGCGCGGCTGGAGGGCACGCCCTTCGTCAATCCCATTCCAGATGATGTCGACCCGCCGATCCCCGGGGGTAGCCATGGTTAAGTCATCGATCGAGAGCGAAGGGAGGCGCTGCGATGACTGAGCCCGGTTTCCTTGACATCATCAGCTTCGGGCCTGACGGCTGGGGGCCGGCGCTGGCGGCCGGCGCGTGGATGACGATCCTGATCGCGATCGCAGGTTTTGCGATCGGCGGCGTCATCGGCACCTTCGGTGCCTGGGCGAAAATCTCCGGCGGCCCGGTCGTCCGGAAGTGCGCTGAAGCCTACACCACCATTCTTCGCGGCATTCCCGACCTGCTGGTCATCTATCTCTTCTATTTTGGCGGCAGCGCCGTGGTGACCGCCGTTGGCCAATTGTTCGGCGCGGAGGGTTTCGTCAGCTTCCCGGGTTTCCTCGCCGGCGCACTTGCGGTCGGCATCACCTCGGGCGCCCAGCAGACCGAGGTCTATCGTGGCGCCTTTCGCGCCGTCCATCCGGGTGAACTGGAGGCCGCGACCGCCTGCGGCATGGGGCGGCTGCTCAAGCTCCGCCGCATCACCGCGCCGCTGACGCTGCGTTATGCGCTGCCCGGGCTCGGCAATGTCTGGCAGGTGGTGCTAAAGGAATCGGCGCTGGTCTCGGTCACGGGCGTCGTCGAACTGCTGCGCCAGGCGCAGATCGGCGCCGGATCGACCAGCCGCCCGTTCGACTTCTTCTTCATCGCGGCGATGATCTATCTCGCCATTTCCACGGTCACGGGCCTCGTTCTTCAGGTCACCGAGCGCCGGTTCTCGCGCGGCGTCAGGAGGGGCTGATGGATATCAAATTCGCCCTCGAAACCTTCTGGAGCCTGCTTGCGGCGCTGCCGCTGACGCTGGAGCTTGCCGTCACCTCGATTGTGCTCGGCTCGGTGCTGGCCCTGGGGCTGGCGCTATCGCGCCTGTCCGGCATTCTCGCGCTCGATCTCTTTGCCCGCGTCTATGTGTTCCTGTTTCGCGGAACGCCGCTGCTCGTGCAGATCTTCCTGATCTATTACGGTCTCAGCCAGTTTCCGGCCGTGCGCCACAGCATTTTCTGGCCGATACTGCGTGAACCCTACTGGTGCGCGGTGCTGGCACTGATGCTGAACACGGCCGCCTATGCCAGCGAGATCATCCGCGGCGGGCTGCTTTCGGTGCCGCACGGCCAGGTCGAGGCGGCGCGGGCCTGTGGCATGGGTCGCTTCATGATCTTCCGCCGCATCGTCATGCCGCAGGCGCTTCGCCAGGCGCTGCCCGGCTATGGCAACGAGATGATCTCCATGGTCAAGGCAACCTCGCTCGCCTCGATCATCACGCTGATGGAAATCACCGGCGTCGCTGCCAAGCTCATTTCGGAGAGCTACCGGGTGATCGAGGTCTTCGTCGTCGCGGGGGTCATCTATCTCGCCATCAACTTCGCGCTGACCCGGCTCGTCGCTTTCGCCGAACACAGGCTCAATCCGCAACTGCGCGCGCCGCTGGCGATCTCTGCCCAACTCAAGGGAGAAGCCCATTGAACATGTCCGCCGCCGTCACTGCACCGGTTGCCATCCGCGTGCACGATCTTCACAAGAGCTTCGGCCCCGTCGAAGTGCTGAAAGGCGTGTCACTTGACGCACGCGAGGGGGAAGTGATTTCCATTCTCGGATCCTCCGGCTCCGGCAAGTCGACGCTGCTTCGCTGCATCAACATGCTGGAGGTGCCGAATTCGGGCACGATCGAGGTCGCCGGCGAGGCGATCCGGCTGAAAACGCTGAGCGACGGGCGCAGCCGTCCGGCCGATCAGAAGCAGGTGGACCGCCTCCGCTCCGAACTCGGCATGGTGTTCCAGAGCTTCAATCTCTGGTCCCACAAGACCGTGCTCGAAAACGTCATCGAGGCGCCGGTGCATGTGCTGAAGCGCCCGCGCGCCGAGGCCGTGGAAGAGGCCGAAGCGCTGCTTGCCAAGGTCGGCATCGCCGACAAGCGCAACCACTATCCCTCGCATCTCTCCGGCGGCCAGCAGCAGCGCGCCGCGATCGCCCGCGCGCTTGCGATGCGCCCGAAGGCGATGCTGTTCGACGAACCCACCTCGGCGCTCGATCCGGAACTGGTGGGCGAGGTGTTGCGCGTCATGCGGGGGCTGGCCGAAGAAGGGCGGACCATGCTGGTGGTGACCCACGAGATGGGCTTTGCCCGGGACGTCTCGAGCCGCGTCGTGTTCGTGCACAAGGGAACGATCGAGGAGGAGGGACCGCCGCACGAGGTCTTCACCCGTTCGAAGTCCGAACGCTTCCGCCAGTTCATCAAGAGTTGAGATCTGCCGCGAGCTGCAGACCGATTACCAACAACCAAACCAATCAACATCCACAAAAAGGGGAATGCTGTAATGAAAAAGATGACCGCAATCATGGCTTCGGCGCTTGCCGTTGCCGCGGGGCTGATGTCCATGCCGGCTCAGGCCGAAGACAAGAAGTGGACGAAGATCACGATCGCCACCGAAGGCGCCTTTCCGCCCTACAATCTGACGAAGGCGGACGGCACCCTCGACGGCTACGAGATCGAGCTCAGCAAGGTTCTCTGCGAGCATATGAAGGTCGAGTGCACCATCATCGCGCAGTCCTTCGACGGCCTGATCCCGGCGCTCAACGCCGGCAAGTTCGACGCGATCATGGCCGGCATGTCGGCAACCGAAAAGCGCAAGGAAGTCATCGACTTCTCGATGTCCTACGGCAGCACCGGCCAGGCCTTCGCGACGTTGAAGGGCGGCGAGCTGGAAACGCTGCCGATGAAGGGCGAACTGTTCTCGCTCGCCTCCAACGAGGCCGGCGCGCGCAAGGCGGTCGATGAATTGAAGCCGCTGGTCGAAGGCAAGACGATCGGCGTCCAGACCGCCTCGATCGCCGCGCGCTTCATCGACGAATACCTGAAGGACGTCGTCGAGGTGCGCGAATACAAGACGACCGAGCAGCACGACCTCGATCTCGTCGCCGGCCGCGTCGATTTCGTCATGGCGTCGATGGGCTATCTGAAGACCGCGGTCGAAAAGCCCGCCAACAGCGACATGGTCATCGTCGGCCCGCGCTTCCAGGGCGGCTTCCTCGGCGCCGGCAGCTCCGTCGGCTTGCGCAAGAGCGATACCGAGCTGAAGGCGCTGTTTGACGACGCCATCGCCGCCGCCAGGCCGACGGCACCATCAAGCGCCTGTCCGAAAAGTGGTTCGGCTTCGACCTGACGCCGCAATAATCCGCGGTCGTCACCGCTCTCGACCCAAGCGCCGCGTGTTCCGCTGAACGCGCGGCGCTTTTGCGTGGCGGCGCTAGCGGTTGACTCTCATAAGTAGTGTCTTATTATAAGTCATGACTTATGAAGGAAAAGTGCTCACTGCGCTCGCGGACCCGACGCGCCGGGCGATCTTCGAGAAGCTTGCCAAGGGACGTTCCTCGGTTGCTGATGTCGCCCGGTCCCTGCCGGTCTCGCAGCCGGCGATCTCGCAGCATCTGAAGGTGCTGAAGGAGGCGGGGCTGGTCACCGACGAGCCTCAGGGCCAGAGGCGCATCTATTCGATCGATCCGGCGGGCCTTGGGCCGCTCAGGCAATGGCTGGATCGCTTCTGGGAGGATCAGCTCGCCGCCTTCAAGGCGCTGGCCGACGGCGACGAGGCTTCGGGAACTGAGCCGAGGGCACCGGAGCGATAGGGGGCGGAAGCCCTACAGTCGACACGCCTCCACCGTGACCACGTCAGCAACGGGAGGAAGGACATGCAGAGGATCGAACCGGCGCCGGTGCGCAAATCCGTAACCGTCAGCGCTCCTCCGGAGCGCGCCTTCGAGATCTTCGTCGCGCGCATGGGCGACTGGTGGCTGAAGACCCACAGCCTGACGGCGAGCGGCCAGAGGGCTGTTATCGTCGAACCCGCCGCCGGCGGCCGTTGGTATGAGGTGGGCACTTCGGGCGAGGAAAAGGACTGGGGGCGGGTGCTCGCTTACGAGCCGCCGAAGCGGATCCTCTTCGCCTGGCAGCTCAATGCCGACTGGAATTTCGATGCGGAATTTCAAACCGAGGTGGAGGTGACCTTCGAACCGACGCCGGAAGGCGGCACCACCGTGCGGCTCGAACATCGCGACCTCGCCAACTACGGCGCGAAGGCGGAGGTGGCTCGTGCCTCGCTCGATTCCGAAGGTGGCTGGGCAGGGCTGCTCGCAGCGTTTGCGGAGAAGGTGGGGTGAAGTGTCGAGCCCGGTTGGTTCGGCGTCGCATCGAGGGCGGCGCGCTTCCAACCTTGTTTCGAACACAATCGCCCCGTATATACCCGGCCATCGGTATTGCTTATGAGCGCTGAAAATTCTCGCCGCTCGCAATCGCCGCGTCGCTTTAGACTTTTGACCACGGATGTACTGGCACTGGTGTAAGAGCGATGATGAGGAAGGTCGGTGCGATTTCGCCCCGGCCTTTTTTGTTGCCCCACTACGGAATGATGATCTTCATCTGGTCATGGGCTCCCGCTGCTTTGAGGATCGACGCTGCGCCAAGCTACGCACGTTCATCTGAGGTTCATGACGGGTGCCGGAAAATGACCCGACGAAAAACAGTTGGATGATGCCATGAAAAGAATAGGTGCAGTACTCGTAGCCGCGGCTACGGCACTGTCGGCGGTCTCGGCGCAGGCCGTGCCCATGTCTCCCGTTTCGGTGGGGCAGTCAGTTTCCCAGCCGGTCGAGTTGATCCACCACAAGCCAGGTCACTACGGCGGACCGCCGCACAAGCGCGGGTATAACGGCTACCGCTACGGCGGCAACCGTTACAATGCGGGTCCACGATACGGCTATTACAATGGCTACGAGGGCTACCGCTACCGTCGCGACGGGTACCGTCGGCACAGTGACGGGTGGTGGTATCCTCTGGCGGCATTCGGGGCCGGAGTGGTTATCGGTGGCGCGATCGCGCAGCCGCCCCGCAGGGTCTATTCCAACGCGCCGTCTGCGCATGTCGAATGGTGCTATGACCGCTACCGTTCGTACAACGCCTATGACAACACTTTCCAGCCCTATTACGGGCCGCGCCAGGAATGCGTGTCGCCGTATTACTGATCGGCACGCCTGCTTGACGGTGGCCATGGGTTCGAAGCCTTGATGGCCATCGATGCGCCCTGTGGCCGCCTTCGTCCGCCGCCAGTTTGCCCTTCGGCAATGACGGCGGCCGAAAAGCTTCGGGACGGCCGTCGTCTCCACCTTCCGACCAATCTGGTGGGTTGCCCGATTTCCCGCGAGGAGCGGCAGGGTTGGCGGCCGAGAGCGTTGCGGCGAGCCCTTACTTGGTCGGTGTCGGCCGCACCAGCGTGACGACGCGTGGCTTCGAGGGCGCATCCAGCCATTCGATCCACTTGTCCCGCTCCTCGATCGTGTCGAAGAACCGCCAGAGCTTGTAATCTTCTTCGGTCGTCTGCAGCATCTCGCCGAGCGAGACGAGCTCCATCGGCAGTTCCACCTCGTTGCCGTCGTAGCGAATGAAATAGATGCCTTCGGCGGCGAGACGGATGATCTGGCCGGTGCCATAGGTGCCATCGGGATCGTCGACGGTAAAGTACATGCCGGTCAGGGTGTCGAAAACTTTGTCGTTCATAGGTTTTGGATGCCAGTTCAAAGAATACGATTCATCAGACCGTCGCCTGCCGCTGGAATTAAGGCAAGCTGAAATATCGAGTGTCCACGTCTGGTGAAGAGTAAGATAGCCCAGGCTGGGCAAGCGCGACCACCCAATGACCGCCGTTTATGCGGTAGGGTGGTCGGGAAAAAGGCGAGGCTGCTGCACAACCAAAAGGCGGTTCGCTGTTTCGCCTACGTTCCTCACCCATTTGGGTTAGAGCCGCGCGCGTGGGCTTGTTCCGTACCGCAGCCGTTCTGCACTCGTTCGAGGATATTTCAGAAGTTGTGATTGTGACGACGTAGAGCAGTCCGAAAGCTCGCCAGTCTAGCTTGGGGCGAACACCAGAATGATAGCGATAACGATCAAAAGCGGCCCCATCCATCGAAAATGCTTTGTGAGCTGAACGAGCCAAGGAACTTGAGTGTTCGTCTGAACGTAGCCAAAGCCTGCCGCCGTCATCCAGAGACCGGCGCCAAACATGATTATCTGATCGATGTTACCCATCTGCCATCCCCCCAATGTGTGTGCCGGTCTCGAAAACGCTCAGCGCAAAAAGTTCGCGCGGTCCGCGTCCAATAGCAAGTGGTGAATTCTCTGCCCACAACCGGCTGGTGTCGGCGTAGCTCGCCAGCCTCATAAGCTAGAGGTTGCAGGTTCGCATCCTGTCGCCGCAACCATTCTCAGGCTTTCAGGCTTAGCCAAGCGGTAAGGCATCGGTCTTAGGTACCGACATCCCACGTTCGAACCGTGGAGCCTGAACCAAAGTCATTGCGCCGGAGAGAAACTCGGCGCGTCGTCGCCTTCGCCGTGCGCAAGGAACTGCATCAGCGCGGATATGAGTTGCGCCGCCGTCGCACGATCGAGCATGACCTCAACGACCTCTTCTTGTTCTGCCATGAGTTGAAGGCGACCAAGCAGCGGATCAGTAGAGATCACTTCAATGTCGTTGCCTTGGTATTCGGCCTCAAGCGTTGCCCACTCGTTCCCCATCGTCATCTCCTCCAGACTTCATATTAGCAAGGGACGATAAATGGCTTTGTCGCAAGGGCAAACCTCAACCCGAAAGGAACGAGGTTCGACTATATGAGCACCTCAACGTGCGCGACCACCAATGGCCGACTGTGCGGGAGGGTGGTCGCGCTAATAGGCTTTATTGAGCAGGCGTCGTGGTTGAAGGTTGCGTCGTAGATGGCTGAGTAGTGGACGGTGTCGTCGTCGACGGCTCAGACGTCGATGGTGTCGTGGTCGATGGCTGTGTGGTCGTCGGCTCCGTAGTCGATGGAGTGGTTGTCGACGGTTGAGATGTCGTCGGCTCAGTCGTGGTCGCCGGCGGTGTCGCAGTTTCCGTAGCCGTCTCCTTCTTTGGCATTAGAAGGACGACGAGGATGATGACCACCACGGCAAGAATTATTCCAAGGACGGTATTACGGCTCATGCTTGGCTCCTCTTGGATGCATCCGACTCGCGAATTGTATCACGGCAACCAAAACCGGAGATGAACAGGATCCCGCATGCCTGAATAGGGAGCCGGACCTTTGGCCCGGTCCTCGATGACTCAGTTTGAGCGCGACGCGCGACCTTTTAGCACCACGACCAGTAAGGCAGCAGCCACAAGGGTACCAAGGGTAGCGCCTACGCCACCAACCAGCATCAGTGCGTAGAATTCGAAAGGGTCTTCGTTGGCGGTCAATACGACGGCGCCGCGCCTGTGGACCTCGCCGGCAATGAGCGCATCGATAACCCCATAGAGAGCCCCAGGACCTATTGACGCGGCACCGATAGTAATGAGGATTTTGTGGAGCGGCCCTCCGGAGAGAAGACGCTCACAAATCTCTCGGAGTTTATCCCGCCGTTTCGTCGTTCCAGGCATACGTCAGATGCTTCCCCGATGTCTCAACTTGTGCCCTCAGGAGTGGGTAGAGGTGGCGACACCAGAGATTGATCCAAAAACGCAAGCCATCTGATGAAGGCCATCCCTTGGCTTACCATAAGGATCGCAGTCTCCGCCGGTGGCGAAGTTGGTTCTTCATTCCCTGGCTCGTGCCGGTAGAAGTGGATACTGGCAACCCAGTCGCGGAAGGATTCAACCTGTTTCTGTGAACTGCGCTGAGCGTACGGGTCCCCGGCGTAGACGCGGTCAATGGTGGGCTTTAGGTGTGTCTGGATCTCCGCGACGTTCAATTGGAGGGGGCGTTGAAAAGTGAGCTTAAATAACCCTTCGGTTGCCGAGAAAACCGATCGGACGGCGTGCTTATAGTCCGGCGGTGTTTCGTCCAGTGCTTGCAGCATCGCATCAAGATTCGAGCGGACATTATCGTACCGAGCGCTTCCTAGCCCGGAGATTAGTGTCACTCGCGCGCCTTCGAACGCAGCGTCTACTTTGAGGTGCACACCTCCCCCATCGTCGATTCGATAGGAGACTTTTTCCTCTTCGAAGACCTCGCGAGCATCGCGCAGAAAACGTTCGCGCAAAATGCGGGTACGATCAGGTTGGAATGAGTTATTGAGGGTGCCGTACAGGATCGTGATGGCATCCAGAAAGTCTCGAAGCTCCATCTTCTCGAGAATTCCTGGCCAGTAAGTCGGGTAGCGATAGTTTACCGGCACTGAGATCCCGAGTTTTTTGGCGAGAACTATGCCGAAGGTCTCCTTGTCCATGTACTCGACGAATACGTGGCCCATACGCATGCGGGCGCGCTTGCTGTCTGGCAAGAGTTCGTTCGGCTGCATGTAAACCTGAGAAAATCTTCGCCCGACAGGCGCAACTGCGTTCGTCATCATCTTCCCCCATCTTGGGTTGAGAACTATCGAATGGGCCGGTGGCTGACAAGGGCGCCGCAACTGCGGCTATGGGTGAAAACTCAGTGGTGATTTGATGCGTCCACAACCGCCATCGACAATGTTCGACGACAATACCTCGCCCGCTTTCACCACTGCGGAAGACATGCCAGACTGGGTGGACGCGATGTTTCTCGACCCATCGTCTCCGGTCCACAATCCGGACCATCTCCACCTCAGCTTCGCCGACATCGGCTACCTCTGGACCACGGTCGGCAACAGCAAGAAGGGCCGCCGCGTAATCGGCCAGTGCGAGACAGGATCTCCGCAGGGCACGATGGGCAAGTGGTCACGCGCCCGGGTTGAGATCGGCCAGATCCCTGATTTCATCATCGCTGGACGCTGACTACTGCAGGGGATGCGGAGACGCCGGGTTCATGGCTCTGGTCGAGCACTGGGTCTATCACGCCGCCCAGGACGTCGATGCTTTCGGCGCACGCGATAACGGATCCGATTCTGCAGGCGCCAAGACTTATCTCGCGTCCGCCCGCTCTTCCTATTCCCGGCTGCGTCTCCGCCGGCGGCCGCCGCCATCGCCATCATCCGCCGCCACCTTGCGCTCCGGCAAAGTCACCACAGCGGAGAGCTTCGGGAAGGCGTCGACCTTGTTCGGCATCGCCATGGCGTTGATGAAATGCTCCTGAAATTTTGATTCAAGCGCCGTCTCTATCTTCTCGATTTTGCTGACGGTTTGCTCGACCTCGCGGCGGTGGCCGCGGTTCAGGAGCGCCATGAGCGCGCCGGTGCCGGCGGCGTTGCCGACGGCCTTCACTTCCTCAAGGTCGCAATCCGGGATCAGCCCCAGCACCATCGCGTATTTCGGGTCGATGAAGGAGCCGAAGGCGCCGGCGAAGCGGATGGTGTCGACATGGTCGACATCAAGCTTTTCCATGAGCAGCTTGATGCCGGCATAAAGCGCTGCCTTGGCGAGCTGGATGGCGCGGATGTCGTTCTGCGTCACGGTAATGCGCTGTTCGCCCTCGTGCAGCAGATAGGAGAAGGTGCGGCCGTTGGGGATGATGCGCGGGCTTTTCGCCGCCATCGCGCCATCGACGACGCCATCCTGCGAGATGATGCCGGAAAGGTACATCTCGGCGACGATCTCGATGATCGCCGAGCCGCAGATGCCTGTCACGCCGACGGAGGCGGCCGCCTCGGCAAAACCTTCCTCGTCCGACCACTTGTCGACGCCGATCACCCGGAAGCGCGGTTCCAGCGTTTCGGGGTCGATACGCACGCGCTCGATGGCGCCGGGGGCGGCGCGCTGGCCCGAGGAGATTTCAGCACCCTCGAAGGCGGGGCCGGTGGGTGACGAGGCGGCGACGACGCGGTCCTTGTTGCCGAGCACGATCTCGGCATTGGTGCCGACATCGACGAGCAGCATCATCTTGTCCTGGCGATAGGGGCCCTCGGCAAGCGTCGCACCCGCGGCATCGGCGCCGACATGACCGGCGATGCAGGGCAGCATGTAAAGCCGGGCGCCGCGGTTGACGTCGATGTCGATCTCATGTGCCCAGTATTGCAGCGCGCCGGACACGGCGAGTGCAAACGGCGCCTGGCCGAGCTCGGTCGGGTCGATGCCGAGGAACAGGTGGTGCATGATCGGGTTGCCGACGAAGACCATGTCGAGAATGTCGTGACGGTCGACTTCACCTTCGGCGCAGACCTTGCCGATCAGGCCATTGACCGCCTCGCGCACCGCCTTTGTCATGGCTTCCCGACCGTCCGGGTTCATCATCACATAGGAGACGCGGCTCATCAGGTCTTCGCCGAAGCGGATCTGCGGGTTCGACGTGCCCGAGGAGCCGACGATGCGGCCCGAAAGCAACGAGACCAGATGCATGGCGATGGTCGTCGAGCCGATGTCGCAGGCAACACCATAGGCCTCGTTCTTCAGGCCCGGCCACAGGCCGACGATGAAGGGGCGCGAGGAATCCATGTCGCGGTGGATCGCGGCGGTGACCGCCCAGTTGCCCTTGCGCAGGATGGTCTGCACTTGCGGGATCAGGTGCGGCGCGATCAGGAGATCCTTCCAGCCCCAGTCCTTCTCCAGCATCACCTTCAGCCGGTCGAGGTCGCCGAGCGGCTTGTGCATGTCGGGCTCGTCCACCTCGACATAGCAGAGCTGGACGGCGGCATTGCGCTCAATGACCCGGTCGGTTGCGGCCTTGCGAACGACCTGGGCGTTGATGACGGTATCCTGCGGCACGTCGATGACGAGGTCGCCGAGGATCTGGGCGGAACAGGAGAGGCGGCGGCCATCGGGCAGGCCGCGGATCTTCTCGTAGCGATCTTCCTTGGCGCCCTTTTCCGAGATGTGCTCGTTGGAAGAAACGATCTTGTGCTTGGCGAAGTTACCTTCCTGCACCACGATCTGACAGCGCCCGCAGGTGGCGCGGCCGCCGCACACACTTTCGACATAGACGCCGAGCTTGCGGGCGGCATCGAGAACCGGGGTGCCGACCGGGAAGCGGCCGCGTTTGCCCGAAGGCATGAACAGCACCAGAGGTTCCTTTTGCGCGGCTTCGGTCATGTTGGTCTCGATCTCGGAAGTGCCTTCGATGCGCATGCTCTAGTCTTTCGTCAGGTCCGCTTCAACAGGTGAGCGAAGCACGGCTAAACGGTTTCAGACTGCACCGGAACGCCGCCCGATAGTTGTCCAATCCCGACATGGAAGCATCTGTTTCAAACAGTTAAGGCGTGAGGCTTGGCGGCCGGTCAGGCTACTTGCGCGACAGACGCCGGGCGTTGCTGCGCACCCGCTTGCCATAGGGCCTCAGAGCGGCGGAAGCAATCGCCGTGCCGTGGCCGGAGGCCGCGCCGCCGGCCATCAGCCGCAGCGTGTTGTCGAAGGCAGCTTTCCAAAGGGCCATGTTCACGGCCATGACGCTTTCCGCTGAGGCCGCGATCTTCTCGGAGATCATGCGGTGAAGCTCGGTTACGTCGTGGGACTTGCCCGTAAGCGCCGCCATCTGCATTTCCTGCAGCCGGATGGCGATGACGAAGGGTGCTTCGAACCAGAGGGTCGCGGCATCGAGGCGAAGGCGGCGTGTCATGGGTGATCCCTTGTGCTGCGAGGTGGGGTGCCGAAGTCGGTGTTACAGCGCTCCCGTTTGTATCACCGCGAATGCGACGGGAGGAGGGCGGCGACGAGACGCGGATGGCTTCTCATGCCGTTCCCCCTCCCAAGACGCAACCTACTCGCTCGCAGCCGCACCGCCGGTGCGGGCCGCGCGACCGCCGCGGCGTCCACCGGAAGCTGCTGCCGGTGCGGCCGCAACGACGTGGCCGCCCTCGGCCGGCTTGTGGTCGCGATAGGTCTTGATCCAGTGGGTGCAGTTCGGGTCGGTACCGTTCAGCACGTTTGCGGCGCGCACGGCTTCCATTTCCTGCGGGCGGCAGGGGTTCATGATCGCAGACGTCATGCCGGCGCCGATAACCATGGGGATGAAGCCGGCATTGATGCCGTGGCGGTGCGGCAGGCCGAAGGAGATGTTGGAGAGGCCGCAGGTGGTGTTGACCTTCAGCTCCTCGCGGAGCCGCCGCAGCAGCGCGAAGACCTGCCGGCCCGCGTCGCCCAGGGCGCCGATCGGCATGACCAGCGGATCGACGACGATGTCGTGCGGCTTGATGCCGTGATCCATGGCGCGCTCGACGATCTTCTTGGCTACGGCGAAGCGCACGTCCGGGTCCATCGAGATTCCGGTTTCATCGTTGGAGATAGCCACCACCGGTACGTCGTATTTCTTGACAAGCGGCAGGATCGCTTCGAGCTTCTCCTCTTCGCCGGTGACGGAATTGACCAGCGGGCGGCCCTTGGCAACGCGCAGTGCCGCCTCGATCGCAGCGGTGACGGAACTGTCGATCGCCAGCGGTACATCGACGAGGCCCTGGACGATTTCGAGCGTCTTGACGAGCAGCGGCGGCTCGGTCTCGTTCGGGTTGACGGCGGTGACGCCGGCGTTCACGTCGAGCATTGTCGCGCCCGCTGCGACCTGTTCCAGCGCATCCTTGATCACCGTGTCGAAGTTGCCCTCGATCATTTCGGCGGCGAGTTTCTTGCGGCCGGTCGGGTTGATGCGTTCGCCGATGACGCAGAACGGCTGGTCGAAGCCGATGATGATCTCGCGGGTGGCGGAAGCGACGATGGTCCGGGTCATGCAGGGTCCTTTGTCATTTGGCGTCGGGCTATGTAATCACGCCCATGAAGTCGATGATAGGCGCCTTCTGATCGGCGCCGGTTTTGTCTGCGGTCTGGTCAGTGCGGATGATGGGCTGCGGCTTCGGCCATCTGCTGCTGGTTTTCTTCCTTGCCTTCGCGAATATGCTCCAGCCGCTCGGCAACGAGCGCATCCTCAGGCAGCGTCTCGTGTTTCCAGGGCCTGCGGCCCTTCAGCACGCCCGATTCATGCACGATCTCTGCGACATATTCTTCCTGGCGATAGGCCATCACGTGGATGCCGGAGACGCCTTCGATCTCCTTCACCTCGTTGATGATGTCGATGCAGAGCTGCTTGCCTTCCTTCTTCTGGTCCTGCGCGCCTTCAAGCCGGGTGATGATGCTGTCGGGGATATGGATGCCCGGCACGTTGGAGCGGATCCAGCGGGCGGTCTTGGCCGATGCCATCGGCCCGACGCCGACGAGGATGTAGCATTTTTCATGCAGGCCGAGGTCGCGCACCTTCTTCATGTATTCGCGGAACATCGGCACGTCGAAGCAGTACTGGCTCTGGACGAACTGCGCGCCGGCCTCGATCTTCTTGGCCAGACGATAGGGGCGGAAATCATAGGGCGGCGCGAAAGGGTTGATCGCGGCACCCAGGAACACCTGCGGCGGCGTCGTCAGCTTGCGGCCGGAAAGGAATTTCGAATTGTCGCGCATGATGCGCACGGTTTCGAGCAGCGACATGCAATCAAGGTCGAAGACCGGCTTTGCGCCCGGCTGGTCGCCGGCCTGCACGCCGTCGCCGGTCAGGCACATGATGTTCTGCACCCCCATCGCCGAGGCGCCGAGCACGTCGCCCTGGATGGCAATGCGGTTCTTGTCGCGGCAGGCGATCTGCATGATCGGCGCATAGCCCATGCGGGTCAAAAGCGCGCAGATGCCAACCGAGGACATGTGGCAGTTGGCGCCGGATGCATCCACCGCGTTGATGCCGTCGACCCAGCCGTCGAAGACCGCCGCGCGTTCGTAGACGTCCTGCGGGTTGGCGCTGTCGGGCGGATTGAGCTCGGCGGTAACGGCAAATTCGCCGCGACGCAGAACACGCTCCAGACGGCCGCGGGAGGAATGGCCGGGCAGGGGCTCGAGCGGCGCGCCGGGATCGAAGGGATTGATGTCTGGGCTCATGCCTGGCCTTCCTTGGATGCCGCTTCACGGCGCGCTGCGGCTTCCGCCGTCACGCGCAGCCAGGACGAGGTTTCGCGCAGCGACTGGTTGACCGGCTTCTGCACATTCATGATCGCGTTGCCCTTCTCCATGTTCTGCGAGCCCTTCCAGGCCTGCACCCACACGCAGGGCATGTCCGGCTCGACCTCGCAATTGCCGTTGGCACGCACGCCGCCGCAGGGACCGTTGCGCAGCTGCTTCGGACAGTTCATCGGGCAGGACATGCCAGTTGAAGACAGCGCGCACTGGCCGCACATGCGACAGTCGAACAGGAAGCCCTTGACGTGACGCTCGACGAAGGTCACCGGCCGCTCGACCCGGCCGTATCCGATCGCGTTCCAGAGCGGATGCAAGAGCAGGAATACATCGGCGAAGCGGTTGTAGAACCACTCGAGGAAACGGGAGTTGCGCACGGCCCAGAGGCGAACCGTATATTTGTGGCGCGACCGGCGGCTCGGAGAAACCCCGGTCGGGGTATAGGCGCCGGTCGCAGCCTTTGCCCCAGGTGCTGCGTTGCCCTTCATGATCTTCGCTTCGCCTGCAGGTTTGGCATCAGCCATTGTCGCGGCCTCCGGCCTTGACCAGTGCGACGAGCCGCTCGCGGTCATAGGCCGCTTCGAGTTCGGCCGCGGCCTGATCCGCTTCCGTTTCCAATTCGTCGGAGACCGGCACCGGATCAGCCTTGCGCCATTCGGCGAGATAATCGTCGGTTTCGGCGGCACCGGTGCGCATGGCGCACATGTCGATCGCCTCGGTGAAGCGCAGCGACAGCTCGCGTTTTGCCGTCGTGCGGCCCTTCTTGATGATGACCTGGGCCGGAATGTCGCGCCAGTAGACGATAATGCGATCTGCCATCGGGTGTCGTTCTCCTCCCCTGCATGTTTCCTTTAGTCGGAGCCGATTAAAGATCAAAAACATGCAGCACTCAAAGTGCTACAGCGACCTTTGCGCGTCTGATAAGGCGCGCGGCGCTGTAGGTGCGACAATGCGCATGTACAGGCGTCCGGGCTCATCTCGCCACGACGTCGGATATGTCCAAAAACGACGCTGGGCGACGAGCCGCCGCGAGCGCGCTTCAGGAGACGCGCGAGCGTCGGTCGAGCGGCTGGGCGTGTCAATGCCGTTCGGAGCGGATTGCCCACAGTTTCAGGCTTTTAGCGCGCATGCGACCGGATCGATAACCCTTTGCACCGCTTACCAGATACGACGTGTGAGCCCGTTCCACAGCCAGGTCCAGATGGGCGGGTGAAACCATTGTCGTGACGGACCTGCGACATCGACAGTCCGCAGATTTCCGTCAAGCGCATCTGTGACTGCGGCGATCGCAATATCGGTGGAAGCAGCCGTCTGCAGCAGCGGGTAGGTGTGCATCGTGTCGCTTTGGCTCGGCCTTTGGCGTGACTGGTAGAGCACGCTGCCGGTGTCGACCCCGGCATCGACCAGATGCACGGTCGCACCGAAGTTTTCGGCATCGTCGTTGACCAGCGCCCAGTAGCCGCCCATCAGGCCGCGATAGGCGGGATTGATGCCGGCGTGGAAGTTGAGGACCGGGCAGGGGATCGCGGCAAGCGTTTCGGCCTTCAGCATGCGGCAGCTTATGAGGAAAACGACACCGGGTTTCAGCGCGCGGAAGTGCACCAGAGTTTCGGCGTCGTTGATCGAAACCACGGATTTGACCGGGATCGACGGATCGGGCCTGTCCGAAACCTTGTAGGTGGCAACAATCTCCTCTGCACGACGGCGGGTAAAGCGCTTGCCGAAGCGCGAGGCGATCATGGTGGCAAGCTGCCCGAGCGCCGTCAGCCAGCCGAGCTTTCGGACGCGACGGCGCAGGAACACAGCTTTCGATTCCGGCTGTTCCTCGATGACGGTGATGTCGGAAAAGCGCGCGGCGAGCGCATTGATCATGATCCACGGGTTCTCGCCGCCCGCCGTGACCACGACGATACGGCCGGCCCGCTTGCCGGTAGTGATGGTCTCGTTTTCTGCGTCCGCCATGCCGGCCCCTGAAGCGTTGGTCGCAACAGCTATGGGGGCCGCCACGTTACCGGCTGCTTAATGGCGGGTCTTGGGGAGCAGATGCCAGGATCTTATCCGCTTTCAGTGATTCCACTTGAAAGCGGGCTGCTCTAGCGGAAGTCGGCGGCCGTGAGGACATAGATTGTCCGGCGCCCCTGGGCATATGCTGCTTTTGCGACTTCGTAGATCGAGTTGCGTGCGGCGTCGAATGCCTGGAGGCAGGCCGCCTCGGTCGTCCGGGCGGGCGCGCCACGGGCGAGGGCCGACGCCTCGACATAGAAGGGCACTTCGAACATGCCGTCGTGGCCAAGGAAGCGAACGGCGTTCCTCGCACCATCGAAGCTTCGGGATTGGTTTGGGAAGCTCAGTGGCATGGCGTGATCCTTGTACAGCGCCGCGCCATCACAAGACCCGGCCGAAGAGAATTGTGGTAATGACGACGGCAACCGCGAGCGAAAGGGCAATCCAGGCAAGCAGACCACGATAGTCGAAGAGATAGATCTGAGCCGGTATGTGGTACTTCATGATCGCCTCCTGTGGCTGATCTGTTCGGACCGCTTGGCTTGGTGTTTACAAGATGTGTGCGGTTCTGAACGCCCGTTCGGCCCGTGCGATCGCGTCCTTGCCGGCATCGACGAGTTCCAGATTGCCTTCATCGGTCACCCGCTCATGGCATTCGCCGTTGCTCCGTATGCGGTACTGGAGCGCATTGTCACGGATCGGCAGCGTCGCGGTTATGCGATACGTTTCTCCGACAATTGACTCGCTCGTCAGCGCCCCCCTGGAACGGACAAGCTGGCCAACGTGAAAGCGGTGGACCGGTGGCTGGTCGCGCGGACTGCGGATGATGCGTTTCGTGAAAGATAGAGTATTCATGATGGTCTCCGTCCTCTTTAAGCGTGCGTAGGGACATTCGGCCGGACAGCTGTTGCGCGCCGGCTATCGACGGATCAATGATTGCTCGTTGCAATGGGGCGGGCGAACAGACGGCTCGAAGCAGATGTGTTTCGAGACGACGCGTGGGCCGCAAGCACTGGAACCGAGCTTGCCTGTCTGTCGAGAATTTAGGAGATTGGGGCGGTTCGAAGTTTTGATACCGCGAAAGCCACATCGGCCAAATCTACTTGCCTAACATAGCGCGTCGATTGAGTTTCAATTGAGGCGGTTGTGTATGTTGGCGGAGGCGTGCGACGCGGCCGGAGCGCTTGCCGGCGAATTGGCTTTGACTGGCGATTTCGGTCATGACGGCCCCGCGCAAAGATAGGGCCACAGATATGACGACTCGCCTGCTACCGCCGGCTTAATTTGTTCCAGTACCACTCGGCCACACCGCCGCCGAGCACGACCAGAGCCACGGACTCGACCAACTTCACGTCGTCGGTGAGGTTGCAGACCGTACCAACCAGCAGGGCCAAAAGCAGACCGGCGGCGGATCCTATGGCGTAGGGCAGGTATTCGACGACGTACCTCATGAGTGTCTCCGTAGGTAGGAGCGAATGGCACCTACGATATATCCGACCACAACGGCAAGCGCGCCGCCAAGCAGCATGTTTTTCGCAGCCCAGAACATCGTTCCCCGATAATGGACCGGTACCGGCAGGAAGAGAAGGAAAAGGATCGAGGCGGCGCTGAGCAGAAGGGCTGTGGTGGTCAGCGTCCAATAGGGCGAGAACCAATGCAGGATGGCTTTCCCAAGCAGCAGCAACGTCATTACATAGAGAAACAAGAGAAACAAAAGCAGGGCCAAGAGGTTGATGGGCTCGCCTTCGGTTTGCACGTTGCTCCCTCTCATTCCAGCCGGTGCGCACAGGTTGCGCTGTCGCGCCATATTAAGCGCAGAGTAGCGGTAAAAACCGCGCTGTGAAAAGCCCTCATTTTGTCCGGGGCGAAATCGGGCGGCGGCGTGATGGGCAACTGAGTGAGGCGCGATCGCAAGGAGCCTGCCGTTGCTGCCGGCTCACGACGCCGCAGTGATGCGGCGGTGAATACCGCCGAGGCTTCCCTTGAACCGCTCGAACGTCCCGTGCTCCGTCAACTCTCGCAGCACCTGTTCGTTGATGCCGCCGCGGGTCGCGTAGTCCTGAGCGAGATGCGCGAAGCTGGCATCCGGTGTCGTTTCCGGTGCCTGTCCCAAGGCCCCAAACAGCGAAGCCACATAGTCACGGCCCTTCGCGTCCTCGACGCCGTTGTCCTTTAGCCAGCTATGGATCGTTTCGAGATATTTGAAGTAGCTGGCATAGGTGGCAGTCGCCACGCGCGAAATCTGGGGCCGCGGCGGGGATTGCCGCTGCTTTCGGCGGTCGAAAGCGGCGTCCTTTGGCCCAGCCTATTTCATATAGGCGCGCACCACGTCCACCAGTTCCGCCGCGGCTTCATCCCGATCCTTCTGCGACAGGTCGGCCGCGGCCAGATGCATGTGGATGTGGTCCTCGACAACTTCCGCCATCAGGCCGTTGACCGCGCCGCGGATGCCGGCGATCACCTGCATGACTTCGGCGCAGCCTTTTTCTTCCTCGAGCATCCGTTCGACCGCCTCCATCTGGCCCCGGAGCCGTCGGACCCGGTTGATGAGCTTCTGTTTTTCACGGATGGTATGGGTCATCGGTCACTCCGGTTTCGGGCGCCGTCACTATGCGGCCCGTGCTTCCACCTCCACGGTGACATGCGACAAATCGTAAATGGCGGCAAGCTTCTCGCGATAATAGGACGGTGCCCGCGGGTTGTCGGCAACAATCGAGACGATCGCCCCGTGGTGACCCGGTCCGAGCTGCCAGACGTGCAGATCGACGATCTCGGCATTTTCCTTGGCGACGATCTCGCCGATTTCTTCGGGCAGGTCTTCGCCCTCGGGAATATAATCCAGCAGGGTTGCGCCGGTGTCGCGGATGAGACCGAAGGACCAGTGCGCAATGACGATTGCGCCGACGATACCCATGGCGGGATCGAGCCACAGCCAGCCATAGATCGCACCCAGACCGAGAGCGACAATCGCGAGAACCGAGGTCAGCGCATCGGCGAGGACGTGTAGATAGGCGGCGCGCAGATTTCGATCCTGCCCGCCATGGTGTCCGTGGTGATGCCCATGGTGGTCGTGATGGTGATGGCCGTGATCATCCTTCAGCAGCCAGGCGCAGACCAGGTTGACGACGAGGCCGGCGACGGCGACGAGAATGGCCTCGCTGAAATCGATGCTGACAGGTGCGCTCAGGCGCTGGAGGCTTTCCCAACCGATCAGCAGCGCGATGAGCGCCAGAACGATGGCGCTGGAGAAGCCTGCGAGGTCGCCAAGCTTTCCGGTGCCGAAGGTGAAACGGCGGTTGTTCGAATGCTTGCGCGCATAGAGATAGGCGAGTGCGGCAATCAGCATCGCAGCGGCATGAGTCGACATGTGCCAGCCGTCGGCAACGAGCGCCATCGACCCGAAGAGCTGTCCGGCAGCGATCTCGATCACCATCATCGTTGCGGTGACCGCGATGACGATCCAGGTGCGCCGCTCGTTGCGCTCGTGATTGCCGCCGAGGAAGACGTGATCGTGGCGCGCCGCGAGCACGCGTCCTTCGCCATGCGAATGCCCGTGGTGACTGTGATGGTGATGATGGTCGTGTTGGTGATTGCTCATGCCGCAGGCTCCAATATTATATAGGGGGGTACCCTATATTGAGCACGTCGTAAAGTGCTCTGTTCCGCAGCCCTTCCGTGGGCGGTTGTGGTTGGCGGGAAGAGGGCGCCGGGCGCTTCCGGGGCCGTGATCGGCTCTAGCCGGCTCGACCGAGGGCGACGGCCGAGCCCGTGAACGGCAGCACCCGCTTGTAGCCCGCCGGCGTCGGCTCGATCTGCGTGGCGGCGGACGTGCCGAATTGCGTGATGCCAGCGCCGAGATAGTGTGCCACATCGTGGCGGCGACCGCTGAAATCGAACGGTGCGCTTGCGATCAGGCGGGCCGAAAACACATTGGTGCCGAACAGTGCTGCCGTCGTCCCGCCAGTGGTGTCGGAGACCGTGGTTCCTACAACCAGGCTGGTCCGCCGGAACGTGCCGATACATTCTCCCTTGGCGAAGGAGGCGGGGTCATCGAAGGTTCCAACCGGCTTGCGCTGAAGATAGAGCGAAAATTCGCCGACCGGGTCGAGGCCGAGAGACAAGACACCGTTTGCCGCCGCTTGCGCCTTGAACGGTTTTGCCGCGAAGGTGAAATGGGCGGTCGTTTCGCCCGGTTCACCGTCAAACATCCGCGCATCAAGAAAAGGCAGGTGCAGGAAATAGCCGTAGTCGGCCAACGTGCCGTCGTTCGCCTCGTAGAAGCGACCGGTGACATACCAGGCGAGTTCGGCGGGAAGCAGTGCGCTCATGACGGGCAATCCTGTGGTCAGCGGTTGCAGCCAGCAGGTTGTGCAGCGTTCTGTCCTATGCGGGAAGGGCCATCGGGGTGCGCGTGCCGGTCGGGACGCCCAATCAGCCGATAGAGTAAATGCGCGCTACCGGGGCCGACGTGGGATGGCTCAATCTGCGACACCGTTCGCCATACGTGACAAGTCGCATGCGTCCTCGCGCCTCCGCCTCACGCCCTCAGCAGTGAAGTCGCCAGATCGCCGTAGCCGGTGAAGCGGTATTCGTATTCGAGACCGAGATAGTCCGCCTTCTTCGCCTTCTCCTGCAAAGCCTTGTCTTCCTGTTGCGAGAGGTAAACCAGCTTGCGGTAATGGCCGAAATACATGTCCCGCAGTTCCGGGTGCCGATCAAGGCCGAGCGGTTCGATGACGAAGGCATCGAACTGGCGGGCGAGGAAGTCGGTGAGGAAAAAGGCGGTGATGTCGTCGTCCCAACGGCGGGCGAAATCCTCGTTGCCGGCAAAGAAGGAGTAACAGTGCGGGCCGGGGATGCGCTCGACCTTTTCCTCCTCGCACAACCGGTCGAGATGGCCGCCGGAACCGCAGCCTTCGCCCGGCTCGATAAAGGATCAAGCCGGGCTGGTGTTTGCGTCAGGCCGCTTTTTCGGCGGACTGATTGACGACCTTGGTGGCGATCGCGGTCAGGGCAATGTCCGTCGCCTGCTCTTCGTCGAGCGTCGTCTGAAGCAGCTTGGCGGCGTCTTTCATGCCCAGCTCCAGCGCCCAGGTCCTCAGCGTGCCGTAGCGTGACATTTCGTAGTGTTCGACAGCCTGTGCGGCTGCAAGCAGTCCGGCGTCGAGCGCGGGCGAGCCTTGATACTCTTCCATGATCGAGGCGCCTTCCTTGGTGATGCCCATGATCGCGTCACAGGTCTTCTTTTCAGGCTTCTTGCCGATGATCTTGAACACTTCGTCCAGCCGCTCGACATGGACCTTTGTCTCTGCGAGATGCTTGATAAACGCGTCCTTGAGCGGCTTGCTCTTGGCGGCATCGCGCATCTTTGGCAGTGTGTCGACGATCTTGTTCTCGGCGAAGTAGACGTCCTTCAACGTATCGTGAAAAAGCACGTCCAGTGTCTTGATGTCCTTGGCCATGATGGCTCCTGTTGTTCGAGGGCTCACTGTCATGTTCCAGGCGACGCGCCTGGCCGTGCTGGTGCCCGTGAGCGGCGGCCAGATAGCAGAGATCGGACGGTTGGAATGGCGGTCACAGCTCGACGGATAGTGTGACTATTGAGCGTCTCGACCGTAAATCTGTTGCCTGTGTTCAGCCGAGGTGGTGGTTCTCTCGGGGCAATGCTGTTCGCATGTCAACGATGGAGTCGCGCTTCGCCTCGGGCAAGATGCCCCGTGTTTCATACCATAGGGCACATTCAAGGAGCGAAGCCTCGTCGGTATTGCCGAACCGAAACTCATCCATAATGAATCTGGCCAGGCGGTCGGCATGGTCGCCGGGACGCTTTTTCGAGCAGGTCGCCTCAAAAACCCTCCGGACCACCACGATGTCGTGGGGGCTGAGATTATGGCCCGTCAGGTTGGGCAGCGTGTACATCGAATTCTCCCTTCACCGGCGCCGGAATAGCGCACGCGATCAATCGGTTAGCCGCAAGCGGCGGTCAGGCCGCAGGCTTGGCGACGACATCCGAAACGGCGCCGCCTTCGTCATCCCATCGGTCAATCGCCTCAGCTTTCAACTGTGCCGGCGTCTGATGTGCGCCGTTTGAGGCATCCGCACGCTCTGCAAGTGCTGCGGCGAGCGTCGCGCTGGTGTCGATGCCGCTTTCGAGAGCAGTCATCAGGAAGCGTGCCGCGGCAAGCCGTCCGGCCGGATCTGCCGTCGCTGTTGTTCCGTAGAAACCGGCAACGGTAAGCACCTCGACCAACAGGCTGAGGTCATCTGAATCAAGATAGTGTTCTGGATTGCTGGAAGACATTACGTCCTCCTTTGGTTGGGGCGCAGGCACGGAAAGGCCTGTTTGCGACAGCGCCCGCTTCAATCGCTGTCGATGGAGCACCCTGCACGCGTTGTCGCGCCAGCGCAACGAACTTCACTCAAGCACCTTGAGTGTGTTTCGACTGGTCCCGGGGCGCCATTATGTCTCGTGCGTCCATCGCATTTGCCAGATCGAGCCGGCGGGGGCCGGCCTTTGCGAAGATTTCGCGCGCGGCAAGCGGTGGCAGGCGATAGGCCAGAATGAACTCTTCGAGATCGTAGACTGCGTCCCAGCCACGAAGCAGGGCCTCTTTGTCATACTTGAAATGCCTGGTCACTGGAGACGCTCCCGCGTGTTGGATCGGTGCTTGGCGCAAAGACGGCCAATTGTCAGGCGGCAGAGGAAGCGTCACGGTTGGAGATATGATCTGGTAGCTAAACGAGGTGGAGCGCACATGGTTCCAAAATAAATTCTGAAGTCGACGAGATTTAAATTGAATAGTTACAGATCGTGAGACCTGGTTTTTCTCGAGATATGTTTTCGAGTGTTTCTTCTCTTGAAGATTGTTTCGGTTTGTCTTGCGCATGTCGTTGTATATGCGTGTAGTATCCAAATTGTTTGTGTGTTTGTCTATTTGTGTAGATCGAGAGATTGTGCCTATATGCTTGGATCGATGAATTTTCCCCAGGCCTTACCCATGACCCTTGCTGTTATCTCCACCTATGCTCTGGCACTGTTCCTGGCCGCGGTCACTCCGGGGCCTGCCATGTTCGCGGTCATTTCCACCAGCATCAGCCGTGGTGTTGGCCCGGCGCTGGCCTGTGGCTTCGGTATCGCGCTCAGCGATATGGTGCTCGTAAGCGTCGCGCTTGCTGGCCTCACGGTCATTGCACAGACGTTCGGCTGGCTGTTTCTTGCCATCAAATATGCTGGCGCCGGCTATCTGATTTTCCTCGGATATCGGATGTGGCGCGCGGCTGCGACGGTTGAGGCGGAGGTGGCATCGGGCGAGCGCAGATGGATGCGCTCGCTGGCGCTTGGCGCTGCCATCGGCTTCGGCAATCCGAAGGCGATCCTCTTTCATGCCAGCCTGATGCCGCTGATCCTCGACCTCGAAAGCCTTGATCGCTTCGGGATCGGGACGGTGCTTGCCGTCGTTTTCGCGGTCAATGTTGTCACGATGGGTGGCTATGCGCTCTTGTCTGCGGCATCGTCACGGTGGTTCCGCACCACCCGGGCGGTCCGGGCGCTGAACCGGGTGGCCGGCAGCGCCATGATTGCCACCGGCCTCGTGATCGCCGCGCGCAGCTAGATCTGCCGCGGCCACTTCGGCCGCCGTTCCATCATGCGCTGATCAGCGACGTCGCCAGATCGCCGTAACCGGTGAAGCGATATTCGTATTCAAGCCCGAGATAGTTCGCCGCCTTCTTCGCCTTCTCCTGCAGGGCCAGATCCTCCTGCTGCGAGAGATAGACCAGCTTGCGGTAATGGCCGAAATACATGTCCCTCAGCTCCGGATGCCGATCAAGGCCGAGCGGTTCGATGACGAAGGCCTCGAACTGGCGGGCGAGGAAGTCGGTCAGGAAAAAGGCGGTTATGTCGTCGTCCCAGCGGCGGGCGAAATCCTCGTTGCCGGCAAAGAAGGAGTAACAGTGCGGGCCGGGGATGCGCTCGACCTTTTCTTCTTCGCACAACCGGTCGAGATGGCCGCCGGTGCCGCAGTCGGCATAGGCGACGAAGATGCGCTCGAAGCCTTCGGCGCGCGCCTTGGCGATGGCATCACGCACACCGGGGGTAATCTTGTCCGGGGTGTTGTGCCAGATGGCGGGCAGACAGTTGAGGTCGATATGGGCGAGCCCGTTTGCCTCGCAGATCGCCAGGATTTCGCGCGCGATGGCGCCACAACCGATCACGTGAACTTTTTTCGGTTGTGCACGTTCTATTGCCGACGATACTTTTTCCATCTTGATTCCATGTGGCTATCAGCGGGAAGGAACCTGACCATGACAGTAAAGACCCTTGCAACCGTCGGCGCCGTTCTCGTCGCCCTCTCAACGCTCACCGCCTGCGGCAACACCATCCGCGGCATCGGGCAGGATACTGCAAACACTGTCAACGCGACACAGTCGGCCGGCAAGAAGGTGGCGAACTCCGTCAACTAAGCCTGACGGCGAACGACTGGGCACGGCCTCCGTCACCTACGCCGAACCAGCCAGACATAAGAAAGCCGGCCGCGGATTTCACCCCTGCGGCCGGATTCGTCATTTCATGGCCTTCGAAGCTCAGCCGGCCGCCAGGCGGTTGTGCTTGCGCTTCATGAAGTCCTTGGCGGTTTCGACGGCGATCGCCGCGTCGCGGCAATAGGCGTCGGCGCCGACGGCCTTGCCGAATTCCTCGTTCAGCGGTGCGCCGCCGACGAGAACGACGTAGTCGTCGCGCAGTCCCTTTTCCTTCAGCGTGTCGATCACGACCTTCATATAGGGCATGGTGGTGGTCAAAAGCGCCGACATGCCGAGAATGTCCGGCTGCTCGCGCTCGATCGCTTCGAGATAATTCTCGACCGGGTTGTTGATGCCGAGGTCGACGACGTCGAAGCCCGCACCTTCCATCATCATGCCGACGAGGTTCTTGCCGATGTCGTGAATGTCACCCTTGACGGTGCCGATCACCATCTTGCCGAGCTTCGGTGCGCCGGTTTCGGCGAGCAGCGGGCGCAGGATGGTCATGCCGGCCTTCATGGCGTTTGCCGACAAGAGCACTTCCGGCACAAACAGGATACCGTCGCGGAAGTCGATACCGACGATGCGCATGCCTTCGACCAGCGCCTGGGTCAGGACGTCGTAAGGCGTCCAGCCGCGCTTGAGCAGGATGTGGGTCCCGTCCTCGATTTCTTCCTTCAGGCCGTCATAGAGGTCGTCGTGCATCTGCTGCACAAGTTCTTCGTCGGAAAGGTCCTCGAGAATGATTTCATCGTCTGCCATATTGGGGTTCCTCGGTTCCTGGCACGGTCGCGCAAACTTAGCACGCGTCCACCAATCCATAACGGTCGATTTCTAAAAATCTGTTTTCGAAAGCGACGTCGCATATGACAAAAAGCGACGGGAGGGCAGCTTCTTTTGACGCCTGCATATTCTTAACAAAAACAATATATTCGCGCCACGCGGTTTTTGGCCTCCTGTGGTCGCTTCTCGGTAGTGTTCGAGTTGCGCCACTCCTTGGCGCATTGAGACCCGCAAGGCCCCCTATGCTTGGTAGCATTAGGACCAATTGATGCTTGAAGGCGCAAAAAGTGATGCGCGGGAGAGGAAAAGCGAATGAGCGACGTGACAGATCAGGGCGTGGGTGAAGGCGGCGGTCGCCGCTCGCGTGGCGAGGGACGGGGAGCGGCAGCACGGCGTGCGTCGCGTACCGGCGGCGGTCCGGGACCGTCTCTGCCCTATATCCAGCGCAAGATTCGCGAATATGAGGTCCTCGACGAAGAAGGCTTGCAGCTCATCGAGCGCAATGCCGACACGATTCTTGAGGAAATCGGTATCGAATTTCGCGATGACGCCGAGGCGCTCGAACTCTGGAAAGAGGCCGGCGCCGACGTGCGCGGCCAGCGCGTGCATTTCCCGAAAGGTCTCTGCCGCGAACTCCTGAAGACGGCGCCGTCTGAATTCACCTGGCATGCCCGCAATCCGGAGCGCAACGCCCAGGTCGGCGGCAAGGCGACGATCTTCGCGCCGGTCTACGGCCCGCCCTTCGTGCGTGATCTGGAAGGCAATCGCCGCTATGCGACGATCGAGGATTTCCGCAATTTCGTGAAGCTCGCCTATATGGCGCCGTCGATGCACTCGTCCGGCGGCACGGTCTGCGAGCCGGTCGACATCCCGGTCAACAAGCGCCACCTCGATATGGTCTACAGCCATATCAAATATTCCGACAAACCCTTCATGGGCTCGGTCACGGCGCCGGAGCGCGCAGAAGACACGATCGCCATGGCGAAGATCGTCTTCGGCGACGAGTTCGTCGAAAACAACTGCGTCACGCTGAACCTCATCAACGCCAACTCGCCGATGGTTTTCGACGAGACCATGGTCGGCGCGCTGAAGGTCTATGCCCGCCACAACCAGGCCTGCGTGCTTTCGCCGTTCATCCTCTCGGGCGCCATGAGCCCGGTGACGGTTGCCGGCACGCTGACGCAGATTCTGGCCGAAGTTCTCGCCGGTGCCTCCTTCACCCAGCTCATCCGCAAGGGCGCGCCGGTGCTCTTCGGCACCTTCGCGGCCTCGATCTCGATGCAGTCGGGCGCTCCGACCTTCGGTACGCCGGAGCCGTCGCTGGTCTCCTATGGCGCGGCCCAGCTCGCACGTCGCCTGAAGTTGCCGTTCCGTACCGGCGGCTCGCTCTGCGGCTCCAAGGTTCCGGATGCGCAGGCCGCGCACGAATCGGCGAGCACCCTCAACATGACGCTGCTTGCCGGCACCAACTTCGTGCTGCATGCCGCCGGCTGGCTCGAAGGCGGTCTCGTCTCGTCCTATGAGAAATTCATGATCGACCAGGACCAGCTCGGCATGATGCAGAAGATGGCCGAGGGCATCGATCTCTCCGAAGAAGCCCAGGCGCTCGACGCAATCCGCGAAGTGGGCCCGGGCAGCCACTATCTCGGCTGCGCCCATACCCAGGCCAACTTCCAGACCGCGTTCTATCGCTCGCCACTCGCCGACAACAATTCCTTCGAGCAGTGGGAAGTGGAAGGCGAAAAGCGCATCGAGCAGCGTGCCAATGCGCTCGCCCGCACGTGGCTGGAACACTACGAGGCGCCTTATCTCGATCCTGATATCGACGAAAAGCTCAAGGCCTATATCGCGAGCCGCAAGGACTCGATGCCGGACGCTTTCACCTGAAAGGGTCCCGAGCGAGCCAGGGAGCAAGGCGGCGCGGCGCAGGTGGCCGACATGATCCAGAAGGAGGTCTGGCGCCCGCATTACGAACTAGAGGGGCCGAAACCGAAATGACGGCGCCTTCCGCGACAGCGGACAAGATTGTCGAGATGGTCCGTGCGGCGCTGGCGCCGCACGGACTTTTTTTGCGCGGAACGGTGAACTTCTCTTCCGCAGAGGCAGCACCGCTGCTGGCCGATGGGCGACCGGCGGCAGGCGTGGTGCTGATCGGTAATATCGGCGGCTTGCTCTGGCGGGCCTTCAGTGCCTGGCGGGCGGGCCTGCCGGATCGTGGCGGTGCCGATCCGCTCGACACCTGGTCGAAGGCGGTGATAGAGCCGGTTGCCGCAGCCTGCGGGGCGACCGCCTATTTCCCATCCGATCCGCCGTGGCAGCCTTTCCAGCAATGGGCGATGCGGGCAGAGGGCCTGAAACCTTCGCCGCTCGGCATCCTCATCCATCCGCGTTACGGGCTCTGGCACGGCTACCGCGGCGCGCTTGCCTTCGACAGGCCGCTTCCCGAAACCGGCGAGCGCGCGGCGGAGCATCCTTGCGATCGCTGTGCCGCAAAGCCCTGCATCTCAGCCTGTCCGGCAAATGCGCTTGCCGAAGAGCGCTTCGATATCGGCCTCTGTCGCGGGCATCTGCGCAGCGAAGCGGGCAGGGCGGGTTGCCTGTCGGCCGGCTGTCTTTCGCGCGACGCCTGTCCGGTCGGGGTGGATTATCGCTATCGTCAGGAACAGCTTCGCTTCCACATGGCGGCCCTCAGCCTCTAGAGTGGGACGAGGGAAGTGTCTCGGTCTTTCGGCCGCATCGCCCTAACTTACGAGAATCGATCGCGTTTATGATTTGGAGGCGCGCCCCAAAAATCACTGTGATCTCGGCGATCCGGCTATCCTCCTTGTCCGCAAAGATGGTGGAAATCTCCAAAATGACTAAAATTGGAGATGTCTTGGAAAGATAATATTATCGAATTTACACCGATCTGGACGGCGTGGCGTTGGAGTCCATCGTATGAGAGGCAGCCCAGTCGTATCCGTGAGTAACTATCCTCCGCACCTTTCGCGCGAGGAGGTGGAAGCGCAGATCTCTCGTCTTAACAGCATCCACGACGCAAACAGCCAGGTCCTCGAGGAAGCTTTCAAGCGCCTGCTGGCGATCGGCGCCGGCCACGCCGCCGTCATTGCCGCCTGCATCACCGGCTTTGATGCCCTGGTGGACCGTTCGGTCTTTTCGGGCGGTTTCCTTCCCGATGCCATCGACCTGCTCCGGAAATTCGCACTGACCGTCAGCGCCCTTGGCCTGTTTCTCACTTTCCTGGCGATCGGCAACAATTTCGGCGAGGTGCAGAAGGAAGCGAAGCGCCATGCGGTGAAGCTCGCAACGACGCTCAGGGAAAAGCGCCTGCTGCTTTCGCTGTCGCAGGATGTGCTGAACCGCGATCCCAAATCCTATGTGCTCGCAGGTGTCGGCGGCTTTGCCTGCCTCTGCGTGATCTTCGGGCTGGCGGCCGCGGCCGGGTGCTACGGGCTTGTGATTGCCATGGGGCTGCTCGCGAGCGGCTGACGCCTTTCGGTGGTTTTGCACCAGAACCGCCGCAATCTCCGTCATGCTTGGTCGCTGATTCGATTGGACCTTTTGCCATGCCGCTTTTTCCAAAACCTATTCTCGTCGGTGCCGTTCTGTCAGCTGGCCTTGCCGGCCCTGCGGCTGGCGCCTGCCGTGACGTCAGCCATCTCGGGCAGGACTATGTCGCCTGCAGCTTTGATCCCGCCGAGAGTGACATCCGCCTCTACAACAAGGACCAGGCCGGCGTGCCGTTCCGCTCTTTCCGGGCGCTGTCGCTCGAATTGCGCCACCGTGAGGAGTACATGGCGTTTGCGATGAACGGCGGCATGTATCACGACGATCTGTCGCCTGTCGGCCTGCATATCGAGGAGGGGCGCGAGCAGGCGCCGCTCAACACCAATACCGGCTGGGGCAATTTTCATCTGCTGCCGAACGGAGTGTTCTACGTCGATGACGGCAAGGCCGGCGTGATGGCGGCGGAAGCCTATCGTGATGCCGGGATCACACCGCGCTTCGCCACCCAATCCGGGCCGATGCTGGTGATCGACGGCAAGCTGCATCCGCGTTTTCTGCCCGACAGCACCAGCCTCAAGACCCGCAACGGCGTCGGCGTGACGGACAAGGGCGAGGTTGTCTTCGTCGTGTCGAAGCGCCCGGTGCGCTTCCACGATTTCGCGACGCTCTTTCGTGACACGCTTGATTGCCCCAATGCGCTCTTCCTCGACGGCACGATTTCCAGCGTCTACGCGCCCGAGATCAACCGTCACGACCGGCTGTTCCCGATGGGGCCGATGATCGCCGTCGTCGGAAAATTTCCACGCTGATCGAAAAAGTGTGTTTTCCACCCAAGCAATCGGCAGCCTGCAACGTCTAAGGTTCAAATGAGGTGAGGGCGGGCACGGATTTGGACGCTGAACTCGTCGAAAAGGCGGTAGGTGGTGACCGACAGGCTTTTGGTCAGCTGGTCGAGCGGCACTATGATTTTGTCCATGCGGTCGCCTGGCGCTGGTCCGGCAACGCGTCGGATGCCGAGGATATTGCCCAGGACGTGTGCCTGCGCCTGGGCGCCGCGATCCGCGGCTTTCGCGGCACCAGCCGGTTTCGCACCTGGCTCTACACGCTGACTTTGAATGCCGCCCGCGATCACAAGAGACGGCAGGTGCGCGATATCCGGCGCATGCAGGCCTATGCCAGCGAGCAGGCGACAATCGCTCCGCCCGAGGATCCCGATGAGGCGCAGCGCGAGGCGCTGTGGGCGGCGGTGCGGGAGCTGCCGGAAAAGCAGTGCGACGCGGTGCTGCTCGTCTATGCCGAGGGGCTCAGCCACGCGGCAGCCGCCGACGTGCTCGGCTGCTCGGAAGCAACCATATCCTGGCATGTGCATGAGGCGCGCAAGCGGCTGACGACATTGCTTGGCAAGGAGGCCGTGTGACCATGAGCGACGATTTCGAAAAGCTTGGCCGGCTTACCCCGCCGAAGGCTTCTGCGGAAGCGCGCGCCCGCGCGCTCACTGCGGCCATGCAGGCCTTCGATACGGCAGAAGAAAATTCGACTGCCACCCAAGGATCGGTTCAGCCGGGTCGTCAAAGCTCCATCTTGAACCGGATATGGAGCCCCATCATGAACCGGAAACTGCTTGCCGGCTCGGCACTCGCCACACTTCTCGTCGTGCCTGCCGCAGCCTTTCTGACGCTGGAACTGACGCGCAACGGTGCGCCCTTCGGCGAGAGCGCGCAGGAGATCGCACTGAAGGCCGAGGCGAAGAAGGAAGTGGAAAGGCAAAAGGCCGAGCCGCAGGTGGCGGCGAAAAAGGCAGCGACAGATGAACTCGCGCGCCAGCGGGAGGCTAAAACCCTGGAGGCGCCCGCCAGCGCTTCGGTGGAGAGCGAGGCTGCGGCGCCAGCCGCCGAAGCCGACGCCATGGCCAACCGTGTCGCGACCGACAGTGCCGCTCCGCTCTCGGCCGTCGGCGGTGCTCAGCCGCAGATGACCTTTCTGCCGGCGCCCGTCCCTCAGGAGGAAATGCGCCCCGCACTGCCGGAAAACCGTGAGCGCTTCGGCAAGGCCGACAGCAATCCGGTGAAAAGCGTTGCGACCGACCCGGTCTCGACCTTCTCGGTCGATGTCGACACGGCAGCCTACGCCTTCGTCCGCCGCTCGCTGATGGAAGGGCAGATGCCGCAGCGTGACGCCGTGCGCGTCGAGGAGATGGTCAACTACTTCCCCTATGATTGGCCACGGCCGGCAAGTGCAGCCGAGCCGTTCAAGGCGACGGTGACGGTAACGCCGACGCCCTGGAACGGCGGCACGCGGCTGATGCATGTGGCAATCAAGGGCTACGACGTCGTGCCGGCGCAAGCGCCGAAGGCAAACCTCGTTTTCCTGATCGACGTCTCCGGCTCCATGGACGAGCCGGACAAGCTGCCGCTGTTGAAGGGCGCCTTCCGGCTGCTGGTTGAGAGATTGAAGCCAGAGGATACGGTTTCGATCGTCACCTATGCCGGCAATGCCGGGACGGTGCTGGAGCCGACCGCCGTCAAGGACAAGGCGAAGATCCTGGCTGCCATCGATACCTTGCAGCCGGGTGGCTCAACCGCCGGCGCCGAGGGCATCGATGCGGCCTATGGGCTCGCCGAGAAAGCCTTCATCAAGGGCGGCGTCAACCGTGTCATGCTGGCGACCGACGGTGACTTCAATGTCGGCCCGTCGAGCGACGAGGACCTGAAGCGGCTGATCGAAGACAAGCGTAAGAGCGGCATCTTCCTCTCCGTGCTCGGCTTCGGCCGTGGCAATTACAACGATGCGCTGATGCAGACGATCGCCCAGAACGGCAATGGCACGGCGGCCTATATCGATACGCTTGCCGAAGCGCAGAAGACGCTGGTGGAGGAGGCTGGCTCGTCGTTGTTCCCGATTGCCAAGGACGTCAAGCTGCAGGTCGAGTTCAACCCGGCGGCGATCGCCGAATACCGGCTGATCGGCTACGAGACGCGCGCCTTGAAGCGTGAAGACTTCAACAACGACAAGGTGGATGCCGGCGACATCGGCTCCGGCCATAGTGTGACGGCGATCTACGAGGTGACGCCGACGGGAAGCCCTGCGGTTCTCAACGACGACCTGCGCTACGCGGAGGCACAGAAGCCGGCGGCAGAAGCGAGTCCGCATGGCGGCGAGCTCGCCTTCCTGAAGGTCCGTTACAAGAAGCCTGACGGCGACAAAAGCGAGCTGATCACCACGCCGGTGACCGAGGCCAATGCAGTGACGGCGCTCGCTGAGGCGCCCAACGACGTCCGCTTCTCCGTCGCAGTTGCTGCCTTCGGGCAGAAGCTCTCGGGCGCGTCGGCACTCGCCGACTATTCCTATGACGCGGTCATTGATCTTGCCGCCGCTGCCAAGGGTACCGACCCGTTCGGCTATCGCAGCGAGTTCGTCAATCTGGTGCGGCTGGCGAAGGGCCTCGGCGGTTCGAGGAATTGAAGGTGGCTCGGGTTGGGGCATTTGCCCCTCATCACGCGGTGAGGGAAGCCCCTCATCCGGCTGCCGCCACCTTCTCCCCGCCTGCGGGGAGAAGGACTCGCCGCATCGGTTTCAGCCCGCATGAACTTTGCTATGCGGGGGGCTGAACCCGCCACGAAGCTTCGCGGTTGCCTAGTTCCCTCTCCGTGCCCGTGGGGAGAGTGTTAGGGTGAGGGGCGATTGGCGGCCTCCGCCACCCTCATTCCTGTGCCTGTCACAGGAATCCAGCGACGGCGCGTCTGCGCCGTCAATGAATCCTGGCTCTTGGATGTTGATCATTCCCTTGCGCCGCCGACGCGGCGCGGCTGGATCCCTGTGACAAGCACAGGGATGAGGGCGTAGAGGTTTGGAGCCTGCACTATCGCCCCCCCACGGTGGTCGAGCTCATATCGAGGAGGGGGCTGTCGTTTCACGCCTTCGGAAAAGCGCGGTCCGGGCCGCCGGCCTTCGAAAGCCCGGCCTTGAACGCCTGGTAGGCGGCGTGCTGGCTGGAACGGCCGGCTTCCAGCAGCCGCATCTGCAGGCGGGCGGGTGCGGTGCTGCCCAGCCACTCGCCGAGCTTTTCAAGCTTAAGCGAGTTCAGGAACTTGGCCTCCGAGGCGAGGTCGAGGTGGCGATAGAGGCCATCCATCAGACGCTCGTCCTGCTCGGGGTTTTCCATCAGCAGGCGCAGGCAGGATTGGTCCGCTTCGCTAAATGCCCCAAGCTTCTCGGCGACGGTATCCCGGTCGGGAAAGGAGGCGGGGCCGGCGTTCATGTAAGTCTCCGTCTGCGTTTCCGAGCGCGCGGCGCGCTCTGCGAGGCGCACATGGGGTCGCTGTAGCACGTTGAATTGCTGCATGGTTTCGTCCGTTTCCGGTACGAACTGGCAAGCAGCGAATCTTCCTGTCATCGGGGATAGGCCAGCGGCCATCGCTGCGCAAGCTGCAGCGCATATGCAGCTTTTGAACAAATCATCCAATATTGACAATTAGTCTAGATTCGGAAATAAGCGGGCATGACCATTGCACCCGCCTTTGCCTCCATCCTCGCCACGCACGCGCCGACGGCTGCTGCGATCAGCGCCTTGCTCTACCCGCATGGAGAGGTGGTGCTGCATGATCTCAAGACGGGTACGATAGCGGGGATATGGAACAGTTTCTCCGGTCGCGCGGTCGGCGAAGATTCGCTGATCGAGGACGAGTTTGCCGCGGTTGGCGGCGCCGACGCGGTGCTCGGTCCTTACGAAAAGACCGGCGCAGATGGTCGCCGCTTCAAGTCGATCTCCGCCGTGCTGCGTGACGGGGCGGGCGAAGCGGTCGGGCTGCTCTGCATCAATTTCGACATGTCGATGATCGATACGGCGGTGAAGCTGCTTTCGGCTTTTGCCGGCGCCGAGCAGCCAAGGCCGCAGGCGCTGTTTTCGCGGGACTGGCGCGAGGAGATCAATGCGACCCTGCATGGCTGGTTGAAGGAGCGGGGGCTGGCACTTTCGGCGTTGAAGCGCGGCGATCGCGTGGCGCTGGTGGCGGCGCTCGATGGGCGCGGACTGTTTCAGACGCGCAATGCCGTCGATCACCTGGCAAGCCTCATCGGCGCCTCGCGCGCCTCGATCTACAATTATCTTGCTGCGGCACGCGGCGAGGCACCCTGATTGAAACATGCGCAACTCCGGACGGAGACCGCTTCGCGTCTCTCCGGAGTTGGCTGATCTGCAACCGTTTCGCGCGCCGTCGGGCGCCGAGAGGAGGAGATTTCCATGACGACCTTGCCCGATTTCCGGCTCGAAACCCATTTCTCCCGCTGGGAGTTCAATGCCCGCCACCATATGACGGCGAGCGACAGCCAAACGACCAGCATGAGCGATCTGCTGGCACTTGCCGATGCTGAGGACCGCGCCGCCTGGGAGGGTGTTACGCTCGGCTACACAGAGACCTATGGCGCGCCGGCGTTGAGAGCAGCGATCGCCACGACCTATGAAGGGCTTTCGGCCGCAGACATCCTTTGCTTCGCCGGCGCAGAGGAGGGGCTCTATTGCGCCATGCTGGCGCTGCTCGGGCCGGGTGACCATGCGATCGTGACGGTGCCGAACTATCAGTCGATGGAAACTTTGCCGGTGACGATCGCCGGCGCCGTTACCGGCGTGCCGCTCAGGCCGGAAAACAACTGGCGGCTCGATATCGCCGACGTGCGCGCTGCCTTGAGGCCCAACACCCGGCTGATCTGCATCAACTTCCCCAACAACCCGACCGGCGCCATCGCCGACCAGGAAACGTTCCGGGCTCTGGCGGCGCTCTGCGCCGAGCGCGGCATCCATCTCTTCAGCGACGAGGTCTATCGCGGCCTGGAGCGGGATCCGGCGCTGCGCCTGCCCCAGGCAGCCGAACTCTTCGAGCGCGGCATCTCGCTGAACGTCATGTCCAAGGCCTACGGGCTTCCGGGCCTCAGGATCGGCTGGATCGCCTGCCGCGACCACGCGCTGCTCGAGCGCATGGAGAAGATGAAACACTATCTGTCGATCTGCAATTCGCGCCCGTCGGAAGTGCTGGCGACGATCGCGCTCAAGGCCCGCGCGACGATCCTCGATCGCAACCGGGCGCTGGTCGCCGACAATCTGGACAAGCTTTCTGCCTTCTTTGCAGAGTTTCCGGATCTCTATGAATGGCGGGCGCCTGACGGAGGCTGCGTCGGTTTTGCCCGCTATCTCGGCGCCGACGGCGTCGAAACCCATTGCCGGCGTCTCGTGGAGGAGGCGGGCGTGCTTCTCCTTCCCTCGAGCCTCTTCGTTTCCGATCTTCTTCCGGTTGCAACCGATCGCTTCCGTGTCGGCTTCGGCCGCAAGGATATCGAGACGGGGCTCGATGCCTGGCGCCGGCATCTGACCGGGCTTCGCGCATCCGCCTGACGCTGCCTGCAGCCTGCCGGAATCTCGTCTTCTGCCGCGGCGGCCTGCGGTCGCCGCGGCGCAAATTTGTGGCCGTGCCCAGAAATCGCACGAATGTGGATATAGGCTCGGTGGCAATGGTCCTGTCGTTAGGACCGTGTTAACCAGCGGCTCCTGCCACCGAGTGTTTCTTCCCTGTTGATGCATTACAGACCCGAAATCGATGGACTGCGCGCGTTTGCCGTGGTGCCAGTTCTCCTGTTCCACGCCGGTTTCGGCCTTGTTGCCGGCGGTTTTGCCGGCGTCGACGTCTTCTTCGTCATCAGCGGCTTTCTGATCACCTCGATCATCCACCGGGAAATCCGCGACGGGAGCTTCAGCATCGTCCGCTTTTACGAGCGGCGGGCCCGCCGGCTTGCGCCCGCGCTCCTCTTGGTTTGTGCCGTTTCGATCCCATTCGCGCTTCTGTGGATGCTGCCGCAGGAGCTCAACACTTTCGGCAAGAGCCTCTATGCCGTGAATTTCTTCGCTTCGAATTTCTTGTTCTGGGACCAGACGGGATATTTCGAGCCGAGCACCGAGCTGATGCCGCTGCTGCACACCTGGTCGCTGGCGGTCGAGGAGCAGTTCTATCTCGTCTTTCCGCTGCTCCTGCTTGTGCTGCGCCGCGTGTCTGCGGCAACGGCGCTGAAGGTCGTGCTGGCTCTCGTCGCCTTGAGTTTTGCGATGACGCAGCTCCTGGCGCGCGTCGATCCGGCGGCGAATTTCTATCTTCTGCCCAGCCGCTTCTGGGAGCTTGGCATCGGTGCGGCCCTTGCGCTTGTGGGTGTCGATAGGCTCGATCTGGCAAAAGGCCGCCGCGAACTGCTCTCGGGCCTTGGTCTGGCCGCGATCGTCGCGAGCTATCTCTTCGTTCCGGAATCGGCCTTCTATCCCGGCTTTACGACGGTGCCCGTGGTGCTCGGAACGGTGCTGGTTCTTGCCTTTGCGCACGGCGACACCGCCGTCGGCCGGCTACTGTCGCTGAAGCCGCTCGTGGCCATCGGCCTCATCAGCTACAGCCTTTACCTCTGGCACCAGCCGGTCTTCGCCTTCGCGCGGCTGAGGGCGATCGACGGGATCCCGGCCGGAGGCTATGCGCTCTTGATCGTGCTGTGTTTCGCGCTCGCCTATCTCAGCTGGCGTTTTGTCGAGCAGCCCTTCCGCAAAGCCAAGCGCATCGGGCGCGGCGCGGTCTTCGGCGCGACGCTTGCCGCCGGATCGGCGGCGATCGCACTCGGCTTCGGCTTCGATGGTTCGGACGGACTGGTTGCCAGCAACCGCGAGCTCGCGCAGTTGACACAGCCGAGCGTCGGTCTCGGCAAGAAATGCGATGCCGTCGCCGATCTCACATGCGCCACCAGCCCGAAGCCGGAAGTCGCGGTCTGGGGCGATTCCTTTGCCCGCCACCTCGTCGATGGCGTCATCGCCTCGAAGCCGGACGTGCGGCTGGTGCAGCTTGCCAAGAACAATTGCGGGCCGTTCCTGAACCTGGCGCCCGTCGTTCCCCGGCTTGGTCGCAACTGGCCGCAGGACTGCGCGCGCTACAATGACGACGTCCGCCGCTTTCTGCTCGCCAACCGGTCGATCCGCTACGTCGTGCTGTCCTCGCAGCTCAGCCAGTATCTGCAGCAGGAGACGGTGCTCGTCGACGGCCGCAAGGAAATGCCGTCGGAGGTGAGCCTTCTCAGCGATGGCCTGCGAACGACGCTCGCCTGGCTGAAGGCCAATGGTTTCGAAGCCGTCTTCGTGGCGCCGACACCGCATGACGGCCGCGATACCGGGCTCTGCGTTGCCAGGGCACGGTTGCTCGGCGAGCCGGATCAGCGCTGCGAGCCGGCCCTGAAGGACGTGCGCAAGTACGATCAGGACGTGCTGAAGGTTGTCGCCGATATCGCCGACGAGTATCCGGTCGTCAGCTTCATGAACTATCTCTGCGATGCGGATAGCTGCAAGGTCGCGGACAAGGGCGTGTCGCTCTTCGAGGACTTCGGGCATTTCTCCGCGCAAGGGTCCCGGCAGATGGGCCGCGCCTTTGACTTCTACCGATCCTTCACCCAGGCGGCGGAGCGCGATGTTCTTTCGTGGCGTGAGCCGGGCAGTCTGCCGCTCTTCGGGAGCGCCGATCTCTAGATCATTTCATTGTTTCGTCGAATCAGTGAAATGATCTAAGTCTTTGAAATGGCCCAATTCCGGACGGAAAACCGCTTCACACTTTTCCTGGAATTACTCTAACGGCGTGCGCCGTTGTCGGGCGCTGTCCATCAATCCCCAAAAGCAAACGCCCCGGATCACAGATGCCGGGGCGTTTGCTTTTGGTTTGGCTTGTCGCTCGGATCAGGCGCGGCGGCTACGGCGCTCGCGGTTGGGGGCGGCGACCTCGTTGGCGGTCTTGTTGCGCAAGGGGCCGATCCTTTCGATGATCAGGTCCAGCGTCGGGCGCTCGCGGCGTACATGCTCGTCCAGCGCCACGCGCATGGCGGCAAGGTGACCGCAGGTGGTGCCGCAGCAGCCGCCGATGATCTTGGCGCCGGCATCGGCCGCAAGGCGCACATATTCGGCCATCAGCGGCGGCGTGCCGGAATAGTGTATCTCGGAGCCGCGGAATTCGGGAATGCCGCAATTGCCCTTGACGATCACGGTCGCCTCGGGGGCGGCTTCGGTCATGTCGAGCAGCGAGGAAAGGATGTCGGAAGCGCCGACGCCGCAGTTGGCGCCAACGGCCACGGGGCCGTTGCCGAGATCGCTGGCAACACCGTGGATATCCTTCGGATGCAGGCCCATCATCGTCTTGCCGGCGGTGTCGAAGGAGCCGGTATAGACATAGGGCAGGCCGACCTTGGCTGCGGCTTCGGCGGCAGCGCGGATCTCGTCCGGCGAGGACATGGTCTCGATCCAGGCGACTTCGGCGCCGCCGGCCTTCAGGCCTTCGATCTGCTCGACGAAGGCGGCAACCGCGTTTTCATAGGAAAGCGCCCCGAGCGGGATCAGCAGTTCGCCGGTCGGACCGACGGAGCCGGCCGTGATGACCTTGCGCGGTGCCTTGTCGGCAACGGCACGGGCGATCTCGGCGGCGCGCTTGTTCAGCGCATGCACACGGTCGTCCGCCTGGTGCAATTTCAGGCGATGGCGGGTACCGCCGAAGGTGTTGGTGAGGATGATGTCGGCGCCGGCGTCGACGAAATCCTGGTGCAGCTTGGTGATGTTCTCCGGCTTGCTTTCGTTCCAGAGTTCCGGCGCTTCGCCAGCCTCGAGCCCCATGGCGAAGAGCGACGTGCCGGTGGCGCCGTCGGCGAGAAGAATGCCTTTTTCGGCAATGAGAGCGGAGAGGACATTGGATGCTGCGGTCATCGGTTTTTCCCGGCTAGAAGAGATTGCAACAAGATATAAAGATATCTTTATGTCTTTGCAAGCCGTCCGCGTTAGGGAGGCGACTATTGTTGCCGGCGCATGCTCATGCGGCCGGCAAGCCCAAGACCGAAGACGGCAAGCGCGGTCAGCAGCCACATCGGGTCGGCACGATTGAGGAAGAAGCTTTCGAGCATGGCGTTATAGGTCATGAAGATGACCACCATCACGCAGAAGTCGGCAAAGATCCGCGCCTGCGGGCGACGATAGGCGCGGATGTAATCGAAGAGCGGTTTGACGAAGAGCAGGGCCGTCATCAGGATCCCGCCAGGCAGGCCGAACATCAGCACCGCGTCGAGATAGCTGTTGTGGCCGGTGACGATGCCGCGCACGTCCCAGCTCGCCTCGAAATTCGCTTCCATGCCCATGATGACGGGCGACAGCCAGAAACTCGCATAGCCCTGGCCGAACCACGGGCGCTCGGCGATGCTGGCGCTGGCGAATTTCCAGATGTCCTCGCGGCCGGTAAAGGTCGGGTCGTCGATCAGTGCCTTGGTGATCGAAAGCAGCGTGTCGGAATAGATGGTGCCAAGGGTCAGGCCGAAGACCAGAGCCGACATGGCGAGGTGGGCGAGGATCATCAGCCCGGGGCTGCGAACCGCACGGCCGGCAAAGACGAGACCGATCGCGATCGGCAGGAAGCCGATCGTTGTCTTCGAGCCGGTATGAAGCACGAAATTGGCGGCAAGCAGGGTGATTGCCCAACCGCGCAGTGGCGCACCGGCGCGCAGGCAATAGATGCCGAACATGCAGAGGATGGAGAAAACCGGGGCCGAGACGTTCTTGTGCAGCAGATGCCCACGCCAGAAGCCGGCATGCCAGGGCTCGTCGCCGAAGGCCGAATGAATGGCGCGATCCGGCGCCACGAAAAGCGCGGCATGGTCGATCAGGATCAGAAGCAGGATGGCGTTGGCGCCGGCATTGACGAAATCCCGCTCGCTCCTCGGCAGCACCAGCACGCCCGCCACCATGATCATGGCGATGAGGCTCAGTGTCAGGCCGCGGGCGGAAGCCGCAGGATCATAGGATTGCTGGCAGGAGAGATAGGCGATCGCGAAGATCGCGATCCAGCTTGGCGAGACCAGGCGGGCCAATATCCGCCTGTCGACCGTAAGCAGCATGGCGAACAGATAGACCGCGCCAAGCACCAGGTAACCGACCTGGTTGATGATATTGCCTTCGTTGGCGGCGTTGGGGTTCGTGGTTACCGTGCCCTCAAACGGCATCAGTGTGAAGACGATGAGGAAAAGACCAAGGCCCGAGAGCAGCGCGGCAATGCCGTTGACGAGCTCCGCCAGGCCGGCATCGACAGCAGCCGGCACCCGCTGACGCTCGGTGGATAGGTCTGCCGTGGCTGAGTTCGGGTGCATGGCGTGCCGAAACGGATGGAGCAGGTTTGCCGCGTCGCGGGCGACGCCTTCGTTTGTGAACCCACGCCGGTGTCGCTGTTGAGGCTGGCCGGGCAGGGAGAGACAGTCACCTTGGCGCAATCAGGTTAAACCTCGGTGAAGCGCGAGATGGTGTTGCCTACTGCATGTTTCCTTTGACCGTAGCCGGTTAAAGGACAAAAACATGCAGCAATTCAAAGTGCTACAGCGACCTTTGCGCGTCTGATAAGACGCGCGGCGCTGTAGGGCGACGGCTTGGCGCCTCAGTCGCCGGGAATGTGATATTTGCAGACGGATTGCCGCAGGTGCTTGCCGCGCGGGCCTCCTACCCGTAAAAAGGCGGGGATTGTCTCGGCCGTGGAAAACGCGGCCGCTGCCGTATTCAGCGGCATGTCTTTCATAATTCGATCACGATTTTCGTCCCGAGGTCGTTCGATAGCGTCGAAACGAGAAAATACGATATGCAGTCCCTAATCCGTATGGTCGCGTCTGCCGCGGTCTCCGTGAGCCTGCTCCTTGGCAGCGCGTCCTATGCAGCCGCCGGGCAGGCGCATTTTGTCGTCAACGCCGAAACCGGCTCGATTCTCGAAGCCGACAATGCGGACGAGCTGAATTTTCCGGCGTCGCTGACGAAGATGATGACGATCTATCTCGCCTTCGAAGCGCTGAAGAACGGCACCCTGCAATGGGACCAGAAGCTGACGGTTTCGGAACATGCCAACGGCCTCGAGCCGTTCAAGCTTGCCGTCGGCGCCGGTCGCCAGATCACCGTGCGCGAAGCGGTCATGGGCATGGTCGTGCTTTCGGCCAACGACGCAGCCGTCGTGATCGGCGAGACGCTTGCCGGCAACGAGCCTGCCTTCGGCGATATGATGACCCGGAAGGCCAAGGCACTCGGCATGAGCCGCACCGTGTTCAAGAACGCCAACGGTCTGCCGGATCCGGCCCAGGTGACGACGGCGCGCGACATGGCGACGCTCGGCCTCGCGCTGATGCGCGACTTTCCGCAGGAGTTCCAGCTCTTCGCCAACAAGACGATCGAGTTCCGCGGCATGAAGCTGCGCGGGCACAACGGCGTGATGAAGCGCTACGAGGGCGTCGACGGCATCAAGACCGGTTATACGGACGCCTCCGGCTACAACCTCGTGACGTCTGCCAAGCGCGGCGACACCCGCCTCGTCGCCGTCGTCATGGGCGGCAAGACTGCACAGGCGCGCGACGACGACATGATCGCTCTGCTCGACAAGTTCCTGCCGCCGAAGGAAGACGCGAGCGCGGCAAGCGTTGCCGAGCCGGTTGCAGCGGCAACGGCAGCGACCACGACGACCAACTGATCGCAGAAGAACAGTCTGCCCCTCACCCTAACCCTCTCCCCGCAGGCGGGGCGAGGGGACGCGGACTGTCGCCAACTGTCAGCCTTGGGTTGACCGCCAGCTATGGCGCCGGGTGTTCCGGGTGATCTTGTTGAGCTGGGGAATGCGACCTCGCCACGCGTCCCTTCTCCCCGTTTGAACGGGGAGAAGGTGCCGGCAGGCGGATGAGGGGCGCCTCGTCAGCTGGTGTGGCTGAGCCCGATCATCCCGTTTCACGCCGCCGCGCGATCCTCGTGGCTTGTTGGCGTGACCATGGCGGAGATGACGGTGGAAAGGTCGAGCGCGCCGATCGGGCGGCCGTTGACATCGACCACATGGGCACTCGAGACCCGGGCAGCGGTCATCATGCGGGCGGCCGATTCCAGCACGGTGCCGGTTACGAGCGGTACGCCTTCGGCATTGCCCGAGAGCGGGCGCATGATCGTCTCGACATTGATCACCCGCCCACGGTTCACTTCCTTGACGAAAGCGGTGATGTAGTCGTCGGCCGGCGAAAGCACGATCTCCTGGCCGGTGCCCTGCTGCACCACGCGGCCGTCGCGCAGGATGGCGATCTTGTCGCCGAGGCGCAGCGCCTCGTCGAGATCGTGGGTGATGAAGACGACGGTCTTCTTCAGTTCCTTCTGCAGGTCGAGAAGCACGGTCTGCATGTCGACGCGGATCAGCGGATCGAGCGCCGAATAGGCTTCGTCCATCAAGAGGATATCGGCATCGTTGGTGAGCGCGCGGGCAAGGCCGACGCGCTGCTGCATGCCACCCGAAAGCTGGTTCGGATAGTGGTTCTCGAAGCCCTTGAGGCCGACGCGCTCGATCCAGCCACGGGCGCGTTTCTCGCTTTCCTTGCGCTCGACGCCCTGGATCTCCAGCCCGTAGACCGTGTTGTCGAGCACGGTGCGGTGCGGCAGCAGTGCGAACTTCTGGAACACCATCGCTGTCTTGTGGCGGCGGAATTCCCGGAGAGCGTCGTCGTTCATCTTGCAGACGTCGACACCGTCATAGAGCACTTCTCCGGATGTCGGGTCGATCAGCCGGTTGATGTGGCGGATCAGCGTCGACTTGCCGGAGCCGGAGAGCCCCATGACGACCATCACGCTGCCGGCGGGCATGGAGATGTTGATGTCCTGCAGGCCGAGCACGTGGCCGTGCTGCTCGTTGAGCTCGGCCTTGCCCATGCCCTTCTTGACGGCGTCGACAAAGTCGCCGCCGCGGGGCCCGAAGATCTTGTAGAGGTTCTTCACCTCGATCGCGTGACTAGCCATGGATAACCTCCGAGTGCTTCTGCAGCCGCTTGCCGAAGGCCTGGCTGGTACGGTCGAAAATGATGGCAATGCCGACAAGGGCAAAACCGTTGAGGAAGCCAACGGTGAAGAACTGGTTGGCGATCGCCTGCAGCACGTTCTTCCCGAGCCCGCCGACGCCGATCATCGATGCGACGACGACCATCGCCAGCGACATCATGATCGTCTGGTTGATGCCGGCCATGATGGTCGGCAAAGCCAGCGGCATCTGCACGTTCTTCAGCTTCTGCCAGGTTGACGAGCCGAAGGCGTCGGCCGCTTCCAGCACTTCCTTGTCGACGAGGCGGATGCCGAGATTGGTGAGGCGGATCATCGGTGGCACGGCATAGATGACGACGGCGATCAGGCCCGGCACCTTGCCGATGCCGAAGATCATCACGACAGGGATCAGGTAGACGAAGCTCGGCATGGTCTGCATCACGTCGAGGGTCGGGTTGACGAAAGACTGGACCCGATCCGAGCGCGCCATCAGGATGCCGATCGGAATGCCGATCAGAATCGAAATGATGGTACAGACGGTGACCATGGCGAGCGTGATCATCGTGTCGTTCCAAAGCCCTACGAGGCCGATGGCGACCATAGACAGCGCCGTTCCGATGGTGACGGCGGTGTTGCGACTGCCGAAATAGACAACCGCGACCATGAGCGCCAGAACCACGATCCAGGGCGAGCCGACGAACAGGCTCTCGAGATAGTTCAGAAACCATTGAAGCGGCTGCACCACCGTGTCGATGGCATCGCCGTAGGATCGCACGAAACCCTTGAAGCCGTCGTCGACGGTCTTGCGTGCCAGGCGGATCGTGCTCTCGTCAATGGCAGGGAACTTGCAGAGCAAAGCTGGCAAGACACTGCAGATGGATGCCATATGTTTCCCCTTCTTGGCCGGAAGTTTTTTATTTCGCCGGCTGCATATCGGCATCGATCGTCTCGATGCGGGCGCAGACTTCTTGCGTGGCCTCTGCGGGCCCCGGCGTTAAAAATGTGTCAGCGAAATGTGGCGTCCGCTTTGCTGATAACGACGCGAACGCACACGGTTCGCCGCCTCTGGAACGATGTGCGCTCAAATCAACCCGCAGGCAGGCGCCATTGTTCCTGTTGCAGGACATGGTCGCAAGGACGGGCAGGCGAGCGTCCATGCCGCTCCGCCTGCCTCAAGCTTGCGATCAGAGTGCCGCCTTGACCTTCTCGGCCACTTCCGGGCTCACCCACTGCGTCCACATATCCGGGAACTCTTCGAGGAAGTGCTTGGCGGCATCCTCGTTGGTGCCCTGGTTCTGGTCCATCCAGGCGAGAACCTTGTTGACCGTGCCGTTGTCCCACTTGCGCGCCTTGACATAGTCCATGGCGACGCTTGCCTTATCGGCGAAGGACTTGGTCACGACCGTAAAGACGTCCGAGACCGGGTAGGAATTGACCTTCGGGGTCGGGCAATCCGGAACCGCGGTGCAGGCATCCCAATCGGCCTTGTCGTGGTCGACGCCGAAGGAGAGGCGGGTCATTTCGTACTTGCCGAGAATGGCGGTCGGCGCCCAGTAGTAGCCGAGCCAGCCGGTCTTCTTTTCGAAGGCGTTGGCGATCGAGCCATCGAGGCCGGCGGCCGAACCGGTATCGACCAGCAGGAAGCCGGCCTTTTCCGCGTCCAGTGCCCGATAGAGATTGGCGGTCGAGACCTGGCAGTTCCAGCCCGACGGGCAATTGTGAACGGCGGCCTTCGACGAATCTTCCGGTGACGGGAAGAGTTCCGGATGCTTCAGGGCGTCCTGCACCGTCTTGATGTCAGGATGCGCGTCGGCGAGGAATTTCGGGATCCACCATCCCTCGACGCCGCCTTCGCTCAAGATCTTGGCCGCTTCGATCAGCCGGCCTTCCTTGATCGCAGCGTCGAGCGGCGTGCGTACGGCGTTGACCCAGAGTTCCGGCGCCATATCGGGTTGCGCCTTCTCGTTCATCGAGGCGAAGGTCGGCATGGTGTCGCCGGTGACCAGCGTCACGGTGCAGCCGTAACCGTTTTCGAGAATGAACTTGTCCACCTGGGCGGCAACGCCGGCGGAAGCCCAGTTCATTTCGGCAATGCTGACTTCACCGCATTCCGCAGCCTGTGCCGAACCCGCCAGAGCGTAGAGGCCCGCGGCGAGAATGGTGGAAGCGAGGAGTTTCTTCATGTTGCAAGACCTCCCAGTCTTTATTTGCAGCCAATATCCAAACGGGAATCCACGGCGGATGCCGAGCATCCTCCGTCACCCGGAGCAATCATGCAGCCTGGGGTTCGGCATCAAATCAAGCCAAGGTTCACCCTTGCTGCGGACGGTGCGGGAGTTCGTTTTCAGCCCTGGCCGCGGAACCCTGTCGCCAGCCAATCTCCTCTTATACCGCCAGCCAAGCCTAAGTATTCTCGTTGAGAAATCAACCTCTTCAATCAGAACGTCGGGTCGCCGCCGCTCTTTGCGCGTTCTGTCTGCGACATCGCCGGCGGGCGGTTTTTGAGCATGAGAAAGGCCGAATTTAAGCAATAACGACAATTCCTGCCGCAAAAAATGGCGCTATGCGCCACATCGTTCGAATCCCTGTCGAGATCCTGACGTTTCCTGTCGTGATTGCGTCACGGCGATTGTCGCGCATGTCGCGAAAAAAATTCAAAAAAAGCCGGAATTCATCTTTGGTTAAATCCTCACTAACCATCCGGTAACGATGTCCAGCTAATTGTTCTTCTCGCGGCGGGGGACTGCCGCGGGTCCGGATCAGGTAGTGCGTCCCGGATTTCTAGCGAACCTTCGGTGCGTTACCCCGAAGTGACCAGGCGTTTTTTTTGGCGGCCGCATCCCTCTGTCGAGGTTGATGCGGCCTTCGCATTTCAGCACCATCCCGGACATAAAAAAACCGCCCCGGATGGGGCGGTGGAGGAGGCTCTGGGAGGAGAGCTCGAAGGGGCATCTACGCCCCGATCGCGGACTTAGCCGACGTTCGACGTACGGATGAAACCGAGCGGGCCGAAGGGGGCGTCGACGACGAGGTTGCGCACGCGCGACTGGCTGGTCGGAACCTTAGAGTTCCAGGCGATCTGGACGAAGTTGGGCTTGCTGAAGATGTACAGCATGGACGTAAACCTTGAGAGGCCGGAGGCTATCCCCCGGAGCGTGTTGCTATGCCGCTGATATAGGTGTGCGCTGCAATAAATTGAATGCCAAACTCGCCATGCGATGTCGCATTTTGGCTACCGGTCGCGGCATTTTCGACAAGCCTTACGAAAGGCCGAAACAATGCGTGAGAAGCCTCGCTCAATTGCGGCGAAATCGTGTCGAAACAGACCTTTGCCGTTGACCGTTTCAGTGTTACCGATGGCCGCATGACACGCAGGATCATGTTGCAGGGAACCGGCTCGGATGTCGGAAAATCGGTACTGGTGGCGGGGCTCTGCCGGCTCGCCGCCAATCAGGGCTTAAAGGTCCGGCCGTTCAAGCCGCAGAACATGTCGAACAACGCCGCCGTCTCCGACGACGGCGGCGAGATCGGCCGCGCGCAGTGGCTGCAGGCGTTGGCGGCGCGCGTGCCGTCGTCGGTGCACATGAACCCGGTGCTGTTGAAGCCGCAGTCCGATGTCGGCAGCCAGATCGTCGTCCAAGGCAAGGTGGCGGGGCAGGCCAAGGGCCGGGAGTACCAGGCTCTGAAGCCGAAGCTGCTTGGCGCCGTGCTGGAAAGCTTCGAACAGATCTCGGCCGGCGCCGATCTCGTGGTGGTGGAAGGCGCCGGTTCTCCAGCCGAAATCAACCTCAGGGCCGGCGATATCGCCAATATGGGTTTTGCGACGCGCGCCGACGTGCCGGTCGTGCTTGTGGGCGATATCGATCGCGGCGGCGTGATCGCCTCGCTGGTTGGCACCCATGCGATCCTTTCGGATGACGATAGGCGCATGGTGACCGGCTACCTCATCAACAAGTTCCGCGGTGACGTCACGCTGTTCGATGATGGCATCGCCGCCGTTGACCGCTTCACCGGCTGGCCTTGTTTTGGCGTCGTGCCATGGTTGAAGGCGGCGGCAAGGCTGCCGGCAGAAGATTCGGTCGTGCTGGAGAAACTGACGCGCGGCGAGGGGCGGGCGCTGAAGGTCGCCGTGCCGGTGCTGTCGCGCATCGCCAATTTCGACGATCTCGATCCGCTGGCCGCCGAGCCGGAGGTCGATCTCGTCTTCGTCCGGCCGGGCAACCCGATCCCCGCCGATGCCGGCCTCGTCGTCATCCCCGGATCGAAGTCGACCATCGGCGATCTCATCGATTTTCGGGCGCAAGGCTGGGATCGCGATCTCGAGCGCCATGTGCGCCGCGGCGGCCGTGTCATCGGCATTTGCGGCGGCTACCAGATGCTCGGCCGGCGCGTGACCGATCCTCTCGGTATCGAGGGTGGCGAACGTGCGGTCGAGGGCCTTGGGCTGCTCGACGTCGAAACCGAAATGGCGCCGGAAAAGACGGTGCGCAACAGCCGCGCCTGGTCGCTGGAGCATGACGTCGCGCTCGAGGGCTACGAGATCCACCTGGGCAAGACGCAAGGCGCCGATTGCGACCGTCCCTCGGTGCGCATCGACAACCGTGCGGATGGCGCGCTTTCCGCCGATGGCCGGGTGATGGGCACCTATTTGCATGGCCTGTTTTCGAGCGATGCCTATCGCACAGCACTTTTGCAGAGCTTCGGCATCGAAGGCGGCGCCAGCAACTATCGCCAGTCGGTCGATGCGGCGCTCGACGATGTCGCCGGCGAGCTGGAGGCGGTCCTCGACCGGTGCTGGCTGGACGGGCTGCTTGGTCGATAGCTGAGCAAAGGGCTGCAGCCGCGATCGGCGGGGGCGGGGTTCCTGGCGACAGGAAGGCACCTGGCGGAAAGCCCAGCATGTTCCGCCGTTCCGCTGTAGAATTCTTTGGCAAGGAGGGAGAGCCCGGCTGTGGTCGCGTGCTCAGAGATAGGTGTTGCGATGCAGGACGAAACTAGACGAGCCCATTGGGATAAAGCCTATCAGTCGAAAGGCGATGCGGGGGTAAGTTGGTTCGAAGATGCGCCCACCGTTTCGCTCGACCTCATCCGCAGGCATGCGGCGATCGCCACCTCGTCGCTGATCGATGTCGGCGGCGGCGCCTCGCGGCTGGTGGATGCGCTGCTCGACGAGGGCATGAAATCAATTACGGTGCTCGATCTATCGCCGTGCGCACTGGATGCCGCCAAGAAAAGGCTCGGTGCCCGTGCCGACGATGTCCGCTGGGTCGCCGCCGATGTGACCGGGTGGAAGCCGGATCGCAACTACGACATCTGGCATGATCGTGCCGCCTTTCACTTTCTGATCGATCCCGACGACCGGGCTGCCTATATCGAGCGGCTGACCGCCGCCGTCCTGCCGGGCGGATACGCCGTTATCGCCACCTTCGCGCCCGATGGTCCGGAGCGCTGCAGCGGCCTGCCGGTGGTGCGCTACGATCCGGCGACATTGGCCGACGCGATCGGGCCATCGTTCCGTCTGGTCGAGCATGTCGAGCACCAGCACACGACCCCGTGGAATTCGACTCAGGCCTTCCAGTTCAGCGTGCTGCAGCGGATGACGCTCTAAGGCCGCAACCGGTTTGGCGCCTGCGCCGCTTCGTGGCTAGCGCACCTGCGAGAAGGTGAAGGCTCTGTCGCCGTGGTACCAGATGAACTCGTTTTCCCGGGCGCTCAGTCCTCCGGGGTTCCGCGAGACCACCCCACAAAGGTTCGTCGTTTTCAGCCACAGGAAACAAACCTCGTCCTTCTCGAACCGGACCTCGACGTTGCTCATCCGACCGGCGCCGAGCGAAGCCCAGTCTCCCGTCAAGGTGGCGATGCCCTCGGGCGAAACGACCGCTTCATGTTCCTCGCCCGAATCCAGCATGCGTCCACGCAACCGGTGCCCGAAAAGCAACGAACGGAGCTCATCGGCTGGCAGCCTGTTGCGGTTGCCCACGTCGGTGTTCATCAGGGTTTCAGGCACGCCCGCCAGGCGCAATCCCTGATAGAACCTCTGCCCGGCATGCGGCTGTGCCAGGTCCAACGGCGGCTGGTCTGAAAGGCAGACCGGCGTTCCGCCACGGCTGATGCGAAGCGCGTCGTAGCGGGCGACGGCCGCCTCAGCCTCCGCGCGGTGACCGAGATGTCCGGCGGCAGAGGCAAGGAGAAGGAAAGGACCGTCATCCTGGGGGTTGAGTGCGATACTGCTTTTCGCCGCGGCCGCTGCCGCTTCGAAATCCTCGAGGCTGAACTGCGCCAGGCCGAGGACGTACAGGAAGAAGGACGGGGAGTGCGGATCGAGGCGGATCGCCGTGCGGATATAGGGCAGGGCCTCCGCCGGCCGACCGGCGGATGTCAGCACGAAGGCCGTCAATGCGTAGCTCCAGGAGTCGCCGGGTTCCAGCGCGATCGCTTCCTTGAGGTCTGCGAGCGCGTCGGCATGCCGCCAGTCCGCTTCGGCAAGGAGGGCCGCTGCCTGATAGGCGAGTGCCGTCTTATGTTTCTGCGCCATCCGCAGAAACTGCCGCGCCTTGGCTCGCGCCTCGAAGCGAGTGATGCCCAGCTGATAGTGCCAGCGCCACAGATAAATGCGCGCATAGACCATGGCTGCGGCGGCATAGGCGCGCCCATAGGCGGGATCGAGCGCAATCGCCTGATCGAAGTAGGGCAGTGCCTTCGCGAAGTCTTCGGGCGTCGTGCGCCGGTGATGCTCCCAGCCGCGCAGGAATGCATCGAAGGCCGCCGGCACGGCCGTTTCCTTGCGCCCGAAGGCCATCTGCTGGTCAGGATCCAGCCGCAACGCAAGCGCTTCGGCAATGCCGCGCATCACTTCGTCCTGTAGCGCAAAGGCGTCGGTGAGCGATCCGTCGAACTTTCCGGCCCAGACGTGTCCGCCATCAAGGGAATCTATGAGCTGCGCATTGATGCGAAGCTGCTCTCCGGCACGCTGGACGCTGCCTTCAAGCACATATCTGACACCGAGCTCTTCCGACACCTGCCTGGCTGTCACCGACTTGCCCTTGTAGGTGAAGGTCGAGTTGCGCGCGATGACGAACAGGCCGGAGATCTGGGCCAGTTCGGTGACAAGGCCGTCGGTCATGCCATTGGCGAAAAACTCCTGCTTGGGGTCATCGCTGACATTGGCAAACGGAAGCACGGCGATCGAGGGCTTGTCTGCCTGGCTGAAGTCCACGGCCTGAGCCGGACGGATGTCGGCAGGCGGCTGCCACGGGCGCCACCAGGCGGCACCGACGGCGGCTGCGAATGCCAGGGCAGATGCCGCTGCCAGGGCGGCCCAGCGTCTCCGGCGGTGCGCCCTGGCCTTCGGTTTGCGGGCGTGGGCTTCGTCCAACCAGAGACGGTAGGTCCGAACCGGTTTTTCGACGTGTTTCAGGCGCTGCTCGCCGAGAAAGACGAAACCGACGTCGAGGTGCTTCTCGACCTGGTCATAGGCGGTGCCGGAGATGACGATGCCGCCCGGTTCGGCCAGGCTCTGCAGGCGCTCGGCGATGATGACGCCATCGCCGTGAATGTCGTCGCCCTCGACGATCACGTCGCCAAGATTGATGCCGATACGGAATTGCAGCCGCCCCGCGTCCACGCCGCGACTTTCAGATTTGGCGCGCTGCACCTCGACCGCACACCGCACGGCCTCGACGACGCTGTGGAACTCGACCAGCAGGCCGTCGCCCATGGTCTTGATCAGGCGACCACGATGGGCGGTGATCCTTTGTTCGAACAGGTCGTGCAGATCGGTCTGAAAGCGGGCGCAGGTACCCTCTTCGTCGGCTTGGGTGAGCAGCCCATAGCCGCACACGTCGGCAATCATCACGGCGGCGAGCCTGCGTTCCATGTGCCTACCGGATAAACGAAGCCCCTCGGTTGCGGGATGGTTCAGCGACCTTTGCGCGTCCATAGGACGCGCGGCGCTCCAGTTTAACGCAACATCTGTCATTGCTAAAATATGTTCGTTCGCGACATGCCATTCGCCTCATGTCCGGTGCGGCATCACGCTCGAAAAATCGTCGCGCGACGCAAGTCGGGCAGGGAGGTGTCGCAAGCGTCGATTGACTTTGCGGCGCCCGCTTCCTAATCATCGGATGTTGGATGGTTCCTCCTTGTCGTGGCGATCAGGAGGAATAATTGGGAATGTGACGGATGGACCCAAACCGGGCATCCTTATCGCAGCCGACCCCGCGACTGTAGAACGGTCAGGGTTCGCCATCGGGTTCAGGGTCAGGCCTGCCGGCCGATTGCATGGGGCAATCGCGGCAGTTTGAAACGGAACCGGAAAAGCCACTGGCGTGGCATCGTGATCAGCCGGGTTGGACGCCTCTTCTTCTACGAATCGTCCGCCTTTCACGAAGCCGCCCACAGCGCCGCGCGTCGGAGACGACGCGCAGAGGTTCGCTGTGGCACTGGAAAGCGCCGGGAAGGTGAGGCGGGCCGCTCGGGTCCTGACATCGGAACCTCGTCCATTCTGGGCGAGGCGATGTGGGGCCTCGTGACGCCGTGAGCCAGGAGACCTGCCACCCGACATGGGCATTCCGCCCGAGGAGACGTGTCGTCTCCAACGCCATCACGGAGGTTGTTTTGGCTCTCAGATACTTTCCCGAACGCGCCGCCGGCGCGTCGAACTGGTGTTGCCATCTGCCGCTGACCTCGGCGCAGCGGCGATGAGCAATCAGAGCGCCGGACCGGTCCTGGTCCTCGGCGGCGCCCGTTCCGGCAAATCCAGCTTTTCCGAGAAGCTCGTCGAAGCGTCCGGTCTCGCCCTGCATTATGTCGCCACCGGCCGTGCCTGGGACGACGAAATGCGCGCGCGCATCGACCATCACAAGACGCGCCGCGGCGAAGGCTGGACGACGCATGAGGAGCCTGTCGATCTCGTCGGTATCCTCAGGCGCATCGACGACCCCACCCATGTCGTTTTGATCGACTGCCTGACCCTATGGGTCACCAATCTCATGCTCGAGGAGCGCGACATCGAGGCGGAGTTTGCGGCGCTTGCCGCCTACCTGCCGCAGGCGCAGGCGCGCCTTGTTTTCGTTTCCAACGAGGTCGGCCTTGGCATCGTGCCCGAGAACCGCATGGCCCGCGAGTTTCGCGACCATGCCGGCCGGCTTCACCAGATCGTTGCGGAGAAATCCGCTGAAGTTTACTTTGTCGCGGCCGGTTTGCCGCTGAAAATGAAGGGTTGATAAATGACCACTGCGAAAGCCAGCCACGGCAAGATCCCGGCGACTGTCATCACCGGGTTCCTCGGCGCCGGCAAGACGACGATGATCCGCAACCTCTTACAGAACGCCGACGGCAAGCGCATCGCGCTGATCATCAACGAGTTCGGCGATCTTGGCGTTGATGGCGACGTGCTGAAGGGTTGCGGTGCCGAGGCCTGCAGCGAGGACGACATCATCGAGCTTACCAATGGCTGCATCTGCTGCACGGTTGCCGATGATTTCATCCCGACCATGACCAAGCTTCTGGAGCGCGAGAAGCGCCCTGACCATATCATCATCGAAACCTCGGGCCTTGCCTTACCGCAGCCGCTGGTCGCCGCCTTCAACTGGCCGGATATCCGCAGCGAAGTGACCGTCGATGGCGTCGTGACCGTGGTCGACAGCGCCGCCGTTGCCGCCGGCCGCTTTGCCGACGACCATGACAAGGTGGATGCGCTGCGCGTCGAGGATGAAAATCTCGACCATGAAAGCCCGATCGAGGAGCTCTTCGAGGATCAGCTGACCGCCGCCGACCTGATCGTTCTCAACAAGACCGATCTGATCGACGCTTCCGGCCTCAAGGCCGTTCGCGACGAGGTTTCCTCGCGCACCAGCCGCAAGCCGACCATGATCGAGGCGAAGAACGGCGAAGTGGCTGCCGCCATTCTGCTCGGCCTCGGCGTCGGCACCGAAGGCGACATCGCCAACCGCAAGTCGCATCACGAGATGGAGCATGAGGCGGGCGAGGAGCACGACCATGACGAGTTCGACAGCTTTGTTGTCGAGCTCGGCGCCATTGCCGACCCGGCTGCCTTCATCGACAGCCTCAAAGGCGTGATCGCGGAGCATGACGTGCTGCGCCTGAAAGGTTTTGCCGACGTGCCCGGCAAGCCGATGCGCCTGCTGATCCAGGCTGTCGGCGCCCGCATCGACCAGTATTATGACCGTGCCTGGGCGGCCGGCGAAAAGCGCGGCACGCGCCTCGTCGTCATCGGCCTGCACGACATGGACGAGGCGGCGGTGCGCGCAGCCATTGCTGCGCTCGTCTGATCGCTCATTGAATGAAATGATCTAACGCATTGAAATAACGCAATTCCGGACGGAAGCCGCATCCCGCGCTTCGGTCCGGAATTGCCCGAACGGACAAGACCATGCATCTGCTTCTCGCCCAGAAGGGAACGATCGCCGACGGCAACGAGGCGATCGACCTGGGGCAAACGCCGGCCGATATCCTGTTCCTGTCGGCCGCCGACACCGAGCTGTCCTCGATCGCCGCCGCCCATGGTCACCGCGATCAGGGCGCCAGCTTGCGCATCGCCAGCCTGATGAGCCTGATGCACCCGATGTCGGTCGACACCTATGTCGAGCGCACGGCGCGCCATGCGAAGCTCATCGTGGTCCGACCGCTCGGTGGCGCCAGCTATTTCCGCTATCTGCTCGAAGCCCTGCATGCAGCCGCCGTCACCCATCGCTTCCAGATCGCAGTGCTGCCGGGCGACGACAAGCCGGATCCCGGACTTGAACCCTTTTCCACCGTCGCGGCCGACGACCGCCAGCGGCTCTGGGCCTATTTCACCGAAGGCGGCGCCGACAATGCCGGCCTGTTTCTCGACTATGCCGCGGCGCTGGTCACGGGCGCAGAGAAGCCGCAACCGGCGAAGCCGCTCTTGAAGGCCGGCATCTGGTGGCCGGGCGTCGGCGTCATCGGCGTTCGGGAATGGCAGGTACGTGTTCAAGAAGGGATGGTAGCGGGGGAGGGATTCGAACCCCCGACAGTCGGGATCTGCTTCTATCGCGCCCTGGTCCAGAGCGGTGAGACCCGGCCGGTCGAAGCCCTGATTGACGCGCTTGCCGCCGAAGGCATGCGCGTCTTGCCTCTGTTCGTATCCAGTCTGAAAGATGCCGTTTCCGTCGGCACGCTGCAGGCGATCTTCGCCGAGGCCGCACCCGACGTGGTGATGAACGCCACCGGCTTTGCCGTTTCCTCGCCCGGCGCCGACCGCCAGCCGACGGTGCTGGAATCGACCGGCGCGCCGGTATTGCAGGTGATTTTCTCCGGCTCGTCGCGGGCGCAATGGGAAACGTCACCGCAGGGGCTGATGGCGCGCGACCTCGCCATGAACGTGGCGTTACCCGAAGTCGACGGCCGCATTCTCGCGCGCGCCGTCTCCTTCAAGGCAGCGTCGATCTATGATGCGAAAGTCGAGGCTAACATTGTTGGCCATGAGCCGCTCGAAGACCGGGTGCGTTTTGCAGCCAGCCTTGCCGTCAACTGGGCAAAGCTGCGTCGCACCGAACCCGCCGAGCGGCGGATCGCCATCGTCATGGCCAATTATCCGAACCGCGACGGCCGTCTCGGCAATGGCGTCGGGCTCGATACGCCAGCCGGCACCGTCGAGGTGCTTCGCGCCATGGCGCGGGAAGGCTATGCCGTCGGCGAGGTCCCTGATGATGGCGACGCGCTGATGCGCTACCTGATGGCCGGCCCGACCAATTCGGCAGGCCGCGATCGCGAAGTCCGCGAGAAGATTTCGCTCAGCGATTACAAGCGCTTCTTTGATTCGCTTCCGAAACAGATTCAGGATGAAGTCGGCGGCCGCTGGGGCGCACCGGAGGCCGATCCGTTCTTCCTCGATGGTGCCTTCGCGCTGCCGCTTGCGCGTTTCGGCGAGGTCATCGTCGGCATCCAGCCGGCGCGCGGCTACAACATCGATCCGAAGGAAAGCTACCACTCGCCTGACCTCGTGCCGCCGCATGGCTATCTCGCCTTCTATGCTTTTCTGCGTCGTTCGTTCGGAGCGCAGGCGATCGTGCATATGGGCAAACACGGCAATCTCGAATGGCTGCCGGGCAAGGCCTTGGCGCTGTCTGAGACCTGCTATCCCGAGGCGATCTTCGGGCCGCTGCCGCATATCTATCCCTTCATCGTCAACGATCCGGGCGAAGGCACGCAGGCCAAGCGCCGCACCAGTGCCGTCATCATCGACCATCTGACGCCACCCTTGACGCGGGCCGAATCCTACGGACCGCTCAAGGACCTCGAAGCCCTCGTCGACGAATATTACGACGCCGCCGGCGGCGACCCGCGACGGCTCAGGCTCTTGAGCCGCCAGATCCTCGATCTCGTTCGCGACATCGGCCTCGACAGCGATGCCGGTATCGACAAGGGCGACAGCGACGACAAGGCGCTGGAAAAGCTCGATGCCTATCTCTGCGACCTCAAGGAAATGCAGATCCGCGACGGCCTGCACATCTTCGGCGTGGCGCCGGAGGGGCGCCTGCTGACGGACCTTACCGTGGCGCTGGCGCGCGTTCCGCGCGGCCTCGGCGAAGGTGGCGACCAGAGCCTGCAGCGGGCGATCGCGGCGGATGCGGGACTCGCCTTCGACCCGCTCGATTGCGTGATGTCGGACGTCTGGACCGGCGTAAAACCAGCGATCCTTGCCGACATCTCCGACGCCCCGTGGCGCACGGCCGGCGATACCGTCGAGCGCGTCGAGCTTCTGGCGGCGAAGCTCGTCTCTGGTGAGGAGCCTTGCCCAGCGGACTGGACCAACACCAAAGCCGTGCTCGATGAAATCGACACCCGCCTCAAGCCATCCATTACCGGTTCTGGCGCCGCCGAAATGGCCGGTTTCCTTACCGGTCTCGACGGCCGCTTCGTCGCGCCCGGTCCTTCCGGCGCGCCGACCCGAGGACGTCCGGACGTGCTGCCGACCGGCCGCAACTTCTATTCCGTCGACAGCCGCTCGGTGCCGACGCCGGCCGCCTACGAGCTCGGCAAGAAATCCGCCGAGCTGCTGATCCGCCGCTACCTGCAGGATCATGGCGAGTGGCCGTCCTCCTTCGGGCTCACCGCCTGGGGCACGGCGAACATGCGCACCGGCGGCGACGATATCGCCCAGGCCCTGGCGCTGATCGGCGCCAAGCCCGTCTGGGACATGGTCTCGCGCCGGGTCACGGGCTACGAGATCGTCCCCCTTGCCATGCTAGGACGGCCGCGCGTCGACGTGACGCTGCGCATTTCCGGCTTCTTCCGCGATGCCTTCCCGGACCAGATCGCGCTCTTCGACAAGGCGATCCGCGCCGTCGGCGCACTGGAAGAGGACGATGCCGACAACATGATTGCCGCGCGCATGCGCGCCGAGACGCAGCGGCTGGAGGCGGAAGGCGTGGACGCCGCAGAGGCCGCGCGCCGCGCCTCCTATCGCATCTTCGGCGCCAAGCCCGGTGCCTATGGCGCCGGCCTGCAGGCGCTGATCGATGAGAAGGGCTGGGACAGCCGCGCCGATCTCGCCGAGGCCTATCTCACCTGGGGCGCCTATGCCTATGGCGCCGGCGAGGAGGGCAAGGCCGAGCGCGACCTTTTCGAGGAGCGACTGCGCAGCATCGAGGCGGTGGTGCAGAACCAGGACAACCGCGAGCACGACCTGCTCGACAGCGACGACTATTACCAGTTCGAAGGCGGCATGAGCGCTGCCGCCGAGCATCTCGGTGGCACCAGGCCGGCGATCTACCACAACGACCATTCCCGGCCGGAAAAGCCTGTCATCCGCTCGCTGGAGGAGGAGATCGGCCGGGTCGTGCGGGCGCGCGTCGTCAATCCCAAGTGGATCGATGGCGTCATGCGCCACGGCTATAAGGGCGCCTTCGAGATCGCCGCCACCGTCGACTACATGTTCGCCTTTGCCGCGACCACGGGTGCTGTGCGCGACCATCACTTCGAGGCCGCCTATCAGGCCTTCATCGTCGACGAGCGCGTGACGGACTTCCTGCGCGACAAGAACCCGGCCGCCTTTGCCGAGCTTGCCGAGCGGCTGCTGGAAGCGATCGACCGCAATCTCTGGACCCCGCGCTCGAATTCGGCGCGGTTTGAACTTGGTGGCATCAGCGGCGCCGCCACCCGGCTTCGCGCCGGCAATGAATAGAGCGGTTCCGGGCAACGGTTTTCCGTCCGGAATTGCTTGGAAGCAAAGACTTGGGTTCCGTTTCGCGTTCAGTGAAACACGGAAAAGGAACAGATGCGGGATCAGAGCTGCGGTTTGCATCCATCCCGCCAACCGGAATTGAGGGAGTTATCATGAGCGATGAGACAACAAACAGCGGCGAACCGATTGCCGAGAAGGACGATGCCCGCCACGCCATGAAGATGGCGAAGAAGAAGGCCGCCCGCGAAAAGATCATGGCGACCAAGACCGACGAGAAGGGCCTGATCATCGTCAACACCGGCAAGGGCAAGGGCAAGTCGACCGCCGGTTTCGGCATGATCTTCCGCCATATCGCCCACGGCATGCCCTGCGCCGTCGTGCAGTTCATCAAGGGTGCGATGGCGACCGGCGAGCGCGAGTTGATCGAGAAGCATTTCGGCGACGTCTGCCAGTTCTACACGCTCGGCGAAGGTTTCACCTGGGAAACGCAGGACCGCGCCCGTGACGTGGCGATGGCGGAAAAGGCCTGGGAGAAGGCGAAGGAACTGATCCGTGACGAGCGCAACTCGATGGTGCTGCTCGACGAAATCAACATCGCGCTGCGCTACGACTATATCGATGTCGCCGAAGTCGTGCGCTTCCTCAAGGAAGAGAAGCCGCACATGACCCACGTGGTCCTGACCGGCCGCAACGCCAAGGAAGACCTGATCGAGATCGCCGATCTCGTCACCGAGATGGAACTGATCAAGCATCCGTTCCGCTCCGGCATCAAGGCGCAACAGGGCGTCGAGTTCTGATGAGCCAGAGCTGGCAGTTCTGGGCGCTGCTTTCGGCAGCCTTCGCTGCCCTGACGGCCGTGTTCGCCAAGGTCGGGGTCGCGCAGATCAACTCCGACTTCGCGACGCTGATCCGCACCGTCGTCATTCTCTGCGTGATCGCCGGCATCGTGGCCGCCACCGGGCAGTGGCAGAAACCTTCGGAAATTCCCGGCCGCACCTGGCTGTTCCTGGCACTATCAGGCCTTGCCACCGGCGCCTCGTGGCTTGCCTATTTCCGCGCGCTGAAGCTCGGCGACGCCGCCCGCGTCGCCCCGATCGACAAGCTGTCGATCGTCATGGTCGCGATCTTCGGCGTTCTCTTCCTCGGCGAAAAACTCAACCTGATGAACTGGCTCGGCGTCGTGTTCATTGCTGCGGGGGCACTGCTTCTGGCGGTGTTTTAAAGTCTGGCCGCGTTCGCACAATGTGAGCCGCGCGAGCGGTCGAAATCAGATCCACCGGCGGACACGCCCGCAATAGGCACTGTATGCCTCGCCGAACGCACGGCCGAGGTGGGTTTCCTCCATGCGGATCTGGTAGGAGATCGAGATCCAGGCTGAAAGCGCCAGCGCCACCGAGACGACGTTGGGGACGGCCAGCACGGTGCCGATCAGTGCGGTGACCATGCCGACATAGATCGGGTTGCGCGAGAAGGCGTAGAGACCGGAAGTCACCAGTGGCGCGTCCTGTTCCTCGGGAATGCCGATCTTCCAGGAGCCGCGCATCGCCCATTGCGAGAGCATCGTCAGTCCGCCGCCGAGCGCCATCAGCACGAGGCCGATCGCGGCGATGGACGGCGTGTCGAGGAAGGGGATACGGCCGAGGGAGGCATCGACAGCTTGCGGAAAGGCGGCGACCGCCAGCAGATGAACCACCAGCGCCGCCACGATCACGCGAAAGAGCTTGCCTGCAAACCCCTCGGCATCGTCGCCATAGGTCAGCACGACGGGTGAGCGGCCGGATTGAACGCGGCGCAGTATCGCCAGCGCCAGAGTGAAAAGGCCGACGATAAGCATCAGGATGGCGGGCAGGGTGGTGAACATCGGAACCTCTGGGCAATGACAGGATGACGCTTGCGGCCGGGCGGCCTGTGTGACGAGGCTCTGACTCGTCCGCGACGCATTTCCGGCAAGTTGCAATCTCTAGCGGCTAGAGGTTCAAGGGGTTGCACACTCGACTTTCGTTTTGGTTACCGCATGTTGTATCGGCGAGTGTCGATGACAGGGAATGCTCGTCGGGTCCTATGGAGGATGTCACCGCCATATCCGCACATTGCCTAGATTCAGACAAGCCAGATCGCCCCATGACCACCCAATGACCGACATCTATGCGCAGGGTGGTCGCCTTCAGTTTCCAGCAAGCGATCCGGCGTTGGTTTGTCCTGATCGTTCTTAGTGGTCCGAGAGTTCCTCGGCCGTTGCGGCGATCTCGGAGCCACCGAACGCGCCGTCGACATACTTGAAAACAAGTATGCTCATGATCGAGGCGACTATTGCAATCACGACTATACGCATTCGGCTTTCCCGGTGGTCGTTGCGATCTACAGCAACACCCGGCGAAGGCCTTGGTTCCCGCATGTGGTCTAGTTGATTGGAACAATTGCAGGCGTTGCCGATGGGGCGGTCTCTAAATCCGGCCGAAACGCAAGAATGCTTATTACGAGAGCGACGAGAACGCAGATGAGCATGAGGAAGGCGATACCAGCTTTGTCCATGCCCCGACATCAGACTTTCAATGTGGGCAAATCGAGGCAGCGGCATAGCCGCGTTTAGGGTTTCTCTCTGTGCGGCGGGGCCTTGATGCGGCTTCTGGAAGCACGCATATAGATGCACCACATGGTTTAGATCGCGGGTGAGCCTTGAAGACCGTTGCTAGAGTTGCGTTTGCTATCGCATCGCTTTTGATAATCGCATCATGCAGTGAAACCGGTTCAGCCCAAACGACCAAAGCCAGCGTATCCGCGGTCCAGGAGGCAGCCAAAGCAAAGGCGGTTCCCAAGCCAAAGATGAGCCGAAAGCAGAAAGCCGCAGCGGAAGCTGAGGCAAAGGCGCGTGCTGAAGCGCGCAGTCCTCGGCAATGCAAGACCCCTAAACAGATATGTGGTTACGGCGCCGGGCCAGCAGGTGAAGAATGCTCATGCTGGTCAACCACAGGCGCGCCCGACGTTGGTGTGACAGTCAAGTGACGTTCACTTAAGTCGCGGCATCGGGTTCCAGTCTCGGCGAGCCGGGAACGCGCGTCGGGTCTCAGAGTGTCGATGATAGGGAATGCCCGCGGTTTAAGGGAGAACCTTCGGCGTAAATGTGATGCAACTTGAGATCGGAATTGAGCCATGGAAGCCGGTGTTGAACGAAGAGAGAAGATGACTGACCTCGAGCGCCGCACCCTCCAGTTCGCAACCCGTGCACATGGGGACCAGAAGCGTAAGTATGACGGTCGGCCGTATATCGTTCATCCGATCGCGGTGGCAGAAATCGTTCGCAGCGTTCCCCACACGCCTGAGATGATCGCGGCGGCGCTGCTTCACGACACGGTCGAAGACACTGACGCAACGCTGCTGGACATCAACGGGGCGTTCGGGCCCAAGGTGGCCACGCTTGTTGCGTGGCTCACCGACATTTCCACGCCGTTCCACGGCAACCGGCAGATGCGCAAGGAACTGGATCGCCAGCACCTGGCTTTGGCGCCTGTCGCGGCGAAGACTATCAAGCTCGCCGACCTGATCGACAATGCGATATCGATCAGGACCGGCGATCCGAACTTTTGGAAAGTATTTGCCGCCGAGAAGAAGCGCTTGCTGGAGGTCCTGGGCGATGCCGATGAAACTCTTCTCGAGAAGGCGCGTACTCTAGCGCCGGAATGAGGGTGGATGGGCCCCGTGACCGGGCGGCAAGGGCTGTCTTTCGCCAGCGACCATGCAGCCAACCAGAAACCCGAGGTCGCCAAAATGCAGATTGCGCATACACGCGGCCCCTGCCAGCCAAAAGCTGTGTGGGCCTATATGTAGTCGACTGCCTGGCCACGCTCGGTGTAACCGAATACCCTAAAACCGCTGTCAGTTTCTTTGCCAGGCAAACGGATGCGTCTTAGAGCCGCTCTGATCATTTCGCGGTGTTCGGTGTCTTGGGCGATGATGTCGACATAGAGGATGCTCTCATATCCGCCTGCGCGAAAATGATAGAACCACTCGCCGTCTGGAGGAGAATAGTAGCCGTTTACGTCTCTGGCCTGGAAGGGCGTATGTGCATCCAGCCGGTACATGGCGAGGCGCAGTTCGTCCCATCTTGTGTTGTTCATGACCGGGTGCAGTTCCATTGCCTCGCCTCCGACAAGCTGAATCGACAGGACCGGAGCCTGACAGACAAGTGGCCGAGAGTACATTGAAGGACGAGGCCCCCGCCCTCAAAGCCCCAGCCAGATCCTTAAGGGATGCGTCGGATCTGCCAGCAGGCGGACGGCCAGCGCTATCGAGACGACGACCAGCAGCGGCTTGATGATCTTGGCGCCCTTGGCCATGGCATAGCGCGAGCCGACCTGGGCGCCGAGGAACTGGCCGACGCCCATCATCAGGCCGACCTTCCACAGGATGGCGCCGAAGAAGAGAAATACGCCAAAGGCGCCGACGTTGGAGCCGAAGTTGAGGAACTTCGTATGCGCCGTGGCCTTGAGCACGCCGAAGCCGGCAAGCGTCACGAAGCCGAGCATGAAGAAGGAGCCGGTGCCGGGACCGAAGACGCCGTCATAGAAGCCGATCAGCGGCACAAGCGTCAGCGTAAACACGAAGGGCGTGATCCGACGGTGCTGGTCGACATCGCCCATGTTCGGCTTCAGGCCAAAGTAGAGCGCGATGGCGATCAGCAGGAAGGGCAGCACGGCCTTCAGCACGTCGCCGGGAACGATGGTTGCAAGCAGCGCCCCCAGCACGGAGCCCGCCGCCGACATCAGCGCCATCGGCAATTGCTCTTTCAGGTTCACATGACCGCGCCGCGCATAGGAAAGGCTTGCCGAGCCCGAGCCGAACAGCCCTTGCAGCTTGTTGGTGCCGAGCGTTTGCAGCGGCGGAATGCCGGCGATCAGCATGGCTGGAATGGTGATCATGCCGCCGCCGCCGGCGATCGAATCGATGAAGCCGGCGATGAAGGCGGCAACGAACAAGAAGGCGAGCAGGTGGAAGGCGAGGTCTTGCACGGGAGGGACTCGGGGAGAGGGAGACGTATGGAGTTTTGCCGCCTTGTGTCAGAGCCGGGCGCGATTTGCAAAGCCTTCCGTTGCGGCGTTCCCGCCGTTGCAGTGTCGAAATGACGAAACTGCCAAGGATTCAAAACCTTGCCCTGAGTCGCTGTGTTTCTGGGTGGAGGCGCCGACGATCGTGGGATGGTCGGAAACGGCCGGCACAGACGATCTGCCGGGCAACTGTCCGCCTTCGCCAATCGCGACATGGTGATGGCGCAATCCGGTTTGACCGGTCTCCCGCGCTCCGGTAAAAATGACAATCATGCGACGGCGTCCGCTTCGGCGGACTGAAAGAGCGTCCGGTGCGGCCGACCCAGCCAGGGGGCCATCAGCCGGTGCTGTCCAGATCGGCTGAGGAACGGTTTGTTCCTGCCGGCGCTTCGTTAAGGAGAACCGACGAAGGGAGCCGGCCGCCGATGGCATCGGTTAGGGGATCAGCACAAATGAAAGAAGAGGCCGGGCTGGTGCTCGGGCTCGGATGCGAGCGCCGCACGCCGGCCGAAGAGGTGATCGCGCTTGCCGAGCGCGCCCTGGATGACGCGGGTGCCAGTGCCGGCGATCTGCGGCTGGTCGCCTCGCTCGATGCCCGCGCCGAGGAGCCGGCGATCCTTGCGGCCGCGAAGCATTTCTCCGTTCCTGCAGTCTTCTACGACGCGGCCACGCTGGAGGCCGAAGCCTCCCGTCTCGCCAATCCCTCCGAGATCGTCTTTGCCCACACCGGCTGTCATGGCGTGGCCGAAGGGGCAGCGCTTGTCGGTGCTGGCAGCGAGGCGATGCTGATCGTGCCGAAGATCGTCTCCGCGCATGCGACGGCGGCGCTTGCCGGGCCGGCGGCATTGCGTGTCGAAGAGGGCCGGCAGGCGGCGAAGGTCGTCTGATGCGTTTCTATGTTGTTGAATTGAATCAATCTTTTGTCCGGGTTCTCTCTGAAATGGAATCCGGTTCTTCGCAGGTCGAGTTAGGCGCACCGTCAGGTGGTGCCGGTATACAGGTGAGGCAGCACGCATGATCGACGACCTCTTTGCCGGATTGCCGGCGCTCGAGAAAGGTTCGGTCTGGCTCGTCGGCGCCGGTCCGGGAGACCCGGGCCTTTTGACGCTGCATGCGGCCAATGCGCTGCGCCAGGCGGATGTGATCGTGCATGATGCGCTGGTCAACGAGGACTGCCTGAAGCTCGCGCGGCCGGGCGCCGTTCTGGAGTTTGCGGGCAAGCGTGGGGGCAAACCTTCGCCGAAGCAGCGCGACATCTCGTTGCGCCTTGTCGAATTGGCGCGCGCCGGCAACCGGGTGCTGCGGCTGAAGGGTGGCGATCCCTTCGTCTTCGGCCGCGGCGGCGAGGAGGCGCTGACGCTGGTCGAGCACCAGGTGCCGTTCCGCATCGTGCCGGGCATCACCGCCGGCATCGGCGGCCTTGCCTATGCCGGCATTCCCGTCACCCACCGCGAGGTCAACCACGCCGTCACCTTTCTCACCGGCCACGATTCCTCCGGCCTGGTACCCGATCGCATCAACTGGCAGGGCATCGCCAGCGGCTCGCCTGTCATCGTCATGTACATGGCGATGAAACATATCGGCGCGATCACCGCCAACCTCATTGCCGGCGGCCGTTCGCCGGACGAGCCGGTTGCCTTTGTCTGCAATGCGGCGACGGCGAACCAGACGGTGCTCGAAACGACGCTGTCGCGCGCCGAGGCCGATGTCGAGGCGGCGGGGCTTGAGCCACCGGCGATCGTCGTCGTCGGCGAGGTGGTGCGGCTCCGGGCAGCGCTCGACTGGATCGGTGCGCTTGATGGCCGCAAGCTCTCGGCCGACCCCTTCGCCAACCGCATTCTCAGGAACCCGGCATGAGCGGACTGCTGATCGCCGCACCGTCGTCGGGCTCGGGCAAGACGACGGTGACGCTCGGGCTGATGCGGGCGTTGAAGAGGCGCGGTGTTGCGATCGCGCCCGGCAAGGCGGGCCCCGATTACATCGATCCCGCCTTCCATGCGGCAGCAACCGGCGAGCCCTGCTTCAACTTCGACCCCTGGGCAATGCGGCCGGAACTGCTGCTTGCCAACGCTTCGCATGCCACGACCGGTGGCCGCACGCTGATCGTCGAGGCGATGATGGGCCTGCATGATGGCGCCGCCGACGGCTCCGGTTCTCCCGCCGATCTCGCGGCGACGCTCGATCTTGCCGTCATCCTCGTTGTCGATTGCGCCCGCCTGTCCCATTCGGTGGCAGCGCTCGTTCGCGGTTATGCGGATCATCGCGACGATATCCGTGTCGTCGGCGTCATCCTCAACAAGGTCGGCAGCGACCGGCACGAGATGATGCTGCGCGACGCGCTGGAGCGGGTGCGCATGCCGGTTTTCGGTGTGCTGCGGCAGGACAGTGCGCTGCAACTGCCGGAGCGCCATCTCGGCCTCGTGCAGGCGGGCGAGCATGGGGCGCTCGAAGGTTTCATCGGGGCGGCGGCGGCGCGGGTGGAGGCCGCATGCGATCTCGATGCCATCGGCCGCGCTGCGACGATCTTTCCGCGCGGGTCGGTCACGAAGATCGAACGCTTCCGGCCGCTCGGCCAGCGCATCGCGGTGGCGCGCGATATCGCTTTTGCCTTCTCTTACGAGCATCTGCTGTTCGACTGGCGTAGGGGCGGCGCCGAAATCTCGTTCTTCTCGCCGCTCGCCGACGAAGCGCCGGATCCGGCTGCCGACGCCGTCTATCTGCCGGGCGGCTATCCGGAACTGCATGCGGGGCACTTAAGTGCCGCATCAACCTTCCGTTCTGGCATGCATTCCGCAGCGGAACGCGGCGCCCGGATCTTCGGCGAATGCGGCGGCTACATGGTGCTCGGCGAAGGGCTTGTCGCCGCCGATGGTGCACGCTACGACATGCTCGGCCTGCTGCCGCTGGTGACCAGTTTTGCCGAGCGCAGGCGGCACCTCGGCTATCGCCGCGTCGTGCCTGTCGACAACGCCTTCTTCGATGGACCCATGACGGCGCACGAATTCCACTATGCGACCATCGTCGCCGAAGGTGCGGCCGAACGCTTGTTTTCGGTGAGCGACGCTGCGGGTGAAGATCTCGGGCACGCAGGCCTGAGAAGCGGCAATGTCGCCGGCTCCTTCATGCATCTCATCGATATCGCAGGCGCGCCATGAGCGCACGGATCGTCCACGGCGGCGGCATCACCGAGGCCGCAGCGCGCTTTGGCGGGCGGCTCGAGGACTGGCTCGATCTTTCGACCGGCATCAATCCTTGCCCCGTCGCCGTGCCCCCGGTGCCTGAACGCGCATGGCACCGGCTGCCGGATCGGCAGACGGTGGATGATGCGCGCCTGGCAGCCGCGGAATATTACCGCACCAATGGCGTGCTGCCGTTGGCCGTGCCGGGCACGCAGTCGGCGATCCAGCTTTTGCCGCGTCTCATGCAATTCCAGCAAAAGTGCGAAGCGGTTTTGCGTCCGGGACCCAATGAAAACGGGAAGACGCCGGCAAACAGGCGCGTCGCGATCTTCGGGCCGACCTATGGCGAATATGCCCGTGTGCTGTCGGCGGCCGGCTTTGCCGTCGATCGGGTGGACGATGCCGATGCGCTCAGCGCCGAGTATGCCCTGGTCATCGTGGTGAACCCCAACAATCCGACTGGCCGTGCCTTCGCGCCCGCCGAACTTCTGGCGATGGCGGCGAGGCAGAAGGCAAACGGCGGGCTGCTGCTGGTCGACGAAGCCTTCGGCGATCTGCAGCCGGAGTTGAGCGTTGCCGGCCATGTGCGTGATGAGGGCAACCTCATCGTCTTCCGCTCGTTCGGCAAGTTCTTCGGGCTCGCCGGCCTGCGCCTCGGCTTCGTCGTCGCGACGGAGCCTGTGCTTGCATCCTTTGCCGACTGGCTCGGCCCCTGGGCTGTCTCCGGCCCGGCGCTGACGATTTCGAAAGCGTTGATGCAGGGCGATACCAAGGCGATTGCGGCCGGCATCCTCGAGCGGCGCGCCGGCCTCGATGCCGCGCTTGATGGGGCAGGGCTCAAGCGCATCGGCGGCACCGGGCTATTCGTGCTGGTCGAGCATCCGCGTGCCGCTCTGCTACAGGAGCGGCTCTGCGAGGCGCACATCCTCACGCGCAAGTTCGACTACGCGCCGGAGTGGCTGAGGATCGGTCTGGCGCCGGATGCGGCGGGCGACCGGCGACTGGCGGATGCGCTTGCGCGGATGGAGCTCTGAATGTCCGAGACCATCCTTCTCATCCTCGCGCTGGCGTTGGTGATCGACCGCGTCGTCGGTGACCCGGATTGGCTCTGGGCGCGTCTGCCGCATCCGGTCGTCTTCTTCGGCAAGGCGATCGGCTTCCTCGATGACAGGTTGAACGGCGAGGATCTGGAGGACGGCGTGGCCAGGTTTCGTGGCGTTGTCACCATCGTGCTGCTGCTTGCCGTCAGCGCCTGGTTTGGCCACCTGCTGCATCGCCTGTTCGCCACTCTCGGTCCGGTCGGCTTCCTGCTGGAGGCGGCGCTGGTCGCCGTCTTCCTGGCGCAGAAGAGCCTTGCCGATCATGTGCGGCGCGTTGCCGAGGGCTTGCGGCAAGGAGGGCTCGAAGGTGGGCGGGCGGCCGTTTCGATGATCGTCGGCCGCGATCCGAAGACGCTGGACGAACCGGCGGTCTGCCGCGCGGCGATCGAAAGCCTCGCCGAAAACTTCTCCGACGGCGTCGTGGCGCCGGCCTTCTGGTATGCGGTCGCCGGTCTGCCCGGTCTGCTCGCCTACAAGATGCTGAACACGGCCGACTCGATGATCGGCCACAAATCGCCGAAATATCTGCACTTTGGCTGGGCCTCGGCGCGGCTCGACGATCTTGCCAACCTGCCGGCAGCACGGCTCTCGATCCTGCTGATCGCCGCCGGCGCACTGATCCACCGTGGCGGGCGCGCCGCCAAGGATACGTTGACGTCGGCCCTTCGTGATCACGGCCTGCACCGCTCGCCGAATTCCGGCTGGCCGGAAGCGGCGATGGCGGGGGCGCTCGATCTGCAGCTTGCCGGTCCGCGCGTCTATGGCGGGGTCAAGGTCAGCGAGCCGATGATCAACGGTCCGGGCCGTGCTGTGGCGACGAGCGAAGACATTGATGCCGGCATCGCTGTATTCTACGGCGCCTGCACGGTGATGACCGTTTTTGTTCTTGCCGTCGCGATGATTTGATCGTTTTGGCAGCTCCCGTCTTGCGAAATCGAGCTTTGCATTAAGACTTTGCTTTCCATATGTATTAAGATTGCTTCATGCCCGGCCGTTTATACTCTTCGGACGTCTGGTTCCACGGGTAAGTGTTTGTCATCCCGGAGAGAGAGGCATGCGGAATGCGTTTTTGACTGTGCTCGTTGCCGCTTTGATGCAGTTTTCCGTTCAGCCGGCGAACGCCGCCAATCTCATTGCCAATATCAGCCTGTCCTCGCAGACCATGACCGTCAAACAGAACGGCGTCGTCATGTATCGCTGGAAGGTGTCTACCGCCCGCAGGGGCTATGTCACGCCGCGCGGCAGCTGGAAGGCCAAATGGCTCTCACGCTACCATCGCTCGCGCAAATACGACGACGCGCCCATGCCCTATGCGGTGTTCTTCAATGGCGGTTACGCCATTCATGCCACCTATGACATCAAGCGCCTCGGCCGCCCGGCATCGCATGGCTGCGTGCGGCTGCATCCGAACAACGCCGCCGAGTTCTTTGCGCTGACGCGCGAGCATGGGCTGAAGAACACGCGGATCGTGATAGCGCGCTAAGTGGAACTGCCCCTCATCCGGCTGCCGCCACCTTCTCCCCGCAGGCGGGGCGAAGGTGCTTGTGGCGCTGTTTCCGCTTCATCATCGGCGGCCTTCTTTGGGGGGCTGGATCATTTCATTGTTCATCGAAACACTGAAGTGATCTAAGTCTTTGAAATTACGCAAATCCGGACGGAAAACCGCTTCGCACTTTTCCTGGAATTGCTCTAACCGCAGGCCGCGTTCCCTCTCCCCGCCTGCGGGGAGAGGGTTAGGGTGAGGGGCTATTTCGCTGCTGGAAAACTCGGTGTAACACCGCAAATCTGCGAGCGTCTTCGCAGCTACCGGTGAGCGCGGCTCAGTCGATCCCGCCGACATGCATCAGCCGGTCGAGGCTCGGCACGGTGACGTGGCGGCTGTTTTCGATGCGGATGACGTTTTCCTTGCGCAGCTTGGTGATCTGCCGGCTGACGGTTTCGATCGTCAGGCCCAGATAGTCGGCGATGTCGGCGCGCGAAAGCGGCAGGTCGAATTCGTTCGCGGTCCCCTGTTCGGGATCGATATGGGTGGCGATGATGTAGAGGAAGCTCGCTACCTTCTCCTGAGCGGTCTTGCGGCCGAGCGTCAGCATCCAGTCGCGCGCCTCGTCGAGCTCCTTCAGCGCCTGCTCGTGCAGCCGGTGTTCCAGCCCCGGCGCCTCCGAGACGAGCCGCTCGATGACGTTGCGCGGGAAAGCGCAGATGTCGGTGTCGACTGCGGCTTCCGCCGTCAGCGCGCTTTCTCGGGTGAAGGGGCGGCCCATGAAATCGGGCGCGAATTGCAGGCCAACGATCTGCTGGCGGCCATCGGCCAGAACCTTGCTGAGCTTGACGACGCCGCTGATGATATTGGCATAGCTGTCCGTCGTCTCGCCCTGGCCGATGACCTCGCGGCCGGGCTCGATGCTGCGGCGGGTGGAATGGCGGCTGAGGTCGAAAAGCTGATCCGGCGTGAGCGTGCCGCAGACGCCGCCATGGCGTGCCTCGCAGGCGGCGCAGACGGTTGGAATGTCCGAATTGTGGATATCCTTGCGGCGATGTTCGTTCACGATCTGCAATTCTTTCTACCTGCATTCCGTTGGTCTCTGGCTGACCAAAGAGGATGCAGGTCGTTAAATCAAGAGTTGACAGGTGCTAATTTCGAAAGCGCGAAACAATGTCTCATGTTGAATTGCGCATTGTCAATTTTAACGTGTTAATTCGCCAACTTGATCAAAATCAAAGGCGTCTTCGCGCATCCGTCCTATGGCATCGTCATGACAGCGGAGAGATCGATGGAAGACGCGCTCATCCACAAGCATGCAGGCCCGGTGCCGCGCTACACCAGCTACCCCACCGCCCCGCATTTTTCCGAGACGGTGGGCACGGCGGACTATGAAAGCTGGCTCGATGCGATCGGCGCGGGGGAGGCGATTTCGCTCTATGCCCATGTGCCCTATTGCGATCGGCTCTGTTGGTTCTGCGCTTGCCACACCAAGCAGACGCTGCGCTATGAGCCCGTGGCAACCTATCTCGGTGGCCTGCACCGCGAGGTTGCAGAAGTCGGCGGACGGGTGGGCCGCGAGGCCAAGGTGACGGCGCTGCATTTCGGCGGCGGCTCGCCGACGCTCATTCGGCCGGATGACATGATCGCGCTCAAGCACAGCTTCACGGATCACTTCACCTTCGCGCCGGATTGCGAGATCAGCGTCGAGATGGATCCAAATGACCTCGATGAGGCGCGCCATGATGCGCTGGCCGCGATCGGCATGACACGGGCGAGCTTCGGCATCCAGGATTTCGATCCGGTGGTGCAGAAGGCGATCAATCGCATCCAGACCTTTGAGCAGACGCGCGGTGCGATCGAGGCATCCCGGGCGAGGGGTGTTCACTCGGTCAATTGCGACGTCCTTTACGGGCTTCCCTATCAGAGCCTGCAGTCGCTGGAGCGCACGATGGAGGCGGTGCTTTCGCTTGATCCCGATCGTGTCGCGCTCTTTGGCTACGCGCATGTGCCATGGATGAAGACGCATCAGAAGATGATCCCGGACGAAAGCCTGCCCGGCGTGGTCGAACGTTTCGCCCAGATGACGCGGGCTGCCGAGATGCTGGTGGCGGCGGGCTACGACGCCATCGGCATCGACCATTTCGCAAAACCTGAGGACAGCCTGGCGCGCGCCAGCCGGGAAGGGCGTCTCCGCCGCAACTTCCAAGGCTATACGGACGATGCCGCGGAAACACTTGTTGGCCTTGGTGCCTCGGCAATCGGCCAGTTCCGTCAAGGTTATGTCCAGAACATGCCGGCAACGGGCGAATACCTGCGCCATGTGGAGAACACGGGGCTCGCTGCCGTTCGCGGATACCGCTTCACGCCGGACGACCGGCTGAGAGCGAAGGTGATTGCCGACATCATGTGCCGTTTCGCTTTCTCCTTTGACGAGGTCGAACAGGCATTTCCGGTGCTGGCCGGCGCGGTGATCGAGGAAGCGCGGCTGTTTCGGGCGCGCGATGCCGACGGGTTGACGACGATCGAGAACGGCATCTTCCGCCTGACCGAGCGCGGCCGACCCTTTGCCCGCTCGGTGGCGGCTGCCTTTGACGCCTATCTCGGTAACGGCCGTGGCCGGCATTCGGTGGCGGTCTGACCTATGCGATGCGTATGCCCGCGAAAACCAGGTTTTCGCCAAGGCTTATGCGCTTCTTAGCAGGCAGAGCGCCTTGTGCGCGCCGACGGGCGCGCGGCGCTCTGGCAACACCGGTTTCCAATTTGCAAACCGTTGCCATCTAGGCCATTGGCTTTTGCGGCGCATTTACCTATAGGATCGCCGAGACTCGACATAGAATAAAGAGGTATGCGCGTGACAGCTACATTCGACAAGGTTGCCGACATCATCGCCGAAACCAGCGAGATCGATCGCGAGACGATCACGCCGGAAAGCCACACGATCGACGATCTCGGCATCGACAGCCTGGACTTCCTCGACATCGTGTTTGCGATCGACAAGGAATTCGGCATCAAGATCCCGCTCGAGCAGTGGACGCAGGAAGTCAACGAAGGCAAGGTTTCGACCGAAGAGTACTTCGTTCTGAAGAACCTCTGCGCCAAGATCGACGAACTGCGGGCTGCCAAGGGCTGATCGGGCTTTCGCCCGAGCCTTGCCGCACCAATTCCAATGCCGCCCGTCGCGCCTCGCGCTTGACAGGCGGCATTGGCGTTTTTACTTGAGCCCGAAACGAACGGCCCGAAAACGAACAGGGTGAGCCTCAATGCTCCTTGAATACTTCCAGATGATCGATCGTGTCGAAACGGTCGATCTTTCGGCTGGCCGGCTGACGGCGCGGTCCGTGGTGCCGCAGAAGAGCCCCGTGTTCGAAGGCCATTTCCCAGGCTATCCGCTGGTTCCGGGCGTGCTCCTGATCGAGACCATGGCGCAGGCCTCCGGTTTCCTGGTGCTGGCCGCCACCAATTTAGCAGCCATGCCCTTCCTGATGTCGGTCGACGGCGCCAAGATGCGCACCTTCGTCGAGCCTTCGGCCGAACTCGAGATCGAGGCCTTCCTCGAGCACGAAGGTTCGGGCTTTGCAGTGACGAAGGCAAAGATCACCTCGGCCGGCAAGAAGGTGTGCGACGCCCAGCTGAAACTGAGGACGATGCCGTTCGATCAGGTTCCGCTCGGCGATATCGTGCGCAAGCGGGCCGGGGAAGTGGGTCTGATGGCGGCTCTTTCGGCGACAGCCGGTTCGGAGAAGTAAAATGAGCAAATCCGCAAACGACGTTGTCATTACCGGCGTCGGTATCGTCACCAGCCAGGGCGTCGGCGTCGAGCCGCATCTGGCGCTGCTCACCGCCGGCACATCGCCGGCCGTGCGGGTCGAGACCGAGAAGTTCAGCCCCTATCCGGTGCATCCGCTGCCGGAAATTGACTGGTCGCAGCAGATCGCCAAGCGTGGCGACCAGCGCCAGATGGAAAACTGGCAGCGCCTCGGCGTCTTCGCCGCCGGCCTGGCGCTCGATGACGCCGGCCTCAAGGACAATCTCGAAGCCTGCGGCAGCATGGACATGATCGTCGCTGCCGGTGGCGGCGAGCGCGACATCAATGTCGACTCGCTAATCGTCGACGAAGCGCTGAAGCGCAACGACCGCGAACAGCTCCTCAACGAAAAGCTGACGACGGAACTGCGCCCGACGCTGTTCCTCGCCCAGCTTTCCAACCTGCTCGCCGGCAACATCTCGATCGTGCACAAGGTCACCGGTTCGTCGCGCACCTTCATGGGCGAGGAAGCGGCCGGCATCTCGGCGATCGAAACCGCCTTTGCCCGTATCAAGGCCGGCCAGTCGAGCCACACCCTCGTCGGCGGCGCGTTTTCGGCCGAGCGTCTCGACATCATCCTTTTGATCGAAGCGATCCAGGGCCACGCGCTCGGCGACTGGCACCCGATCTGGTCGCGCAAGGCTGACAGCGGCGGCGGCATGATCCTCGGTTCCGTCGGCGCCTTCTTGGTGCTGGAATCGCGTGAATTTGCCGAAGCCCGCGGCGCCCGCATCTATGCCTCGATCGACGCGATCGGCGGCGACCGCGGCGCACGTGACGGCGGCAAGCTCGAAGCCCGCCTGGCCGATCTCGCCAAGCCTGCGGACAAGCTTGATGCGGCCTCGACCGTCGTGTTCTCCGGTACCTCCGGTTTCCATGATCTCGTGGTGCGCGAAAAGGCGTTCCTCGACAAGACGTTTGCAGGCGCGCCGGTGCGGGCCTATGGCGGTCTCGTCGGCCACAGCATCGAGGCGCAGTTCCCGCTGGGGCTCGCGTTGGCAGCGCTGACGCTGGGCGAGGGCGCCAAGGTGCCTGCCTTTGACGCCGGTGCGGAAAAGCCGATGACGGCGGCGGCGAAGAGCGCCGTGGTCACCACCATCGGCCATTCGCGCGGCGAAGGCGTCGCCGTCCTTTCGGCGGAATAACAGGAGCGGACCATGAGCAACGCTTACAAGGACCACCTCGGCCGCCCGATCATTGCCATCACCGGCATGGGCGTCATCACCTCGCTCGGCCAGGGTGTCGAAGACAACTGGGCAGCGCTTTCGGGCGGTGTCTCGGGCATCCACAAGATCACCCGCTTCCCGACGGAAGGCTTGAACACGCGCATTTCCGGCACGGTCGATTTCATCGACATTCCCGCCGACAATTCCGTCGAGCGTTCCTATGCCATGGCGCGCGAAACGACGCTGGAGGCCTTAGCGCAGGCTGGCATTTCGGGCGACTTCAACGGCCCCTTGTTCCTGGCAGCCCCGCCGGTGGAGCCGGAATGGAGCGCGCGCTTCGAGCTTGCCGACCGTTCGCCGCCGTCGGAGCGTCCGGGTGACGCCTATAACCGCTTCCTCGCCGCCATGCGCCAGAAGGCCGATCCGGTGTTCCACGAGGCCGTGCTATTCGGCTCGATCTCCGAGCGTCTTGCCGATCGCTTCGGCACGCGCGGCCTGCCGGTGACGCTGTCGACCGCTTGCGCTTCGGGCGCCACCGCGATCCAGCTCGGCGTCGAGGCGATCCGCCAGGGCCGCACCGATCGCGCGCTGACGGTTGCGACCGATGGTTCGGTCAGCGCCGAGGCACTGATCCGCTTTGCGCTGCTCTCGGCGCTGTCGACCCAGAACGATCCGCCGGAAAAGGCCTCCAAGCCCTTCACAAAGGACCGCGATGGCTTCGTCATCGCCGAAGGCGCGGCAACGCTGGTGCTCGAATCGCTGGAAGCGGCGGTTGCCCGCGGCGCCCGCGTCTACGGCATCCTCAAGGGTTGCGGCGAGAAGGCCGATCTCTTCCACCGCACGCGCTCCTCGCCGGACGGCGGCCCGGCGATCGCGACGATCCGCGCGGCCCTTGCCGACGCCGGTATCAATGAAAACGGCATCGGCTATATCAACGCCCACGGCACCTCGACGCCCGAAAACGACAAGATGGAATATCTGTCGATGTCGGCCGTCTTTGGCGAGCGCCTGCCGTCGATCCCCGTCTCGTCCAACAAGTCGATGATCGGCCACACGCTGACGGCCGCCGGTGCGGTCGAGGCGGTGTTCTCGATCCAGACGATGCTGACCGGCACGCTGCCGCCGACGATCAACTACCAGAACCCCGATCCGGCGATCGTGCTCGACGTGGTGCCGAACGTGAAGCGCAGCCAGCAGGTGACTGCGGTGCTGTCGAACTCGTTTGGCTTCGGCGGCCAGAACGCCAGCCTTGTCATGACCGCCGAGCCGGCCTAAGCCGGAAACACGTGAGTTGCAGCGCCGCTTGCGCGTCCCGATGGATGCGCGGCGCTGTGAAAATTCAAGACGCAAACATGCCGCCAAGGCAGAGGAAGAACCATGCGCGCCCTGCAACTGCTCGATGACCGCAAGCTCGAAATCACCGACATTCCGGAACCGGAAGCGCCCGGCCCGGGCGAGGTGACGCTGCGCGTCAAGGCGGTCGCCCTCAACCATATCGACGTCTGGGGCTGGCGCGGCATGGCCTTTGCCAAGCGCAAGATGCCGCTCGTCATCGGTGCGGAAGCATCCGGCGTTGTCGACAGCATCGGCCCGGGCGTTTCGAGCGTGCTGCCGGGTCAGCTCGTGTCGATCTATGGCGCCCGCACTTGCGGCCTCTGCCGTCCGTGCAAGGAAGGCCGCGACAATCTCTGCGAACATGTCGGCGGTGTGCACGGTTTCCACCTCGATGGCTTCGCGCAGGAAAAGATCAACCTGCCGGCGCGCCTGCTGGTGCCGGCACCTCCGGGCGTCGATGCGGTCGCTGCAGCCCTTGCCCCGGTCACCTTCGGTACCGTCGAGCACATGCTCTTCGACAATGCCAAGCTTGAGCCGGGTGAAACCATCCTCGTCCATGCCGGCGGCTCCGGCATCGGCTCGGCGGCAATCCAGCTTGCCAAGAAGATCGGCTGCACGGTGATCACCACCGTCGGTTCCGACGACAAGATCGAGAAGGCGAAGGCGCTCGGCGCCGATCATGTCATCAACTACCGCACCGACCGCTTCGAAGGCGTGGTGCGCAAGCTCACCAAGAAGAAGGGCGTCGACGTCGTGTTCGAACATGTCGGCAAGGACACCTGGGCGGGCTCGATGCTTTGCATGAAGCGCGGCGGCCGCCTCGTCACCTGCGGCTCGACCTCGGGCGTTTCCACCGACATGAACCTGATGATGCTGTTCCAGCAGCAACTGAAGCTGCTCGGCTCCTTCGGCTGCCGCATGGAGAACATGGCGAACGCCATGCAGAAGATGGCCCGCGGCCTCGTGCATCCGGTCATCGATACTGAAATCAGCCTCGATCAGATCGACCGGGCGCTGGAGCGCATGGAATCGCGCCAGATCTTCGGCAAGATCATCCTGAAGATGGATTGATCCACGTGCGCATGTTGATCACACGGCTGGTGCTGGCGGCGGATCGTAGCCGCCAGTGGCTGATCGCGCAGTTCGTTTTCCTGCTTTTGACGATCCTGAAGATGTTTCCCGCCGACGGCGCGATCCGCTTCATGGATCGCGCCGTGCGCTTCATCGGCCCGAAGACCAGCCGGCAGAAGCTGACGCTGACGAATCTGCGCAACGCTTTTCCTGAGAAGAGCGAGGCGGAGATCAATGAGATCGCGCTCGAAAGCTGGGGCAATATGGGCCGCATGGCGGCCGAATATGTGTTCCTCGACCGGCTGTTCGATTTCGATCCGGAGCGCACGACGCCCGGTCGCGTCGAGGTGTCGGGCATCCCATTATTCCTGGAGCTGCGCGACAATCCGCGCCCCTTCATCGTCTTCACCGCGCATAGCGGCAATTTCGAGATGCTTCCGGTTGCCGGCTCCGCCTTCGGCCTCGACGTGACCGTTCTGTTCCGTCCGCCGAACAATCCTTATGTGGCGGAAAAAGTGTTCAAGTTCCGCGAGGAGCGCATGGGCAACCTCGTGCCGTCCCACGCCGGCTCGTCCTTTGCGCTCGCCCGCCAGCTCGAAAAGGGCCTGGGCGTCGGCGTTCTCGTCGACCAGAAGTTCCGCAAGGGGTTGAAGACCAAGTTCTTCGGCCAGGACGTGCAGACCAATCCGCTGCTGGCCAAGCTTGTCCGCCAGTTCAACTGCGAGGTCTATCCGGCCCGCTGCATAAGACTGCCGGGCGGCCGTTTCCGGCTGGAGCTGGAGCCGGCAATCGCCATTCCCCGCAAGCCTGATGGCAATGTCGACGTCACCGCCACGGCGCAGGTGCTGAACGACAAGGTGGAAAGCTGGGTGCGCGAATATCCGGGCCAGTGGCTCTGGTATCACGACCGCTGGCACATCAAGCGCTACCTCAAGGACTGATTCCCCTCCGTACGACTGTTCGCGCTCGCGCTTGCCTCACGGCAGCCTTGGAATGCGGCGCGTCCGATTTCGGTTCGCCGGACTTCACTTTCGTGGTCCGTCCGCGGCAGCGCATGCCGTTTTGTCCCGAAATTGCTTCAAAAGGTTAAGTTTTTCTTTCTGCTGTTGAACACTAACGCAATGAGTGTAAACTCAACGTTGTCTCGTGAGGGGAAGACTGCAAGCGCTTTGGGTGGCCGGAGCGGTGTGGTTTTACACGGAAAGGGTGGGGAAGCCTCAAAACTAAATCAGTGTCTGCAGCATCAACGCCTATCTTGTAAGTGCATCGAAGCGGCTCTGCCGTGGGGGAATTGGGGTTTCGAATTGAACGCACTGATTGAGCTGTTCTGGTTCAAGTATTCGCAGCTGCAGTATGCCGTACGCACGGCAGACGAGCATTTGATCGGCATTCTGGATCGCGAATTGGATCCGATCCTCAGATCCGTCTACGACGAGAAGGCGGTGAGCGTCGAAGATGCCCGACTTCAGTTCCAGTTCCTGATCGACATCCTGCGCGTCGAAGCCGACGACATCTCCTGCGTGCTCAGGCATTCACAATTGCTGCAATCGCTGATCAACCGCTATTTTGCGGCGACCGGCGCGGAGAAATTCGCCGACCTCCAGCTCGAACGGCTGCCGGCCCAGCCGAGCAAGGGCAGGGCGGATGAAGGCCTACTCAACGAGGCGATCCTCGACAGCTTCCCGGATCGGATTGCGGTGATCACGCCCGACTACCGCTACCTCTACACAAATCCGCGCAATGCCGACCACCTGGAGAGCCGCCCGATGGATCTGATCGGCCGGCACATCGTCGAGTTCATCGGCATCCAGCGCTTCGAGCAGCGGGTGAAGTCCTATCTCGATCGCTGTTTCGCCGGCGAGGTGGTCGACTATACCTTCGCCAAGACCGTCGATGCGCGCACGGTCGTCGTGCGTTGCCGGCTGACGCCCTGCATGTCCAGCTCCGGAAAACTCATCGGCGCCATCCTGGTGATCCAGGAACATGCCGACCGCCGCCGCGCGATCGCGGCCTGACACGTCATTGCCGGCGCTACCAATCAAGAGAGAGTGAGGACTCCAAAGACCCGGCCGGGGATCGCGAAGTCGAACCCGCGGGCGAACTGAACTGACTATGGTGTCTTGGTCATGGGCGGATGTTTCCACATGCCATTGAGCGCCTCGTCTTTCGGCCAATAGAGCCGCATCGCGACGAAGAAGGGACCCTTGGGCGCCGGCAGCCAATTCGGCTCCTTATCCTTGCCCGGCGACTCGTTTTGCACGTAGAAGGTGTAGCCGCCGTCGGCATCCTTCACAAATTGCGGGAGCATCGGCTTGTTAAGCAAATAGCGGTTGATCGGATTGGCAACCAGCAGGCTCGCGGGCAGATCATACATCGTCAGCGACCAGAAGGCGTTGACCGGCGGCATCTTATCGGCGGCGAAATGGACGGTGTAGCGGTTGGCGCCGTCGAGCTTCTGCCCTTCGACGTCAGTGGCGTAGACCGGGTACATCGCCTCCTGCTTCGAATTGCCGTAAATGCCGAGAACGGCCGCCGCCATGCGGTAGAGATAATTGTTCTTCAGGTATTCGCGCGTGCCGAAGAGGTCGCCCGAGGTCACCGTTCCGGCGTCGATCTGCTTCTTCAAGCCCTCAAGATCGGCCCAGGCATCGGCCATACCTTGCTCGATGGCGGTCTTGATGTCCGGCGAGAGCGCCGCAACGTCTATGGTCTTGCCTGCACCAACCCCGATCTTGGCAAAACGCGCCATCAACTCGGTCTCGGATGGATTAGTCGGGCAGAACTGCAGGACGAAATTCAGGATGTTGAAGAACTCCAGCGACGTCTTCTCTTCGTCCGGCGAAAGCGGCTTGGTGAAGTCGATTGCGGGAGCGGCCGCAGGCGCCGCCCCGCCGAGAAACGCCGAAAGCGGCTCTGCCTTGTAGCGATCCTGGATCTTCTTCACATTGTCTAAGTCGTCGGGGTTGAATAGCTGCGTGCGATAGGCCCCGAGAACGAGATCGGTCTCGGCGCGAAACACCTTCTTGATGCCCGCAGGCGTCTCGCCTTTCCAGCTCGGGCCGGCGACCAGGAAGCTGCCGCCGTCGTTGCCGGTCGTGCGGCTGCCGGCATAGTCGAAGTTGAACGTATAAGCGTCGATGAGCTGGATGCTGAAGTACCGGTCCTTCTCGATCACTGGTACGGTGAGGACCATCGGCTCCGCACGCAGGTCCATGCCGATCATCGAATAGGGCGTGTCGGAGTTGGGCGTCTGGATCGCCGTATCGGCGGGGGTGTAGACGCGGGGGATGTTCTTGAGGTGGTTCCACGGCGCCTTGTATTCCGGGTTCTTGTCGTCGACGAAATAGGCGTATTGGATGCGGTAGCTGTCCACCATCGGAAAACCGTAGATATAGGCTTCCTTGGCGATCTTTCGTGCCTCGTCAGGCGTGATTTCGCTCTGGGCGGCCGCAGTGCCTGGGAAGCGCAATGACGGGATAAGGGCGATCCCGCCGACAAAAGCTCTTCGTGTGATCGTTGTCATGGTCATCGCCTTCATCGGTTACCTCTTATGAGATTGGCGCATGACGTTCTGCATCGTTCACCAGCGCCGTGTGGACCTGTGAATTCGCAGGAGAGATGAGTAGGTGCCTGAAATTTTATACAGATATTTAACGTACGCTACCGCACATCACCAGAATGATTGGGGCCGCGTTGCTCCCAAACTGCAATCCAGTTTCGCGTATAGCGCGAATGGCGCTGCGCTTACAGCCGCGAACAATCCTACCTTGCCGCGTGCCGACCGCCCCGTCTGCCGGTTCACCCGACCGGCGCGGTGATGCTGCGCAAACATTCCTGTTCGAAGCCGACGTGCCGCCTGAGGCTGGTGAAGAAGCCGCGCAGCATGTAGCCGGCGGTTTCGGCATTGACCGTCTGATCCGCCGCGCCGAGGCGCTCCAGCATTTCCGTCAGTTCTTCGGCGAAGCACTCGTCTTCGCAGTGCTCGTATTTCAGCCGCTCCAGCGTTGGGCCGATCGTCGGGTCGCCGCGGAAGGTGCGCTCGATCCACGGGAAGACCAGGCTTTCCTCGCCGGAATGCATTTCGCGGATCATCGGTCCGAGCACCTTGGCGGCGTAGACGCATTTCTGCCGATCGATTTCTGCAGGCAGACTGTCGGCGATCTCCTCGAGACAGTTGCAGAGCGCAAGCTGCTCCTCATGCGCGCGGGCGAGCCATGCGAAAGGCTCGGCCACCGGGACAGTGCGGGGCGGCGGCTCCAGCCGGCTCCGGATTCGTCCCTCCTCAAAAGTCTTTTTCATCAGCTTCAGACGCCGGCTCCCACGGCGCTCCCTATTGTTTGCCGAGGATGAACCATTCGAGGTGGCGCAGCCTTGATCTGAATCAAGGCCAACGAGCCCCGATTCTGACACTTTCCGGCCAGCTGCGGTGGCGCGCCTCGTTCTGGGGCGTGTCTCTGCGTGCGATCGGACCAAGTTGGGGACCCAACCATGAAATACACATTCGAGATGATCCTGCTCGGGGTCGGTGCTTTCCTGGCGCTTGTCGGCGCCGGGTTTGCCCAGGACCGGCACTTTGAGGCCCATATGTGGGTGCTGTTCTTCGTACTCCTCGCCGGCACCATCATGCTGATGCGACGCATCGAGTTCAGCCCGGCTTCCGCCGGCAGGGCGCCACCACCACCGCCGCAGTCGGAATATTTCGACGAGGTGGTCAAGTATGGCGTGATCGCCACCGTCTTCTGGGGCGTCGTCGGCTTTCTCGTGGGCGTCGTGGTTGCGCTCCAGCTCGCCTTTCCCGACCTCAACATCGAGCCCTGGTTCAACTTCGGCCGCATGCGGCCGCTGCACACTTCGGCGGTCATTTTCGCCTTCGGCGGCAACGCGCTGATCGCGACGTCCTTCTACATCGTCCAGCGCACCAGCCGCGCGCGCCTTTTCGGCGGCAATCTCGGCTGGTTCGTGTTCTGGGGCTACCAGCTGTTCATCGTCATGGCGGCCACCGGCTACCTGCTCGGCATCACCCAGTCGAAGGAATATGCGGAGCCGGAATGGTATGTCGACCTGTGGCTGACGATCGTCTGGGTCGCCTATCTCATCGCCTTCCTTGGCACGCTTCTGACCCGCAAGGAGCCGCATATCTATGTGGCCAACTGGTTCTACCTCGCCTTCATCGTCACGATCGCAATGCTGCACATCGTCAACAACCTGGCGGTGCCGGTCTCCTTCCTCGGCTCGAAGAGCTACTCGGCCTTTGCCGGCGTGCAGGATGCGCTGACGCAATGGTGGTACGGGCATAACGCCGTCGGCTTCTTCCTGACGGCCGGCTTCCTCGGCATGATGTATTACTTCATCCCCAAGCAGGCCAATCGCCCTGTTTATTCCTACCGCCTGTCGATCATCCACTTCTGGTCGCTGATCTTCATGTACATCTGGGCGGGTCCGCACCACCTGCACTATACGGCGCTGCCCGACTGGGCGCAGACGCTCGGCATGGTCTTCTCGGTCATGCTCTGGATGCCCTCCTGGGGCGGCATGATCAACGGCCTGATGACGCTTTCGGGCGCCTGGGACAAGATCCGCACCGACCCGATCATCCGCATGATGGTGATGGCCGTTGCCTTCTACGGCATGGCGACCTTCGAAGGTCCGATGATGTCGATCAAGACGGTCAACTCGCTCAGCCACTACACCGATTGGACGATCGGCCACGTGCATTCGGGTGCGCTCGGCTGGAACGGCCTCATCACCTTTGGCGCCATCTACTATCTGACGCCCAAGCTGTGGAACCGCGAGCGGCTCTATAGCGTGCGCATGGTCAACTGGCACTTCTGGCTCGCCACCCTCGGCATCGTCGTCTACGCGGCGGTCATGTGGGTTGCCGGCATCCAGCAGGGCCTGATGTGGCGCGAGTACGACGACCAGGGATTCCTCGTCTATTCCTTCGCGGAATCGGTCGCGGCCATGGTTCCCTACTACGTGCTGCGTGCTCTTGGCGGCGCACTGTTCCTCGCCGGGGCTCTGCTCATGGCCTTCAACGTAACAATGACCATCCTCGGCCGCGTGCGTGACGAAGCTCCGATCTTCGGTGCTGCTCAGCCCGCGCTGAAAGCTGCGGAATAGGAGGGCATAGACCATGTCCATTCTCGACAAACACGCGACCCTTGAACGCAACGCGACCCTGCTGCTCGTCGGCTCGCTGCTCGTCGTCTCCATCGGCGGCATCGTGGAAATCGCGCCGCTCTTCTATCTCGAAAACACCATCGAGAAGGTAGAGGGCATGCGGCCCTATTCGCCGCTGGAGCTTGCCGGTCGCGACATCTATGTGCGCGAAGGCTGCTACGTCTGTCACAGCCAGATGATCCGTCCGTTCCGCGACGAAGTGGAGCGCTACGGACACTACTCGCTGGCGGCGGAATCCATGTACGACCATCCGTTCCAGTGGGGCTCCAAGCGCACCGGACCGGATCTTGCCCGGGTCGGCGACCGCTACTCCAACGAATGGCACGTGCAGCACATGATCGAGCCGCGCTCGGTCGTGCCGGAATCGGTCATGCCGAGCTACGCCTTTCTCAAGGAGACGACGCTCGACGTGAACAACATCGCCGCGAACCTGAAGGCGAACAAAGCGGTCGGCGTTCCCTATACGGACGAGATGATCGACAACGCGCTTGCCGACATCAAGGCGCAGGCTGATCCGAATGCCGACACCTCCGGCGTCGAGGCGCGCTATCCGAAGGCCAAACTCGGCGACTTCGACGGCAACCAGCAAAAGCTGACGGAGATGGACGCGCTCGTCGCCTATCTGCAGATGCTTGGCACGCTGGTCGACTTCTCCACCTACGACGACACCACCGGTTATCGCTAAGGGAGACACGCACATGGAAACCTACACGGCCATGCGCCAGTTCGCCGATAGCTGGGCGCTCCTTGCCATGACGCTCTTCTTCCTGGGTGTCGTCGGCTTCATCTTCCGGCCCGGCGCCAAGAAGGCTGCCGATGATGCCGCAGCCATCCCCCTGAAGGAGGATTAGTAGAATGGCGGACAAACACGTCGACGAAATCAGCGGCGTCGAGACCACCGGCCACGAGTGGGACGGTATCCGCGAACTGAACAACCCGATGCCGCGCTGGTGGGTCTATACCTTCTACGCGACCATCGTCTGGGCGGTCGGCTACATGATCGTTTATCCGGCGGTGCCGCTTCTGACGGACGCGACCAAGGGCGTGCTCGGCTATTCGAGCCGCGCCGAGGTGAGCGCCGAACTCGCCAGCGCCAAGGCGGCCCAAGCCGGCAATCTCGAAAAGATCGCCTCGAGCTCGATCGAGCAGATCATTGCCGATCCGCAGCTGCAGCAGTTCGCCGTTTCCGGCGGCGCATCGGCCTTCAAGGTCAACTGCGCCCAGTGCCACGGCTCGGGTGCTGCCGGTTCCGCCGGCTTCCCGAACCTCAACGACGACGACTGGCTCTGGGGCGGCAAGCCCGAGGAGATCTACCAGACGATCGCCCACGGCATTCGCTACAACGGCGACGGCGAGACCCGCGTTTCGGAAATGCCGTCCTTTGCCGAGATCCTGCAGCCGGAAGAGGTCAAGCAGACGGCCGCCTACGTCGTCAGCCTTACCGGCACACCGTCGGACGTCTCGATGGTCGAGCCGGGCAAGGCTCTGTTCGAGGCCAATTGCGCTTCGTGCCATGGCGCCGACGCCAAGGGCAACCGCGAGTTCGGCGCGCCGGATCTTGCCGATGCACTGTGGCTGAACGGCGAGGGCGAGCAGGCGATCATCGCCCAGATGAAGACGCCCAAGCACGGCGTCATGCCCGCCTGGCTGCCACGCCTCGGGGATACCACGGTCAAGCAGCTTGCCGTGTTCGTCCATTCGCTGGGCGGGGGCGAGTAAGACACTACCCTAGCGCTCGAATATGCCGCTGCCCCTCATCCCGCTGCCGCGACCTTCTCCCCGCAGGCGGGGAGAAGGGAAACGCGGCGCCGGCATTACCAATCTCGAGCGTTGAGGCTTGGCGACAGAGAGCGCGCCCAGCCTCTCTCTCCCCGCGTGCGGGGAGAGATGTCCGGCAGGACAGTGAGGGGCGATCCTAAAGTCGCACGGTGACGACGCCGAGAAAATTCGGGCAGGGACGGCTGACAAGAGGGTGGGGCCGCGTCGAAGGACGCGGCCTTTGTCATTCCAGCGCGGCGGCGATGGTGGCGCCAACCACCACGCTCGACAGTGCGGTGCCGAGAAGCAGCGACGTGTTGACCGGCTTCTTCACCACGGTGCCGAAATTGAAGAGGTTCATCGGCAAAAGGTGAAAGCCGCCGCCTTCGGGCTTGCTCGACGGCGCTTCCATGAAGCATTCATCGTCGAACCAGATCCAGTCGTCGCGCCAGGTCCAGCAGCCGTGCTGGCGATAGATGCTCGCCACCTGCTCGGCAAAGCCCTTGTCTGCGGGCAGGCGGATGTAGTCATGCGGCTTGCGGCTGAAATACTGCATGGCGAGCGGCATCGAGCGCTCGGTGCAATAGTTCGACATCCAGAGCTTGAAGCCGATCTCGCCACGCAGCCGGTCGAGCACGCGGAAGACCTGCACGTGATCCTCATGGCCGTATTCGCCCCAGGGATTGTGGGTGAAGACGTTCATGTCGGGCTTCAACAGCGGCCGCAGCGTGCGGTAGAGCGTTTCGTAGTTGTCGCGATAGGCTTGTGCGATCGGCCGTGTGGAGTGGCGGAAGCTGCCGGGCATGATCTGCGACAGCGACTTCTTGACGATGCGCTTGGCCTCTCGGCGCGTCCCTTCGGTGCCGAACTCCATGCCGAAGGGGCCGGGCTTCGGGTTGGTCCAATCGGCGCAGTCGAAGGAACCGGTTTCCTCCATTTCGAGAAACCGCACATTGCCACGCGGGTAGGCCTTGATCGCAGCGGCGCGCGCGTCGCCCATCTGTGGTTCCGACCAGATATCGCGGTAGAGGATGATCACTTCGTCGACCTCTCGGAGGATCGATGTGAACCACAGCAGTTCGTCGTCGGGATGGGCGCCGATGATCACGGAGTTTTTCAGGAAATCGTGATTGTCGGCCATGCTCTTGCGCCCTTATGTTCTTCGCGCGCAATTTTGGCGTGTAGAGATTAAACCGACGTAAAGTGAGAGTGGGCGTCCACAGGGTACGTTAGGAGTGCCATTGCCATCTCGGTCGGTTGATCGCCGGTCACGCTGAGTAAGAGTCGCGCGTGTTGCGGCATCCGCGGCATCCCAGGACTCCCTCATCCCTGTGCATGTCACAGGGATCCAGCCACGCCGCGTCCGCGGCGCGAGAGATCCCTCCAAATGTCGAGCGTCGGCAGCCCCGCATCTCCCGCCGTGCCGACGCACGGCTGCTGGATCTCTGTGACAAGCACAGAGATGAGGGTGGAGATGGCTGCGGTCGCTCGGCCTGCCGAAGGTGCAGCCCTCGTTCCCGCGCCCGTCTGGGCCGTCGACTGCCCTTACTGCGCCGACCAAACCGCCAGCTCGTATCCATCCGGGTCGGCGAAATGGAAGCGGCGGCCGCCGGGGAAGGTGAAGATCGGCTTGACGATCCTGCCGCCTGCCTTTTCAACGCGGGCCAGCATGTCCTCGAGGTTGTCGGCATAGAGGATGATCAGCGGTCCGCCGCTGCCGACGGGACCCGTGGTGGTGAAGCCGCCGGTCAGCCGGCCGTCCTGGAATTCGCAATATTCCGGGCCGTAGTCGGTGAAGGTCCAGCCGAAGGCGCCGCCGTAGAAGGCCTTGGCGGCAGCGATGTCCGAGACGTTGAACTCGACATAGTCGATGCGGCTGTCGTTGCCCTTGTTACCCATTTTCCTACCTGTCTTTTCCGGATTCCATGATTGATTTCAAAGTGGCGAGATCCTTCGCCACCCAACCGGCGTCGCCGGCAAATTGTTCCACGCTCATGCCCGGCTGACGCAGCAGCGTGAACATCACCTCCGCCCCGTCGCCGTTCGGCACGACGCGCAGCGCGTTATGAACCTCGGTGCCGTCTGCGAGCGTGACGAGATGATCGACGACGCCGAAATCGTTGTCGGAGGCAAAGCGCACGCGGGCATCGCCGAGCGGTCCCGGCGCCAGCCAGTCCTCGCCGTCACGTGTCAGGCCCGACGAGAGGCCGGACGCCCAGCGCGGCATGTTCTCGGGCTTGGCCATGAAGGCATAGACCTCGCGCCAGTCGCGGGCGATGGTGGTGTGGATGATCTTTGCTTCAAGTGTCGCCATGCGTGGTTCTCCTGAGCGAGGAAGTAGCACGGGTGGCCTCGCCGGTCTTGAACGAAACGGCCAGTCAGGCGGCTCGCCGGTGGCCGCCAAGCTGGCGGCGGATTTCCGCCGGTGAAAGTGACGTCAGTTCCTTGGCCTCACGCGAAAGATGTGCCTGGTCGGCATAACCGGCATCAAGGGCGAGGATGCCGAGGCCTGCGGATGGCGCGCTGCGGCATGCCCCAAGGAAGCGTTGCAGACGGAGAATGCGGTCGAGGGTCTTGGCGCCATAGCCGAAATGTTCGTGGCAGCGGCGGCGCAGCGTCCGTTCGCTGGTGCCGGTGGCGGCGGCCAATGCGCGGATGGGGTTGTCGGACGAATCATGCCGTTGCGTGAGATGGGCGAGGGCGGCTGCGACATCGCCGGGCGGCGGGGAGACGGCCGGTGAGCGCTCCAGCACCGCTGCCGCAAGGATTTCGGCGCGGCTCGCATCCGGCGCATCGTGAAGCTTGGCATCAAGTTCGCGCGCGGCTTTGCCCCAGAAGGCATCGAGCGGGACGATTTGACCGGTGATTTCCGAAAGCGATGTGCGCAGAAACGACGCGGCGACACCCGGCCGGAAGCGCAGGCCGATGACCTTGGCGCCGGGGGCGATCACTGGAAAGGCGGCGGTCCGATCGGGTCCGGCAACCACGAGGCCGCGATTGGACCAGAGGATGTCGACGCAGCCGTCGGGCACGACCGCGATCGGCGCGGGCGATCCCGCCGGCATCTGGTGGCTCCACAGGCATTCGACATGGCCGCCAAGCGCGGCTGGCGCGGCGCGCTCGCGATAGGTGCCGCGCTGTTTGGCCAGCGTCAGGGGCTCGAGGGAGCCGTGCATGCTTTCTCCTTCGCGACTGTCCTGCCTTGCCTTCAGCATAGCCGATATAAGGAAACATGCAGCAATTCAAAGTGCTACGGCGACCTTTGCGCGTCTGATAAGGCGCGCCGCGCTGGGTGCAGATGGGCCAGAGCGCAAAGCCCTTGGCGTCCTTCCGCACCAAAGGTCGTTGCCGACCGCTGCGGTTCCGATGGCTCGGACGTTTCGCCGCATGGCGCGGCCTTAGGCCGCAAACTTGACACAGATCAACGTTTTCGGCGGTCAAATCGGGCAAGACATGGCTCAATACGCGATATCCGGGATGTCCCACTTATGAACTCTCAATCCGCCGCCAACGCCGCATCCGTCGAACGCCACGAGGCCGAACCGGTCAATGCGGCGCATGTGCGCAAGCCGCTCTACGAAAAGCGCAAGAAGATCTTCCCGAAACGGGCTGAAGGCAGTTTCCGCCAGTTCAAGTGGCTGGTGATGCTGGTGACGCTCGGCATCTATTATCTGACGCCGTGGATCCGCTGGGATCGCGGCGAACATGCGCCAGATCAGGCGGTGCTGGTCGATCTCGCCGCCCGCCGCTTCTACTTCTTCTTCATCGAAATCTGGCCGCAGGAATTCTTCTTCGTGGCCGGCCTGTTGGTCATGGCGGGCTTCGGCCTGTTCCTCGTCACGTCAGCCGTCGGGCGCGCCTGGTGCGGCTATACCTGTCCGCAGACGGTGTGGGTCGACCTCTTCCTGGTGATCGAGCGCTATATCGAAGGCGACCGCAATGCCCGCATGAAGCTCGATGCCGGCCCCTGGACGGTGGACAAGATCGTCAAGCGGGTGGCGAAGCATTCGATCTGGATCCTGATCGGCATTGCCACTGGCGGCGCCTGGATCTTCTATTTCGCCAATGCCCCGACGCTTCTGAAAAGCTTCGTTTCGCTGGAAGCGCCAACCGTCGCCTACATGACCGTCGGCATCTTGACCGCCACCACCTATGTCTTCGGCGGCCTCATGCGCGAGCAGGTCTGCACCTATATGTGCCCCTGGCCGCGCATCCAGGCGGCGATGCTCGATGAGAATTCGCTGGTCGTCACCTATAACGACTGGCGCGGCGAGCCGCGCTCGCGCCACCAGAAGAAGGCCGTTGCCGCCGGGGAGGCCGTCGGCGATTGCGTCGATTGCAACGCCTGTGTCGTCGTCTGTCCGATGGGCATCGACATCCGCGACGGCCAGCAGCTCGAGTGCATCACCTGCGCGCTCTGTATCGACGCCTGCAACGGCGTCATGGACAAGGTCGGCCGTGAGCGCGGGCTGATCTCCTATGCGACGCTGAACGACTATGCCGCCAACATGGCGCTTGCCACCAATGGCGGCACGACGACGATCGACCCGGGCCGGGTTCGCAACGCGGATGGCGCCTTCTCCGACAAGGTCCGCCATTTCAACTGGAAGATCGTCTTCCGCCCGCGCGTGCTCGTCTATCTCGGTGTCTGGACGCTCGTCGGTATCGGCCTCATCTATGCGCTCTTGTCGCGCGACCGGCTGGAGCTCAACGTGCTGCACGACCGCAACCCGCAATTCGTCGTCGAGTCTGATGGTTCGGTGCGCAATGGCTACATGGTCAAGCTCTTGAACATGATCCCCGAACAACGCACGATCACGCTCGCGATCGACGGCATGTCTTCGGCGACCATGCGCGTCGCCGGCCAGGCGGCGGGCGACGGCCGCACCTTTGCGATCGGCGTCGATCCGGACAAGGTGACGGCGGTCAAGGTGTTCGTGACGCTGCCGAAGGACAAGCTTGGCGAAGCGGCTGACGGTTTCAGCCTGATCGTCGAGGATCCGTCGAGCCACGAGCGCGACGTCTACAAGGCCAACTTCAACAGCCCTGGAGCGGCGAAATGATCACCAAACAGGCAAAGGCACCGCGGCCCTTCACCGGCTGGCATATGCTGGGCGTCATGGTGCTGTTCTTCGGCACGATCATCACCGTCAACCTGATCATGGCCTGGAATGCCAGCCATAGCTGGAGCGGGCTGGTGGTGCAGAACACCTATGTCGCCAGCCAGCAGTTCAACGGCAAGGTGAAGGAGGCGAAGGCCTTTGCCGCCAGCGGGCTCGAAGGCAAGCTCAGTGTCGAGAACGAGGCGCTGCGCTACACGCTGACGCGACAGGGCAAGCCGGAACTGACCGCGGACAAGGTGGTCGCGGTCCTGAAGCGCCCGGTCGAGGAGCATGAGGATGTGACGGTCGAGATGGCGCATCAGGACGAGGGCGTCTTCGTTGCCGCCGCGACGCTGAAGCGCGGCCAGTGGATCGCCGATATCACCGCGACCAAGGGCGACACGGTCGTCTATCGCCAGGCCATCCGCTTCATGGCGCCGGGAGCAGCGCAATGAGCTGCTGCGCTCCTGGAACCGAAATGGCTCTGGAGATCGACAGGGCCGGGCAGGGACTGCCAACCTCGGAAGAGCTCTGGCTGACGAGCCGGTCCCTTGGCGGCGGGTTGCGCCAGACGGACCTCAGCGTACCCGGCGTGCACTGCGGCGCCTGCATCGCGACACTTGAGGGCGCCTTGAAAGCGCGGCCCGAGGTCGAGCGGGCGCGCGTCAACCTTTCGTCGCGGCGGGTGTCGGTGGTCTGGAAGGAAGAACTCGACGGCGCCCGCACCGATCCGCGGGAACTGGCGCGCACCATCCGCGCCCGCGGCTACGAGACCCATCTCTTCGCGCCGGGCGAGGAAGACGGCGACCAGACGCTGAAGCAGCTGGTGCGCGCCGTCGCCGTTGCGGGCTTTGCCTCGGCCAATATCATGCTGCTTTCCGTCTCCGTCTGGTCGGGCGCAGAGGCGGCCACGCGCGATCTCTTCCACTGGATCTCGGCGCTGATTGCCGCCCCAACGCTGGTCTATTCGGGGCGTTTCTTCTATGCGTCGGCCTGGAACGCGCTGAAGCACGGCCGCACAAACATGGACGTGCCGATCGCGCTCGCGATCACGCTCTCCTTCTCGATCTCGCTCTATGAGACGATCACCCATGGCACCCATGCCTGGTTCGACGGAACCGTGATGCTTCTGTTCTTCCTGCTGATCGGCCGCACGCTCGATCATATGATGCGCGGGCGGGCGCGCTCGGCGATCAGCAGCTTGGCCAGGCTGTCGCCGCGCGGCGCGATGGTGCTCGATGCGGACGGCGGGCGCGAATATCGCCCGGTCGACGAGATCAAGCCGGGCGAAAGGCTGGCGATATCAGCCGGTGAACGCATCCCGGTCGATGGCCGCATTCTCGTCGGCGCCAGCGACCTCGATCGCTCGATCGTCAATGGCGAGAGTGCGCCGGCGCCGGTCAAGGCAGGCGACAGCGTCGAGGCGGGCACGCTGAACCTCACCGGACCGGTGACGATCGAGGCGACCGCTGCGGCGCGCGACTCGCTGCTTGCCGAGATCATGGGGCTGATGGAGGCCGCCGAAGGGGGCAGGGCACGCTATCGCCGCATTGCCGACCGGGCGGCGCAATATTATTCGCCGGCGGTGCACCTCCTGGCGCTTATGAGCTTCATCGGCTGGATGTTCGTCAATGGCGACTTCCACCATGCGATGCTGGTCGCGGTCGCGGTGCTGATCATCACCTGCCCCTGCGCTCTCGGCCTTGCGGTGCCCGTCGTGCAGGTCATCGCCGCCGGACGGCTCTTCCAGAACGGCGTCATGGTCAAGGACGGCTCGGCCATGGAGCGGCTTGCCGAGATCGACACGGTGCTGCTCGACAAGACGGGCACGCTGACGGCGGGCGAGCCGCGGCTCGTCAATGGCCAGGATATTCAGCCCTCCGTGCTGGCGACGGCGGCCGGACTTGCCGCTTACTCGCGCCATCCGCTGGCCATGGCCATTCATGATGCGGCGACGGTTGCGCCCGTCGTCAGCGGCGAGATCCGCGAGATTCCCGGTGCCGGCATCGAGGCCCGCACGGAAGCGGGCATCTACAGGCTCGGCAGCCGGGCCTTTGCCTGTGGCGACGCCGGCGAGGCGAGCGGCCAGTCGGAGACGATCCTGTCGCTCGATGGCCGCGACCTTGGCTGCTTCCGCTTCGAGGATCGGCTTAGGCCCTTCGCCCGCGAAAGCATCGAGGAACTCGGTCGCCTGGGCCTGTCGACCGGCATTCTCTCCGGTGACCGCGAGCCTGTCGTGGCGGCCCTTGCCTGCCGGGTCGGCATCAACAGCTTCAAGGCTGAGCTGACGCCGCGTGGCAAGGTGGACGAATGTGCGGCCGCTGCCGAAGGCGGTCATCGGGTGCTGATGGTCGGCGACGGCATCAACGACGCTCCGGCGCTTCGCGCAGCCCATGTCTCGATGGCCCCGGCAACGGCCGCCGATGTCGGCAGGCAGGCGGCGGATTTCGTCTTCCTGCACCAGGGGCTCAATGCCGTGCCGATGGCGATCGACACGTCGCGCCGGGCTGGGCGGCTGATCCGCCAGAACTTCGCGCTGGCGATCGGCTACAACGTGATTGCCGTTCCGATTGCGATCCTCGGCTATGCGACGCCGCTGATCGCAGCGGTTGCGATGTCGACTTCTTCGGTGATCGTCGTTGCCAATGCCTTGCGTCTGCGCGCAGCCACCGGCAATGTTGCAGAGGAGGCGCGCGACGGCCAAGCGCCTGCCGCCCTTCGTCCAGTCGGGAATGCCTCATGAACACGCTGATCTATCTCATTCCCATCGCGTTGTTTCTCGGCGGTATCGGTCTCGTCGCCTTCCTCTGGGCGCTGAAGAGCGGCCAGTACGAAGACCTCGAAGGCGCTTCCTGGCGGGTGCTCGACGATGGCGACGGCAAGCCCGAAAAGAAGTGATTTTGTCAGGAATCGCTTGTCGTTAATCGATTTGAATGCCAAAACATCCTCCGCCGTCGCTTCTCGCGCCAGGGCCTTCGACAGAGCCCGCCGCGAGAGGGCGAAGTTCAATTCGAAGGGCCGGCACCGACGCGCTTATCCCGATCGCGCCCGGCACTTCTGTCCAATGGAGGCAATCACGTGTCACAGGCGGAAATCGGCCTAATCGGTCTCGGCGTCATGGGCTCGAACCTGGCGCTCAACATCGCTGAAAAAGGCAACAAGATCGCGGTGTTCAACCGCACCGTCGAGGCGACGCACAAGTTCTACGCGGAAGCCGGCGAACTCAAGGGCCAGATCGTGCCCTGCGACACCATCGAAGCGTTTGTCGCCGCCATCCGCCCGCCGCGCCCGATCATCATCATGATCAAGGCCGGCGAACCGGTCGACCAGCAGATGAAGATCCTCGAGCCCTACCTTTCCAAGGGCGACATCATGATCGATGCCGGCAACGCCAACTTCCGCGACACCATGCGCCGCTTCGAGGCGCTGAAGGACAGTGGCCTGACCTTCATCGGCATGGGGGTTTCCGGCGGTGAAGAAGGCGCGCGCCACGGTCCGTCGATCATGGTCGGCGGCAAGGAGGAGTCCTGGAAGCGCGTCGAGAACGTTTTGACCTCGATCGCCGCGAAATACGACAACGACCCCTGCGTTGCCTGGCTCGGCGAAAACGGCGCTGGCCATTTCGTCAAGACCATCCACAATGGCATCGAATATGCCGACATGCAGATGATCGCCGAGATCTACGGCATCCTGCGCGACGGCCTGAAGATGTCGGCGACCGAGATCGGCGACGTCTTCGGCACCTGGAACAAGGGGCGGCTCAACTCCTACCTGATCGAGATCACCGAGAAGGTGCTGAAGGCCGCCGATCCCCTGACCGGCAAGCCGATCGTCGACCTGATCCTCGACAAGGCCGGCCAGAAGGGCACCGGCAAGTGGTCGGTGATCGAAGCGCAGAACATGGGCGTGCCGGCAACCGGCATCGAGGCGGCGGTGGCGGCACGCAGCATCTCCTCGATGAAGGACGAACGCGAATCGGCCGAGAAAATCCTCGGGCTTCCTGAGGTCGGCGCCTTCCAGGTGGCCGACAGGGCCGCCTTCATTAGGGATCTCGAAAGCGCGCTGCTGGCCGCCAAGATCGGCGCCTATGCGCAAGGCTTCGCCGTGATGTCGGCGGCGTCGAAGGAGTTCAACTGGAACCTGCCGATGCCGACCATTGCCAAGATCTGGCGCGCCGGCTGCATCATCCGCTCGCAGTTCCTCGACGAGATCACCACCGCCTTTACCAAGGCACCGGACGCTGCCAATCTGATCGTCACCCCGGCCTTTGCCGCCATGGTCAAGGAAACCGACAGCGCGCTGCGCCGCGTCGTCTCGGCTGCCGTTCTCGGCGGCCTGCCGGTGCCGGCCCTTGCCTCAGCGCTCGGCTACTTCGACAGCTACCGCCGCGGCCGCGGCACGGCCAATGTCATCCAGGCGCAGCGCGACTTCTTCGGCGCCCACGGCTTCGACCGCATCGACGGCGCCGACAGCCATCACGGTCCGTGGGGCAGTGGCCTCAACGGCTAAGTCTCGACGATAGAGCAGCTTGCGACGGGGCGGCCTTGGCTGCCCCGTTTGCGTTTTGGGGCTGATGCCGTCGCTTCGTTCGGACAAGATGCGAAAGCGCGTCGCGATCTTTCAGATTCGCTCCTTGCGCTTCAAGTTTTTGATATTTCGCATCTCGTTATCGCAAAACCGCTGCGCACTTTTGCGTGACACGCTTTAGCCCGCATCGATGAGGTCGCTGATATCCCTGTGCCGCCCGATGCCCCCGGATTGGAGCAGGATTTGATTGGCAGGACCGCGAACACCGAGGCGATCATCAGCACAATAATGATCAGCACCAGCCTGTCGGTGAAGGTGGCTCGAAAGATCTGCAGCACATAGTGCTTGGTCTTCATCGTGCCCACGCGCTTTCATCGCCATCTGCATATGATGGCTTCCGTGCACCGTGGACGTCATGCGTCCGTTCATGTGAATTTGCTTGCTTCGTCGGGAAACTGCTGACGTCGCGTATTGTTCCGGGAAGGGCGGCTGGCGCTGCGATTGCCGCCAGGCGCTTTTGCCGATGGGCGTGATTAACGCCGATAGGCGTTGCGGTCGCCACCCGAGCGGCGGCGCTGTGCCCGCAGCTTGCCCAGCCTTCTCGGCGGATCGATAAAGATCACCAGCAGAAACCCGACGGCCATAAGCACGTATGCCGGGATGCCGGTCGCCGCGCTGCCGAAGAAAGCGCAAAGGGTGGCCAGCCCTAGGTATATGCCGATGGTGAAGGGGTTGGATACAAAGCCCCATATGCAGTCCGTCATTCGGTCTTTCCATGAAAATTTCGGTGTCATGCCGAACATCACCTGTATGAAGTGATTGGCAGCAGATGCTGCGATGGCGCCCCAGCCAGGCCAGCAATATGTGACCGGTGAGCGTCGCGGCAATGACACTCAGACCTTTGGCTGCGCGAATCGGACCAAGGTCCCATCGCTTTCAAGCGGCCATCCGGTAGGATCTGTAACAGCTGCTACGGTAGCGCTTCACAAGAACCTAGTTTTTTCAGTACCGATTTAGAGCGGAGTCGCGTTGTGTGTCCGGGCTCTGCTTGTGGACCCTCGGTCCCCGCCGAGGAAGGCGGGCACTGCGAATGCTGGGCGCCGGCGCGCGACGCCCAGCTCGCTCATTTTCGTGTCAGCTCCGCAGACCGGGAGCTTCCTGGCCGGTGCGGGCGACATATTCCGTGTAACCGCCGCCATACTGGTGGATGCCGTCGGGCGTCAGTTCGAGCACACGGTTGGAAAGTGCTGCCAGGAAGTGGCGATCGTGCGAGACGAAGAGCATGGTGCCTTCGTAGTCCGCGAGCGCCTTGATCAGCATTTCCTTGGTGTCGAGGTCGAGGTGGTTGGTCGGCTCGTCGAGCACCAAGAGGTTCGGCGGATCGAACAGCATGATTGCCATCACCAGGCGGGCCTTCTCGCCACCGGAAAGCACGCGGCACTTCTTCTCGACATCGTCGCCGGAAAAGCCGAAGCAGCCTGCAAGCGCGCGAAGCGGCGCCTGGCCGGCTTGCGGGAAGGTGTCTTCAAGCTGCTGCAGGACCGTGCGATCGCCGTCGAGCACGTCCATGGCATGCTGGGCGAAGTAACCCAACTTGACGCTGGCGCCGAGCGCGACGTTGCCTGCGTCCGGTTCGGTGGAGCCGGCCACGAGCTTCAGAAGCGTCGACTTGCCGGCGCCGTTGATGCCCATGATGCACCAGCGCTCGCGGCGGCGCACCATGAAGTCGAACCCTTCATAGATGCTGCGGCTGCCGTATTTCTTGTGCACGCCCTTGATGTTGATGACGTCTTCGCCGGAGCGGGGCGCCGGGCGGAATTCGAATGCGACGCTCTGGCGGCGCTTCGGCGGCTCGACCCGGTCGATCTTGTCGAGCTTCTTCACCCGGCTCTGCACCTGGGCCGCGTGCGAGGCGCGGGCCTTGAAGCGCTCGATGAACTTGATCTCCTTGGCGAGCATCGCCTGTTGGCGCTCGAACTGCGCCTGCTGCTGCTTCTCGTTCTGGGCGCGTTGCTGCTCGTAGAAGCCGTAGTCGCCGGAGTAGGCGTTGAGCGAGCCGCCGTCGATCTCGATGATCTTGGTGATGATGCGGTTCATGAACTCGCGGTCGTGCGAGGTCATCATCAGCGCGCCGTCGTAGTTCTTGAGGAAGTCTTCGAGCCAGATCAGGCTTTCGAGATCCAGATGGTTGCTCGGCTCGTCGAGCAGCATCACGTCGGGCCGCATGAGGAGGATGCGGGCGAGCGCCACGCGCATCTTCCAGCCGCCCGAGAGCGCGCCGACGTCGCCGTCCATCATCTCCTGGCTGAAGCTTAAGCCCGCCAGCACTTCGCGGGCGCGGCCCTCGAGCGCATAGCCGTCGAGCTCCTCGTAGCGCGCCTGCACTTCGCCGTAGCGCTCGATGATCGCATCCATCTCGTCGAGACGATCCGGGTCGACCATGGCGGCTTCGAGCTCGCGCAGTTCGGCGGCGACCTCGCTGACCGGACCGGCGCCGTTCATCACCTCTGCGACGGCGCTGCCGTCGGCCATTTCGCCGACGTCCTGGTTGAAGTAGCCGATGGTGATGCCCTTATCGACGGCCACCTGGCCCTCGTCGGGCACTTCCTCGCCTGTGATCATACGGAAGAGCGAGGTCTTGCCGGCGCCGTTCGGGCCGACGAGGCCCACCTTTTCGCCGCGGTTGAGGGCGGCGGAGGCTTCGATGAAGAGGATGCGGTGGCTGAGCTGCTTGCTGATGTTTTCGATACGGATCATGTCTGCGGTAGCCTGAAGGGAGGAGCGGGGCGCCGTCGCGCCCAATTGTTGCCCCGGCCTGTCGCAGGTTTCTGCGTCACAAGCAAGACTTCAGGGTGTTTCCGAGTCTTTTCACGAGGCGCACTACAAGCTCTGGCTTGGTCGGTTGCGATACGACAGGGCATTTCCTCGGCCCTCATTCCTGTGCCTGTCACAGGAATCCAGTCGGGCCCAAGTCTTTGGGCCGAAGAGATACTTCGGCGCCGCGGACGCGGCGCTGCTGGATCCCTGTGACGGGGCACAGGGATGAGGGTGGAGAAGTCTTCGGCTCAGGCCCGCAAACCGCGGGTGATCGGCGGCTGGAATTCCGGCTGGCTGAGGCTCTGCAGCGTTTCCGGCGGTTGGCCGTCGATATGGCCGATGACCGCCTTTGCCAATTCGCGACCGGCAACGCGGATGTCCTCGTACATGGTCATCACCTCCGGACGAAGCCAGCGCAGGAAGTCGCTCGGGGACTTCGAAACCATGTCGCAGTCTTCGCCGAGTTTCTTCTTGGCCATTTCGAGGCCGGCGATCAGCGCGATCGCACCGGAGCCGCTGCCCGAGACGATACCGTCGGGCGCGTCCTCCGAGCGCATCAGCACCTCGAAGGCGTCGCGGATTTCGACCAGAGAATGGTCGATGTTGGTCTGGTGGAAGCCGATTGCATCGGCCTGGAAGTCGCGCAGGCCCCGCTCGAAGCCGGCGCGCATGTGCGAATAGAAGGTGAGGTGCGGCGGCGGCTCGAGCAGCACCAGGCGTCGCCGGCCGCGCGCGACCAGCTTGCGCACGGCCTCATAGGCGAAACGCTCATTGTCGAAGTCGTGATAGGGGTGGACGATGCCCATCTCGGTGCGGCCATGGGTGACGAAAGGCAGGCCGCGCTCGGTCAGAAGTGCCACGCGCGCATCGTGCGGCTCGGTGCGCGAGATGATCACGCCGTCGGCAGCACCGGTGTCGAGGATGTAGCGGATCGGCGCCAGCGCATCCTTGACGGCGCTATACGGTGTCACGACCAGATGATAGGGCGTCCCGCCGAGGATCTCGGTAATGCCGACGACCATCGGGCTGGTGATGCCCATGATCTCTTCTTCCAAGGTCAATACGAGACTGATGACATTGGTTTTGCCGGTTCTGAGGCGCACGCCGGCGCGGTTCGGCTGATAACCGATCTGCTTGGCGACGAGACGCACGCGCTCCTTGGTTTCCGCGCCGATGTCGGGTGCATCCTTCAGCGCCCGTGAAACAGTGGTGATGCCGAGGCCGGTCATGAAGGCGATCGACTTCAGCGTCGGTCGGCCGCCATCCGGCAGCGTTTGCGGCCTGTTCTTCGTCTTGCTGTCCATTGCCGTCACCCGCCCACTCTCTGCCCGCGCGCCGCCAGTTTTGCCCGCCCGGCGGCGAAACGCGTCGGTTCAGCCCTGTCCACTGCTGCCTGCCGCGTCACTTTATCGCCTTATATACGAAAAGCAGCGAGCGGCTATCCTGCTTTGGACCGATAAAATTGCTTCAAATCTGTAACGATACAGTTGCGATGTCGAGCGTTTTCGTTGCTGCACTGCGGAAGATGAAGCGGTCTGGTTGAATCGCACCTTGGAGCGTGTGCTTTCTGCACTTGCGAGATGATGATCTCCACAACGGCGCAGGGTACGCGATGAAATTATATAAATATCAGCTATATAGGTGAGACTTCTGCAAGAGGCGAAGGGGCAGGCGCCGGGCACAAAGCGCTTTGGATGTCCGCTGTCATCTGCACGCAATGGGTGTTTTCTAAGATTCTGTTTAAATCGATTGTAGTGGGTGTTGCGTCTTGTAATCGATTGCATTAAGTTTTTTACGGTAACGTTACAGTGAGGGAGGAGACTCATGAAATTACGTTCTTTCGCAGCCATGCTGGCGACCGCGGTGGCCCTGCCGCTCGGTGCGGCTCATGCTGCCGATCTTGAAGTGACCCATTGGTGGACGTCCGGCGGCGAGGCGGCGGCGGTCGCCGAGCTCGCCAAGGCCTTCGATGCGACGGGCAATCATTGGGTCGACGGCGCGATTGCCGGCTCCGGCGGCACCGCGCGGCCGATCATGATCAGCCGCATCACCGGCGGTGACCCGATGGGCGCCACGCAGTTCAACCACGGCCGGCAGGCCGAGGAGCTGGTTCAGGCCGGCCTGATGCGGGATCTCACCGATGTCGCGACCCGCGAGAAGTGGAAGGAGATCATCAAGCCGGCGAGCCTGCTCGATTCCTGCACCATCGACGGCAAGATCTATTGCGCCCCGGTCAACATCCACTCCTGGCAGTGGCTGTGGCTGTCGAACGCCGCCTTCAAGACGGCCGGCGTCGAGGTACCGAAGAACTGGGATGAATTCGTTGCCGCAGCACCCGCGCTCGAAAAGGCCGGTATCGTACCGCTCGCCGTCGGTGGCCAGCCCTGGCAGGCAGCCGGCGCGTTCGACGTGCTAATGGTGGCGATCGCCGGCAAGGACACCTTCCAGAAGGTCTTTGGCGACAAGGACGAGGAAGTCGCGGCCGGTCCGGAAATCGCCAAGGTCTTCAAGGCCGCTGACGATGCCCGCCGCATGTCCAAGGGCACCAACGTCCAGGACTGGAACCAGGCGACCAACATGGTCATCACCGGCAAGGCCGGCGGCCAGATCATGGGCGACTGGGCGCAGGGTGAATTCGCGCTCGCCGGCCAGAAGGCCGGAACGGATTACACCTGCCTTCCGGGTCTTGGCGTCAACGAGATCATTTCCACCGGTGGCGACGCCTTCTACTTCCCGCTGCTGAAGGACGAAGAAAAGTCCAAGGCGCAGGAAGCGCTGGCCTCGACGCTGCTCGATCCGAAGACCCAGGTCGCCTTCAATCTCAAGAAGGGTTCGCTGCCGGTGCGCGGTGACGTCGATCTGGCCGCTGCCAACGACTGCATGAAGAAGGGCCTGGACATCCTTGCCAAGGGCAACGTGATCCAGGGCACCGACCAGCTGCTTTCGGCCGACAGCCAGAAGCAGAAGGAGGATCTATTCTCCGAATTCTTCGCCAACTCGTCGATCACGCCGGAAGACGCACAGAAGCGTTTCGCCGACATCATCGCGAACGCGGAGTAACCGCAACTGCCTGATTGACCGGTCCCGCCGTAATGGCGTGGGCCGGCCAAGGCCTCCCTTTCGGTGCGGTGTGACCGCGCCGGTGGTCTGTGCGAACTCGGTTTCGCACAGCGCCTCGGGAGCGGTTGTCGCCCTGATGCGGCATGATGCCGGCGCGATCTCCGCGCGGTGCTGCCCATCGTCCGAAACCCAATGCAGTTCCGGAGGAACGAAACATGGCGGGTTACACTGAGGGTTCGGGCCGACCGAACCAGTGGCTGAGGAACCTGAACGCGAAGATTGCCTCCGTCCCGATGATCCTGACGGCCGTGGTGATTTTCCTCGGCGGCACGATCTGGACGGTCGTCTATTCCTTCACCAATTCCAAGCTCTTGCCGCGGCTATCCTTCGTCGGCCTCGATCAGTATGAGCGCCTCTGGGACGCGCCGCGCTGGCTGGTCTCGGTGCAGAACCTGGCGATCTACGGCATCTTCTCGCTGATCTTCAGCCTGGTCATCGGCTTCGTGCTGGCGGCTCTGATGGATCAGAAGATCCGCTTCGAAAACACCTTCCGCACCATCATGCTCTACCCCTTCGCCCTGTCCTTCATCGTGACGGGCCTGGTGTGGCAATGGCTGCTCAATCCGGAATTCGGCATCCAGTCGGTGGTGCGTTCGGCCGGCTGGGAGAGTTTCACCTTCGACCCGCTCTACAATGCCGACATCGTCATCTACGGCATCCTGATCGCCGCACTCTGGCAGGGCACTGGGCTCGTCATGTGCCTGATGCTTGCGGGGCTTCGCGGCATCGACGAGGACATCTGGAAGGCGGCGCGCGTCGACGGCATCCCGATGTGGAAGACCTACATCTTCGTCGTCATCCCGATGATGCGCGGCGTCTTCATCACCACGCTGGTCATCATCGCGAGCGGCATCGTCAAAGTCTACGACCTCGTGGTGGCGCAGACGAGCGGCGGTCCCGGCATCGCGTCGGAAGTGCCCGCCAAATATGTCTACGACTACATGTTCCAGGCGCAGAACCTCGGTCAGGGCTTCGCCGCTTCGACCATGATGCTGATCACCGTCGCCATCATCATCGTGCCTTGGGCCTATCTGGAATTCGGGGGAGGGCGCAAGCGTGTCTGATATCGTTGCTTTCAATTCGGTGGCTGACGAAGCCGCACCTCAGGCGCAGACGGACCGCGTTATTGCCGGCCCGCGTGGGCGCAAACCCCGCCGGGCGCTTTCGGGCCGTAACATCATGATCTACGGCACGCTGATCGTCGTGGCGCTCTACTACCTGCTGCCGCTCTATGTGATGGTCATGACCTCGCTCAAGGGCATGCCGGAAATCCGGCTCGGCAACATCTTCGCCCCGCCCGTCGAAATCACCTTCGAGCCCTGGGCGAAGGCCTGGGCCAGCGCCTGCACCGGGCTTAACTGCGACGGCCTTTCGCGCGGCTTCTGGAACTCGGTGCGCATCACCGTTCCCTCGACGATCGTTTCGATCGCGATCGCCTCGGTCAACGGCTATGCGCTTGCCAACTGGCGCTTCAAGGGGGCGGAGCTGTTCTTCACGATCCTGATCGTCGGCGCCTTCATTCCTTATCAAGTGATGATCTATCCGATCGTTATCGTGCTCCGGGAAATGGGCATCTACGGCACGCTGACCGGCCTCATCATCGTGCACACCATCTTCGGCATGCCGATCCTGACGCTGCTCTTCCGCAACTATTTCGCCGGGCTGCCGGAGGAACTGTTCAAGGCGGCGCGTGTCGATGGTGCCGGCTTCTGGACGATCTACTTCAGGATCATGCTGCCGATGTCGCTGCCGATCTTCGTGGTCGCGATGATCCTGCAGGTCACCGGCATCTGGAACGACTTCCTGTTCGGCGTCGTGTTCACCCGGCCGGAATACTACCCGATGACGGTTCAGCTCAACAACATCGTCAACTCGGTCCAGGGCGTGAAGGAATACAACGTCAACATGGCGGCGACGATCCTGACGGGTGCCGTGCCGCTCTTCGTCTACTTCGTCTCCGGACGGCTTTTTGTTCGCGGCATCGCCGCCGGCGCAGTGAAAGGGTAAGGACATGCAAAACGTCAGCGTATCGGTAAAGGACCTGTCGTTGAGCTTCGGTGCCGTCACTGTGCTCGACACGCTCAACCTCGACATCAAGGACGGCGAGTTCCTGGTGCTGCTCGGCTCGTCGGGCTGCGGCAAGTCAACCCTGCTCAACTGCATCGCCGGCCTGCTCGACGTCAGCGACGGGCAGATCTTCATCAAGAACAAGAACGTCACCTGGGAGGAACCGAAGGACCGCGGCATCGGCATGGTGTTCCAGTCCTACGCGCTCTATCCGCAGATGTCGGTGGAGAAGAACCTCTCCTTCGGGCTGCAGGTTGCGAAGGTCCCGAAGGAGGAGATCGACAAACGTGTGCGCCGCGCCTCCGAGATCCTGCAGATCCAGCCGCTCCTGAAGCGCAAGCCCTCGGAACTCTCCGGCGGCCAGCGCCAGCGGGTGGCGATCGGGCGGGCGCTGGTGCGCGATGTCGACGTGTTCCTCTTCGACGAGCCGCTCTCCAACCTCGACGCCAAGCTGCGCTCGGAGCTGCGCGTCGAGATCAAGCGGCTGCACCAGTCGCTGAAGAACACGATGATCTATGTCACCCACGACCAGATCGAGGCACTGACGCTGGCCGACCGTATCGCCGTGATGAAGAGCGGCGTGATCCAGCAGCTTGCCGACCCGATGACGATCTACAACGCGCCGGAAAACCTGTTCGTCGCCGGCTTCATCGGTTCGCCGTCGATGAACTTCTTCCGCGGCGAGCTGCAGCTTCGCGACCAGCGCGCCTACGTCCACGCCAACGACGTCGATTTCGACGTGTCCGCCTATCCGTCGCGAGCGCCGTTCGTGCATGGCCAGAAGGTCGTCCTCGGGTTACGGCCGGAACATGTGCGCGTCGACGAGGCGGCAAGCGGGGCTGCGGCCTCGCACCGGGCGGTGGTCGATATCGAGGAGCCGATGGGCGCCGACAATCTGTTGTGGCTGAAGCTCGCGGGGCAGTCGATGTCGGTGCGCATCGCCGGCCAGCGGCGCTATGCGCCGGGCACGGCGGTGACGCTCTCCTTCGACATGGCGGTTGCCTCGATCTTCGACGCGACGACCGAGAACCGACTCTAGCCGCATATCGCGCAAAAGTGTGAAGCGGTTTTGCGGAAACGATATGCGCGGAAGTAAAGAAATAAGGAGATGCCGGGCAGGGACCTCCGTCCGGCATCTCCCAGCAATGACAGCGCCGGCGCTCTGCCGGTCGATCGATGGAATACGACAATGCTCTCTGAGGACTACACCCGAACCGCCATCCGTCTCGACCTTTCGGGGGAATGGCAGCTCAGCTCCGTCGACAACAGCCATGCGCTGGCGATGGCTCTGCCGGGCGACGTGCACACGGCCTTGCAGAAAGCGGGCGTGATCAACGACCCCTATGTCGGCCGCAACGAAAACGACGTGCAGTGGGTGGCGCATAAGGACTGGGTGATCGAGCGAACGGTCACGGTCGCCGCCGACGAACTCGCGGGCTACTGGTATCTCGACCTCGAATGCCTTGATACTGTCGCCTCGGTCTTCGTCAACGACACGCTGGTGCTCGAAGCAGAGAATTGCTTCCGCCGCTATAGACCCGATGTTTCCCGCGCGCTCGTCGCCGGGGAGAACCGCATCCGCATCGTGCTGCATTCCTCGATCGCCGAAGGCGCGCGCCGGCAGGCCGAGCAGCCCTTCTACGTGCCTTACCATCCCGGCAATTCGCCGATCGCCAATGGCAACATGCTGCGCAAGCCCCAGTGCCATTTCGGCTGGGACTGGAACATCGCAATCGCGCCGCTCGGCGTCTATGGGGACATCGCGCTCTGCCGGCTGGAGATCGCCCGCATCGAGCATGTGACGACGAAGCAGGTCTGGCTTGAGGACGGTTCGGTCGACCTTCTGGTGACGGTGACGCTGTTTGCCGACGCGCCCGGCATCGTCCCCATACATTTTTCGCTCGACGAGGACCGCGAGCGGCTGGACTGCGCCGTCGGCAAAGGCGAGACGCGCATCACCCATGTTTTCACCGTTGCGAAACCGAAGCGCTGGTGGCCGGCGGGCAGCGGCGAGCAACATTTGTCAAAACTGACAGTCGAAGTGCCGCAGGAGCAGGCGAGCCGCCAGATCGGCTTCCGCACGATCGAGCTGCTGACCGACAAGGACGAGGCTGGCAGCCGCTTTGCCTTCCGCGTCAACGGCCGCGAGATCTTCTGCAAGGGTGCCAACTGGATCCCGGCCGATGCGCTGATGTCACGGGTGACGCCAGAGGGCGTCGAGGATCTGCTGACCTCGGCAGTGGACGCCAACATGAACATGATCCGGGTCTGGGGCGGCGGCTTCTACGAGCCGGACTGGTTCTACGATCTCTGCGATCGGCTCGGCCTTTTGGTCTGGCAGGATTTCATGTTCGCCTGCAATCTCTATTCCTCGATGCCCGATTTCCTGGAGAACGTCGCGTCCGAGGTGGATTACCAGGCCAAGCGCCTTTCGTCGCATCCGTCCATCGCGGTCTGGTGCGGCGACAACGAACTTGTCGGCGCGCTTACCTGGTTCGACGAGCCGCGCAAGGATCGCGACCGTTACCTCGTCTCCTACGACCGGCTGAACCGCACGATCGAGGTGGCGCTGAAGGCGGCGCTGCCCGAAGCGATCTGGTGGCCGTCGAGCCCGGCGTCCGGCTATCTCGATTTCGGCGACGCCTGGCATGCCGATGGCTCCGGCGACATGCACTACTGGTCGGTCTGGCACGAGAACAAGTCCTTCGACAATTACCGCACCGTGCGCCCGCGCTTCTGCTCGGAGTTCGGTTTCCAGTCCTACACGTCGATGCCGGTCATCCGGCAGTTCGCGGCGGAGAAGGACCTGAACATCGCGTCGCCTGTGATCGAGAGCCACCAGAAGAATGTCGGCGGCAACGAACGCATCGCCGGCACGATGTTCCGCTATTTCCGCTTCCCCAAGGATTTCCCGGCTTTCGTCTATCTCAGCCAGATCCAGCAGGGGCTGGCGATCCGCACCGCGGTCGACTACTGGCGCTCGCTGAAGCCCCATTGCATGGGCACGCTCTACTGGCAGCTCAACGACACCTGGCCGGTCGCCTCCTGGTCGAGCCTCGACTATGGCGGCAGCTGGAAGGCGATGCACTATATGGTCCGCCGGTTCTTCCAGCCGGTCTCGGTCGCGGCGATCCCATCGGCGGATGGCAGAGAGATCGCCTTCTCGATGGTCAACGACACGGCGGAGCCGGTGACGGTCGAGCTTCAGACCTTCCTGGTTTCTCTCGACGGGAAGCGCACGCCGTTGACGGCGGCCGCCGGCACCTGCAGCCCCGACCGGGCCGCCACGCTGGTGACAATTGCCGCATTCGACATTCCCGAAGGCGACCTGCTGTTCTGGAGCTTCGAGGCATCGAACGGCATGCGCGGCGAAGGGCACCACGTCAACGGCACCTACAAGGCGCTCGACCTTCAGCCATCTGGCCTGACGCTCGACGTCGCGCCGACAGGCGAGGGTGTGTTCGACGTCACGGTCAAGGCGAGCGGCCTGGCGCTGCATGTGATGATCGAGGCGGATGTCGCAGGGCGCTATTCCGACAACGCCTTTGATCTGCTGGCCGGCGAGACGAAAGTCGTTCGCTTCACGCCGAAGGTGCCGCTGGCAGCAGGCGAACGCCCGCGCTTTGCCGTCTTCGATCTCGAATCCTGCCAGGGGAAGGGTTGATCGCCATGAAACGCAGCCACGTCAACGGTATCATCGCCGAGAGCGATGCCTTCATGACGAGCTTCGGCTTCACGCTGCCGCCTTTTGCCTATTGGTCGCCGGAGCAGTTGAAGTCGCACGTTGCATCGGACAGCCCGACGATCTTCGAGGCCCGCCTCGGCTGGGACATTACCGACTACGGCAAGGGCCGCTTCGACCAGTTCGGGTTGGTGCTCTTCACACTGCGCAACGGCAATGCCGCCAATCTGAAAACCGGTCACGGCATGGTCTATGCCGAAAAGCTGATGATTACCGCCAAGGACCAGGTCAATCCGCTGCACCGCCATGCGGTGAAGACAGAGGACATCATCAATCGTGGCGGCGGGTCGCTGGTGGTGCAGATGTACAATTCGAAGCCTGATGGCAGCGTCGACGAGGAGAGCGACGTGGTCGTAGCTACCGATGCACGGCTGCGCACGCTGAAAGCCGGCGAACTGCTGAAGCTCAAGGCAGGCGAAAGCGTCACGCTTCTGCCCGGCAACTGGCACGCCTTCTGGGCCGAAGGCGCCGATGTGCTGATGGGCGAGGTTTCGACCGTCAACGACGATCTCACTGACAACTATTTCCGCGAGCCCGTCGGTCGCTTCTCGGCGATCGAGGCGGACGCGGCACCCACCCACCTGCTGGTGTCGGACTACGACACCTGGCTGAAGTGATCCCAACACAATCCCAAGACCCCCAGGACGAAATCGAGGAGGATTTCATGAAGGACGTCAGTTTCCAGCTTTATAGCGCCCGTAATTTCCCGCCTTTCGCCAATGTGCTCGAAGCGCTCGGGCAGGCCGGCTATAGCCAGGTCGAAGGTTATGGCGCGCTCTATGCGGCGCTCAGCGACGCCGAGATCGCCAGCTTCAAGGAAGGGCTCGACAGCAATGGTCTCGCCATGCCGACGGCGCACTTTGGCCTGGACATGCTCGAAAGCGATCCGGCCCGCGTGCTCGAAATCGCCAAGGCGCTCGGCATCAAGGCGATCTATTGCCCCTACCTGATGCCCGACCAGCGCCCGACGGATGCGGCCGGCTGGCGTGCCTTCGGCGAGCGGCTGCAGAAGGCCGGCAAGCCCTATCGCGACGCCGGGCTGATCTTTGGCTGGCACAACCACGACTTCGAGTTCTTTGCTCTTCCGGACGGCAGCATCCCGCAGGACCTGATCTTTGCAGGCGGACCGGATCTTTCCTGGGAAGCCGACATCGCCTGGATCATCCGCGGCGGCGCCGACCCGATCGCCTGGATCAAGAAATACGGCGACCGCATCACCGCCGTGCATGTGAAGGACATCGCGCCGACGGGCGAGAAGAAGGACGAGGACGGTTGGGCCGATGTCGGCGAGGGTACCGTCGACTGGAAGGGCCTGTTTGCGGCGCTTTCCGGCACCAAGGCCCGCTACTTCATCGCCGAGCACGACAATCCGAGCGATTTCAAGCGCTTCGCCAAGCGCTCGCTCGCCTCCATCCAATCCTATTGAGAAGCAGGTTCATCCATGACCAAGGAACTTGGCGTCGGCATCATCGGATGCGGCAATATCTCCACCACCTACTTCAAGCTCGCGCCGCTCTTTAAGGGCATCAAGGTTGTCGCCTGCGCCGACATCAACCCGGCAGCCGCCGAGGTGCGGGCGGCCGAATACGGCGTTAAGGCCCAGAGCATCGAGGCGCTGCTGGCCAATCCGGCTGTCGACATCGTCGTCAACCTGACGATCCCGGACGCGCACTATCCGGTCTCGAAGGCGATCCTCGAAGCCGGCAAGCATGTCTATTCGGAAAAGCCACTGGTGCTTTCGCTCGAGCAGGGCGAGGAACTCAAGGCGATCGCCAAGGCGAAGGGCCTCTCCGTCGGTTGCGCGCCGGATACCTTCCTCGGCGGCGCGCACCAGCTTGCCCGCAGCACCATCGATGCCGGCAAGATCGGCCGAGTGACCTCGGGCACCTGCCACGTCATGAGCCCGGGCATGGAGATGTGGCATCCGAACCCGGACTTCTTCTTCCTGCCCGGCGGCGGCCCGATCCTCGATCTCGGTCCCTATTACATTGCCAACCTGATCAACCTGATCGGACCAGTGAAGCGTGTGGCGGCTCTTGCCACGATGGCCAATCCGACCCGCACGATCACCAGCGAACCGCGCAAGGGCGAGGAAATCCCGGTCAAGACTCCGACCAACATCCACGCGCTGCTCGAATTTGCGAACGGCGCGACGATCACGCTGTCGGCGAGCTGGGATGTCTGGTCGCATCGCCATGCCAATATGGAGATCTATGGCACCGAAGGCTCGCTCTACGTGCCCGATCCGAATTTCTTCGGCGGCAAGGTCGAGGCCAGTGGGCGCGACAAGGATATCCAGCCGCTGGAGCCCTGGGATCATCCCTTCGGCATTGAGAACCAGGAACATCCGCAGGGACCGATGGCGAACTACCGCACCGCCGGCCTTGCCGACATGGCGCAGGCGATCCTCGAAGGCCGCGACGCCCGCTGCTCGCTCGACCGCGCGCTGCACGGCGTCGATGTCATGGTTTCGATCCTGAAATCCGGCGAGGAGGGTCGTTTCATCGAACTCTCCACCACCTGCACCCAGCCGGCCGGCCTCGGTATCGAGGAGGCAAGGGCGCTTCTGCGTGAGGTGGAAGAAGAGGTGTCCGTCGAACGAAGCGCCGCTGCCTCATAGCTGACCGCTCTTTTGTGACCAGGGGTTCACAACTACGCTCCCTGGTCATGAACACAGAAGGCTGGCTTTTGGGTAGGAGTGGCACCTATTCTCCCTCATCCTCGCCCTTGTGGCGGGGATCCAGCGACCCGACGTCCGTCGGGTCAAAAGACTTTTAAGCCCAAAGACTTGGGCTTGCTGGATTCCTGTGACAGGCACAGGAATGACGGAGGTTTTGGGTGGCGCCAAGCTTCCCTCGCGCGCTTTCGATGATAAGAGATGTCTTTGACAGCAGCTTGGGTTTCCGTACCGCGGAAACCCTTCTCCTTTAAGGGATGGTAGGTGCATGCCGCCATCCGGATACGGATCGCGGAGGATTGTGCGATGACCTGGCTACCGGCGGAAAACCGCTACGACACCATGAAGTATAACCGCGTCGGCCGCTCCGGCCTGAAGCTGCCGGCAATCTCGCTGGGGCTCTGGCACAATTTCGGCGGCGACACGGCCCATGACCGCAAGGTCGACATGTGCCGCACCGCGTTTGACCTCGGCATCACCCATTTCGACCTCGCCAACAATTACGGCCCGCCTCCGGGCTCGGCCGAGACTGCCTTCGGCGAAATCATGCGCACGGATTTCGCGCATCTGCGCGACGAGCTGATCATCTCGTCCAAGGCCGGCTATGACATGTGGGCCGGTCCCTACGGCGAATGGGGCAGCCGCAAGTACATGATCGCCTCCTGCGACCAGAGCCTGAAGCGCATGGGCCTCGACTATGTCGACATCTTCTATTCGCACCGCTTCGATCCGGACACGCCGCTCGAAGAAACCTGCGGCGCGCTCGACCATATCGTGCGTTCGGGCAGGGCGCTTTATGTCGGCATTTCCTCCTACAATTCGCAGCGCACCCGCGAAGCGGCCGCGATTCTGAAAGACCTCGGCACGCCGTGCCTCATTCACCAGCCGAGCTATTCGATGCTCAACCGCTGGGTCGAGGACGACGGTCTCATCCACACGCTCGAAGATCTCGGCATCGGCTCGATCGTGTTCTCGCCGCTTGCGCAGGGCATGCTGACGACCAAGTATCTGCAGGGCATTCCGACGGACAGCCGCGCGGCACAGAACCACTTCCTCAAGAAGGACTTCATCCGCCCGGAGATCATCGACAATATCCGCAAGCTCAACGGCATTGCCGAAAAGCGCGGCCAGACTCTGGCGCAGATGGCGCTTGCCTGGGTGCTGCGCAACGGCCGGATCACCTCGGCGCTGATCGGCGCCAGCCGCTCCGAACAGATCGTCGATTGCGTCAAGGCGCTGGAAAACGACACGTTCACGGCGGAGGAGCTGGCCGAGATCGATCTTTATGCGCGTGAGGCCGACATCAACCTCTGGGCATCGTCGGCCGAACGCTAATTTCGGCTGAAAACATTGATTTGCCTGCATTTTGGGCAAAATTGCCTGCTTTCCGGCGCATTAGACAAAAGTCGAATAGGTGCCGGAAAGCGCCTTCTGGACATGGTCCGGTGTTTCTGTAAGGTGCTGGAATGCCGGTCGATCGCGACGCCGATTTGCGTCGTTTCGGCAGGTTAACGAGGAGGAGCCACCGTCGTCCGGGAAGGGGCAGGGTGGATTGATGGGTGGTAGCGCTGATCGCGGCCGCCCTTTTGGCGAGAACTAGGGGAGGAACCATGGATCGCCGTTCATTTATCAAAAACGCAAGCCTCGGTGGCTTGGCCGCAGCGGGTGCTGCCGCGCTTGCAACGCCGGCCATTGCGCAGGCAAACCCCAAGATCAACTGGCGCCTGGCATCGTCGTTCCCGAAGTCGCTCGACACGATCTATGGCGGCGGTGAAGTGCTGGCGAAGCATGTGTCGGAAGCGACCGACGGCAACTTCCAGATTCAGGTCTTCGCCGCCGGCGAAATCGTCCCCGGCCTGCAGGCTGCTGACGCGGCGGCTGCCGGTACGGTCGAGGCTTGCCACACGGTTTCCTACTATTACTGGGGCAAGGACCCGACCTGGGCGCTTGGTGCCGCCGTTCCCTTCGCGCTCAATGCGCGCGGCATGAACGCCTGGCACTACCACGGCGGCGGTATCGATCTCTTCAACGAGTTCCTGGGAACCCAGGGCCTCGTCGGTTTCCCCAATGGTAATACCGGCGTGCAGATGGGCGGCTGGTTCCGCAAGGAGATCAAGACGGTCGCCGATATGCAGGGCCTGAAGATGCGCATCGGGGGCTTCGCCGGCAAGGTCGTCGAGAAGCTCGGCGTCGTGCCGCAGCAGATCGCCGGCGGCGACATCTATCCGGCGCTCGAAAAGGGCACCATCGACGCCGCCGAATGGGTCGGCCCCTATGACGACGAGAAGCTCGGCTTCTACAAGGTCGCGCCCTACTACTACTATCCCGGCTGGTGGGAAGGTGGCCCGACGGTCCACGCCATGTTCAACAAGGCGGCCTTCGACGGCTTGCCGAAGAACTACCAGTCGCTGCTGCGCACCGCCTGCCAGGCGACCGACGCGAACATGCTGCAGAAGTATGACTACCTGAACCCGTCGGCAATCAAGCGCCTGGTGGCTTCCGGTGCCAAGCTCAGCCCGTTCAGCGCCGAAATCCTGTCGGCCTGCTTCGACAAGGCGAACGAAGTCTATGCCGAAATGGAAGACTCGAACCCGACCTTCAAGAAGATCTGGGACTCGATCAAGGCCTTCCGCGGCGAATACTACCTCAACGCCCAGATCGCCGAATACAACTACGACACCTTCATGATGATCCAGCAGCGCGGCGGCAAGCTCTAAGCTTTCGCTGTTGCTGATGATTAAAGGCCGCTCGCAACGTCTGTTGCGGGCGGCTTTTTCGTTTCGGCCGGAGGCCGCCGGCGTCCCGACGACCCTGCATTTCTGATCCCTACGCATGCGCAGGAGGCGCGGCACGGCAGCGGTTTCGTGGTATGGTTGCGGCCTTGGATGGAAGGGAGAAGGTGCAATGCCAAGCGAAGGCCAATCGGTCGTGCTCCGCCCCGACGAGGGCCGTCGATACGACATGGGCGCCATACAGGCTGTCTTCAAAGCCGATGGTCCGGAAACCCTAGGCCGCTTTTCGATCTCGGAATGGTGGCTCGATGCCCGGCATGAAGGGCCCGGCGCTCACAAGCACGACGACAATGACGAAATCTTCTACGTCATCGAGGGCACCGCCAGCATCCTGGTCGGCGACACCTGGCACCAGATGGCCAAGGGCTCGCTCTGCGTCATCCCGCGCGGAACGATGCATGATTTCCGCAATGAGAGCGCATCGCGCATGGGTCTGCTCAACGTCTATGTCGGCGGCCCGTTCGAAGAGATGATGCCGATGATCGTCGACTGGTATCGAGACAATCCGGCGAAACGGCTGGAGTGAGTGGCATCGGTGGTCGAATACAGCAATCGCTCAGGTGGACGGACGGCACAAAGGGCTGCTCTTTGGCTGAAGTCAAAGTCGGAAGATGATCTCTCGGCGAGTGGGGTATTCCACTCCCCTCATCTTCGCCCTTGTGGCGGAGATCCAGCGAGCCGACGTCTGTCGGATCAAAGACTCTTTAAGCCCAAGGACTTGGGCTGACTGGATTCCTGTGACGAGCACGGGAATGAGGGAGGTTTTGGCAGGCACCAGCGCCTCTCGGCAAGCTTCCGATGATCGGATGCATCTTTTCGCCAAAATAGAAGGGCGGCCCTTTGCGGGGCCGCCCTCTGTCTGTCTGCCGGTCGCCCTACTTGAACGAAGGCGGCTGGCTGAGGTCGTTGGACGGAGCCGTCTGGGGCTGGGCGCCCGAGCCGCCGTTCTGATCGGCAGGCTTCTGGTCGAGCGGGCTGCCGCCTGGAAGCTGCAGGCCGCCGGGAAGGCCGAGGTCACCGCCATTGTCCGGCAGCGTCAGGCCGCCGCCCGGCGCAAAGCCCGGCACCTCGATCTTGATCGTGTTCGGATCGACGCCAGTGCCCGTTCCCTTGTAGTGCATGACCATTTGCGGGAACATGATCGTCAGCGCCACCATCACAATCTGGATGCCGACGAAGGGGACCGCACCCCAGTAGATCTGGCCTGTGGTGACAGGCTGGATCGTCTTGCCGGTGATCTTGTCCAGATAGGGCACCTTTGCCGCGACCGAGCGCAGATAGAAGAGCGCAAAGCCAAAGGGCGGGTGCATGAAGCTCGTCTGCATGTTGATGCCGAGCAGAACGCCGAACCAGATGAGGTCGATGCCGAGCTTGTCGGCGGCGGGCGCCAGGAGCGGCACGATGATGAAGGCGAGCTCGAAGAAATCCAGGAAGAAGGCCAGGAAGAAGACGAGCAGGTTGACGGCAATGAGGAAGCCGGTTTCGCCGCCCGGCATCGCCGTCAGCAGGTGTTCGACCCAGATGTGGCCGTTGACGCCATAGAAGGTGAGCGAGAAGACGCGCGCACCGATCAGGATGAACAGCACGAAGGCCGAAAGCCGGGTCGTTGCCGTGAGCGCCCCGCGCACCACGTCCATGTTGAGACGGCCCTTGGCGGCTGCCATGATCAGCGCACCGACGGCGCCCATCGCACCGCCTTCGGTCGGCGTCGCGATGCCGAGGAAGATGGTGCCGAGGACGAGGAAGATCAGCGCCAAGGGCGGGATCAGCACGATGATGACCTGCTGGGCAAGCCTCGACATTGCGTTGATCTTCAGACCGCGGTCGATAAGCGCGACGACGTAGATGACGATGACGCCGACGGTGCCGCCGAGGATGTCGGCATTCTCGCCCTGGGTCGGGTAGAGATAGACGTGGGCAGCATACGCGATGCCTACCGCCACCGCCAGCGCAACGGCGAGCGACGTGACGCCGGAACCGAGCGTGCGGGCTTCCAGCGGCAGGGCCGGCATCGAATCGCGCCGGATGAAGGTCATCAGCAGGATGTAGACCATGTAAAGGCCGGTCAGCACGAGGCCCGGGATCAGGGCGCCGGCGTACATGTCGCCGACCGAGCGGCCGAGCTGGTCGGCAAGAACGATCAGGACGAGCGATGGCGGGATGATCTGGGCAAGCGTACCCGAAGCCGCGATGACGCCCGAGGCGACCTTCCTGTCATAGCCGTAGCGCAGCATGATCGGCAGCGAGATCAGGCCCATGGCGATGACCGAGGCGGCAACGACACCGGTGGTGGCCGCGAGCAGCGCGCCGACGAAGATGACCGCATAGGCGAGACCACCGCGAATCGGGCCGAAGAGCTGGCCGACGGTGTCGAGCAGGTCTTCGGCCATGCCCGATTTCTCGAGCACGATCCCCATGAAAGTAAAGAAGGGGATGGCGAGCAATGTGTCGTTTGACATCACCCCCCAGAACCGGTCCGGCAGTGCATTGAGCAGCGGCCAGGAAAGATTGATCGAGTCCGACAGCGGCGCGAGCTCGACGCCGATGATGAAGAACAGCAGGCCGTTGGCGGCGAGCGAGAAGGCGACCGGGTATCCCAAGAGCAGGAACACGATCAGCGACGCGAACATGATCGGCGCCAGGTTTTCAGCAATGAATTCGATCATGGACGGGTCTCCGGAGACACAACATCGTCAAGCGGCGCATGGGTCGGCACATAGGGTGTCGGATCTTCCATGTTTCCGGTCATGATCGCGATCTTCTTGATGATTTCCGACACACCCTGGAAGGCGAGCAGCAGGAAGCCGACAAGCAGGATGGCCTTGGCCGGCCAGATGATCAGACCGCCGGCTGAGGAGGAGACTTCGCCCGAGATGTAGGACATCTTCACGTAGGGGAAGAGGTAATAAAGCACCAGGAGAACGAAGGGCATCAGGAACAGCAGGTGTCCGAGCAGATCGATCCAGTGCTGCACGCGGCGCGAGAACTGGCCGTAGACCACGTCGATGCGGATGTGCTCGTTCTGGCTCAGCGTGTAGGCGGCGGCAAACATGAAGGCGGCGCCGAACAGATACCACTGTGCCTCGAGCCAGGCGTTCGACGACATGTTGAAGATCTTGCGGATCACGGCGTTGCCGGCGCTGACGAGCACAGCCGCCAGGATCAGCCATGAAACGCTCTTTCCGATGAATTCCGTGATCGTGTCTATTAATCGGCTGAAGCCGAGCAAAGCTCTCATCGATTTCCTCCCCGCGATGGCTTTTTATGGTTGTTGTGCCAAGCACAGCCAGAGTGCCGATTTCAAGCGCGCGTTCAAGTCCGAGGTACGATTTTCCCGTGTAGTTCGGCCGCCTCCGACTAAAGTAGAATAAGCTGTCACGGCGCTCTGCCCATTGTTTGTGCAAACCCGTTACTCTTCGTCGGTTTGAGCACGGGCGGACGGTTGCCGCCGGCGCGTCAGCCGCGCGAATCGGTGTGGAAAGACGGCCACAGAGAGGTGCCTGAACGTCTTACTGCAACGTTGCAGTCTTGAAATCGTATGATTTTTGAGATCGGATGTGCGCACCAACGGAGGACGCCGAAACCCATGACTGCCATGATCCGCAACCCGATCCTGAAGGGGTTCAACCCGGACCCTTCGATCTGCCGCGTCGGCGACGATTACTACATCGCGACCTCCACCTTCGAATGGTATCCGGGCGTGCAGATCCATCATTCGCGCGATCTGGTGAACTGGCGGCTCGTGCGTCGGCCGCTGGAGCGGGCAAGCCAGCTCGACATGCGCGGCAACCCTGATAGCTGCGGCGTGTGGGCGCCGTGTCTGTCCTACAACGACGGGCTGTTCTGGCTGGTTTATACCGACGTCAAGCGCTTCGACGGCAACTTCAAGGACGCGCACAACTACATCGTTACGGCGGAGGCGATCGAGGCGACCTGGTCGGATCCGGTCTACGTCAATTCCTCCGGATTCGATCCGTCGCTCTTCCACGACGACGATGGCCGCAAGTGGTTCCTCAACATGAAATGGAACCATCGCACGGAGAGTTTCGGCGGTTCGCCGAAGCATCCGGCTTTCGACGGCATTTTGCTGCAGGAGTGGGACGAACGTACACGCAAGCTCGTCGGTCCGGTGAAGAACATCTTTGCGGGCTCGGCGCTCGGCCTGGTCGAAGGGCCGCATCTCTTCAAACGCAATGGCTGGTACTACCTGACGACGGCGGAAGGTGGCACCGGATATGATCATGCCGTGACCATGGCGCGGTCGCGCACGATCGATGGTCCCTACGAGATGCATCCGGATACCTACCTGATCACATCAAAGGATCACCCGGAGGCGCCGTTGCAGCGCGCCGGCCACGGGCAATATGTCGAAACACCTGATGGTCAGGCCTATCACACCCATCTTGCCGGCCGGCCGTTGCTGCCGCAGCGCCGCTGCACGCTCGGCCGCGAGACGGCGCTGCAGAAATGTGTGTGGCGAGACGACGGCTGGCTCTATCTCGAAAGCGGCGGCCCGGTGCCGGAGGTCGTGGTGCCTGCGCCGGCACCGGTAGAGCAGGTGGCGGCCCCGAGCGTCGTTGAGACGGATTTCAATGACTATGCGCTTCCGATCGAGTTCCAGTGGCTGCGCACACCGCAGCCGGAGCGGATCTTTTCGCTGGAATGGCGGCCTGGGCATCTCCGGCTCTTCGGGCGCGAGAGCATCGGCAGTTGGTTCGAGCAGGCGCTGGTCGCCCGCCGACAGGAACATCACTCCTTCCGTGCCGAGACGACAGTCGATTTCAAGGCCGAAACCTATCAGCAGGTCGCGGGCCTGACGCATTACTACAACCGCCACAAGTTCCATGCGCTCGGCATCACCTGGCACGAGACGCTCGGGCGGGCGCTGACCATCCTCTCATGCCCCGGCGATTTCCCGCATGGGCGGCTGGAGTTCCCTGTCGGCAGCGGCATCGCCATCCCCGACGGTCCGATCGACCTTGCCATGGAGATCCGCGACAACGATCTGCAGTTCTTCTGGCGGGAGACGCGAACAGGGGATTGGCACGCGATCGGTCCGGTTCTCGATGCGGGCGCCGTTTCGGACGAGGGCGGTCGCGGCGAACATGGATCCTTCACCGGCGCTTTTGCCGGCCTGTTCGCCTTCGACACGTCGGGGGGCGGCAAGTCGGCCGATTTCGACCATTTCCGCTACGTCAGCCTTGCGGAAGGTTGAATAATGGATATTAGGAATACAGCATAAGCGACGGATATCATTACGTATTTGTAACGCGGGGTTTCATATTCGGTTCAGGAAGCGGGGCCTATTTTCCGGGTGAAGACAACGAAAGGACACCCGAATGAAACGTCTCCTGATCGCGCTCGTCGCCAGCTCCGTTCTGATCACGCCGGTCGCGGCACTTGCCCAGCCGGCAGGATCCTTCGAGGTGGCGCAGAACTATGACCGCACGCGGCGCCCCGTTGATCGTCACGTCGATCGCCATGTGGATCGCCACGTCGACAAGCACGTCACGATCGAGAAGCGGGTGATCGTCAGGAAGAAGGAACGCTGGGCACGCGGTCATCGCCTGACGCCGGCCGAGCGTCGCCACATGGCCCAGGTGCGCGACTACCGCTACTACAGGCTGCGCCCGCCGCCGCGCGGCCAGCAGTGGGTACGGGTCGACAACGACTTCCTGCTGATCAGCCTTGCAACCGGCGTCATCGTCGGGCTGGCGAGCGCGCGGTGAGGATAATCTTCTGGCCAGGGGCGGTTGCGCCGCCCCTGGCCAGCAATGGCATTTCTATCATTCTGAGGATGCCCCCGGACGCCTGGCACCGACCAAGACCTCCCTCATCTCTGTGCTTGTCACAGAGATCCAGCCGCCGTGCGTCGGCACGGCGAAAGGAATGCTGGACGCCTGGAGTTTTCTCGCGCCGCCGACGCGGCGCGGCTGGATTCCTGTGACAAGCACAGGAATGAGGGAGGTTTTTGCGGCTGGTGCACTTCACAAGCGCCTCTTCGAGCCTTTGTTTGCCCTTTCACTTGGCGCGCACCGCTACCGTTCCGAGGGTCGGCGAGTTTCCCGCTCGCCAAACAGTAACCACTCGACCTCGCCCGGTACCTCAGGTGTCTCCTCATCCCCAGCCGTTTCCCCTAGAAACGGATCGAACATCGGCACCGGCCGCCCGGCGGCGCTGAGCGCCATGCACATGAAGCGCAGTCGGCGTGGAGTATGCACGGCTTCTGCCATCAGTCGGCTCGCGGCGACCAGTTGGCGAAGGGATCGGCGAGGTCACGCCAGCGCTCCGGTCGGAAGGCTTCCTCCGCGATGAGGCAGGCGTCGAGTTCGGCGCGAAGCTCTGCCTCGCTCATCGGATCTGCGCCGATGAAGACGATCTCCTGTCGTCGGTCGCCCCAGACCGGATCGATGTAGGGACCGACCGCGGCGAGAAACCCGGGTTCACGCGGCCATTGCTCCTTCGGTACTGCGGACCACCAGAGGCCCGCCTTGCCGGTCCTGACGAGCGGACCCGCCTGGCTGATCCCGCCGACATAATGCGGACGGGTTGCGAGCCAGAAGAAGCCCTTGGCGCGCAGAACCCCCGGCCAGGAGCGGTTGAGGAACGCGTGGAAGCGCATGGGATCGAGGGGTTGCCGCGCGCGATAGACGAAGGAGCGGATGCCGTATTCCTCCGTCTCCGGAATATGGTCCTTGAAGCCATTGAGCTCCTTGTACCAGAGCGGGTGCTGCTCGGCCTTGACAAGATCGAAGCGGCCGGTGCCGAGCACGTCGCGAAGCCTGACCTTGCCGAAGTCGGTTTCGATCAGGTGAGCATCCGGATTGAGGCCGACGATTATCTTGCGGGCAGCGTCCACCTGTTCGGGCGTGGCGGTGCCGATCTTGTTCAAAACGACGACATCGGCAAACTCGATCTGCTCGACAAGCAAGTCGACGAGCGTGCGCGCATCGCCTTCGCCTGCCGTCTCACCGCGATCGGCAAGGAAATCGAGCGAGGAATAGTCCGCGATCAGGTTCACGGCATCGACGACGGTGACCATCGTGTCGAGGCGGGCGACATCGGCAAGGCTATCGCCGTCCTCGTCGCGAAAATCGAAGGTGGTGGCGACGGGCAGGGGCTCGGAAATGCCGCTCGATTCGATCAACAGATAATCGAAGCGGTTCTGTTCGGCGAGGTTGCGGACCTCTTTCAATAGGTCGTCGCGCAGCGTGCAACAGATGCAGCCATTGGTCATTTCCACCAGCTGCTCTTCCGTGCGCGAGAGGCCGGCACCGCCATCGCGCACCAGCGCCGCGTCGATGTTGACTTCGCTCATGTCGTTGACGATGACGGCGACGCGCAGCCCGTCGCGATTGGAAAGCACGTGGTTGAGCAGCGTCGTCTTGCCGGCGCCAAGGAAGCCGGAGAGAACGGTGACAGGGAGCTTCTCCATCGATTATTCCTGTATGTTATATCGTTACGTTTGTTGCGGGTAAAAAGGGCGAGCACGATCGCCCGCCTCAGCCTGCTGACAAAGCCGCCTCTGATCGGGAGGGCCCGCCGATGAAGGCAGGGCCAACGCCTCCGTCATTCCTGTGCTTGTCACAGGAATCCAGCTGGCCCAAGTCATTGGGCCGGAGGATTCTTTTGACCCGACGGACGTCGGGTCGCTAGATCCCCGCCACAAGGGCGAGGATGACGGAGTGTGGGGTAACCGCTCGCAAGCATGCCATCTCACGCTTTGCCAGCGGAGCGAGGCGGGCGCTTCCCCACATTCGAGAGAAGCGAACGCCCACCCATACCGTCTTGGGAGGACGGATCAGCTTGCCGAGGCGAGGCAGGTTTTCAGCGACGTGCCGATTCCTTCCATCAGCTGGAAGTAGAGATCCGGGCCGGCATCGAGCGTTCCCGCTTCCGCGTCGAGTGTGCCGGACTTCGCTGGTGTTCCCTCGATCACCACGTTGATCAGCTTCGGCTCGAACTGCGGTTCGGCAAAGACGCAGGTCGCGCCAAGTTCCTTGATCTTGGCGTGGATCTGAGAGAGCCGCTCGGCACCCGGCAGCACTTCCGGGCTGACCGTGATCGAGCCGGCGACGCGGACCTTGTAACGGTGCTCGAAATACTGGAAGGCGTCGTGGAAAACGATGAAGGGCTTGTCCTTCACCGGCGCTACCGTTTCCGTGAGTTTGGCGTCGAGCCCATCCAGCCGCTTGTTCAATGCCTCGAGATTGGCCTTGTAGGCGCTGGCATTGTCCGGATCGGCTTCGGCGAGCGTCTTCTCGATCTCGGCAGCCATTGCCTTGGCGTTCACAGGGTCGAGCCACATATGCATGTCGGTATCGCCGTGGCCATGCTCATGATCATGGCCGTGATCGTGCCCGGCGGCAGCTTCCGGGGCTGCGGCGTGATCATGCTCCGCTTCGCTCTCTTCGTGCTTGTGTCCTTCTTCCCCGTGGCCCTCATCTCCGTGGTCGTGGGCTTCGAAGGCGCCGCCTTCGCGGAATTTCAGCTTCTCGATGCCCGGCGCTTCGCTGAGTTCCACCACCTTGGCGCTGCCCGAGAGCGCATCAAGCGGCTTGTCGAGGAAGGCTTCAAGGCCGGGGCCGACCCAGAAGACCACTTTTGCCGCCTGCAGGGCAGAGGCGTTGGACGGCTTCATGTTGTAGGTGTGCGGCGAAGCGGCGCCCTCGACGATCAGCGACGGTTCGCCGACGCCCTGCATGATCGAGGCGACGAGGGAGTGGATCGGCTTGATCGAAACCACCACATTGGGACCGGCAGCGGTGGCGGGCGCGGCAAGCAGCATGGTGGAGGCAAAAAGCAGGGCGGAAGTCGATTTCATCGGGTTCTCCGGGCTTGAATGGCGCGCCTGGCCCTATCGACCGGGCACGCTGTCGGGCATGCAAAGCATCGATGCAACAGGCCATTGAAGGGCTTGAAGCAGCAATGTAATGTTATTACATCAATTGCGTTATGCTATAACGTGTGCGATAGCCAGTGGCAACCATCCAATTCGGAATTTTTTCATGCTGAATGTCCGCTCCCCAGAAACGCTGCCGCTGGTCAATCTCAGCAATGCCGGCGTGCGCCGCAACGGCCGCTGGCTGGTGCGCGGCGTCGAGTTCTCGATCAGCCCGGGCGAGATCGTCACGCTGATCGGGCCGAACGGCTCGGGCAAGTCGACGACGGCAAAGACGGCGATCGGTGTGCTTAAACCCGACGAGGGCTATGTCGAGCGCAAGCCTGGCCTCAAGGTTGGCTACGTGCCGCAGAAGCTGGCGGTCGACTGGACGCTGCCTTTGACGGTGGAGCGGTTGATGACGCTGACCGGACCCTTGAAGGGCAGGGAGATCGAGGAGGCGCTGTCAGCGACCGGCGTGTTGCATCTGGCCAAAGCCGAAGTCCAGCATCTCTCAGGCGGCGAGTTCCAGCGGGCGCTGCTTGCCCGTGCCATCGCCCGCAAGCCCGACCTGCTGGTGCTGGACGAACCGGTACAGGGCGTCGATTTCAGCGGCGAGATCGCGCTTTACGAACTGATCAAGCAGATCCGCAACCGCACCGGCTGCGGCATCCTGCTGATCTCGCACGACCTGCATATCGTGATGGCGGAGACCGATACGGTCGTCTGCCTGAATGGCCATGTCTGCTGCCGCGGCACGCCGCAGGCCGTCAGCCAGAGCCCGGAATACCTGAAGCTCTTCGGCAGGCGCGCGGCCAATACGCTTGCGGTCTACAGCCACCACCATGACCACACCCATCTGCCCGATGGCCGGGTGCTCCATGCCGATGGATCGATCACCGAACATTGTTTCCCCGGTGACGGCCACCACCACGAAGACGAGGAAAACGTGCACGACCATGGCGAGGATTGCGGGTGCGGCCACCATACGCGGCTGCATGGTTACGACATGAAGGAGAAGCGCGATGCTTGACGATTTCTTCGTGCGCGCGCTCATTGCCGGCATCGGCATCGCCGTCATGGCCGGGCCGCTCGGCTGCTTCGTCATCTGGCGGCGCATGGCCTATTTCGGCGACACCATGGCGCATTCGGCGCTGCTCGGCGTGGCGCTGTCGCTGCTTCTTGAACTCAACCTGATGCTCAGCGTCTTCATCGTTGCCGCCGTCGTCTCGGTGCTGCTTCTCTTCCTGCAGCGGCGCGGGGCGCTTTCAACCGATGCGCTACTCGGCATTCTCTCCCATTCGGCGCTCTCCTTCGGCCTCGTCATCGTCGCCTTCATGACCTGGGTGCGCATCGATCTCGTCGGCTTCCTCTTCGGCGACATTCTGGCTGTCTCCGAATCCGACATCGACATCATCTGGGGCGGCGGCATCCTCGTCATCTTCGCCATCGTCTATCTCTGGCGGCCGCTCTTGGCCTCCACGGTCAATCCGGAACTGGCGGAGGCGGAGGGGCTGCAGCCCGAGCGCACGCGGCTCTTCTTCATGCTGCTGATGGCGCTTGTCATCGCGATCGCCATGAAGATCGTCGGTATCCTCCTGATCACCTCGCTGCTGATCATCCCGGCGGCAACCGCGCGCCGCTTCTCGACCTCGCCGGAGGTGATGGCGGTTCTCGCCTCCGTCATCGGTGCGCTTGCCGTCACCGGCGGACTTTTCGGTTCGCTGCACTGGGATACGCCATCGGGTCCGTCTATCGTCGTTGCAGCCGTTGGGCTTTTCGTTCTCAGTCTACTACCGATCGGCCGCCGCCCGGTTGAGGCGGCGCATCATTCTACGCCTGGAGGGCACCACTGATGGCTACGCAGCAACTGACCAAGAACCAGACGCTGGTGATGGATGCGCTCAGCCATTCCGAAGGGCCGATGAGCGCCTACACCATCCTCGACAAGCTGCGCGATCACGGCTTCCGCGCGCCGCTGCAGGTCTACCGGGCGCTCGACAAACTGCTCGAATACGGCATGGTGCACCGGCTGGAGAGCCTGAACGCCTTCGTCGCCTGTAGCTGCCCGCATGATCATGAGCACGACCATGGCGTCACCGCCTTTACCATCTGCGAAGGCTGCGGCCAGGTCACGGAGTTCCATGACGAGGCGATCGAGCAGCGGCTTTCGACGCTGACGCGGGGGCAGAACTTCAAGACCGAGAAGACCACGATCGAGATCCGCGGCCACTGCCAGAGCTGCGCCTGAGTCCGGTTCCGCCAATTCAGGGCGGAACCGCTTTCGCGCCTTTCGTTCCGTTGATCTGCTTCAGTCCAGCCGGGTCAGGTCCGAAGCGTAGCGCCGCCAGTTCTTGACGTAATGCGCTGCCGAGCGCTTCAGGCCCTCGACGGCCGCATCGTCCAGCGTACGGATCGCCTTGGCAGGCGCGCCGACGATCAGCGAATTATCCGGGAATTCCTTGCCCTCGGTCACCAGCGCATTGGCGCCGACCAGGCAGTTACGGCCGATCTTGGCGCCGTTGAGCACGGTCGCGCCCATGCCGATCAGCGAGTTCTCGCCGATGGTGCAGCCATGGATGACGGCGCCGTGGCCGATGGTGCAGCCTTCGCCGATCGTGACCGGGAAGCCCGGGTCGACATGGATGACGACATTTTCCTGGATATTGGTGCGCGCGCCGAGCCGGATCGGCTCGTTGTCGCCGCGTAGCGTCACGCCAAACCAGATGCCGACCTCGTCGCCAATCTCGACCTGACCGATGACGTTCGCATCCGGCGCCACCCAGTAGCTGCCTTTCGGTGGCGTCTGCGGGCGAAGCGATCCAAGGGCATAAAGCGGCATCGGCAGGTATCCTTCGTGTCGTCTGAAATGATGCAATGCCAGGAAGCGCGCGTCACGCCGCTCCTGGCACGGTTCCCCTAGAGAACTGTAACCGCAAGGGCCGCAACGCCATCGACGCCACAGGTGACCTCGTCGCCGCGCACCACGGCGCCCACGCCCGATGGCGTGCCGGTCATGATGACGTCACCGGGAGCGAGCGTGAAGAGCTTGGAGAGCTCGGCGATGATCTCCGGCACCTTCCAGATCATCTGCTCGAGATCGCCCTGCTGGCGCATTTCGCCATTCACCTTCAGCCAGATATTGCCGTTGATCGGATGGCCGATCGCTTCGGCCGGCGCGATCGCCGAGACCGGGGCGGAATGTTCGAAGGCCTTGGCGGCGGTCCAGGGCTTTCCGGCCTTCTTGGCCTCGGCCTGCAGGTCGCGGCGGGTGAAGTCGATGCCGACGGCATAGCCGTAGACGCAATCCAGCGCGTCCTCGACGGCGATGTCGCTGCCGCCGCGCTTCAGCGCCACGACGAGTTCGACCTCGTGATGGACGTCGGAGGTCAGTGGCGGATAGGGGAAGGCGCTACCGGCGGCAAGCAGGTTGTCCGGATTCTTCTGGAAGAAGAACGGCGGTTCGCGATCCGGGTCGTGACCCATTTCGATCGCGTGGGCGGCATAGTTGCGGCCGACGCAATAGACCCGGCGAACCGGAAAGCCGACCAGACTGCCGGAGATCGGCAGCAGCACGGGAAGCGGAGGAGGGATGATAGTTTCCATGATCGTCCGGTCTTGGGCGTCCATCGGTCTCAACGGACAGAAAGATCGCTGCGCATTTGATGGGCGCTCGCCGTCGACCGAGTGCGGTTTCAAGCGAGGCAGGGAAGATTCCGGACGTTACTGCATAAATCCGCGAATCGGAATCGATCCGATGAAAAATAAGACGAAGGATTGAGAAGGGTTTTTGTGGCTGAAGCGCGCCCGGACGGGCGCGCGAGATCACGGCACCAGAGAGGCTGCCGTGATCGGCAAACTCAGGCGCAGTGTGCGTAGGCCTGAAGCTGATCTCTGGTCAGGAACCGACCGTCGGAACGCGAATTGAGCTCCGGGTGGCTGTATTCGAGGCTGGGGACTTCGGGAAGCTGAAGGGCCTGGCGCACGGTCATGATGCCGAGATCGCGGCGGCCGCCTTCACGCTTCACGGTGACTTCAACGATGCGATAGAGATTGCTCTCGCTCATATGTTCTCTCCCGTATATCGTTTTTTTTGGTATCCCTTATGGGAATTAAGCGCTCCGAAATTGGTTTTTGTGAGGCACCTCAGAATATAGACGGAAGAAGTGAAGGCTTCACGACAGAAATCGGGCCGTTTCTGGAAAAATCATGCATGATTGGGCGATAATGCGCCGAAAAAATGCAGTTTTTGGGCAAATGCCCGGTATCTGAGCCGTTCATCGACGAGTATCGGGGTCTGCGGCTTCAACTAAAAGGCCATCTTGCGCCCGCCGTTGGCGAGCGTTCGCCGCTTGGAGCGGCGGGATCCGGTCCGGCGCGGCTGCGCCTCAGTGGGCGTCCAGCTCGGCCTCTTCGGCGGCCGATATGAACAGCGTTCGCGCCTCTTCGGCCGTGCGGCGCCCATCGATGGCGGCGCGGCAGGCACTGCGGGCGGCAACATAGAACGGCCCGCGGCGGGGCCAATGGTCGGCAAGGCAGGCGAGCGCGTCTGAGGGGCCTTTCACGGTGCGGCACATACCGCCAACAAAGTCGAGCTCGATCGGCTGTTTCCAGACTAATTGCATGCGTCTCCTCCTCGAGATCATCTCAATGAATGTCGGCACTGCGGCTGTCGGCCCCTTGGCTCCTCTCAAGTGGCATCGACAGTCGATCTTGCTAATGTAGCGCAGGAGGACGGATTTGTAAGCAGCTTTTCCGTGTTTGATCAGCGCGCTGCAAGCGCTGGCGGTGCGCGACGATGGCCGAAATGGACGCCGCGATCCTAAAGGGAGGCGTCGTGCTGTAGGCGCTCGGCAAAGACGCGGCCGGCAAGAAGCAGGTGCATCTCGTTGGTATTGCCGGCGAGGTAGTCGTCGATCAGCATCCGGGCATGCCGCCGCGCCCGTTCGCCGTCGCGTGCCCAGCCCTGTTCCCGGCAAAGCTCGTCGAAGACACGCTGCAGCCTCTCCATGTCGCCCTTCGACAGGGCAAGGCATTGTGTCGCTCGCAAAGGGGCCACCTGTTCCTCCCGCAGCACCCATTTCCCCGCCGGGCACTATGGCAGAACGCGGCCGAATTGAACCCCTTGGGAATGAGGGGTTCCAATGGTCCAGCGGTTGATCGGAGATCGGCGTATCAGGCCGCCGGCGCGACGCGGTCGACCTTGGTGCGGCGACCGCCTTCTTCTATGCGGTAATAGTCGGAGCCGATCAGCGCGTACTGGTCGCAGCGCCGGCCGCCGTCTTCGAATGTGATGCAGACTTCGTCCCCGGTGATCGTGTAGGTCCCGCCGTCGCGCACTTCGTAGTCACGATAGCCGTAGCGACCGTCGGCGAAAAAGGTGGAATTGACGCCGTTGAGGTTGTAGCGCAGCGTCTTGCCAACGAGGAAGGCCTGGAGCGCATCGCCCGAAAGCGTCGGTACGGAGGGGGCGGCAGGCCTCGGCCTTGCGACCTCAGGCGCCTCCAACTCCATCGACTGGCATCCGGCCAATAGAAGCGTGAGCAGTGCCGCGATCGCGCGTTTCATGCCGTCCGTCCTTTCCTTGCCAACTGTATCGATACAGGGGCATTGCCTTACCCTGCAGATCCCTCGTTCGAAATCGACTAAAGGGCGGAACTGGGGAGCGGGGTCTTGGCAGTGACCTCTGGCGTCTCGATAGACGCGCGGCGCTGTAATCGCCTTCGGTCGCTTCTGTCAAGTCCGGGAAGCGGTGTGACGGCGGATCGCGTCACGCGTCGTGGCGCGTTGGCGGGCCTGCGTAGTAGAGAAAGAGATCGGCGGACGACTGCGCGCCGGCCATCGCCGCTTCGCCGAACGAGCCTGCGTCTCCCACGTTCTGCCAGGCGGCCTTCAGATCGGCGAGGCAATTGGCGATGGAATCGACGATTGCCTGCTTGTCTTCGGCCTGCATGACGAGAGCCGCAACGGTCGCATTCAGGATCGACAATTGCCCGAGCTGGGCCGCGTCGCCGTGGAGGCGCAGCTCTTCATTGCTCATTTCGTCCGGGGATTTCGACATCGCGTGATTCCTTCGCTTGCTGGTTGCGGCGAAAGGCGATCATTTCCCGACGAAGAAGGCAAGTTGGCCGGAGTTCGGCAAGCGGTTCGGTCCGGCGTTGGTCCTGCAAATACAAGCAGGCGGCCTTTGCCGCCTGCTTCCCAAGAGGGTATCAGAAGATGCTGCCGGCAACGGCCGCGGCAACCGTGGCGGCCAGCGCCGCCAACAGGAACGCTGCACCTATGACGGTCGCTATTGCCCGCCGGCGCCGTGCGCCGCTCCAATCGTAGCTCATGTTTTCGCTCCGACGACGATCATGTCAAAGCGGAACAATCGGAGATTCTGCTTAACAAAACGGAAACCATGCTGCGGCAGACGCGCCCGCCGCAGCCTTGGGGTGATGCCATCAGCCCCGTATCGCAAGCAGTTCAGGAAAGTTGTAGTAGCGTAGTCTCTTGTCGCCGCAGCGGGAATCATTCGTGCTCGCGTCGATGATCTGCCCATCGCGCCAGGCGTAGCCACTCATTAGCAGCCGATGCTGGATCCGTGTTTCCCTGAAGCGGACGCAGAAGGCATAGATCTTGGCATCGGGGTTGAGCAGCACCACGCTCGAGATCTCGGCCATCTTGAACTGGGCACCCTTGGCGCCAACGCCCCGCGCCAATTTCACATAGGCGTTGCGCATGGCTGCCGACGGCGGCTTCTGCGACGCCACAACGGATTCCGGCGCCGGCGGCTGGCAGCCTGAGAGCGCGAGAGCGGCCACGGCGAGAGTGAGGTATTTCAGCATTCAATGTCCCCCTTGAACAAGTCGCAGAGGTTGTAGCCGGCGTGTTTCAACGCCGCAATATCAATTGGATAGGTGGCGGCGCTCACCTGGGCCATTGAGACTTCAAGTTGCGCAAAACGGCAGATCGCGGTGTCGCTTCGCGCGATCTCGCCTTCTCCTGATTTACGCTGTATAAGGCGCCGTCCCGAATGGGAGCTTTGGCGCACCCAATGGCGCCAGCGCTTTGGATCCGCTGGGAGTGCTACATTGTAGCGCCGGAGCGCAAAACCTGAATAACGAGAGCTGATCGAGCATGGCAGAAGGCCGCGCACAGCCCGGAAATCCGGGCAACCGTCACTATTTCAACGCACCGGTTTTCGCCGTGGCGCCGATGATCGACTGGACGGACAGGCACTACCGGTTCTTTGCGCGGCAACTGTCGCGGCATGCGCTGCTCTATACGGAGATGATCGTCGCCGATGCGATCCTGCGCGGCGACAAGCAGAGATTGCTTGGCTTCGATGCTTCAGAGCATCCGGTCGCGCTTCAGCTTGGCGGCAGCGATCCCCGGAAGATGGCGGAGGCGGCTGCTATCGCTGAAGCCTTCGGCTACGACGAGATCAACATGAATGTCGGCTGCCCGTCGGACCGGGTGCAGTCGGGCACGTTCGGCGCGTGCCTGATGCAGGAGCCGGAGACGGTGGCTGCCTGCGTTGCGGCGATGAAGGCGGCGGTGAAGATCCCGGTCACGGTCAAATGCCGCATCGGCGTCGACGAGCAGGACCCGGAAGTGGCCTTGCGAGCACTGGTTTCGCGGGTCGTCGACGCTGGCACGGATGCCGTCTGGGTGCATGCGCGCAAGGCCTGGCTGCAGGGCCTGAGCCCGAGGGAAAACCGCGAGATCCCGCCGCTCGACTATGGTCTGGTGCATCGGCTGAAGCAGGAGAATCCCAATCTTTTCATCGGCATCAATGGCGGCCTTCAGACATTGAATCAGGCGCTTGAGCAGTTGCAGCACCTGGACGGCGTCATGCTCGGCCGTGCGGCCTATCATGATAGTGCCATGCTGACGGCGGCCGATGGGCATTTCCCGCATCCGCTGACGCGGGCGGCACCGGTGATGCAGGAAGCCAACGCCTTCTCCGAGCGCGGCCATCGTCTCGATCTCGATTTCTGGGCGGATGTTCGTGATGTGATGGCGGATTATGCCGCCGTGCATATCGCCAATGGCGGCCGCCTGATCCATGTGACGCGACACATGATCGGCCTGTTCCAGGGGTGGCCGGGGGCGCGGCGCTATCGCCAGTTGCTTTCGGCGGATGCCACCCGCCAAGGTGCCGGGCCCGAGGTCATCCACGCCGCCTTCGACGCGGTATTCGCGGCGACGGCAGCCAAGCAGGCGGCGGAATAGGGTCGACTAGCGCTCGAAGTTTCTTCCCTCATTCCTGTGCTTGTCACAGGAATCCAGCAGCGCCGCGTCCGCGGCGCAGAAGAGGACAGAGGTCAATAGTCGTTGGGGGAGGTCTCGCCGTACCGACGCACGGCCGCTGGATGCCTGTGACAAGCACAGGCATGAGGGGAGCAGATGTAGTGCCTTCCAAAACCTCGTGCCCCCAAACGAAAACGGCGCTCCTTGCGGAGCGCCGTTTCCAAATGAATGTCCGACTGGACGATCCGGCTTAGGCAGCCTGGATGTTGACGGCCTTCGGGCCCTTGCCCATGCGATCCGGCTCGGTGTCGAAGGTGACCTGCTGGCCATCCTTGAGCGTTGCGAGGCCAGCGGCCTGAACGGCGGAGATGTGTACGAACACGTCCTTCGCGCCGCCATCCGGCGTGATGAAGCCGAAGCCCTTGTCCTGGTTGAAGAATTTTACGATGCCCTTGGTGGCCATGGAAGAAGTCCTTTTCCTTCAGTCAATTTGCGTTGCCCGCGCCCCCGAGGGGATGTGGGCATCTCGTCTTCCGCTTGCAAGCGGAAAGGCGTCGAGTGGTCACGATTCGGGGAAAAGACGTCTACGGTGCCGATGCCGGCGGTCCCGGCACGAGGCCGGGCGCAGTGGAAAGTCCAGTCTCCGGGATAGAAATCGCCCGAACGGCGCAAGAAGTGACAGGATTTGCAGAAAAAGGCAAGCGCCTTGTGCGACGCATCAAGGCACGGAGTGTCAGGCTTTGCAAGGCTTTGGCCGGTTCTCGCCACTCCATTCACGCCTCCGGCAGAAAAATCGGGGACGGTCCGTTTCTCGACACAATTTCGTCCCGACCGCGACCGAACGTGCGCGCCGCCGACGAGGCCGGTCGCGGATCTCAGCGGATGACTGTCTCAACGGGGCACCGCGTGCCCGAGGCTTGCACATCTTCGGGATAACGCGCAGGCTTTACCGAAGGTTGGTTCCGTCTTCGCTGGCGATGGCGTAGCCAAGGGCAAAGACGGCGGGCCGACATTTCGCCTGGAGCGGACGAAGGGTCGCCTAGCCTGGACGACGAAGTCGCCTCGGCCGGGCGAATAACCGGGAAGACTGGGCGAAGTGTCGCCCAGAGAATGCGCCGGCTGGCTCGACCGGGTGGCGGAAATGACAGACGAAGTGGGGACAGCGTGATCGACCCTTACGAATTGCTTGGACTGGAACGCGACGCCGACAATCAGGCGATCCGCAGCGCCTATCGCAAGGCAGCGAAATCGGCGCATCCGGATTCCGGCGGCGATCCCGAACAGTTTGCGCGGCTGCAGGTGGCCTATGAGCTGCTCAGGGATCCGGTGCGCCGCAAGGTCTATGACGACACCGGCTACGATCCGCAGCTTGCCGATCCGCGCGACCTCAAGGGGCTGATGATGCTGGAAACGCTGGTCAACGAGTTCATTCTCGACGAGCGCGAGCCGGGTACTTTCGATCCTGTCGCCGCCATGCGGCGCAAGCTCTCCGACGATATCGTCAAGAGCCGCTTCCATATCCTCGAGCTCGAGCGTCACCGCGCCCGCGTGCGCAAGCACCTGGACCGTCTCGGCCGCCGGCCGGAGACCGACGTGCTCGGCTCGATGCTGCGCGCCCGCTCGCGGTCGATCGCCGAGGCAATCAAGAATGCCGACGAGCAGATCAAGACGATCGAGCAGGCCTATGAGATGCTGGAAGGCTACAGCTACGAGCTGGAGGCGCTAGAGATTAAGGCGCACGCGGCGGAGTAAGGCGCCGCCTCGGGCGCTGTCGTGTTCGTCCCGACGAAAGTGAGGCGGCGCGCTTGAAGCGCGGATGCCGGCCACGTGTTCGCCTTCGCGCCGCCGCTGTGCAGCGGTCTCAGTCGGTGTCATAGTCTCCGTCTGTCCCGGGGGCGGGACCTCGGCCGAGCTTAGAGCGAAGGAGAGTGGCATGAGCCGTCGCTTGAACATGCGCGTTGCCTTTCTCCTTCTGGCGATCGTGCTCGCCGCCTATCTCGCAGTCAGCTACTTCCTGGTCCCGGAGCTATGGCTCTTCCACGATGACCGCCGGAAGATTCCGCTCAACCCCATGGTGACATCCACGGAGCAGGGCATTGCCGGCGACCCGATCAATGTCGGACTGGTCGGCTCCAAGGAGCAGATCATCCGTGCCTTTAACGCCGCAGGCTGGGATGCCGCCGACAAGGTCACGCTGCGATCGTCCGTCGACATCGGCCTCAGCGTTGTGCTCGACCGCCCGGATCTCGATGCGCCCGTCAGTCCGCTGTTTTACGAGGGGCGCAAGCAGGATCTTGCCTTCGAAAAGCCGGTCGGCCGCAGTGCCGACCAGCGCAACCATGTGCGCTTCTGGCAGACCCCAACGCCTGCCGAGGGCGGCGGCCCGCTCTGGCTCGGTTCGGCGAGCTTCGACCGCGGCGTGGGCTTGAGCCACGACACCGGCCAGATCACCCACCACATCGGTCCCGATCTCGATGCCGAACGCGATCTGGTGATCGGCGACCTCGACAAGGCCGGACAGGTGTCGCAGACCTATGAAATCCCCGGCATCGGCGCCACGAAAACCGGCCGCAACGGCGGCGGCGACCCCTATTTCACCGACGGCAAGGTTTTGGTCGGCGTGCTCGATGCAGCGCGGAGGTAGCGAAGAGCATATCAAGACGATCGAGCAGGCCTATGAGATGCTGCAAGGCTACTCCTACGAGCTGGAGGCGCTGGAGGTGAAGGCGCACGCAGCGGAGTAGGGCGGGTTCGCCCCCTCGGCAGAAGACAATCGAATGAGGTAAGGACGATTGCTATCTTTGATCGCCGGGTCGAGCCGTCCGCAAGGTCTCGGATGGCAGCTCGCCATAGCTGAGCTGATAGTATCGCGCGAAGGCGCCCAGATTGCCGAAGCCGCAATCAAAAGCCACCGACGTCACGCTTGTTCCGGGGGCCGGAGCGGCAAGCATGGCGTGGGCCTGGGCGAGCCGGACGCGACGCGCGAAGGCGATCGGCGAAATCCCGCGTGCGCGCTTGAACGAATGGAAGAGGCTTCTGGCGCTGGTGTTGGCGACCGCCGCCAGCGCTTCGATCGTGATCGGCTTGTCCCAGTTGTCGCGAATGTATTCTTCGGCGCGACGCACCTGCCAGAGCGCCGCTGCCGGAGAGATCCCTTCCAGCGCCTGGGAGTAGTTGTGCCGCGAATGGCACAGGTACGCGACCATGATCGCTTGCTCCATTTCGGCGAGCAGAAGGGGCGGCATCGGGGCATCGGGCCGACCCAGTTCGCCGGCAGTGAATTCGACCAGCCGGAACAGGGCATCATTCGGTGCGATATCGGCGATCAGGCGCAACGGCGGGTCGACGGGCCTGCCGATCAGGTTCGCCAGTTTCCTCACAAGGCCATCCGGCCTGATCCTGAGGATCAGATGCTCGAAATCCCGCGAGTATCGCAAATACATCCGCGCACCCGGCCCACCGACGATTCCCCGGTTGCGGGCCAATGTGCCCGACGCCCGATCGATGGTCGCGTCACCGTTGCCGCGCAAGGGAAAGCCCTGCAAAAAATGGTCCGACTGCTCGACCAGCGCATGCATCGGAGCGCCATAGCGCGCATAGGTCAGTCCGACGTCATCGATCTGGCAATGGTTCAGTTGGGCATCAAAATCGCGTCCGTGCCCGGGAAAATCTAGCGAGCGAACTGAAAACAGGCCCGACATCAGGGCCAGAAGTTCGTCCGGATCAGCAGTCACCAAATGTGGGAAGCGATCGAGCGGATGCGTGCTGACGGCGTCCATGGGCTGAATCCCGCGCTCCTCGCCCCTTATCCAGCTGCTTGCCGGCAGTCTGCGGCTGATTTTTGCGGGAATCAAGTAGCCCGTCCCCACCCGCTCAAATGAAACTCCCGGATGTCCCGCGGCCATCCTGCCTGTCGTGAAGGCGCGTGGCCAATGGATGCCTGCAGAGGAGGAAGGACATGAGCAAGGACATCAACAAGGACGTCATCGAGGCTCAAGCGGTCGACGGCAAGCCGGTTCGCAGTAGTCTCAGCCGCCGGAGCCTTCTGTTGCTCGGGGGCACTGCACTTGCCGCCGCAGCCTTTGCGCCGCCGGTCGTGACCAGGTCGGCCCGCGCGCAAACCGGCACGAAGCCGCCGAACATTCTTATCCTGTGGGGCGACGATGTCGGCTACTGGAACGTCAGCGCCTACAACCAGGGCATGATGGGTTACAAGACGCCCAACATCGACCGGATCGCCAGCGAAGGCGGGCTGTTCACCGACTACTATGGCCAGCAGAGCTGCACGGCCGGGCGGGCGGCCTTCATCACCGGCCAGTCTCCCTACCGTACCGGGCTCTTGAAGGTCGGCCTGCCGGGCGCGAAGGAGGGCATGCAGGCGGAGGATCCGACCCTTGCCGAACTTCTGAAGCCGCACGGCTATGTGACCGGCCAGTTCGGCAAGAACCATCTCGGCGACCTCGACGAGCATCTGCCGACCGCGCACGGCTTCGACGAGTTCTTCGGCTCCCTCTATCACCTGAATGCCGAAGACGAACCCGAGCATCCGGATTACCCGAAAGACCCGGCGTTCAGGGAGAAGTTCGGCCCGCGCGGCGTGCTCCATACCTATGCGGACGGCCGCATCGAAAACACCGGCCCGCTCACCAAGAAGCGCATGGAGACAATCGATCAGGAGGTCACCGACGCCTCGATCGATTTCCTGAAACGCGCCAAGGAACAGGACAAGCCGTTTTTCCTGTGGTGGAACACAACACGGATGCATGTCTGGACGCGCCTCAAGGCCGAAAGCCAGGGCAAGACCGGACTCGGCATCTACCCCGACGGCATGGTCGAGCATGACGAGATGGTCGGCCAGATGCTGAAGGCGCTCGACGATCTCGGCCTCGCGGAAAACACCATCGTCATGTACTCGACCGACAACGGTGCGGAAAAGTTCACCTGGCCGGATGGCGGCCAGTCGCCGTTCCGCGGCGAGAAGAACACCAACTGGGAAGGCGGATTCCGCGTTCCCTGCGCCGTGCGCTGGCCGGGGGTAATCGAGCCCGGGACGGTCTATAACGACATCGTCGCGCATGAAGACTGGATACCCACTCTTCTGGCGGCGGCGGGCGAACCAGACATCAAGGAGAAGTTGCTCAAGGGTCATTCGGTCGACGCCAAAACCTTCAAGGTGCATCTCGACGGCTACAACATCACCGATTACCTCGCCGGGAAAGGAGAGGATCCGCGCAAGGATTTCATCTACTTCGTCGATGACGGTTCGCTTGTTGGCCTTCGATATCAGCAGTGGAAAGTGGTCTTTGCCGAACAACGCGAGGAGGGCTTCAATGTTTGGCAAGAGCCGTTTGTGCCACTGCGCATACCCAAGTTGTTCAATCTTCGCTCCGATCCATTTGAGACGGCCGACCATGAGGGCATGGATTATGATCGCTGGCGCGTTGAACACATGTTCGTGCTGGTGCCGGCGCAGGCCTATGTCGCCAAGTTCCTGGAGACATTCAAGGAGTTCCCGCCCAGACAGAAGCCGGGCAGTTTCTCGATCGATCAGGTGATGGAGAACCTGCAGGCCTCGCGCGGGAACTAGGCGCATCGCGCCACTTCATGGCCCGACGTGTTGGTGCGCGCTATCGGGGCGGGCGAGGTGCTCCGCCCGCGTGATACGGACCGAATTGAAAACGCGCCGGGACCCATGGGCTCCCGGCGCACCGTCAGCTACTTCACCACCACGTGCAGCTTGCGGCCGAAGGAGAGCCGCAGCGGCAGCGTTTCGGGCCTGACTATCGTCTCGGCACCCTCGACGATGTCTCCAGCGATCCGGATGCTGCGGCCGGCGATTGCCCGCCGTGCCTCGCCCTTCGATGAGGCCAGTCCTGCCCGCACCACGAGGTCGACGAGACCTATGCCCATCAGGCGCTCGGCATCGCTGAGCACCACCGTCGGCAGCCCCTCGGCCGTTTCACCGTCGGCGAATGCCTGCCGCGCCGTCGCCTGCGCCCGCCGGGCTGCATCTGCCCCATGCACCAGCGCAGTCGCTTCATTGGCGAGGCGCTCCTTCACCGCGTTGAGGTCCGCGCCCTCGGCGCGCCCGAGCCTGTCGATCTCGTCGAGCGGAAGATCGGTGAAGAGTTTGAGGAAACGCACCACATCGGCATCCTCGGCATTGCGCCAGAACTGCCAGTAGTCGTAGGGCGACAGCCGGTCCTCGTTGACCCAGATGGCGCCGGCCGCCGTCTTGCCCATCTTGACACCCGAGGCCGTCGTCAAAAGCGGCGTGGTCATGCCGAAGACTTCCGCGCCCTCGATCCGGCGCACCAGGTCGACACCACCAACGATATTGCCCCACTGGTCGCCGCCGCCGAGCTGCAGCCGGCAGCCGGTGCGGCGAAAGAGTTCGAGGAAATCGACCGCCTGCAGGATCATGTAGTTGAACTCGAGGAAGCTCAGGTTCTCCTGCTGCTCCAGCCGCGTCTTCACGCTGTCGAAGGAGAGCATGCGGTTGACGGAAAAATGTTTGCCGACATCGCGGAGCATGTCGATCCAGGCCATCCGGTCGAGCCAGTCGGCATTGTTGACCATCAGCGCATCGGTCGGGCCGTCGCCGAAGGTCAGCAGCCGCTCGAACACTTTCCGGATGCCGGCGACATTGGCTGATATCTCGTCTTCCGACAGCATCGGCCTCGCTGCGGAGCGAAAGCTCGGATCGCCGATCCGCGTGGTGCCGCCGCCGATCAGCACGATCGGCTTGTGCCCGGCCTGTTGCAGCCGTCGAAGCGCCATGATCGGCATGAGATGGCCGACATGCAGACTGTCCGCCGTCGCATCGAATCCAGCATAAACGGGCACGATGCCAGCCGCAAAGGCGCGATCGACACCCTCAAGGTCGGTCACCTGGTTGACATATCCGCGCTCGACCAGCGTCCGGGTGATCGTCGAACGCGGCTGGAAGGGATCGGTGGGGCTGGCGGAATGTGTCATCGGTACTCTCCATGGCATTGCCGCCAGGGAGCACTGAACAAGACAAAGCCGCCTGACGGCGGCTTGTTTCAAGGCATGATCGAAACGCGCCGCTCCCTATGGAGACGTCGCATAATAGTTGGCAGCGATGAGCGCGGTTTTGATCATGCTGTGGTTGTAGCGAGGAATGGGGGAGGCGGCAAGGGTGGGCAACCTTTGATGAGTGCGAGTCGAAAATTCAGCATAGCGTTAAAGACAGAAAAATATTCCGTGCTCAAAAAGGTGGAAATGGGCCGACTTGGCGAACATCTACTTGAATTTCTGCTCCCGTATTGCCAGCCTACGGTTGCAATTTTGCGAGCTGCAGTTTTCGGGTAGGAAATACGATAAATTATGTTCAAAAGAATTGAGCTTCTCAATTTTAGAAAGCACGAACGATTTAGCGTATCGTGCCGGGAAAGAAATATTCTAGTCGGCCCGAACAACGCCGGGAAATCATCAATTCTAGACGCGCTTAGGCTTTTTGCCGATGTTCAACGTTTCGCAAGTCGTCGTGTTCCGCACTTTGAAAGCTATCCAGAAATTGGGGTTTGCGCGGCCTATGAGGCGAGCAACAGCATTTTTAGCGTAACTCTAGAGAACATATGTCGGAACAATTCAGAAGAGTATGCTAAAATTGTCATTCATAGTGAGAATGGTAGCAAGCTTCATATAAATATAAACCCAGAATTGACGCCGAGGATATACATAGAGTCGGATACAAAACTTGTGAAAAACAAAAGCTTCTTTTCCCGGTGCTTTCCGGAAAGGGTCGTTGTCGTTCCAACTTTGAGCCAGTTCGAGGAGAGTGAAAAGCCGAATGATCCTGAGTATGTCCGCTCAGTTGAATACACGCGGCTTGCCGCGAGAAATTTTCGCAATATTTGGCGCAACAAAAGTACGGCTGAGTTTGAAGAATTCCGGGAACTAGTCAGTGCGCACTGGCACGGCATTGAGGTTCATGCGCCCGAACTAAATGGTCGCTATCCACCTCAAATTCAGATGTTTTTTCAAGAGAACGGCCTGCATCGGGAAATTTACTGGTCTGGATTTGGTTTCCAGGCTTGGCTCCAAATGATGACTCATTTTCTGCGAGGGGAGGAGAGCGATATTCTTGTCCTCGACGAACCTGACGTTTACTTACACGCAGATTTGCAGCGCCGACTATTTCACGTCGCAAAAAAGAGATTCAAACAGATCTTTATCGCTACCCACTCTGCGGAACTTATGAACGAAGCAAATGCTGCGGATGTTATCTTGATCAAGCCCGGACTTGTGAGCGGTGCACGTATCACGTCGGACGCGGGGTATCGTAGCGCTCACGCTTTGCTAGGTTCATCAGAGAATGCAGACTTTGCTCGCTTGGCTCGCGCGAAGAGAATAGTTGCGTTTGAGGGAAATGACAGGACGCTTTTTAAGAAATTTGAACAAAAAGTATTAAAGGGAGGCGTTCTTTCTGATCCAGATACGCTATCTATAAAAATCGGCGGCTACGAACATTGGCACAGAGTAGATAATCTAACTTGGATGTTCGAAGAATTATTCGGGATGGAGGCAAAGATTGTTGCTTTGTTCGATCGAGACTATCGTTCGGATGCGGAGATCGACGATTTCCAACGAAAGCTGTCGGACTCTGGCGTCGTTTGTCGAGTACTTCAGCGCAAAGAACTGGAGAACTACCTGCTGGAAACTGAGCCACTATGCGCTGCAATCCAGAAAGCTGGCCTTCGACGGGAAGTACGTATCTCTGAACGTGAAGCGCAAGATTTGATTGCGTCCGTCGCTGAAGTCCATCGCGAGGATTGCTTAATAAATATTCAGTCTTTTGCGACCAAGTACTCTAGCTTAAAAAGAGATGGGAGAGATCCGTCGACAGTTCTAAAAACTGCAAAAATCGAGTTTGACAAGGATTGGTCCACCATCGGTTTCAAGAAGCGTATCGGTGGAAAACAGTTTCTTATAGATCTCAATGTCGCTCTAAGGGACAAATACGGGATCAACATTTCAAACGCGATGATTGCGGACGAGTTTGAAGTGCGCCACGTCGATGATGACATGTTAAGTATCCTGGGATTGGTAAATTCTGCTTTGTCGTGAGTAAGCGCTCTCAGCTTCATCGGCCTCATTTACTCACTTAGATCGATTTACCTCACCGCCCCGGCCGCCCCGTTTTCCCCTTCGTCCGGCCCTTCTGCCGCTTCTCGTCCGCCGGATCCTCATAGGACCCCACGCCCGGCTTCGCCCGGGTGAGGATCGGTTTTTCGGGGACGTGGCCGATGACCGGTTTTTCGGTGCGGCCGACGGTCATTTCGTCGAGGGTGTTCCGGCGGAACAGCGACTGGTCCGCGCCGGCGGGTGTGGCGACGTCGCGGCCCATGTCGTCGAGGTCGGGTTTCTGAAAATAGATGTCGGATGAGGAGGGCTTACCCCCCTTCTGTCCTGCCGGACATCTCCCCCACAGGGGGGAGATCGCGCTGGGCTCGCCCTTGCCGGCCCGATTGCCTTCGGACATTATTGCTGGCTGCCAAATGAAACCCCTGGGCTTTACGGTGAGCCGGTAGGTTGGGCCTCGGTATGAAGGCTATCGAGCGATTTGTTGAGCGGGTTTCAAGCGTAAGGTTCGAGGATTGCTTCAATCCCTATGCCGATACATGTGCTGTACATGACCAGAAATCAGCGCCCAACATACGGCGGAACAATCTTACCCAGATCCTCTTCGCGCTCGCTTCGGCGCCTTCAGTGGACGTTTGGGTCGGCAGGGACCTGGGTTACAAAGGTGGTCGCCGTACGGGGGTTGCCTTAACCGACGAATTTTGCCTCGATATTTACGCGTCCCATCTCAAGCTCAAAACACTCCGTCGCGCGACCAATGGGCCCGCCGTGAAGGAACAAACGGCATCGAGCGTTTTTCGTATATTGCATGGCGTCGATGTGCCGATTTTGACCTGGAATGTTTTTCCGTTGCATCCCTATTCTTGCGGGTTTCCGCTTAGCAACCGTCCGCATACGAGAGAAGAAGCCGAGGTTGGCTTTACATTCTTGCAGGAACTCTGCGTCTTGTATGAGGTGCGGCGGATAGTGGCCATCGGCAACGACGCCGCTCAATGGGTTCGCAAAGTATCTTGCGCGCATCTTCACGTTCGGCATCCAAGTTATGGCGGCCAAGCGGAGTTTTTGGAGCAGATGCGTTTACTCTACTCGATAGAGGGAAAATAGCGGCAGTTGCCGCGACTTTAGTTCTTCGTTACCGCCCGGGTCTTCCCGTCTTGCCCTTCGTCCGGCCCTTCTGCCGCTTCTCGTCCGCCGGATCCTCGTAGGACCCCACGCCCGGCTTGGCCCGGGTGAGGATCGGCTTCTCGGGGACGTGGCCGATCACCGGCTTTTCGGTGCGGCCGACGGTCATTTCGTCGAGGGTGTTCCGGCGGAACAGCGATTTGTCCGAGCCGGCGGGTGTCGCGACGTCGCGGCCCATGTCGTCGAGGTGGGGTTTCTGGAACAGCGACTTTTCGTCCGTGGTCTTGGATCCTCGGGTCGATCCTCGGGTTGAACCCGAGGACGAGGATGACGGAGAAGAAGGGGACGTCGACGCGGAGGCACCCTTGCGGCCCTCCTGCGACCTTGCCTCTTCCCGTGCCATAGGGTCGTCCATCGCCGCCAGTTCGGCGGCCTTGAGGCGTTTGATTTCGTCGCGCAGGCGGGCGGCCTTTTCGAAGTCGAGGTCGGCGGCGGCGTCGCGCATCTGTTTTTCCAGAGCGTTGAGGTGTGCCTGCAGGTTGTTGCCGACGAGGTGGCCGCCGTCGGCAAAACCCTTGCCGGCGACGCCGGAGATGTCGGCGCGGACGTGGTCCTTCTCGTAGACCGAGTCGAGAATGTCGGAGATCTTCGCCTTCACCGATTCCGGCGTGATGCCGTTGGCCTCGTTGAAGGCCATCTGCTTTTCGCGGCGGCGGCTGGTCTCGTCCATGGCGCGCTGCATCGAGCCGGTAATCTGGTCGGCATAGAGGATAACCTTGCCGTCGACGTTACGCGCGGCTCGGCCGATGGTCTGCACCAGCGAGGTCTCCGAACGCAGGAAGCCTTCCTTGTCGGCGTCGAGAATGGCGACGAAGCCGCATTCGGGAATGTCGAGGCCCTCGCGCAGAAGGTTGATGCCGACGAGCACGTCGAAAGCGCCGAGGCGCAGGTCGCGGATGATCTCGATGCGCTCCAGCGTGTCGATGTCGGAGTGCATGTAGCGCACGCGAATGCCCTGTTCGTGCAGGTATTCGGTGAGGTCTTCGGCCATGCGCTTGGTGAGCACGGTGACGAGCGTGCGGTAGCCGGCGGCCGCCGTCTCGCGGATTTCGCCGAGCACGTCGTCGACCTGGGTCTTGGCCGAGCGCACTTCGACCGGCGGGTCGATCAGGCCGGTCGGGCGGATGACCTGTTCGGCAAAGACGCCGCCGGACTGTTCCAGCTCCCAGGAGCCGGGGGTGGCCGAAACGGCGATGGTGTCCGGGCGCATCGCGTCCCATTCCTCGAAGCGCAAGGGGCGGTTGTCCATGCACGAGGGCAGGCGGAAGCCGTATTCGGCGAGCGTCGCCTTGCGGCGGAAGTCGCCGCGATACATGCCGCCGATCTGGCTCACGGAGACGTGGCTCTCGTCGATGAACAGCAGCGCGTTGTCGGGGATGTATTCGAACAGCGTCGGCGGCGGTTCGCCGGGATTGCGGCCGGTGAGGTAGCGCGAATAGTTCTCGATGCCGGCGCAGGAGCCGGTCGCCTCCAGCATCTCGATATCGTAGCGGGTGCGCTGCTCCAGCCGCTGCGCTTCGAGCAGACGGCCGCCCTTTTCCAGCTCGGCGAGGCGATGCACCAACTCTTCCTTGATCGCCTTGATGGCGCCGTTCAGCGTCGGGCGCGGGGTGACATAGTGCGAGTTGGCGTAGATCTTGACCGACTTCAGGTCGCCGGTCTTCTGGCCGGTCAGCGGGTCGAACTCGGTGATCGCATCGATCTCGTCGCCGAACATGGAGATGCGCCAGGCGGCATCTTCCAGGTGGGCCGGGAAAATCTCGATGGTATCCCCACGCACGCGAAAAGAGCCGCGCTGGAAATCCATGTCGCGGCGCTTGTACTGCTGCGCCACCAGGTCGGCGAGCAGCTGCCGCTGGTCGAGCCGGTCGCCGACGCTCATCTGGAAGGTCATGGCGGTATAGGTCTCGACCGAGCCGATACCGTAGATGCACGAGACAGACGCGACGATGATGCAGTCGTCGCGCTCCAGCAGCGAGCGGGTGGCCGAGTGGCGCATGCGGTCGATCTGTTCGTTGATCGAGGATTCCTTCTCGATGAAGGTATCCGAGCGCGGCACATAGGCTTCCGGCTGGTAATAGTCGTAGTAGGAAACGAAATACTCGACCGCGTTGTCCGGGAAGAAGTTCTTGAACTCGGAATAGAGCTGGGCGGCGAGCGTCTTGTTCGGCGCAAGGATGACGGCGGGGCGCTGCGTCGCCTCGATCACCTTGGCCATGGTGAAGGTCTTGCCGGAACCGGTGACGCCGAGCAGCACCTGGCTGCGCTCGCCGGAGTTCAGGCCCTCGACCAGATCGGCGATCGCCGTCGGCTGGTCGCCGGCGGGCTCGTAGTCGGAGGACATGCGGATTTCGACGCCGCCTTCGGATTTCGGCGGGCGGGCAGGCCGGTGCGGCGTCCAGAGCTTGCCGTCCTTGAACAGCGGATTGCCGCTTTCGATCAGCGCCGACAGCGCTTCGACGGTGGCGGTGACGCCCGACTTGGCCGTCAGCCTGTCGGCATCCTCCAGCGACACGTCGAGGCCGGCGACCGGGTTGAGGCCGGCGGCGGCACGGGTCTTCGGGTCGGTCGAGCCGCCCATCGAGGTACCGCGGGCGGACTTGCTGCCGACGATCTCGACCTTGCTCTTTTTCGCACCCTTCTTCGGCGCCGCGTCGTCATCCGCGCCCGCGGCCTTGCGCGCCGCCTTGGAGGCGGCGATCTCCACCGTCTTGCGGTGCTTGCCGGCCTTGGAAGCGATCTCGCGCTGGGTTTCGAAAGCGGAGGCTTCCGCATCCGCCTCGAGCTGCTTCACCCAGTCGGAGACATTGCCGCTGAGCGGCGTGCCTGAGAGCGGCGCCTGGGGCGCTTCTTCGAAACCGGACGGTGTGGATTTCTGCGGAGGATTTTTCGGCGCTTTGGTCATGGCGGGGAATATGGCGAGAGTCCGGTCGAAAGAAAAGGGGCGAGTGAGTACAAAAAGGCAACATTCCGCAGCGCTTCGGCGCAGCTTTGCACGCGAAACGGCAGGGGCGTGGCGTTGAATTTGCGGGTGACTGGGCGCCGAACGAGTGGCAGCGCCACCACTCGGGCCGACGGCCGGGTCACGCATGCCTCAACCGCGACGAGCCGGACTGGCTCGTTGATATAACTCTTACGGTTGCGATGTGCCGTTACGTTACCCAATTGGGCGACAAGACATAAATCCCTGCAGCGTGATAACAATAACACTTTGGAGGGTGCCATGTTCTACTTGCGTGGCGCCGCACTCATCTCGATTTGTGCTGCGTTTTACCAACCGCTTCCTGTCAGCGCTGCAGAGCCTGTCGGCCAGGCGGTGCAGATTCGCACGTCAGTCAGCGGCGCACGCGGTCCGATCGCGGTCAAGGACCCGGTCTATCGCGACGAACGGATTTCGACGTCGAAATCCGGTCTCGGCCAGTTCGTCTTCCAGGATGGCACCAAGCTGGCGGTTGGTTGGGGCTCGTCCGTGGTCATCGACAAGTTCGTCTACGACGACTCGAAGTCGGTGAAAAAGCTGACGATCATGGCCGCCAAGGGCACATTCCGCTGGATCAGCGGCAAATCCGGCCATTCCGCCTATGAAATCGTCACGCCGGCCGGCACGATCGGCGTTCGCGGCACCGCCTTCGATTTTTATGTCGGCCGCGACGGCACCACCGCTGTCGTGCTGCTCAGCGGAGCCGCAAGCTTCTGTGGCGCCGGCGGCTGCCGGCAATTGACGCAGCGTTGCGACTGCGTCGTCGCCAAGCCTGGCGGCGGCATCAGCGATCCGAGAAGAGTCAGTCGCAATACATTGAAATCACTAGGCAATGCACAAGCCCTTCCTTTCCTCTCCGGTGGGCAACGACTGTCCGGAGCGCTGGGCTGGGCGGGGGGTGGCTGCAGCCTTGCGGCGGTGTTCCAGGAGGATCTCGAACGCCAACCGCGAACTGTGCAACCCCCCGCCGTCGAGCAGGAAAAGCCTGCCGAGGAAAAACCGAAGCCCGAGGAGAAGCCGCACAAGCCGGAGGAGAAACCTCAGAAGCCTGTGCAGGAAGAAGGCTACCGCAATCGCCACTGGGAGATGAAACATCCGGATATCCGCGGCGAGGATGCCAACCACAAGGATGTGCTCGAACATGCCAACGGCCATCAGAACAAGGGGCATCAGAAGGGGCGCAGTCATCACAATGACTGACGAACCGGCAGGCCGCCTGACGCTCGGTACCATCCCCGCACGCCGCCGATTGCCTCCAATGGCCGCGACTGGGCAAGCGGCCATGACCACCTAACTCTTACGGTCGCGGCATGGCGTTACCCCGATTGGGCGACAAGACATAAATCCCTGTAACGTGATAACAATAACGCTTTGGAGGGTGCCATGTTCTGCTTGCGTGGTGCCGCGCTCATCGCGTTTTGTGCCGTGACGTTCAGTCCGACCATCGCCGCCGAACCTGTCGGCCAGGCGGTGCAGATTCGCACGTCAGTCAGCGGCGCACGCGGTCCGATCGCGGTCAAGGACCCGGTCTACAAGGACGAACGGATTTCGACATCGAAGTCCGGTCTTGGCCAGTTCGTCTTCCAGGATGGCACCAAGCTTGCGGTCGGGTGGGGCTCGTCCGTGGTCATCGACAAGTTCGTCTATGACGATGCGAAATCGGTGAAGAAACTGACGATCATGGCCGCCAAGGGCACGTTCCGCTGGATCAGCGGAAAGTCCGGGCACAACGCCTATCAAATCGTCACGCCGGCCGGCACGATCGGCGTTCGCGGCACCGCCTTCGATTTTTATGTCGGCCGCGACGGCACCACCGCCGTCGTGCTTTTGAGCGGCGCGGCGAGCTTCTGTGGCGCCGGCGGCTGCCGGCAATTGACGCAGCGTTGCGACTGCGTCGTCGCCAAGCCTGGCGGCGGCATCAGCGATCCGAGAAGAGTCAGTCGCAATACATTGAAATCACTAGGCAATGCGCAAGCCCTTCCTTTCCTCTCCGGTGGGCAACGACTGTCCGGAGCGCTGGGCTGGGCGGGGGGTGGCTGCAGCCTTGCGGCGGTGTTCCAGGAGGATCTCGAACGCCAACCGCGAACTGTGCAACCCCCCGCCGTCGAGCAGGAAGAGCCGCGTCAAATAATACCGTTGCTACCCTGGACGCAGCGTCAGGAACAGAGGCAGCGGCAGGAGCAGAACGGACAGAGTCAGCGGCAGCAACAGTCCCAGCGGCAGCAGCAGGCACAGGGACAGGGACAGGGACAGGGTAGCCAACGGCAGCAACAGTCCCAGCGGCAGCAGCAGACACAAGGGCAGGGACAGGGCAGCCAACGCCAGCAACAGCAGCAGCAACAGTCGCAACAACAGTCGCAACAGGGCGGTGGAACGCAGAGCCAGAGCCAAAGCCAGAGCCAGAGCCAGACCCAAAGCCAGAATTGAGCGCCGGCCGTTTGCGCCGCTGACGGCCTGTCGGTTGCAGACGCTTTCGTCGCAGCGTTCGCGATGCGTCGGCCACGATCTCTCGCCATGCAGAAGCGCACCGGCGCTAAATCAACGACAAGTCAAAGCTTTGGGAACATATCTGAGAGGTGAAGCACGCCGGCGCGCCATCGGTGGTAGCCTTGCCGTCGCTCACTCGGCCGGGCGCTTGGCGTCTTCGACCGGCGTTTCGGCAAAATGCTCCGATCGGCGCGACATGCGGGCATAGAAGCCGACCAGGCCCGGTGCCAGGGCGGCAGACTTCAGCTTCGCTGCGTTGATGATGCTGCGGCTCGAGGTCGCGCGCGTTCGCAGGGCCGAGACCAGCCTGTCATGCAGGAGCCGCAATTCCGCGAAGGCGGCCGAGGCGGCAAGGCTTTCGTCACCGGCGACCGCGAAAAGCCGGGTTCGCGTCGTCTTTCCCTTGAGGCCCAGGCTTCCCGCATCCAGCAGCGCGCAATCCGGCAATGCCTCGGCCGTCGCTTCCGACACGAGCACGTCGAAGTTGACGTCCTTGCAGGCCGCTTCGATGCGGGCCGCGATGTTGACGGTGTCGCCGACCGCCGAATAGTTGAAGCGGGTTTCGGCACCCATGTTGCCGACGCAGGCGAGCCCGGTATGGATGCCGATGCCGATGCGGACCTCATGGCCGGAGCCGAAACCGAATGCGTCTTCGGCATTCAGCCGGGCCAGGGTCTCGCGCATGCCGAGCGCGGCGCGAAGTGCCTTTTGCGGATGGTTGACCACATCGACCGGGGCGTTCCAGAAGGCCATGATGGAATCGCCGATGAACTTGTCGAGCGTGCCCTCATTGGCGAGTACATGGCGGCTCAGCGCGTCGAGCAGCGTGTTGAGGAAGGCAACGACCTCGGTCGGCGTCATGCGCTCGCTCATCTCGGTGAAGCTGCGCACGTCGACGAACATCACCGTCAGCTCGCGGTCGTCGCCGCCAAGGCTCAGCGCATTGCGCGTGTGCTCGATGCGATAGAGCAGCGATGGCGAGAGATAACGCCCAAAAGCCTGGCGGACCTCGCGTCGCTCGCGATCCGTCACCAGGAAGCGATAGGCGGTGGCGGAGAAATGGGTGATCGAGGCGGCAAGGATCGGCGCCAGCGGATCGACGAGCAGCCCGCCATAGTAGAAGGCGAGCCAGGAGGCTGCGAGCGCCAACACCGTGACCGCGAGGCCGCAGACCAGCGCCACCACGGGGCTGACGAAAGTGGTCAGCAGCACGAGCAGCGTTCCGGCCAGTGCGATCGAGAGGATTTCGAGCCCGTCGGCCCAGTCGGGACGCGAGAGATAGCGGCCGGAGAGGATCTGCTCGACGATCTGCGCGTGGATGGAGACGCCGGGCACGTTCTGTCCGAGCGCCGTGGTGCGCACGTCCTGCAGCCCGGCAGCCGACGTGCCGATGAAGACGATGCTGCCTTCGATTGCGGCGCGAACGTCCGGCGAGGAGGCTTCGTCCGTGAGAACCCGCCGGGCGGAAATGTAGCGCTCCGTCGTGTCCGGCGTGACGTAAAGCCAGAGCTCGCCGGTCGAGGTGAGCGGCACGACGAAGTCGCCGATCTTGACGGCGGTGAGCGTGTTGGCGACGTTGGGTGCTGCGGCGAGCACATAGGTCGAGGCGCCCTGCGCCACGCGCAGCGCCTCCAGAGCGAGGCTCGGATAGAACTGCTGCCCGTCGCTGAGGAACAGCGGTGCGGCCCGCACCACCGCGGAGGAGAAGCCGGGATTGAGGCTGATATGGCCGAGCCCGGCGGCGTTGGCTTCGAGCTGCGGCCGCAGCGGCGTTGCGGCGTGCAGGCGCGGCGGCGCCTCGGTCGCGGTTTCGCCGGTGAAGGCAAAGCCCGCCTTGACCGGCGGCAGGTAACTGCCCTCGTTGGTGAGGCCGAAACCGAGCACGACCGGCTTGTCGAGGATCGCCTGGGCAAAGATCTCGTCATTGTCGGGCAGGGTGGCGACGAAGGATGGATCGACGCCACCGACGTCGCGCACGACGGTGCGCGGAGAGAGGCGGTCGGGCTCGGCAAAGAGAACGTCGAAGGCGATCGCTGCCGCGCCCATCTCGGTCAGCCGGTTGGTCAAATTCGCCAGGCGGTCGCGCGGCCAGGGCCATTGGCCGAATTCGCGCAGCGACGCCTCGTCGATATCGATCACCTTGACCGGCATGGTCTCGAAGCTGCGCGGTGCGATGCGCTGGTATTCGTCGAAGGTGACGTCGCGGGCCTGCCTCAGAAGCTGCGGATCGTTGGCACGCAGGACCGTGAAGAACGCCACCACTGCGAGGCCGATGAGAACGCCGAACAGCTGGGCTCGTGTCATGGCGGCCTACGGGACGATGGGCAGGCCCGCCTTGACGAGCCCGTCTTTGAAATGCGCGTGGTCGGCAGGGTCGACATAGCCGGTGAAGAAGCGCCAGTAGCGCGGTAAATCGACAGGCGCGTTGGCGACGGCCTCGAGAACGATCCTGCGAGCTTCCTCGTTGCGGTCGAGCTGGCCAAGGCAGGCGAGCAGAACGACCAGGTTGAAATAGGTGCGGCGGAGCAGCAGCGCCCGCTCGGCGTGACGCAGCGCTTCCTCGTAATTGCCGAGGTGGTAATGGGCGAGCGCGATGCGGTTGAAGAAGAGGTAGGTCAGCGGATCGTGCGGGCTCAGCCGCAGCGCCTTGTGCAGCGGGTCCAATGCCTCGGCGAAACGGCCGATGTAGATACGCGCCCAGCCGAGCGCCATGTGAGCGAGCGCAAAATTGGGGTTGAGATCGATCGCCTGTTGCGCTTCCTGGACCGCGGCATGCGGCCGCCGGGCAGCGAAATTGGCGAGGCACATGACATAGTGGCAATAGGGATCGTGATCCTCGATCACGACGGCGCGTGCAGCCTCCGCCGCCAACTCCGCGCTGTCCCGGTCAATGTCGTCGCTGAAGCCGAAATAGCAGCGGGCAAACAGCGAGCGGGCCAGCATCATGTGCGCGCGGCCGAATTCGGGGTCGAGGGCGATCGCGCGGCGTTGCCACTCGATCGCGTCGTCGAAATGCGCGGCGGAGTCCTGCGCATTATGCAGCAGCGTGCCGCGCATGTGGCACTCATAGGCGTCGAGATTATCGCTGCCGCGTAACAGCGCCCGGCGGTTTTCGCCAATCAGGATCTCCGGCTCGATTGCCGCGACCACATGTTGGGTGATCTCATCCTGGATGGCGAAAATGTCGGCGAATTCGCGCTCGTAGCGCTGCGCCCAGAGATGGATGCCGGTTTCCGCCTCGATCAACTGTCCGGTGACGCGCACGCGCGAGCCTGCGCGGCGCACGCTGCCCTCGACGATGTAGCGCACGCCGAGATCGCGGCCGATCTGTTTGACGTCGACGGCGCGGCCCTTGTAGGTGAAAGAAGAGTTGCGGGCGATGACGAAGAACCAGCGGTAGAGCGACAACGCCGTGATGATGTCCTCGGTCAGACCGTCGGCGAAGAAGTCCTGTTCGGGGTCGCCGGACATGTTGACGAAGGGCAGAACGGCGATCGACGGCTTGTCGGGCAGGGCAAGCGGCATGCCGGGCAGATCCGGCCTCACCGGGTCCTCATGCCAGTCGACGCGGTGCACCGGCACCGGGCGCGGCATGTTCTTGAGCGCGCGATCGCCAAGCCGGTGCACGGGAAACTCCAGCTTGCCGACGATCTGGTCGTGCAACGCACCGGAGATGCAGATGTCGGCCGGCTTCGCCACCTGCTGCAGCCGCGCCGCCACATTCACGCCGTCGCCAAGCAGGTTGCCGCCGTCGACGACGACGTCGCCGAGATTGAGGCCGATGCGGAACTCCATGCGCCGCTCCGGCGCGAGGTCGGCGTTTCTCCGCTGCAGGGTCCGCTGGATGGCGACCGCTGCCCGAACCGCCTGCACTGCACTCTGGAATTCCGCGACAAGGCTATCGCCAGCGGCGCCGAAGATGCGGCCGCCATGCTCGGTCACAAGGCTTGAAATCGTTGCACAATAGGTGGCAAGCGTTGCGAGCGCACCTTCCTCGTCAATCGCGACAAGGCGACTGTAGCCAGCGACATCGGCAGCAAGGATCACGGCGAGCTTCCGTTCCAAGAGGGCAGCCCCTCCCGCGGCATCTGGTCAGAAGGAAAATAAGCGTAACTTAAATTAGAAAAGTCGAGAAGCATAAATTGCCCCGATTTGTGTCCATTGCTGGGCCGGAGGCGCAAATAGACGGTTCGCGTAGCCTCTACGACAGATTGTGTCCGGCGACGCTTCCGCGAGTGCCGCGATTGTGCAAGTTTCGCAAAGTCAGAAGCGCGCCGTCAGGCGTTCGCCATCCAAGGGCCGCCAATTGATCATCTCCTGCCTGCATACTGCCAACAGCAACGTCGCCCTCTTCGAGAATGCTGCGCGCGAACTCGGATTGTCCTCCGCGAACTTGCGCCACACGGTCCGCGCCGATCTGCTGCGCGCGGCGGAGGAAGCGGGCGGCCTGACCGAGGACATCACGCAGCAGACAGCGGCGGCTCTCTCGGCGCTGGCGGCAGAGGCCGACGTGGTGCTGCTCACCTGCTCGACGCTCGGCCCGAGCGTAGCGAAGACCGGGATGGGCAATGCTGTCCCGATCCTGCGCGTCGATGCGGCGCTGGCGGAGAAAGCGGCCGCGATCGGCGGCAAGCTGGTAGCGCTTTGCGCGGTGGAAACAACGGTCGCACCCACCAAAGCGCTTTTTGCCGACGCGGCGCGCCGTTCCGGCGCTGCCCTCGAGGTTCGTCTCGTCGAGGGTGCGTGGTCGCTGTTCAAGGCGGGAAGCCGTGACGGTTACCTTGCCGTAATCGCCCGGGCGGCAGAAGCGGCCTATGAGGATGGAGCCTCTATCGTTGCGCTGGCCCAGGCGTCCATGGCCGGCGCCGCCGATCATGTCGGCAACGGACCGCGGCCGCTGTCGAGTCCGGCGGCCGGGCTTGAGCAGGCCATGAATTGGATGCCGACTAGCGATATTCCGTTATCCGGCTAATGATTTTCGTGATTTCTGAAGGGCGGCAGCGAACTTCGCGCATCCCCTATGACGGTCTGCGCTGTAGGATGCGGTCACTATGTCCCTGATTCGACCCACACGTGAAGACGATACAGCTTTGCTGCCCGACATCGAGCGCTCCTCTGGCGCGCTTTTTCGCACCATCCCCGACCTGGCCTGGATTGCCGACGACGATGTCCAGTCCGCGGAAGCTCATGTCGACTTCCTGCGCACCGGCCTGTCCCTGGTGGCGGTCGACGAGCCGGATCGACCGCTCGGCTTCCTTTGTGCGGCGATCGCGGAGGGTGCGCTGCACATCTGGCAGCTTGCCGTGTTGCAGGAGAGCCAGGGCCGGGGGCTTGGGCGCGCCATGATGCTGGCTGCGATCGCGCATGCGCGCGCCCGTTCGCTTGCCGCGGTAACGCTGACGACGTTCCGCGATCTCAAATGGAACGAGCACTTCTACCGCACACTCGGCTTCGCTACGCTTTCCGGGAGCGAACTCGACGCGCGTCTCGCGCAGATCCTTGCAAACGAGGCCGCGCACGGCCTTCCGCCAGAGCGGCGCTGCGCAATGCGCCTGGCGCTTGCGTGACGACGCGCGTCGGCGATCCACCCGATGCGGCGATGCAGATCGCCGATCCGGTCGGGCTCTAGGCCGCCGGCGCTATGCCCGGTGCGACATGGTTCCCGCTCTAGCGCCGGACGCCGACGACCTGGCGGCGCGCGAACTGCGAGAGCCTGACCCCGCCCGACTGGTTGCCGCCGATCAACTGAGCCGTCGACTTCGACAGCGTGGACAGGATGCCGACGTGGTAGCCACGACCGGTGCGCACGACGACAATATCGCCGGCGCGCGCATAGGCGAGCTTCACTGGTGCACCGAACCGAAGCCACGAGCGGGCGAAGCCGAAGCTCTGCGGTGGACTGCGGCCGGACTTGCGGGCAACCATGCCCATGAAATGGCCGCACCAGGGGGTACGTGCAGGGTTGATGCCGAGCGCTGCGCGAAGGGTCTTGTTGTTCTTGACCTCGTGCAGGCCTTTGTATTGCTGCGCCTGGGCAAGCATGCCCGCGCTGGCGAGAGTTGGCGATAGGAGCGCGACATAGGCAGCCGCAAGAAACGCCAGGACCTTCATGGTCAGGTCTCCTTGACAAGTTGCTGGGTGCGAACGGTCGGGGCGGCCTGGCGATCGCCGGCATGGCACCCGGTTGCTCAACTGTTTCCAATGTTCCATTGGGAAATTTCAGCGGACATGCGCGTGCCCAGCGTCTGATACGCAGCATCGGCCTGTCGGCGAACCGCGCCCAAGGCGCGGAGCCAACTTCACGGCAACCGCCGTTTCGAAGTGTGGTATTCCCCTGCCTGTCCCGTCGGACAGTCGAGCGACATTGCTCATGCGCCAGTACAAAATTGTGGCAAAACCCGTAAAATATTGGGGCAGGACTTGCTAAATGACGGAAAAAATGCCGGTTCGTCGTCGATTCGACACCCTGACCGGTAGAAAATCCCGTATCGGCTCGCTCCGAGGCGTCACTTGAGCCGATGGAAGGCCGGCAGGACTTGCGCCCGGACGGGGCTGCGGGGCATCGTCGGAGCATGATTCGCGCCCCGAGGTTCTCGATGTCCTTCACTCTCTCTCCGGCCTATCTTTGGCCGATTCTTCTGCTCCTGTTTTCCAACGTCTTCATGACCTTCGCCTGGTACGGGCATCTGAAATACACGTCGTCACCGCTCTACATGGCGATCGTGGCAAGCTGGGGCATCGCCTTCTTCGAATATTGCCTGGCGGTGCCGGCCAATCGCATCGGCCACCAGGTCTATTCCGCAGCGCAGCTGAAGACGATGCAGGAGGTGATCACGCTTCTGGTCTTTGCCGCCTTCTCGGTTTTCTGGCTGAAGGAGTCGATCGGCTGGAACCATCTGGTCGGCTTCGCGCTGATCGCCGCGGGTGCGTCGTTCATCTTCAAGGGGTGACGACGGTCAACGCGCTGTTGTGGCGCCTCAACGCTGAAAACGAAAAGGCAGGGTGCGAGACCCTGCCTTTTTCGTGCGGAGTGATTTCGTGATGCGTCGCTAGACCATGGCCGCCACGGCTGCGACGGCCGGCGCGAGATGCGGCCAGACCTCGATGGCGCCGCGATAGATCATGTCGAGCGAGACATAGAGGATGATGGCGAGGCCGATATAGGCGATCCAGTGATAACGGTTGAGCAGCCGGGCGATGAAGCCGGCCGCCACGCCCATCATCGCAATCGAAAGCGCGAGGCCGATAACCAGGATCGTCGGATGTTCGCGGGCGGCGCCTGCGACGGCCAGCACATTGTCGAGCGACATCGAGATGTCGGCGATGACGATCTGGATGGCTGCCTGCATGAAGGTTTTCTGGGGCGCGTTGCTGGCAGCGCCGCTTTCGCCTGCCGCGTGCGCTGCCTGCTGCTCTCGGATTTCACGCCACATCTTCCAGCAGACCCACAGCAGCAAAATACCGCCGGCGAGCAAAAGGCCGATGATTTCCAGGAGCTGGACCGTGACGCTGGCGAGCGCGATGCGCAGCACGGTTGCAGCGATGATGCCGACGAGGATGACCTTCTTGCGCTGCTCCGTTGGCAGCCCGGCCGCGGCAAGGCCGATGACGACGGCGTTGTCGCCGGCAAGAACGAGATCGATGACGATGACTTGGAGAAGCGCTGCCAGACCGGTAGCGGTAAAGATTTCCATGATGCGACAGTCCCCCGACGTGCCATGATGCGAGATTCAAATATGTCTAACGGATAAAGCACCGCCTCGCCTCGGGATCAAGGGGCGAGGTGCACCCCCAGGCGGAAAACCTCCGCAGACGGTCCGATCGACGGTCTCAATCCAGGAGGTCGAAGGCCCGATACATCCAGAGAAGCTGATAGGCGACAGCGACGACGACGAAGGCCGCATGGAAGCGCCGATTCGCCGTCCAGGCGGCGGCGATACAAAAGAGGATATAGGCGGTGTTGCGGGCGGGGTATTCGAGACCGTAGGAGGCAAAATACTGCTTGCCCTTCAACGCGGTGTCGACGAGGTCGACGGCAAAGGCAAGCGCGAGGAAGCCGAAGAACCAGGCACGGCGCGACATGAAATAGTGTTCGTAGTCGCTATAGTCCTCGAGCGTCGTCGGGAACAACATCACGCAGAGGAAGAAGAAGACGCAGCAATAGAGGATGACGAACAGGTAGACGCTGACGTCGATCACGGCCAGCGAATGCAGGTGGAACTCCCACCACCAGAAATGCACGAGGAAGACGAACATGAACAGGACCCAGCCGAGGTGGATCCAGTAGACGCGCGTCTTACCGGGGTGCTGCACGAAGAGCGCCAGTCCGCTGAGCAGTCTCGCCAGGCTCAGGCTGACGACCATGCCCATGACGGTGCGGATATGCGGGAAGATTTCCGGGTTGGTCGGAACCTGATCCACGGCCGCCGCTCCTAATCCTCCGCCGGCACCGGCTTGGGTTTGCCGTTTTCGTCGAGCGCGACCATGACGAAGATCGCGTCCGTCACTTTTTCCATGCGATGCGAAGAGAGATAGCGTTGGGCCCAGGCCTCGACCTTGAGCGTCATCGAGGTGCGGCCGACCTTGACGACATCGGTATAGATGCAGAGCGTGTCGCCGATCTTGACCGGAAGTGCGAAGGCCATCTCCTTGACGGCAGCGGTGACCACACGGCCGCGAGCGCGCTCTGCGGCGCGAATGCCGCAGGAAAGGTCCATCTGCGCCATCACCCAGCCGCCGAAGATATCGCCGGCCGCATTGGCGTCGCCGGGCATGGCGAGCGTGCGCAAGGTCAGTTCGCCGGTCGGTTTGGTCTGTTCGGTCATGCGGCCTGTCTCCCTGTTGGATGAAAGATGTAACCCGACCGCGCTTGCCGAGGGAAGGCCCGCCGCCGCACAAATGCGGGCAGCATCCCGCCGTGCCGCCGCCTTAGACTTTCGAAGGGTTGCTTGAGAAATGTGAAATTTAGGGATCGGTTGTTAGGGGCTTTGCAAAGACCTTTCCCTATCCTGCAGGCTCTTGGAGTGCGGCCGGCCATGCCGGCGGCAGCGAGATTGCGAAGGGGCGGCGCCGGGGGCGCCGAAGGGGCAGGGGTTTGGCAATGAAGAAATTCAGGATCTCGGCGCGTCTCTACGCGCTGGTGGCATTTGCGCTTTTGACCATGGCAGCGGCGCTGACATTCGGTCTGTTTCAGGCGCAGGACAAGCTCGTCGGCGAACGCAAGGCGATGCTCGCGGCAATGGACGAGAACGCGATCGCGGTGTTCGGCGCCTATCACAAGCTGGAGGTGGCCGGCACGCTTTCGCGTGAGGAGGCGCAGAAGCGTTCTCTCGAGGCGATCAAGGCGATGCGCTATCAGGGCAACGGCTATTTCTGGGTCAACGACATGCATCCGACCATGGTGATGCATCCGATCAAGCCCGAACTCGATGGCAAGGACCTCACCGAAAACAAGGACCCCAACGGCAAGCATCTCTTCGTCGAGTTCGTGAAGACCGTCGAAAAGAGCGGCCAGGGCTTTGTCGACTACTACTGGCCGAAGCCGGGCGCCGACGCGCCGGTACTGAAGTACTCTCACGTCGCAGGCTTCAAGCCCTGGGGCTGGGTGGTCGGCACGGGCGTCTATGCCGACGACTTGGCGGCGATGTTCCGCGAGCGCGCCTGGCAGGTCGCCGGCATCCTCGCCGCGGCAGCCCTTGCCATTCTGATGGCGGCTCTTGCGATCGTGCGCAGCGTCGTCAAGCCGGTGGAGAAGCTGAAGGCGTCGATGCGGGCGATCGCCGATGAGGACCTTTCGTCCGAGGTGCCGGAGACCGATCGCGGCGACGAGATCGGGCAGATGGCCAAGGTGCTGGTGGTGCTGCGCGATTCCGTTCGCGAACGGCTGGAACTGCGTTCACGCGAGGCCGATCAGCAGGAGCGGCTCAATTCCGAGCGCCGCGGCAACGAGCAGCGCCAGCGGGCAACGGCGGAAGCGCAGGCGGACGCGATGGAGACCGTCGGTGCCGCGCTCGAGCTCTTGGCAAGCGGCGACCTGACCGCCGAGATCGGCCATATCGCGCCGGAATACGGCAAGCTGAGAGAGGACTTCAACACGGCCGTCGCCGCGCTTCGGGATGTCATCGGCTCGATCTCGCACTCGACCGAGATCGTCACCGCCAGCGCCGGCGACATTTCGGAAGCGGCGAACAATCTCTCGCGTCGGACGGAACAGCAGGCAGCGGCCCTCGAAGAGACGGCGGCCGCGCTCGACGAGATCACCTCGACGGTCCGCCACGCTTCCGAGCGGGCGAACGAGGCGCGCGACATGGTCAACGAGACCAGGGCGAGCGCTGCGAAGTCCGGCGGCATCGTGCGCAATGCCATCGACGCCATGGGGCGGATCGAAGGCTCGTCCGGCCGGATCGGCCAGATCATCGGGGTGATCGACGAGATCGCCTTCCAGACGAACCTCTTGGCGCTCAATGCCGGTGTCGAGGCGGCCCGTGCCGGTGAGGCGGGACGCGGCTTTGCCGTCGTCGCGCAGGAGGTGCGTGAGTTGGCGCAGCGCTCGGCGGGTGCCGCCAAGGAGATCAAGGAACTGATCGGCGCCTCGGTGCGCGAGGTCGGTGCCGGTGTCCAGCTGGTCCGGTCGACCGGTGAAGCGCTGACGGAGATCGAGACGCTGGTCAATCGGGTCAACGAACAGGTGGCCTCCATCGCGACCGCCGCGCGCGAACAGGCGACCGGCTTGCAGGAGGTCAATGTCGCCGTCAACAGCATGGACCAAATGACCCAGCAGAACGCCGCGATGGTCGAGGAAACGACTGCCGCAAGCCAGACGCTGGCTGCCGAGAGCCGGGAACTGAAGTCGCTGCTGACGAAGTTCCGGCTGCAGTCCTCGGCATCGCATTCGGCTTACGGCCGCGCCGCCTGAGCACGATAGTCTGGAATTGCACAAGGCCCGCGTGGCATTGCCACGCGGGCCTTGTGCACCGACAGGAAGAAGTGTCGCGCGGCTGCAACCGAGCTCCGCATCGATCCGTGAGCCGGGCAATGCCCCCGCCACGTGCGTCCGTGATTGCCGTGCAAACCAAGCCGCACAGTCTTGACCTTAGGATAGCCGCGGATAGATACGCGAGATGCGGGAGGTGTTTGACGGGGCGTCGCTCCGGTTGCTGACCGCTGCTTTAGAGGGGACACCATGGCACTTCTCAAACTTCTTCTGACGCGCCCGATCGCCGTGCTGATGCTGTCGCTCGGGTTTCTCTCGGCCTGTACCGTCGTCGTCGACGAGCCGCGCCCGGGCCCCCGGCCGAGTCGTCCGCCGGTCTGCACGATGGAATACGCGCCGGTTTGCGGTGAGCGCGGCAATCGCCTACGTACCTTCCCGAATTCCTGCCAGGCCCGTGCTGACGGCTTCAATGTCATCCATCGCGGCGAGTGCCGTCCGGACAACCGCCCGCCGGTGCGGCCGCCGCAGGCCTGCACCATGGAATACAATCCGGTGTGCGGCCAGCGCGGACGGCGCACGCAGACCTTCTCGAACGCCTGCCAGGCGCGCTCGGAGGGCTTCCAGGTGATCGGCCGCGGCGAATGCCGTCGCGACGATGACCGTCCCGCCGAAGGTCAGTTCTGCACCCGCGAATTCGCGCCGGTCTGCGGCCAGCGCGGCGGCCGCGTGCAAACCTTCTCGAACGCCTGCGAGGCTGGCGGTGCTGGCTTCCGGGTCGTGCATCGCGGCGAGTGCCGCTGATATCCAGCCGATCCGTAGCTGAAAGCTTGAGGCCCGCGTCTGACAAAGACGCGGGCTTCTTGCTGTCGGCAGTCAGTCGCAACGCCAAGCATCCGCACCCTTGATCAGGGGTATCGGATGCAAGGCTTCGTTTACCGTATTTGAATAAAATACTCGCAAAATCAGCTCTTTCGGCGGCTGTGCCCGGTTTGCGACACAGGCGAAAGGCAGCAATTCGATGTACTGCAGCGATCCTTGCGTGCCGGTGGGTACGTCGTTGCGGGGGCGGTGGGGTGATGAGTGGCGGTCTTCTGACCGCCCGGAGGAAGGCGCAGTCCGGTATGGCGTATGTTACTCGTCTCCATCGCCCGCTGACGGCACTCGTTCTGTCGCTATCGCTTGTCGCCTGTTCGACCGACGACGCGCTTTCGCCGCCGGGCCGCATCGATGGCGGCTCCCGGGTCGGTTCGATCGGGCCGGTGCCGGTCGACGCGGTGCCGCAAGACGAGGTGGCGGCCTATCCCGCCGCAACATCGGCTTCGACAGGCAACGGCAATCCGGACTATGTTGCACCGGCGCAGGCGGCGCCCCAACAAACGCGGCGCTCGCTGCCGATGATCGATAGCGACGAGGCGGTCTCCTCCGGCGCGCAGCCGGCGAGTGCGGGCTCCACGGCCATTCCCGATGAAGGCGTCAACATGGATGCCATGCTCGGCGTCGAGCAGCCGGTCGTCGGCCTGGCGCAAGAGCAGAGCAACGAGATCGCCGAAGGCAATGCCAGCCAGCCGGTCGTCGGCGGCATCGGCGAAGACAATGTGCGCCAGCTCGGCGGGGCGTCAGGCGCTGCGCCTGCGGACGAGGAGAACCTTGGCTACGATCCGGACCTGCCGCCGCTTTCTCCCGAGAAGGCTGCGGCCGAAGAGGCGCAGCGTGCACGCGCCATGGAAGAGCAGCGCGCACTTCAGCGGACCCAGGAGCCGCAGCAGGTCGCCATGTTGCCGCGGGCGCGCAATCCGATGTCGACGCCCGACTACACCGGCGAGATGCCGGCTTCCGAGATTGCCTGCCGCCAGCGGCTGAAGAAGCTCGGCGTGGTGTTCCGTGACATTCCGCGCATCAGCAACGGGCCGTCCTGTGGCATCGACTACCCGATCGAGCTCAGCGGTCTCTCCGGCGGCATTGGCGTGAAGCCGGCGGTCAAGCTCAATTGCGAGGTGACGGAAGCCTTCGCCAAGTGGGTGAAGTACGAACTCGCGCCGTCGTCCCGCTACCGCTACTGGTCGGGCGTCAAGACGATCAGGCCGCTCGGCGGCTATTCCTGCCGCACGATGAATTCCCGCCGCGGTAACCCGATGTCCGAACATGCGCGCGGCAACGCCATCGATGTCGGCAAGTTCGTCTTGAAAAACGGCAAGGAAATCGATGTCCGCAAGAAGGGCTTCTTCGCGTTCCGCGAACGCGGCCTCCTGAAGGCCGTGCGCTCCGATAGCTGCAAATATTTCAACACCGTGCTCGGGCCGGGCAGCGACCCGTTCCATAAGGACCATTTCCACTTCGATCTGAGAACCCGCAAGACCGGCTATCGTCACTGCGACTGACGTCGAGTGCCGTGCCTTCCTCCTGCCGCCTATGAAAACCCTATGCCGGCAAAAAAAAGAGGCCGGCGGGGAGGCCGGCCCAACAACCGAAGCAAAAGGGGGGCTCCGGCGTGCAAATCACGAACGCAAATCAAAAGGGCGATATCGCGTCGCGCGAGCAAATTGCTCGAAGACCATCACCGTTTCGTGACAAGGGAACGGGATTGGCGACGATTCATTCGCAGATCTTTCGCCGGATAACGGATGATGCCTGCATTTGCGCCGGCGCTTACCCTCCGTCGAACCGGAGTTTAGCGCGCTCGGGCCGGGGGCCCGAAATGTCGCCGCAGGCTCGTATTTGCGTTTACTATACCAGAAGTTTTACCGCTGCCCGAGCTTGTCCGGGCGGTTGCCCCAAATATGGCGTTTTCACCCTAATTGCAGTCGCGTTGTAACGATCTGAATTTTCTATATGATTTGAAAGCCGACGAACAGGAGCGCTGGCGGCGCGGTCTTGATTCGTCTGGTTTGTTGATAAGTAATACGATATTATATTACTTCGTATAACAATCACGGATAGTAGTCGGCAAACCGCAGCAAGCATTGGGGCTCCACTCACTCCTAGGGCAACGACAGGAGGAAGTTATGGGAACTGTTATGCAATTTCCGGGGGTGCGCGCGGATATGGCCGTGCACGCTGCCGAAGTTTCGAAAATCCTGAGAACTCTCGCCAACCGAAATCGACTGTTGATCGTGAGCGCTTTGCTGGAGGGCGAGCACTCGGTGGCGGCACTGGAAGAAAGCCTGAGCATTCGTCAGCCGACCCTCTCGCAGCAATTGACGGTGTTGCGCGATGCCGGCATTGTCTCGACCCGTCGGCAGGCCAAGCAGGTGTTCTATCGGCTTAGCCACGACAAGGTGGCGCGCCTGGTTGGCGCGCTCTATCAAATCTTCTGTCGGGATGGTTCCAAAACATGAATGAATACGGGAATGCGCTGGCGGGTGGGCTGTTGATTGGCCTTTCGGCGGCGATCCTGATGGTGGCCAATGGCCGGGTGGCCGGGATCAGCGGTATCGCCGGACGTCTGCTGCAGGGCGCGCAGGTTCGCACCGGCGTGTTGTTTGTGCTGGGGCTGATGGCGGGGCCGCTGCTTTTTCGTCTCGTCTTCGGCGCCTGGCCCGTGGTGACGGTCACATCCTCCTGGCCGCTTCTGGTGGCTGGCGGCCTGCTGGTCGGTTTCGGGTCCCGCATGGGCTCCGGCTGCACCAGCGGCCACGGCGTCGTCGGACTTGCAAGGCTGTCGCGGCGTTCGATTGCGGCGGTTGCCACCTTCATGGCCGCGGCGATCGTCACGGTCTTTGTCATGGGCTTGTTCGTATGAGCGGCGCCAATCTCCGCCTCGCGGCGACGCTCGTCTCCGGCCTCGTGTTCGGTTTTGGCCTGTCGCTATCCGGCATGCTCGATCCCGCGCGCGTGCGGGCGTTTCTGGATATCACCGGCAAGTGGAACCCGAGCCTTGCCTTCGTGCTCGGCGGCGCTGTCTTTGTTTCCGCGCTTGGTGTCCTGCTGGCGCGCCGGCTCAAGCGTCCTTTGTTCGACGAAACCTTCCATTTGCCGGACAATCAGGTCATCGACAGGCGACTGATTGTCGGCGCGGCAACCTTCGGCGTCGGCTGGGGGCTGGTGGGGCTTTGCCCGGGCCCGGCGCTCGCTTCCTTGTCGCTCGGTTTGCCGGCGACGATGCTCTTTGTGGTGGCGATGGCTGTCGGAATGCTCATCCATGACCGGCTGGTGGCCCGCAAACCGTCGCGAACGGGCGGCGGCACGGAGGCAGGTGCGCGTCTGTCGCAGCCGCATTGACAAAGCGTCACCTTGTTTTTTCCATCCGGTAGGCTGCAAATCGCATCCAATTGCCCCATATAGGCGAAACCTGCCGACTCTGCCCCCCCCGCATCCGGATCAGCTCATGGCGCCTATCGTTTCCGTTTCCAATCTGTCGAAGACCTATGCCTCCGGCTTTCAGGCGCTGAAGGGCGTCAGTCTCGATATCGAGGAAGGCGAGATCCTCGCGCTTCTCGGGCCGAACGGCGCCGGCAAGACGACGCTGATCTCGATCATCTGCGGCATCGTCAATCCGAGCAGCGGAACGGTGACGGTTGGCGGCAATGACGTGGTGCGCGAGTTTCGCGAGACGCGCGCGATGATCGGGCTCGTGCCCCAGGAACTGACCACCGACGCCTTCGAAACCGTGTGGAACACGGTCTCCTTCTCCCGCGGCCTGCACGGCAAGAAGCCGAACCCCGCCCATATCGAGAAGGTGCTGAAGGACCTGTCGCTCTGGGACAAGAAGGACAACATGCTGCGCGAACTCTCCGGCGGCATGAAGCGGCGTGTGCTGATCGCCAAGGCGCTGTCGCACGAGCCGCGGGTGCTTTTCCTCGATGAACCGACGGCCGGCGTCGACGTCAACCTGCGCAAGAGCATGTGGGAGGTCGTCGAGCGGCTGCGCGCTTCCGGCGTCACCATCATCCTGACGACGCATTACATCGAAGAGGCGGAGGAAATCGCCGACCGCATCGGCGTCATCAACGGCGGCAAGATCCTGTTGGTCGAAGACAAGGTTGCACTGATGTCGAAGCTTGGGCGCAAGCAGTTGCGGGTCGATCTCGCCAATCCGCTGGATGGCGTTCCCGAAACGCTGTCGAGCTACAATCTGACGCTCGAGGGCGATGGGCACTGTCTGATCTACGATTACGACACGAGCGCCGAACGCACCGGCATTACCGCGCTGCTGGCAGCGCTCGCCGAAGCCGGTATCCGGCTCAAGGACATTTCCACGCGGCAGAGCTCGCTGGAAGACATCTTCGTCGAAATCGTGGGGGCAGGGCGATGAACATCGAAGCGATCAAGTCGATCTATTTCTTCGAGATGGCGCGTACCCGCCGCACCCTGCTGCAGAGCGTGGTATCGCCCGTCATCTCGACCTCGCTCTACTTCATCGTCTTCGGCGCCGCGATCGGCGGGCGCATCCAGGAGATCGACGGCGTTTCCTACGGCGCGTTCATCACGCCCGGCCTGATGATGCTGACGCTCTTGACGCAATGTATCGGCAACGGCTCCTTCGGTATCTATTTCCCGAAATTCACCGGCACGATCTACGAGGTTCTGTCGTCGCCGGTCTCGATGGTCGAGATCGTGCTCGGCTATGTCGGCGCGGCGGCGACCAAGGGGCTGATGATCGGGACGATCATCCTTTTGACGGCCTCGCTGTTCGTCGACCTGACGATCGCGCATCCGTTCGTGATGATCTTCTTCTTCGTGCTGACGGCGATTTCCTTCAGCCTGTTCGGCTTCATCATCGGCATCTGGGCCAAGGACTTCGAGCAGCTGAACCTGATCCCGATGCTGGTGATCCCGCCGCTCGTCTTCCTCGGCGGCAGCTTTTATTCGGTCAAGATGCTGCCGCCTTTCTGGCAGGCGGTCAGTCACTTCAACCCGGTGCTCTATCTGATCAGCGGCTTCCGCTGGAGCTTCTTCGAGGTTTCCGACGTCAACCCGATCTTCAGCGCGGTGATCATCCTCGCCTTCCTGGCGGCCTGCATGTCGATCCTCGCCTGGATCTTCCGCACCGGCTACCGCCTCCGCAACTGACGGCGGGCGCTGCTGCGGTTTGTCCGACGCCTGTGGCTCAGTCGCGCAGGCGCAACTCGTCAGTGCGCATCTGCAGCGTCTCCAGCGTCGACAGGAAGCTCATGCCGAGCAGGCTCTGGTCGAGCCGCCCCTTGGCGGCCACCGTCGCGCCGATGTTGCGCCGGGTGATCGGACCGATGGAGATTTCCTGGAGCATGACGGGTGCGGCCTGGGCCCGGCCATTCGCCGTCATGACGGTGACGATGTAGCTGAGGTTTTCCGGATCGAGGCCGATCCGCTCGGCATCCTCGTAGGTCAGCGCGATGCTGCTGGCGCCCGTATCGACCAGCATGTTGATATCCTTGCCGTTGACCGTCACGCCGGTTTCGAAATGGCCGTTCAGCATCTTGTGCAGCACCACTTCCTGCTGGCCTTCACTGTCGGTGATCACGGTCGCGCGGCCGGGAACGAGGCCGGCGAGCAGGCGATTGCCAAAGCCCTGCAGTTCGAAGCGGTAGACATAGGCCGAGACGAGGGCGAGCGTGACGAGGAGCCAGATGGCGACCTGGCGTAGTCCTTCGCCGAAGCGGCGGCGGCTCTGCAGGACCCCGGCGCCGATCAGCGTCGCGATCGCACCCAAGGAGACCAGCCGGCCGAAATCGTCGTTGGCAAGGCCCATGGTGCGGCCGGCATCGTGGTTGACGATCAGCAGAATGAGGCCAATGGCCAGGATCGAGAGCAGAATTGCGAGACGGGTCATGCTTCTCCGCGTTCCTTCGCCATGCGGCTGCGGCGCGTTTCGCGCCGAGGCTTGCGTTCGACCGTCTCGAGACGGTCAGGCAGCGTGGTCATGATCGCCCTGCGTTCGGCGTCGGTATAGAGCGTCCAGCGGCCGATCTCGTCACGCGTGCGGCCGCAGCCGAAACAGTAGCCGGTCTTGTCATCGATCGAACAGACGAGAATGCAGGGAGATTCCATGGCGTTTCCCAGTTTTTCCCGGATTATATCGATGTTTCAAACCGTCAGCGCAAGGGCGCCGAGCACCGCGATTTCCGTAAGCTGCTGCGTGGCACCGATCGTGTCACCCGTATGTCCCTCGATCTTGGCGGCCGCGAGCCGGCCGAAGCCTTTGACTGCGGCGAAGAAGGCGAGGAGCGTCGCGAGCAAGCCGAGCACCGGGACCTTGGCGAAATAGAAGAGCAGCATCGCGGCGAGAAGACCAAAGCCGAGGGCGAAGCGGCCAGCTCCCGGCTCCGGCGTGCCGGCGGAAGCCGCAACACCGCCGCTGCGTGCCGGCGGCAGGCTGGACCAGTGCCAGACCATGGCGGCGCGGCTGAGCGCTGCGGCGCCAAGGATCACCATGCCGGCGCCAAGAGGCGTGAACAGCGGCAGGATAGAGGCAAGCGCCGAGACCCGGAGGCCGAAAGACAGAATGAGCGCGACGGCACCATAGGTGCCGACGCGGCTGTCCTTCATGATCGTCAGCGCCGCGTCGCGATCGCGTCCACCGCCGAAGCCGTCGGCGGTATCACCAAGTCCGTCCTCGTGCAGTGCGCCGGTCAGCAGCGCCTGGATGGCGACGACGACGAAGGCGGCAAAAAGCGAACTCACCTGCAATGCGATCATTGCGCTGGCAGCGGCTGCGGAAGGCAGGACGATCACGATGCCCGCAAGCGGGAAGGCGCGCACGGCCCGGTCCAGCCGTCCGTCATATCCGACGAAGTGGCGTCCGGGCATGGGAATGCGGCTCAGGAAGCCGATCGAGCGCGCCACGTCGTCACAGAAATCGCCCAGAAAGCCCATGGCTCCTCCAAAGATCCGGCCCTCAGCCGCATCGCAGATGTCACCGCTGCCCGCAAGCGAGAGCAGGGTGAGCATGCAAAACCGCGGTGCGTCGAATCGTCCGCCCCGTGACGGATCATGCTCCGGCGACGCCGATTGGCGCAAATGCCGTTGCCCGAATATTCGACGCCCTCTATGAGGAGCGTAGATTCACGATGATGCAAGGATTCCCAGCATGAGTGCCAGCGGCCTGCCGTTTGATGATTTCCGCGAATTGTTGCGCAACCTGCCGGGGCCGGATGCGGCGGCGCTGGTCGCGGCGCGCGAGCGGGACGCACAGCTGACGAAGCCGCCGGGCGCGCTCGGACGTCTCGAAGAGATCGCCTTCTGGCTCGCCGCCTGGACCGGCAAGGCGCCGGCCGTCAACCGGCCGCTGGTGGCGATCTTCGCCGGCAACCACGGCGTCACCCGGCAGGGCGTCACCCCGTTCCCGTCGTCCGTTACCGCCCAGATGGTCGAGAACTTCGCTGCCGGTGGTGCTGCGATCAACCAGATCTGCGTCAGCCACGACCTCGGCCTCAAGGTTTTCGACCTGGCGCTTGAATATCCGACCGGCGACATCACCGAGGAAGCGGCACTTTCGGAGCGGGATTGTGCGGCCACCATGGCCTTCGGCATGGAGGCGATCGCCGGCGGCACGGATCTGCTCTGCATCGGCGAAATGGGCATCGGCAACACCACCATTGCGGCGGCGATCAATCTTGGCCTCTATGGCGGCACGGCCGAGGAATGGGTCGGTCCCGGTACCGGTTCCGAAGGCGAGGTATTGAAGCGCAAGATCGCCGCCGTCGAGAAGGCGGTGGCGCTGCATCGCGATCACCTTTCCGACCCGCTCGAGCTGATGCGCCGCCTCGGTGGCCGCGAGATCGCGGCGATGGCGGGCGCGATCCTCGCAGCCCGCGTGCAGAAGGTTCCGGTCATCATCGACGGTTATGTGGCGACCGCGGCGGCCTCGATCCTGAAGGCAGCCAATCCGTCGGCGCTCGATCACTGCCTGATCGGCCATGTCTCGGGCGAACCGGGCCATATCCGCGCAATCGAGAAGCTCGGCAAGACGCCGCTGCTGGCGCTCGGCATGCGGCTCGGCGAGGGCACGGGTGCGGCTCTTGCCGCCGGCATCGTCAAGGCGGCGGCGGCATGCCACAGCGGCATGGCGACCTTCGCGCAGGCTGGCGTCAGCAACAAGGAATAATCAAGATCCGGCCGGCTTTCGCGGCAAAGCCGGCCGATTGCTGTCCAAAGCCTGTCGCGGGCGCTATTCCCGCGTGTGGCGGGCCTTGATGGCCGCGTGCTTCTCGCCTATCCAAATCGCACATGCAGCCCTAACTATAGGCTTGGGCTCCCGCAACCGGGAAACGCCTTGCATTCGCCTCATTCACGATGTCGAAGCAAGCGCAGTTTCAAGCCCTGTCGAGAAGAAATGGACGCCAAGAACACCACGCACCGTATTGGACAGACGAGTCCCGTCGAGAAGCAGACCGGCATTCGGCATCTCTTCGCTGCCGCCAGCTATTCGCTGGGCGGCGCGAAACGGCTGATCAGCGAGGCTGCTTTCCGCCATGAGCTTATCGCCTTCGGCATCGCCATGGTTGCCTTCGCCATCGTCGGCGCGACCTTCTTCCAGTTCGTGGCAATGGCGATCCTGTTCCTGCTGATGATGGCCTTCGAGGCGATCAACACGGCGATCGAGGAGATCGTCGACCGCGTCTCGCCGGAAATCTCGGAAATGGGCAAGAACGCCAAGGATCTCGGCTCCTTCGCCTGCCTCTGCCTGATCATCGCCAACGGCGTCTATGCCGGCTACGTCGTGATCTTCGCCGGCTTCATGAACTGATCCGTTACCGCCGATCATTCGGCGTGATCCTGTAGAGTACGTGCGGGCGCAGCGGATTGCCTTCCGGCACCGTCACGTCATCGAAATCCTCCGCCGGATCCGAGCGCATGCCGAGCTTTTCCATAAGCGCGCGGGATGGCTCGTTGATGCGCGAGGTATAGCCGATGACTTCGGCAAGCCCGAGCGTCGACCAGGCATGGTGCAGGCAGGTGCTTGCCGCTTCGAGCGCCCTGCCGCCAGTAGGGGCGGGCGAGGATCCAGCCGATTTCGACGTGCGGGCCACCGGGAATTTCGTCTCCCGCATGCGAAAGGCCAAGACCGCCGATGAGCGCTCCGTCCGCCTTGCGCTCGAGGGCCACAAAGCCGAAGCCGTGCTGGTCGCAGTCGGCAATCATCGCCGCGGTCTCTTCCCGCGTCAGCACGTCGGGAAAGTAGTAGCGGCGCACGTCCGGATCGGCATTGGCGACCGCAAAGGGCGCGACGTCGCGCTGCTCCCAGGGCCGAAGCCTGAGACGTGGCGTTTCAATGAACATGGATCAGGCGAAGCTCTTGCGACGACGGATCGGGGCTGCCACGTCCTCGACTGCCGGCAGGCTTTCGAGCACGCGGCGGGCTGGCAGGATGGCGATCGCCTCCGTGCCTTCGCGGAGCTTGGAGCGCAGGATGAATTCGCCATTGTGCTTGGCGAGAATGGCCTGGACGATGGGCAGGCCGAGGCCGGTGCCCTGTTCAGCGCTCTTGATGGCGATCGAGCCCTGGCCGAAGGCCGACAGAACGATCGGGATTTCCTCTTCCGGGATGCCCGGACCGTTGTCCTTGATCGAGAGATATTGTCCGCCGCCGGCCGTCCAGCCGACCTTGAAGGTGACTTCGCCGCCCGAATTGGTGAATTTCACGGCGTTGGACAGCAGATTGAGGATGACCTGCCGCATTGCCTTCTCGTCGACCCAGACCGAGGGCATGCCAAGTTCGAACTGCGAGTGGATGGTGATGTTCTTGGCGCGTGCCCTCAGTTGCACCATGCCGACGCAGTCCTCGGCGATCTCGACGAGGCTGACCGCATCCTCGTTCAGGTCGTAGCGGCCGGCCTCGATGCGCGACAGGTCGAGAATCTCGTTGATCAGGTTCAGCAGATGCTCGCCGGAACGATGGATATCGTTGGTGTATTCCTTGTAGGTCGGGTTGCTGAGCGGACCCAGGACCTCCGTCGACATGACCTCGGAGAAGCCGAGAATGGCGTTCAGCGGCGTGCGCAATTCATGCGACATGGAGGCCAGGAAGCGCGACTTGGCGAGGTTTGCCTCCTCCGCCCGGCGCCGCGCTTCATCCGACATCGATTTTGCCACTTCGAGCTCGGCGATCAGATCGTCCTTCTCCGATTGAACCGAGAGGATGTGGACATTGGCGCGGTTCATGCGATCGGTCATGAACACGAGGAAGAGCAGCGCCAGCGAGATGATGCCGGTGAGGCCGATATAGATCGGATTGCCCGTCGTCAGCGAGACGAAGGCCAGTGCGGCGACCACGGGCGTGAAGGTGCAGAGCAGGGCATTGCGCAGCAGGAACGTGCCCATGGCAGTGGCCGCGAGCGCGAAAAGCAGGGCAGTGCCTTCGAAGAAGCCGAAGCGGACATCGCCGCACGACGCACAGTCCTGCGCAACGAAGGCTGCCCAGCAGAGGCCAATCAACACCTGGCCGAGCAGGAAGCGCCGGCGCCAAACCGGGACCTTTTCGGCAACGATGTCCTTCTTGCACGCTTTCCTCGCCAGCACCAGCGTCACCGCATGCGCCGAAAGGGTCATGACGGCCCAGACGATGATGCTGAGATTGCCGGAGAGATAGACCCCGACGGCCGCAATCAGGGCGACGAGCACCGGTATGGCGATGGCGCCGTGCAGGGCCGAATCGATGTAAAGATTGAGCATTTCGCGCTCGAAGCCCGAAGGCACGGACGAGCCCGTTTGCAGCCGCTCTCGCGTCGCGCGAACCGTCCTCGAAACGGCCTTGTTTCGATGGTTTCGCGACTTGTCGACAATGATCTTATCTGTCGAGGTGCTGGCAGCGATACTCATGCTCATATGCGAAGGTTATGGTTTCCTTGCAGTCTAGTGAGCAATCCTTAAGAAGTTGCTGCGGTGCGTGAAGGATTCGACAACCATTGTGGCGCAGTCGTGTCTTTTCGCCAAAGTGGGAGTTGGCGCATGAGATTCCACCTCTAAGATTATGGAATCGTACATGTTTCTAGTTTTATCCCGCGCCTGGTTGGAGCGCAAAGCTATAGAGGTGCAGGAAACGTGAAATCGGGTCGGGCGAGATACCGCTTCACCGGCGGGCGAGGCGGAGGCTCTTCGGGACGGCCGCGATCGGCCGGCCGTGGCGGCATGCTCGGCGGATGGATCATCCTTTTGCTGCTTTCGATCGTTGCCTACTACGCCGACAAGCTGCCCGTGGGGGAGCGTGCGGCGACCGGGGAGGCGCGCGGAGCCGCATTGGCGAGCGACGGCGACAGTCTTCGCCTTGACGGCAAGCGCATCCGCATCGAGGGGATCGATGCGCCGGAACTCGACCAGAGCTGCGAGCGCGACGGCGCGAGCTGGGATTGCGGCTGCCAGGCGCGCGATCGCCTGAGAGCGCTGATTTCCACCGACGATGTCCGCTGTCGTTTTCACGGTCGCGATCGGTACGGTCGCGACCTCGGCACATGCGAAGCGGGCGGGCGTGACATTGGCCGTGAGATGGTGCTCTCCGGCTATGCGGTCAGCTACGGGCGCTATCAAGCGGAAGAGGCACGGGCAGAGAAGGAGCGGCGCGGTATGTGGGTCGGCACGTTCACGACGCCGCAGGAATGGCGCCGCACGAATGGCCATCCGGACGAGGGGCCGCATCTGGTGGACGGTTGGCTCGAAACCATAAGGCGCTGGCTGATGGAGCGGCTGACCGCCTTGTTTGCGGGTATCGGCGATGCCTGAGAACGATTTCCCGGACCTGGAGCGCCTGAGGGCGGAAATTGCCGCCTGCCGCATCTGCCGCGACAGTCCGCTGCGTGGCGACGACGACCGTCTGCCGCATGAGCCGCGCCCGGTTGCGGTGATCTCGACCACCGCACGCATCCTGATCGCCGGGCAGGCGCCCGGGTTGCGTGTGCATGACAGCGGCTTGCCGTTCAACGATGCATCCGGCGATCGGCTCCGCCAATGGCTGGAGGTGGATCGGGAGACCTTCTACGATCCGGCGAAATTCGCGATCGTGCCGATGGGCTTCTGCTTTCCCGGTTATGACGCGCATGGCAGCGACCTGCCGCCGCGCCGGGAATGCGCGCCGCTCTGGCGGCAGCGGGTGATAGATCAGATGCCGCAGGTCGAGCTGGTGCTGGCGATCGGGCATTATGCGCAGCGCTGGCATATCGGTCCGGAATGCCCGAAATCGATGACGGAGACGGTGAAGGACTGGCGGCGCTACGCGCTGCGCAATGCGGATCCCACCATCCTGCCGCTGCCGCATCCGAGCTGGCGCAACACCGGCTGGCTGAAGCGCAATCCCTGGTTCGAGGCCGAAGTTCTGCCGTTCCTGCGGGAGCGGGTTCTTATGCTCACAACCTGAAACAATTTTCTTTATCTTCACCAAATTCGCGCTATAGAGGGAAAAATAATTCGAGAGGGACTTTCATGGACCGCCTAGACCGCAAAATCCTGCGCCTGTTGCAGGAGGATTCCACGCTGGCCGTTGCCGACCTTGCCAAGAAGGTGGGACTTTCGACCACGCCGTGCTGGCGGCGCATCCAGAAGATGGAAGAGGACGGCGTCATCCGCCGCCGTGTCGCCCTTCTCGATCCGGTGAAGATCAACACCAAGGTCACGGTGTTCGTTTCGATCCGCACGAATTCGCACTCGATGGAATGGCTTCGCCGGTTCTCCGAGGTCGTCGCCGAGTTCCCTGAAGTCGTCGAGTTCTATCGTATGAGCGGCGAAGTCGATTACCTTCTGCGTGTCGTCGTGCCCGATATCGCTGCCTATGACGCTTTTTACAAGCGCATGATCGCGAAGATCGAGATCCGCGATGTTTCCTCCGCCTTTGCCATGGAGCAGATCAAATACACGACCGAGCTGCCGCTCGACTACATGATGATCGACCAGGCGAAATCCAGCGAAGACTGAGCCCGGCTCACGCGGAAGGGTTCAGCTTTCGACGAGGCCAAGCTTGGCGCGGACCTTGTCGCTCGAAAGCTCGCGAACCGCGTCCTTGCCCGTCCAGCGGGCGGCGCGGTTTGTGCTTGCGGCCAGGTGCTCCGCGAGCGCCAATGCCGGACCGTGGCAGGCGGCATCGCGCTTGCCGATCTGCCGGAGCGCCCAGTTGACTGCCTTCTTGACGAAGTTCCGCTCGTCGGTTGCGTGCTTTTCGATCAGCGGCAGCCAGGTGAGGAGCGTCGCGTCCGGTTCCTTCTTCAGGTGAACTGCGGCGGTCGCAATCATCGCGAAGGCGATGCGCCGGACGAATTCACGTTCGTCGGCCGCGAATTCCGGGATCAGTTCGCGCTCGAAGCGGGCGGCGATGAAAAGGTCGGCAACGGTGTCGACCACTTCCCAGGAATTGCAATCTTCAGCCCAGCGGCGCGCCTCTTCCAGCGTCAGAACTTTCGGGTCGGCGGTAAACGCAGCCAAAATGCGCGCCTCGCGGATGCCGGACTGCCAAAGCTCCAGCGCCCGGCGGTGATCCACCTTCGCCAGCCGCGCCACCCTGTGCAGCTCGACATTTGAGAGCCCGAGGGCGGCTTCGGTGACGATACCGAAGCGCGCCATGCCGGCGAGATAATCTTCGGACCTGAGCGACCGCAGGTGAGCGATGATCTCGTCTGCGGTCGAGGACGGGCCGAGGCTCATTTTTCGAGGCGGGCGAGCAGCGAGGACGTATCCCAGCGGTTGCCGCCCATTTCCTGGACATCGCCGTAGAACTGGTCGACGAGAGCCGTCACCGGCAGCTTGGCGCCGTTGCGGCGGGCTTCCGCCAGCACAATGTCGAGATCCTTGCGCATCCAGTCGACGGCGAAGCCGAAGTCATATTTGCCGGCGTTCATCGTCTTGTGGCGGTTCTCCATCTGCCAGGAGCCGGCAGCCCCCTTGGAGATGACGTCGATCACCTTCTCGATGTCGAGACCGGCCTTCTTGCCGAAGTGGATGCCTTCGGCGAGCCCCTGGACAAGGCCGGCGATGCAGATCTGGTTGATCATCTTGGTGATCTGGCCGGCGCCGGCCGTTCCCATCAAGCCGACCATGCGGGCAAACGCTTCGATGACGGGCTTTGCCCGGTCGAAGGCCGCTTCGTCGCCACCGCACATGACGGTCAGCACGCCGTTTTCGGCGCCGGCCTGTCCGCCGGAGACCGGCGCATCGATGAAGTGGGCCTTGCGGACCTTTGCGGCTTCGTAGAGCTCGCGGGCGACTTCGGCAGAGGCCGTGGTGTTGTCGATGAAGACGGCGTCGGCCTTCAGTGTTTCAAAGGCACCGTCCTTGCCGGTCGTGACCGAGCGCAGGTCGTCGTCATTGCCGACGCAGGAGAAGACGAATTCGGCACCATCGGCAGCTTCGGCCGGTGTGCGCGCCGCGCGGCCGCCAAACTCGGCCGCCCATTTCTCGGCCTTGGCGAAGGTGCGATTATAGACCGTGAGTTCGTGTCCGCCGCGGACCTTGAGGTGGCCGGCCATGGGATATCCCATCACGCCGAGACCGATGAATGCGACCTTTGCCATTTTCCGAATACTCCCATTGCTTTCGCTTTGGTGTAGCCGATGGAACGGGAGCGGAAAAGAGTGCTGTTATGCGGCACAGGCCAGCAATGGTGACGAGGGTGGCGTGGCAGTTGCGTACCGCGAGCAGTCACTAGAGCGCCGTGCGTTCAGACGAACGCACTAAGGACGCTCTAGCACTTTGATTCTAGAGCATCTTATCCGCTTTCAGTGATTCCACTTGAAAGCGGGATGCTCTAAGCGCCTCAACTGCCGAGAAAACCCACCCGCCGTACGTTCTGGTACACATCTGCGGTCGCCAAACACACGCCGTATACATGTAGCCGCTCTAATCCAGCGACGTTGGCCCCGAAGTAGAAGTCCAACGCGCCCTTCCAGGCACGGTTCGCTCAATTGCTGGGTGGTTCAAGCGCCGACTTCCAATCTGGAAAAGGTGTTTGTCAAACACATGCATGGCGGACCGTGAAGGGAAGCATTTGCGTCCGAAAAACCAATGAGGCCGGACTATGGACAAGAGTTTCTACATAGGCGTTCTTGCCGCGCTCTTCGCGGCTTTCGCCTTTTCACTCAACTTCGTTGTGCCTTTCATCATCGGCGACTACTCCACCTTTGATTTTGCTCTTGTCCGTCATGTGGTCTCGGCTCTGGTCGGCCTCGGTATTCTGTTTTCGGATAAAGGGGTGATACAACACCTGACGCTCCGAAACTGGCTTTCAGCAATCTGGCTCGCCTTCATCGGCTATGTCGGCTACTTCCTGACGGTGACAGGAGCTGCCATCTTTGCCGGGCCGGTGATCGCTCCCGCCTTTCTCGGTTTGGTTCCGCTCGTTCTGATGGTGGTCGGCAACCAGCGGCAGGGATCGGTGTCATGGCAATCCCTGATGGTGCCTCTCATGTTGGTGCTGCTCGGTCTTGTTTTCGTCAACGGCACAGCGTTCACGGCCGAGGGACTGGAATCCGTCCGTTCCTTCTGGATCGGTGTTCCGCTGGCGCTTGCGGCGGTGGCGTTATGGGTCTGGTTTGCGATTGCCAATCAGGCCGCCTTGGCCGCCCGACCTGAAATGCCCTCTGGTGTGTGGTCCGCGCTTATACTCGTTGGCGGAGGGGTCTTGATGCTGGCCTTCTACCCGGCTGGAGCAGCGATGGGTCTCTTTCAGCTGCCAAAACTCGGTTTTGGGTGGCACGCCGCCGGCTCACTCTATCTTTGGGGTACGTCCTTCGCGCTTCTGGCAACCGTATGCGGAGTGTGGGCGTGGAATGTCGCGTCTCGAAGCTTGCCCGTTGCACTGGCCGCGCAATTGATCGTTTCGGAAACGGCATTTGGGGTCGTCGGCGGTCTGATCGTTCATGCTCGATGGCCGACCGCGATGGAAGCTGCAGGGGTCGCAATCCTCATCGGTGGGGTCGTTCTGTCAGTTCGCATTTTCTACGAAAGGCAGTTTTCATTGGGCAAGACGGCGCTGGCGCACCAGTAAGGGCTCAGCGCCCGATCATCGTCGGCGCCCAGTCGCGCTATGGGCCAAAAGGTGCGACTGGTGGCACCTGTTAGATAGCTCTCGAGAAGAGGGAAGGGCGCAAAGTGGGATGCTCCCTTCGTATGCGGCCATGCCGCGCCGCCTTCAGCGCCGCGGCACCCCTTACATCGCTGACGACTTAAGGAAGCATGCAGGTGATCAGGGCTTGAAGCGGGCGACCACCAGATGGCCGGCGATCGGCTCGCCTTCTTCCAAACGCACGGTGATGTCGCCGACCTCGACGATCTCGAAACCGGTGGCGGCAAGGCGGTTGCGCAGGTAGCTCTCGGCGTGGGCGAAGCGCTGGTGCGGGCCAACCATGAAATCGCGGCCGGCGAAGGTCTCTGTAGGCAGGGTCTCGCTGGAGAAGATCAACAGGCCGCCGGGCACCAGATTGTCGACGGCGCCAAAGAACAGCGCTTCGAGCGCGCCCATGTAGGGAAGCACGTCGGTCGCGACGATCAGATCGAAGGGCTCGTCGTCGTTGTCATCGAGATAGTCGACGGCTTCGGCGACGTAGAGCGTCTCGTAGAGATCCTTCTCATGGGCGATCTCGACCATGTTTTCGGAGAGGTCGACGCCGGTGATGTCGTCGGACATGTCGCGGAGCGCGCCGCCGGTGAGCCCCGTGCCGCAGCCGAGATCGAGCACACGATCGAACGGACCAAGCTCAAGCGCCTGCAGCCGCTGGCGCACGAGGAGCGGCACGCAGTAGCCGAGCTGGTCGACAAGCACGTTGTCGAAGACTTCGGCATGCTGGTCGAAGAGGGTGGCGACATAGGCGTCAGGCGCCTTCACCGGCGTCTCGCCGCGTCCCATCGAGGCAAGGCGCACGGCAGCGCCGCCGTGGTCTTCCGGGTCGAGCGCCAGCACTTCGGCATAGGCGTCGGCGGCGGCATCGAACTTGCCGGATTTTTCCAGGGAAAGGGCGCGGTTATAGGCTTCCGCCAGCGCTTCCTCGTCGATTTTCGTGCTCTTCTGGGTCATGGGCGCTTCTTACGTCCGCAGAGGCGGTTTGGCAATCGCCGTCGCCGATCGTTTACCGGGGCGGATCAAGCGGTATCCGGGAGAGAGTCAGGATTTCATTGGCCTTTTTGAACGAAAAACGGCGCCATGCGACGCCATCGGGATTTATCGGCGAGGGGAAAGGAGTCATCATCGCAAGCATAAGAAAAGACGGGAGGAACGCCGATGTCCGCCGAGCTCGGTCCGCTGATCATCAGTGCGGAGGTCAAGGAGCCGAAGGGGCCGCCGCTGCCGCAAACATCCCAGGAGCAGATCAACGCAGTCGTGCACTATTATCGCGGTGAAATGGGCCGCATGGCCGGCTGGCGCGACCGCATCGACCGAACCTCGAACTGGGCGATCACCGTTGCCGCGGCGCTGCTGTCCGTTTCCTTGTCGACCCCATCGTCGCACCACAGCGTGCTGTTGTTCGCGATATTGCTGATCACGCTGCTGCTCTTGATCGAGGCACGTCGCTATCGCTTCTTCGATGTCTACCGGGCGCGTGTCAGGCAGTTGGAGCGGGGCTATTTCGCGCAAATTCTGGCACCTGATAGCACCCCGAACCTCAACTGGGCGGTGGCGATCGCCAAGAGCCTGCGCAAGCCGGCCTTTCTGATGAGCTACCGCGAGGCCGTCTGCCGGCGGCTGCAGCGCAATTACTGCTGGATGTATCTGATCCTGCTGCTTGCCTGGACGCTGAAGATTTCCTCGCCGAAGATCTCGACCAATGGCGAGCCCTTCGGCCACGTGCGCACCTGGGCCGATGTCGCCCAGAATGCGGCGCTCGGCCCCTTGTCCGGCTGGCCGGTGATCATCGGTGTTCTGCTATTCTATGCCCTGGTGCTCTACGGCTCGCTACATCGGGAACCGCGCGAAGGCGAACTGGCGCATGGGGAGGTGCATGTCTGAGGGCCCATCGCCTGCAGGGGCCGCAACGCAGAGCGATCGCAGTTATCAAGGCTTGCCGATCGCAACGTCGGCAGCTTGACCGAAAGGCCGCTCCAGGCTCCTCGGTTTCGATCGGCGGTTCAGTGCAGGATGAACTCGCCCTTCAGTGCCCGCCATTCCGTGGCTGAGATCAGCTTGCGGTGGACATAGCGCACCGAATGCAGCGGCCCGTCCAGTTTCTCTTCCCAGAATTTCAGGAAGCTGCGCATTTCCGGAAAGTCCGGTGCCAGGTCGTAGTGCTGCCACACATAGGTCTGGAGGAAGGTCGGATGATCCGGCATGTGGTAGAGGATCTGGGCGGTCGTCAGGCCGTAGCCCTTCAGTTGCAGTTCCATTTCGTTCGTCATTAGGACCTCACTTCTCGCAAAGGTTGGTCTCTATGATGAAACGCTCGATTTCTTAATCAAGGGCTAATATTTGCCCTGAAATGAAACTTTCGTCAGAAATAACAAAAGCTTGGCAGCATCTCACGGAGAGTGCTGCCAAGCTTTGTTCGTCGGCGATATCAGGAATTAGCGCTTGAGGTGACGGGTCAGCCGCGCTTCCAGCAGGCTCCAGATGTTGCGCAGGATCTCGACCATGATCAGGTAGAGAATGGCTGCCCAGATATACATCTGGAAGTCGAAGGTGCGGGAAAAGGCGTAACGGGTTTCGCCCATCAGGTCGAAGACGGTGACGATCGCGACGATCGCCGAGCCCTTGATCATCAGGATGATTTCGTTGCCGTAGGGGCGCAGCGCCACGATCATCGCCTGCGGCAGGATGATCTTCCAGAAAGCGACGCGTTCGGGCAGACCAAGGGCGGCGGCACCTTCACGCTGTCCGCGCGGCACGCTCTCGATTGCGCCACGCAGGATTTCCGCCTGGTAGGCTGCGGTGTTGAGCGTGAAGGCGAAGAGCGCGCAGTTCCACGCATCGCGGAAAAACCACCACAGGCCGACCGTTTCCAGCTGCGGGCGGAAACTGCCGAGGCCGTAATAAATCAGGAAGAGCTGCGCGAGCAGCGGCGTGCCGCGGAAGAAATAGACATAGCCGTAGGCGAGCCACGACCAGAGCTTGTTCTTCGACATGCGGGCAAACGCGATCGGCAGCGACAGAATGGCGCCCAGCACGATCGAGATCGAGACCAGCATCAGCGTCACGCCGAGACCGGAAAGGAAGCGCGGACCGTATCTTGCGAATTTTTCCGGGTCCCAGCCATCGACGATGGTCAGGAAGATGCCGACGCCAAGCGCCAGCCAGACTCCGAGCGCGACGCTGCCGACGAAGCGGGTCAGCGTATAGGGCCTGGGCGGAACCGGAGGCGGGGCCTGCGGCGGGATCATCGTTGCAACAGCGCTCATCGGCCCATCTCCGCACGTTTGGTCCAGCGTTCCAGGTTCGCAAAGACGATCGAGGAAATCATCGCGAGGATCAGGAAGAGCACGCAGGCGACACCATAGAATTCAAAGGCTTGCTTGGTAACGCGGGCGGCGATGCCGGTCTGGCGCAGGATGTCGGTCAGGCCCACCACCGAGACCAGCGCGGTGTCCTTGAGCAGCGCCATCCAGAGATTGCCGAGACCGGGCAGCGCGATGCGCACGAGCTGCGGCAGGATGATGAGGCGCATGGTCCTGCCGCGATGCAAGCCAAGGGCATCGCCGGCTTCGTATTGTCCGTGTGGAATGGCCTTGAAGGCGGAGAGCAGCACTTCGGAACAATAGGCGGAGAACACGACGCCGAGCGCGATCATGCCGGCGAAGAAGGCGTTGATCTCCACCGGCCCCTCGTAGCCGAGCGTCGCCAGCAGCTGCTGAACGAGGATCTGCAGGCCGTAATAGACGATGAAGAGCGTCAGCAGTTCGGGCAGGCCGCGGAAGATCGTCGTGTAGATGTTGGCGGCCAACCGTATGGTGCGCTCTTCGGACTGCTTTCCGAGAGCGATGAAAAAGCCGATCAGCAGGCCGACGGGCAGCGTCGCGATGGCAAGGCTCGCGGTTACCACGAAGCCGTAGGCGATATCGTCGCCCCAGCCCGTATCGCCGCAGGCCAGCAAGGTGCCGGGCGCCAGCCAACGAAAGACCCCGACGGGGCCGCAGAATGGATCGACGATCGATCCGATCCAGGAGAGGATGGAATAGAAGCCGGCAAACAACCCGCTCATGTCAGAAGTTTCCCCTTTGCGCCGTTTTTGTGTGTATCGATCGCGCTTTGTTTTAGGCTCTTGTCAAACAAAAACGGCGGAAGGGCAAGCCGTCCGCCGTTGCAATTTTCGCATGAACTGACGTTTCTCCGGCATGATTCACTAGGAAATCGCGCCGGATCCCGTCAATCAGCTGCCGTAAACGTCGAACGGGAAGTACTTTTCGTTGATTTCCTTGTACTTGCCGTTGGTGCGGATCGCTTCGATCGCCTTGTTGAACTTTTCGCGCAGCGCGTCGTCGCCCTTGCGCACGGCAATGCCGGCGCCTTCGCCGTTGATGACGGGGTCGATCGGCAGCGTGCCGAGCAGCTTGCAGCAAGCACCGTCAGTCGACTTCAGCCATTCGGAGAGCACGACGACGTCGTCGATGACGGCGTCGATACGGCCGTTGGCGATGTCGAGCTTGTACTCGTCAGCCGTCGGATAGAGCTTGATGTCCGCACCCTTCATATGCGCTTCGGCATAATTGGAATGGGTGGTGGAGCCCTGCGCGCCGAGCGTCTTGCCCGCAAGCGCTGCCTCGGTCGCCTCGGTGATCGGCGAGTCCTTCGGCACGACGATTGCCGGCGGCGTGTTGTAGTACTTGTTGGTAAAGTCGACCTTTTCCTTGCGCTCGGCAGTGATCGACATGGATGCGATGATGGCGTCGAACTTCTTGGCGATCAGCGCCGGAATGATGCCGTCCCAGTCCTGCGTGACGAAGGTGCACTCGGCCTTCATTTCCGCGCACAGTGCCTTGGCGATGTCGATGTCGAAGCCCGTCAGCGTGCCGTCCGCTGCAAGGTTGTTGAAGGGCGGGTAGGCGCCTTCCGTGCCGATAACGACCTTTTCGCCGTCGGCCATGGCCGAGCCTGCCATGAGCACGAAAACGGCAGCCGATGCGGCGGCTGCCAGCCGCTTGGAAATACGCATGATAGTCCTCTCTGTTGGCCGACATCCGGTTTCTTGTTTTTCACGGATGCCAATTTGCGCCGGAGCGTTTGCCTCCGGTTGCGGCGATATTCGTACTCTTTTCCTGTAAAAATCAACAGGAAAGCGAAGGTGCTCACCGGGAAAAGGATTTCGACCGCAGATTGTGGTGACGGGGCGCGCAATGAACATGAACGGTGCGTTCAGCGCCGGTTAATCTTGCCTCCGCTAGCCCTTATCAAGGAACCGGCGCGTGGCTCGGGCATTGCACTTGACGGCGCGTGTCGTTGGCAACACAAAAAAGCCGGAACCTTGGGTCAAGGCCCCGTGAGTATTCGCGTTCGCATCCATTCTTAGCCGTGTCATACGCTGGGAAGAGGATGCGGGACCAGGACCTCCCAAGAAGAGGAAGGAAGACAAATGTCGATTCGATCCAAACTGTTTGCAACCGTCGCGCTGCCGGTGCTGTCGGTGTCCGTCGCGGTTCCGCCCGCGGTCGCCGACAACCTGATGAAGCCATTCGAGGTTGCACAGGAGGGCGGCGGTCAGTCTGAGGAAGAGCTGCTGCTGCAGAAGCAGCGCCAGGCTGAAGAAGAGGCCGCGCGCCAGGCTGCCGAACAGCAGAAGGCTGCCGAGGAAGAGGCCGCCCGTGCGGCGGCTGAACAACAGAAGGCTGCCGAGGAAGAAGCTGCCCGCGCGGCCGCTGAACAGCAGAAGGCTGCCGAGGAAGAGGCTGCCCGCGCGGCCGCTGAGCAGCAGAAGGCTGCCGAGGAAGAGGCTGCTCGCGCAGCCGCTGAACAGCAGAAGGCTGCCGAAGAAGAGGCTGCCCGCGCAGCCGCTGAACAACAGAAGGCAGCTGAAGAAGAAGCCGCTCGCCAGGCGGCTGATCAGCAGAAGGCCGCTGACGAGCAGAAGGCAGCTGACGAGCAGAAGGCTGCCGAAGAGCAACAGAAAGCCGCTGAACAGCAGAAGGCTGCAGAAGACGAAGCTGCCCGCCAGGCTGCCGAACAGCAGAAGGCAGCTGAAGAGCAGAAAGCTGCCGAGCAGCAGAAAGCTGCGGAACAGGCTCAGCCCGGTACCTGTGTCGTTCCGGAAGGCCAGGATGCATCGACCGCATGCCCGCCGGAAGGTGGCAAGGCAGCCGAACAGCCTGCGACCACCGAGGAGCAGAAGGCTGGCGAGCAGCCGCCCGTGACCGAGGAGCAGAAGGCCGGCGAACAGCCCGCGCCGACCGAAACGGCGCCGGGCACGGAGCCGCAACCCCAGACTGGCGAAGGCCAGCCAGTACCTGGCACGGAGCAACCGCAGACCGGCGAGGGCCAGCCAGTACCTGGCACCGAGCAGCCGCAGACCGGCGAAGGTCAGCCCGTCCCGGGGACCGAGCAGCCGGCGACCGCCGAGCAGCAGCCGCAGGTGCAGCAGCCGGTTCCGGAGGTGGTCGACACCCGCACCGAAGAAGAGAAGGTGAAGATCGCCGAAGACCCGGCGGCGACCGACGAGACCGTCGTTCTGCCGGTTGAAAACGGTGCGGCCGTGCTCGACAGCGACAAGGACGCCGACAATGCCGGCGGCAACCAGGCGCGCGAAGAGCGCCAGAAGCTGCGCGAGGAGCTGCGCGCCAAGGAAGAAGACGCGCCGGCGCCGGCCGACGATGCCGCATCCCAGGCTGCCATCACCGCCGAGACCCCGGCCGACCTGACGCAGAAGATCGAGGCGAACCTTAACGAAAAGGGCACGCGCGTCGATGAGGCGCCGGTCTTCGTGGTTCCGGAGACGACCAACATCGTCAACAACACCGTCATCAACAACACGGTGATCAACAACAACACGACGGTCAACAACATCACCAACAACATCACCGAGGTGAAGGTCGTCGAGCAGGTCGACAACCGCGTGATCCTTGGGGTCGGTGACCAGATCTTCGTACGTGGTGATGATCGTCCGCGCCTGCGCCACGATGCCGAAGAGACCTATTACGACGAGCTTCCGCGCGGTCGCACCCGCGAAACCATCCTGCGTCCGGGCGGCTACCGGATCGTCACCGTCTACAACCGTTACGGCGACATCCTGCAGCGCTCGCGCGTTGATCGCGACGGCAACGAATATCTGATGATCTATGCGCCTGAGCGTGACGAAGGTCCGCGTCCGGCGATCATCGACGTCGGCTATGAACTGCCTCCGATGCGCCTGCGCATTCCGGTACGCGACTATATCGCCGACGTTTCCGACGATCCGGACCGCGACTACTACGAGTTCCTGTCCGAGCCGCCGGTGGAGCGCGTCGAGCGTGTCTACACGATCGACGAGGTCCGTCACTCCGCCCGCCTGCGCGACAAGGTTCGTCGTGTCGACCTCGATACGATCACTTTCCCGACGGGCAGCGCCGAGGTGTCGATGTCGCAGGCAAAGACCATGCGCAAGGTCGCAGCTGCTATGGAGAAGGTCCTCGCCAAGGATCCGGGCGAAACCTTCTTCATCGAAGGCCACACCGACGCCGTCGGTTCGGACCGCTCGAACCTCGTGCTTTCGGACAAGCGCGCCGAATCGGTCGCCTCGCTCTTGACCGAGGTCTACGGCATCCCGCCGGAAAACCTGGTGACCCAGGGCTACGGCGAGCGCTTCCTCAAGGTGCGCACGGAGGACGCCGAACAGCAGAACCGCCGCGTCACCATCCGTCGTGTGACGCCGCTGGTTCGCCCAGTCGCGCAGCGCTAAGCAATCTTCGCGCAGCGCTAACAAAGTCGCCCAGCGCTGATTGAAGTCGCCCAGCGCTGATCAAGTTTCGGGCAGGACTGCCCGGTTAACTCTCGGAAACCCGCCTCGCAAAAGGCGGGTTTCTGTCGTTTCACAGATCTCCAGCCTCTTAAATTTCCGGATTGCCATGAAAGCCGTTGCCCTACCGTTCCTCGCCTTCGCCTTGCTCACCCAATCGGCGCTTGCCGCGCCGGGGCTTGTGGAGCCGGATCTGCGGCTGCCGGCCAATCCCGATGGAAAGAGCGGGGCGCCGCGTGTCGCTCTGACGCTCGATGCCTGCAGTGGCGCGACCGACATGCGCATCCTCGGCACGCTGATCGAGAACCACATTCCGGCGACGATCTTCGTGACCGCGCGCTGGCTGAAGCGCAACGGCCTCGTCGTCGAGGTGATGAAGGCGCATCCGGATCTGTTTGAAATCGAGGATCACGGCGCGATGCACGTGCCGCCGATCGACGTGAAGATCTCGGTCTATGGTCTGGCGGCGGCCGGCTCCGAGGCGGCTGTTGCGGCCGAAGTCGATGGCGGTGCGACGGCGATCAAGGCGCAAGGCCTGCCTGCGCCGCACTGGTTCCGTGGCGCTACCGCCAAATATACCCATTCGTCGATGAGCCAGATTCGCGCCATGGGTTATCGCATCGCCGGCTATTCGGTGAACGGCGACGGCGGCTCGCTGCTCGGCGCAGCGCTTGCCGAGAAGCGGATACGCGCAGCGAAGGACGGCGACGTCATCATTGCCCATATCAACCAGCCGACCCATTCCGCCGGCGCGGGCGTCGCGCGCGGCATTCTCGACCTCAAGGCGAAGGGCTACAGCTTCGTCCGGCTGAACGACGTCCCGGATGAAATGACGGTCGGCGCGACGAATTGACCGTCTTTGGCGGCTAACGCCTGAAAACGTCCGTCATGTAGTGGCTGTCCCTGGGAAAACGTCTGCCATCCAGTGACATCTCTCCAGGGCGTGGCATCGTTCGATGCTCTGCTCGCGTGGTGGATTGCGCGGCCAAACGGCATGCCTCATGGCTATGAAAGGCCGCTGCTCGACGCATTGAGGCGGTCCGTCGAAATCCGTTTTCCGTTGCCGGCGTCTCCCCATAGGCTTGAGGCGCCATGCCTGGCTCTGGAGGGGTGGATGAAACGTGTCGTCTTCGGGCTTGTTATTGCGCTGCTGTCGCAGATGCTCTCGTCATCTGCTCGCGCGGATGGCGCAGGGACGGCATTGCCGCCGTTCGAGCAGGTGTTGCAGCGTGCCGAAGAAGGAGATGTCGAGGCGCAGGTCGATGTGGGCATGCGCTATCAGACCGGCGAGGGCGTTGCCCGCGATGTCATGAAGGCCATCGGCTGGTATCGCAACCCGGCCGAGAAGGGCAATGCGAAAGCGCAGTTCCTCCTTGCTACGATCTATTTCAACGGCGCCGAAGGCGTGAAGCAGAACTATGCCGAGGCGCTCCGCTGGTTTCGGCTCTCCGCCGAGCAGAACACGCCGGCCGCGCAATACAATCTCGGGGTTCACTACGAACAGGGTTTGGGTGTTGCCAAGGACGAGGTGCAGGCCGTCGCCTACTATCGGCTGGCAGCGGACCAGGGCTATGCAACGGCGCAATACAACCTCGGCTATATGCTTCAGGAAGGGCGCGGCACGAAGCGCGATCAGGCCGCGGCCTTCGAATGGTATCGCAAGGCGGCAGAGCAGGGGCTGGTGTCGGCCATGCACAATCTGGCCATCGCCTATTTTCAAGGAAACGGCACGCTGAAGAATGACGCGGAGGCCTACCGATGGACGTCTCGGGCCGCGGTCGCCGGGGAGGCTCGCGCTCAATTCAATCTCGGATTCATGTACGAGAAAGGCGCCGGTGTAGAACGCAATCTGGCAGAGGCCCTACGCTGGTATCTGCGTGCCGCCGAGCAGGGAAACGTCAAGGGACAAGCGAATGCCGGCAGGCTCTATTTCAACAGTGAGGCCGGGCGGGTTAATGCCAAGGAGGGAATTCGCTGGCTGCGGCCTGCTGCTGATGCCGGCAACAAGGATGCGCAAAACCTCCTCTGCAGCGTTTACGTTCGCGCCTTCGGGCTCGGGCGCGACGATCGGGAGGCGGTGACCTGGTGCCGCAAGGCGGCCGACCAGGGCATGGTCTCGGCGCAGGTGGATCTGGCGATCCTCTATATGTTGGGGCGAGGCGTCGAGAAGGACGAGGCTGCGGCGTTCGAACTGTTCCTGAAGGCGGCAAGGCAGGGGCATTCCCAGGCCCAGATGAATGTCGGCGTCATGTACCTGAACGGTACCGGCGTGGCGGAAAACTACGCGGAAGCGCACCACTGGTTCCTGACGCTCGCTGAGCGCGGAGATCCAAAAGGTCAATTCAATCTGGCGGTCATGTACGCCAACGGCCAGGGCCTCGAGAAGAACGTGAAGGAAGCAGCCCGGCTCTATGCGCTTTCGGCCGAGCAGGGCTATGCCCTGGCGCAGTACAATCTCGCAATGGCCTATCTCAACGGGATCGGCGTGGAAATCGACACTGCGGCTGCCGTCAGGTGGTTTCGCAAGGCCGCCGAACAGGGAAATGCCGATGCGCAACTCAATCTCGGCATCGCCTATGCCAGAGGCGACGGTGTGGAGAAGGATCTTTCGGCCGCGGCCGAATGGTATGCCAAGGCCGCCGCGCAATGGATGCAGAAGGCGCAACAGGCGCTTGCCGCGCTGCCGAAAGAGTATCGCGACGCCTCGCAGCGTTGAAGCTTGAGGCGCCGCTCATACGGTCGTCAGGAAGCGTCGCCTTTGCGTTGCAACCCCGTGACCTTTTCGACGAAGTCAGCGATCGCTGTGGTGTCGTCGAGATCGAAGACGGGTAGGTCGCTGTCCGTGACCGGGTGGTCGGCTGCAATCGCGCAGATGTGCGGATCGGTGGGGGCCAGCGGCTCGCGGTTTGCCGACTCAAGACGTCGCGCCTCGATCTTCGGGATCGGTTCGCGCTTGTAGCCTTCGATGAGCACGAGATTGCAGGGGGCGAGCCGCGCAAGGATCTCCTCGAAGCTTGGTTCCGGCGCACCGCGCAGCTCGTGCATGATCGCAAAGCGCGTGCCGGAGACGATCGTCACTTCATGGGCGCCAGCCTCGCGATGGCGGTAGCTGTCGGCGCCGACCTTGTCGATGTCGAAATCGTGGTGCGCGTGCTTGACGGTGGAAACCACGTGGCCGCGCTGCGTCAATTCGCTGACGAGCCGTACCATCAGCCCGGTCTTGCCGGAGTTCTTCCAGCCGGCGATGCCGAAGATCTTCATGGCGCTCATGCATTTCTACCCTTAAACAAGCTCGACCATTCTTCCGCCTCGGTGAGATCCGCAGGCGTGTTGACGTTGAAAAAGGGATCGAATGCACCCTTCGGCGTCATGGTGACAGGAAAATCGACCGTTACCGAGGCATGGCGTTCGATGAAGGCACGGACGCGCCGCTTCGGGTCGTTCGTCAGCCAGCTCTCCAGATCGTCGGCGAGCGCGACCGGCCAGAGTGCGAACAGCGGATGCATCTGGCCGACGGATGCCGCGACGGCAATTTGCTGAGGTTGGGTCAGGGCGCCGGCTAGTCGCGCGACGAGATCCTCCGGAAAGAACGGTGTATCGGTCGGAACGACCACGACATGGGATGCCTCCGGCGCGCTCACCGCCACATGGCGCATGGCCGTCAGCACGCCGGCGAGCGGTCCGAGAAAACCCGGAACCGTATCGGCAATAACGGGCGTATTTCCGCCGATCGCGTATGCCGGCTCGGCGTTGAGATTGACGGCGATACTCGTAACCTGGGGCCGAAGCCGCTCGATGATGTGCGAAAGCATCGTGCGGCCGCCGAGCTTGAGGTCCGACTTCGGGCTTCCCATGCGGCGCGACAATCCGCCGGCGAGGATGACGGCTGGTAGCGGCGCGCTGATCAGCGAGGGGTGTCTGGTCTCCGGCATCGGGCGGCTCCTATTCCAGCGGGCCGGTCAGCGAGCGCTGGGCGACCGCTTTTCGGCCGCGCAGGGTCTCGCGGTAGAAGGTGTAGAGGCCCGAACCGATAATGACCGCGACGCCGACCAGCATCCATCTGTCAGGCACTTCCGCAAAGAAGAATATGCCGATTGCGATCGACCAGATCAGGCTGGTGTAGCGGAAGGGCGCAATGACCGAGATATCGCCGGCGCGCATGGCCAGCACGATCGTCTGGTAACCGAGCATGAGGAGAACGCTTGCTGCCGCGATATGGCCAAACGTCGTCGCTGACATCGGCTGCCAGCCGCCCATCGGCTGGATGAGAACGGCGCCGACGATGGTTGTGACGAGGGAGGTCGACACGGTGATGTAGAGCGAGGGCACGTCATGGCCGATGCGGCGGGTGCAGAGATCGCGGGTCGCCGTGACGAACACGCAGGCGACGACGGTCAGTGCCGCTGGCGTGAAACCCTCGGGACCGGGCCGGAGCACGATCAGCACGCCGATGAAGCCGGCGATGATCGCCGTCCAGCGCCGCCAGCCCACCGGCTCGCCGAGGAACAGGGCGGCGCCGAGCGTGACTGCCAGGGGCAGCGCCTGCATGATCGCCGAGGCATTGGCGAGCGGGATTTGGCCGAGGGCGGAGATATAGGTGACCGAGGCCAGCGCCTCCATGGCGATGCGCAGCAGGATCACCGGCTTCATAAGGGTGCGGAGCGGCCGAAAGGCACGAAAGTGCCAGGCGGCGAGCACCACCATCAGCGTCGTCAGCAGCCCGCGCACGAAGATGATCTGGCCGACATTCATCGCGCCGGTGACGGATTTGACGAGCGCGTCGTTGCAGGAGAACGTGACCATCGCCAGGCACATGAAAAGAATGCCGCGGAAATTGGTGGAGGCTTGCATGCTGGCTGTCCTGCGGCGCCGGAAAGCGGGCTACGCTGTCGACGAATGGGGAGGCGAATCCACGGGATGGATCGCCTAATGTTTAAGCATTGGCTGCCGGCTTGTGCAAACGGGTTCGCATGCGGCAGCCGTTTTTCTTTCAGCGCAAGTAGAACGGTTCGTCCCGGCCGAGTTCAATTGCCCGGAAGACTGTGGCAGGCCGATACAACTTCCGCCGGAGAACATGAGCTTATTCGCGGAATCTTAAGTTTCGCTGCCTATCGTGGCTTGCAATTCCGCATCCATTCGCATGACGCGATCGGCGGGGTGGCGCCGCAGTAAACCTTGCAGGGTGGCCATTCCAGGGACGTCTGCCCAGGCTTAGGAGAGCCTTCGGCACTCGTCCTATCGGTGTTTCCACCAAGAAAAGCCGCCGCGCGGGCCTGCTTCCCATAAGAATAGTTCAGGGGTGCGCAATGTCTTTCATCGATCGCCTGCTGCAGCGCTTGCGGATCGTCACCAAGGTTCTGCTTTTCGTGGTTCCGCTTGTGGCGCTGATTGCCGGTATTGGTCTCATTGGCTTCTTTACCGCCCGCACGCTCAACGGCCATATGACCGTGACGCGGGAAACCATCAATAATCTCTCGGACTTCCAGGCGCTCCGCAGTGCGCTGCAGGCTTTTGCCGATACGCCGAGCGAGGAAACTCGGGCTGCTTTGGCGAGCCAGATCGACGAGCAGGAAAGTGGCGTGAAGACGCTCGACGGCCTGCTGACGCGTGGTGAGGATAAGGCGGAGATCGCCTCGGTGCTGGCGCTGGGCGAGGCGATGCGCAGCCAGACGGAAAAGCTCTGGGCGACCAAGCTCGAACGGGACCAGGTGACGGCATCGTTGGAAACGGCGCTCGCCGAGATGACCGAGCAGGGCAACAGCGCCTACAAGCAGATCGACATCATCCGCAAGGAATCCGGCGAGAAGGAAGCCTTCGCCAAGGCGCTGCTCTTCGATGCCGCCGCCTATCAGGGCCTTGCCGAGCGCATCAAGAAATTCCGACTGCCGGTCACGATGGCCGTCAATCCGGATGCCAAGATCGAACAGGCTGGCAAATTGCTGCCGCATCTCGTGAAGCAGATCGATGAGGCGGAAAAGATTGCCTCGGAAAAGGTGCAGGCGCCGATTGCCGACGTGAAGGAGCAGGCGCTCAAGGTTCAGGCGATCCTTGCCGGTACCGAAGACAGCGAGGCGAAGAAGAACGCGCTGGTGCCGGTTCTCAGCAAATTCTCCAAATATGAAGCGGACTTCGCCAAGGAGGCAGCCAAGAACTCGGATACGGCGGCCAAGCGCTTCGTCGGCATGGATGCCGAGATCTCGCAACTGAAGACCCTGATCACGCTGATGGGCGATACCTTCAAGGGGCTCGACAGCACGCGGCTGCATATCAGCGAGCTGCACCGCAAGCTCGATGCCGCTGGCCGCGAGCCGGTCATGGCCGACCTCCAGGCGGTTCGCGAAACGGCGGGCAAGCTGGGCGAACTCGGCGGCAAGAACGCGGCGCTCCGCGATCTTCCGGCGAAGCTCGGCCCCTCGCTCGACAACATCGACAAGGGCACCGCGGCACTGATCGACGTCGGCGGTCGCTGGCAGGAGACCAAGGCCGAAGCCTCGGCCCTGGTCGCGTCCGCTAGCACCACGCTCGAAAGCTTCGTCAGCAGCGCGCAGGAAGCCGGCAAGGTCGACAGCCAGCGTTCGGCCGACGTCTCGATCGTCGCCATGATCGCCGGCACGCTGCTCGCCATCATCGGCGGCCTGATGCTGGTCGAAACGCTGCGTGGCCCGCTGAAGCGCGTGACCGAAACGATGACGCGGCTTGCCGGCGGCGATCTCGACGTTGCCATCGAGGGTCGCAACCGCGGCGACGAGATCGGCGACATGGTGCGCTCCGTTGCCGTATTCCGCGACAATGCCGTCGAGAACGTGCGGCTGGGGCGCGAGGCGGAGGCAGCACGTGCGCTTTCGGCAGAAGAAGAAGCGCGCCGTGCCGCGGAGCGTGCCCGGGTTGAGGCCGAGCAGATGCAGGCGCTGAACGCGCTTTCGGATGTTCTCGCAGCTCTCGCCGACGGCAATCTCGAGGAAGGCATGGCCGAGGACCTGCCGGCCGACTACGTCATCATGGCGCGCACCTACAACAATGCGGTCGAGGCGTTGCGGGCGACGCTGGCCGACGTGCGTGTCGTGACAGGCGAGATCACCGGTGGCACCGGCAATCTCGCGTCGTCGGCTGACGACCTGGCACGCCGCACCGAGCAGCAGGCAGCCGCACTCGAGGAAAGCTCGCGTGCCCTTCGGCAGTTGACGGAGATCGTTCGCACGACGGCGGAAAGCGCGCGCAAGACGACGGTTTCGGTGGGCGAAACCAACTCCTATGCCAAGCATTCCGGCCAGGTGGTGGCCAAGGCGATCGACGCGATGGCGGAGATCAACCGCTCCTCCGAGAAGATCAGCACGATCATCGGCGTCATCGACGAGATCGCCTTCCAGACCAATCTTCTGGCTCTCAATGCCGGCGTCGAGGCGGCGCGGGCAGGCGAGGCGGGCCGTGGCTTTGCCGTGGTGGCGCAGGAAGTGCGCGAGCTTGCCCAGCGTTGCGCAGGAGCGGCCCGCGAGATCAAGGGCCTGATCTCCGAAAGTTCGGCACAGGTGAGGAGCGGCGTGGCTCTGGTGCAGGAAACGGGCGACGCGCTCACCGTCATCAACATTCACATCACCACGATCCACGACCTCGTCAGCAATATCGAGGCCTCGGCGGCTGACCAGTATACCGGCCTCAACGAGGTCAATTCGGCCGTGCATGAGGTCGAGCTGATCACCCAGCAGAACGCCGCCATGGTCGAGGAGAACACCGCCGAGATCCACGGGCTGCGCCGGCAGGTGGAAGCGCTTAACGAGAAGATCGAGCGCTTCCGCACCGGTACGGAGGGAATGGGTGCGCAGCCGCAGGGGCGTCGCAGCTACGCCGCCTGAGCTGTTCCTCCGACGGCGGCTTTCAAGGCTTGCCGCCCGGCTTATCAGCCCCTCACCCTAACCCTCTCCCCGCAGGCGGGGCGGGGGGACGTGCACGGCGGCAAGACATCCCAATGCAGGTAGCCGGAAAGCGCAAGCCGTCGACGCGTCCGTGCGGAGTACGTGGGGACACGAACGTGTGCCCCACATTCCCTTCTCCCCGCTTGGCGAGGGAGAAGGTGCCGGCAGGCGGTTGAGGGGCCGCCTGCCGGTTGTCGTTCCAATTGTACAATAGGCGAGAGGATCAGCCGCCGGTGACGCTCATGTGGCGGGCGACGGCGGGGCGGTTGTGCTCGCGGTCGATGATGAAGTCGTGGCCCTTCGGCTTGCGGCCGATCGCCTCGTCTATCACCTGGCTCAAATAGGCATCGTCTTCGGAGGCCCTGAGCGCCGTGCGCAGGTCGGCCGCGTCGTTCTGGCCGAGGCACATATAGAGCGTGCCCGTGCAGGTGAGGCGGACGCGGTTGCAGCTCTCGCAGAAATTATGCGTCATCGGCGTGATAAGGCCGAGCCGCCCGCCGGTCTCCGCGACCTCGAGATAACGCGCAGGGCCGCCGGTGCGATAGGGAATGTCGGAGAACGTGAAGCTCTGTTCCAATTGCCGGCGCATCTCGGAGAGCGGCATGTAGTGGTCGGTGCGGTCCTCTTCGATCTCGCCCATCGGCATGGTTTCGATCAGCGTCAGGTCCATGCCGCGGCCATGGGCCCAGCGCATGAGATCGGGGATCTCCGCGTCGTTGAAACCTTTCAGCGCCACCGCATTGATCTTGATCTTGAGGCCGGCAGCCTGGGCCGCGTCGATGCCTTCCATGACCTTGGAGAGGTCGCCCCAGCGGGTGATCTGGTGGAACTTCGCCGGGTCGAGCGTGTCGAGCGAGACGTTGATGCGCTTGACGCCGCACTCGACAAGCTCGGAGGCATATTTCGCGAGCTGCGAGCCATTGGTCGTCAGCGTCAGCTCGTCGAGCCGGCCGGCCTCGATCTCCTTGCCGAGCTCGCGCACCAGGAACATGATGTTCTTGCGCACCAGCGGCTCGCCGCCGGTAAGCCGCAGCTTGCGCACGCCCTTGGCGATGAAGGCGGAACAGAGCCGGTGCAATTCTTCGAGCGTCAGCAGATCCTTCTTCGGCAGGAAGGTCATGTGCTCCGCCATGCAATAGGTGCAGCGGAAATCGCAGCGATCGGTGACCGACACGCGCAGATAGGTGATCGCTCGACCGAAGGGGTCGATCATCGGAGCGGACTTCTGCTTTAGCGGCCTAGCGCCGAACCTGTCTATCGTGGCTGTGTTCAAAACGTCTTTCTCCCAGCCCTTTCAATGTCGTCGTCGAACCTGCTCGCGTCAAGGCGCATACTGTCGCAAACTGTTGATCGGAAGAGCAGGGTAATTCTCGCCGGCCGATTTCTGCGCTAGTGCATACTCATCCCTAAGTCAAAGCCGCTTCAGGGATGGGAGTTTCAGCACGCAAGGTGCGATGAAGCTTCACGCGGATCACGGCGAATGGACGGCATCGCATTTGCCGTTCGCGAACAGGAGCAGGCAATATGAGTGAAATCTGGCCGACGGAACTGCGTGTCTCCAAAGATCGCCACCGGCTCGTCGTCACCTTCAACGATGGCGCATCCTTCGATCTCTCGGCGGAGATGCTGCGGGTGCTTTCGCCCTCTGCCGAAGTCCAGGGCCATGGGCCGGGCCAACGGGTGACGGTGCCCGGCAAGCGCAACGTGCAGATCATTTCGGTGCAGCCGACCGGCAATTACGCGGTGCGCATCGGTTTCGACGATTTTCACGATACCGGCATCTTCACCTGGAGCTATCTGCGCGAACTCGGCGAGAAGGGTGGAGACCTGTTCGGCGCTTACGAGCAGGAACTCGTTGAGAAGGGCATGTCGCGCGACAAGGCGGAAAAGCCGCGCTGACCTCGACCGTGCCTGTCGTCAGGCCAGTTCGTCCTCTTCTTTCAGCAGTATCCCGATCAGCCGCTCCATGGATCGGGTGACCACCATGCAGTCCTCCAACGGCTCGTCGTCCAGCAATTTCTCGATCAGCGCCGTGTGGATCTCCATGGCTGCCTCCGTAAGGTTGCGCCCCTCCTGTGTCAGCGACAACCGCAGCACCCGTTTGTCCTTCTCGTCGCCGCGGCGCAGGATCAGGCCGCGCTTTTCCAGCTGCGGCAACAGCATGCTCATGTTGGAGCGGCCCACCAGCAGTTTGCGTGCCAGCTCCTGCTGCGAAATGCCGTCGAAGCGGTAGAGGTTGATCAGGATATCGAGGTGTGGCGGCTTGATGTCGAGATGGGCGATCTCGCGTGTCACCGTCTGCTGCATGAGCTGGCAGGCGCGCGCAACGGCGATCCAGCTGCGGAAACGGGGGTGGTCCCAGGGGAAATGATGTTCGTTCGTCACTTGATTTTTGTTCAACGTTGTACAATTATGTTCAGCATTGAACATAACAAGAGATTCCCACTATGGCACCCTTTGCGATCAAGGTCATCCGTCAGACGCTGAAAGGCGTGGCAGCGTTCTCGCCCGAGGTCGCCGGCAGGCTTGCCTTCAAGCTTTTCAGCGTGACGCCCGGCAGGAAGCCTAAGAACGCCAAGGAGAAGGCGGCGCTCGCGGCCGCGGCGCCCGTGATCGCCACGGGACAGCCGGTGACGCTTTCCTATGCCGGCGGCTGGGTGCTGGCACGCCAGTTCGCCGCTCCGCGCAATGCCGCCAACGCCAAGCGCATCCTGCTCGTGCATGGATGGGGATCGCGCAGCGACTATCTCGCCGCGATGATCGACGGGCTCGTCAAGGGTGGAGCCGAGGTGGTGACGCTCGACTGGCCGGGGCATGGCGGCTCGCCGGGGCGCACACTCACAATGCCTGCAGCGGTTCGGGCGATCGACGCTGCCTGGCGGCATTTCGGCAATTTCGACGTCTGCGTCGGTCATTCCTTTGGCGGCGGCAGCCTTGCCTGCGCGGCAGGCGGCATCGTCTGTGACGTGCGCAGCCATGTGGCGAAGAAGCTGGTGCTGATCGGCGCGCCGAGCGAGATGACATGGCTTTTCAAAGGTTTCGGGAGAATTCTTCGTCTGGCGCCGAAGACGCAGGCGGCCTTCGAAGGTGTCGTCGAGCGTCTCTCCGGCCAACGCCTCGAGGAATTCGACGCAGCGCGGATCATCGGCGTGCTCGCCGTGCCGACGCTGGTCATCCATGCGGAGGACGACAAGGAAGTCAGCGCCGATCATGCCCGCCGCTATGCGGCGGCCGGGCCGAACGTCGAGATGTTTTGGGCAAACGGCTTCGGCCATCGCCGCATCGTTTCGGCCGCACCCGTGATCGCGCGGATCAATGCCTTCATACACGCGGAAGATCAAAAAGCCGCGGCCTGACTATTTTTCGTTGCTGCCGTCATCAGACTGTCATGCTATCGGTCGAAGGGTCGCTTTAGCCTCCGGAATCGCTTCGCAATCCGCGCCCTGCCATCGATCCGGAGATCTTTCGGTATTGGAGGACGGCATGTCGGTCATCACCTCGGTCGAGGAACTCAACGCGCTCTATGGCGGTGTCAGCGAAGCATCGGTGGCCAAGGTCACCAAGACGCTGACGGCGGAGTATCGGCTGATGATCGAGGCTTCGCCTTTCTGCGCGCTCGCAACCGTCGGGCCGGAAGGGCTCGACTGTTCGCCCCGCGGTGCCGACGATTGCGTGGTTCGCGTCGCCGACGACACGACGGTGCTGCTTCCCGACTGGCGCGGCAACAACCGGGTCGATTCGCTCGCCAACATCGTCCGTGACCCGCGCGTGGCGCTGATGTTTCTGATCCCCGGCTCAAACACGACGATGCGCATCAACGGCACCGCGGTGCTCAGCATCGATCCGGAATTGACTGGGAGCTTCGAGGTTGACGGCAAACACCCGCGCAGCGTCATTGTCGTGACCATCGGTGAAGTCTATTTCCAGTGCGCCCGTGCGGTGATGCGCGCGCAGCTCTGGAACCCGGAACGTTTCCTCGATCCGGCATCGCTGCCGACGCCCGGCACGCTGCTGAAGGCTGCCAAGGCGGATTTCGACCGCGAAACCTATGACCGCGAATGGCCGGAGCGCGCCGCCAAGACCATGTGGTAGGCTGCTGCGGGGTCTGACCGGTACGGTCGCCCATCTCAGCGAAGCGCGCGGGTGGAGGCTTTGGTGCTGCAGCATGCTCTGACAGGTGCATCAGCACTCCTGCTCGCTCTCTTGGCCGGCAAGGCGACAGCCGGCGAGCCAAGTCTATCAGAGAAGCTCAGCCTGCTGGCTACGGCCTACCCCGATGCCATCGAGCGGATCGATGGCAATATCCTGGTCCTGCGGGATGGTGGGGCGCCGCTCTCCATCGACGACGGCAGGAAGAAGAGCCATGCCGAAAAGCTGGCCGCGGCGGATATCGAGGACAGCCTGTCACAGATCTATCCGCTGGGCGCCTGTGCACAGCCGCCGGCCGTCGATTTCGACCCTGGGCGCATTCGCAGTGAAACGCTACTGAAACGCCTCTACGGCGGCAGCGCGGCCGCGGTTGGGCGGGATCTCGTCTCCGTGAACTGGTTCGGCGAATGGCTGCAGGTCACGAGGAAGCAAGGAACGGCCGCGGCGCTGAAGGCGGTCGCCGCGGACCTTTCGCAGCATGCCGAACTCAAGCGCTATCTCAGCCCAAGCGCCGGCACCTTCAACTGGCGGCCGATTGCCGGCGCGGCAACGCTGTCGGTCCATAGCCTCGGCGCGGCTATCGACATCAACACCGATTTCGCCGACTACTGGCGCTGGGCCGGGAAGGCCAAGGGAGCGCACGGCTATCGCAACCGCTATCCGCTCAAAATCGTCGAGATTTTCGAGAAGCACGGCTTCATCTGGGGTGGCCGCTGGTACCACTTCGATACGATGCATTTCGAGTACCGGCCGGAACTGATCGCGATCGCTCGGGCTGCGGGTGCGGATGCCTGCCGTCGCTAAACGGCCGCCTCGCAACGTCCAGAGGGGTTAACCACTCGCAAGTCCTGGCACACAAAAAAAGCGCCCGGGAAGGGCGCTGATTTTGAGGTACATCGCAGGACGCGCGTCTTGGCTCAGCGTCGATAGATCAGCCAATTGCGGCCGGATTCCTTGCGCATGCCGTCTTCGAAGAGAACGGTCTTGTTGCGCCCGCCATTCTTGGCCGAATAGAGCGCGATATCCGCCTTGTTGTAGAGATCGACAGGGTCTTCGGCTGCGGTCGCCATGCAGACACCGACGGAAAGCGTGATCGGGCCGTAGTTGACCCCGGTTTTCGAATTCCGGAAGGGCGTTGCCGCAAGAACCGTGCGGATGCGATCGGCGATCTGCAGGCATTCTTCCTGGGTGCTGTCGCCAAGGATGATGGCGAACTCCTCGCCGCCGGTGCGGGCAACGAAGGCCTCGCGGCGCAGGTTGGCGCGTAGGACGCCACCGACGGTCGCGAGAATCTTGTCGCCGACCGGATGGCCGAAGGTGTCGTTGACCTTCTTGAAATGGTCGATGTCGGCAACGAGCAGGCCGGTGAAGTTTCTCAGGTGCTCGTTATTGTAGACGGCGGCCAGATTGTCGTCGAAGGCGCGGCGGTTGGCCAGCCGCGTCAGCGAATCGGTGTTGGCGATGCGCTTGTACTCGTCGAGTTCCTGCCGGATGACTTCCATCTCGAAGGATTTCTGCACGACGGTCTGCACGCGCTCCTTGCCCTGGCTCATCGTCTCGGCGGTCGCCTCGGTCAGGATGCCGATCGCATGGCGCAGGATGTCGGCGCTCGACGCGCTCTTGCTGACGATGTTGACATAGGCTTCGTCGAGAACCTTGTTGTAGTTCTCGGGCGCGTATTGCTCGTCCTTCAAAAGCGTGACCAGTTCGGCGAGCTTGGCTGCAAGCGTCGTGTGGGCGCGCTCGATGCCGGTCGAGCGGTGAATGTGGCTGAAGTACTGCGCGCCGATCGCATCCAGCTCTTCCTGGGTCGCGCGGCTGCCGAGCGCTGCGAGTTCCTTCGAGAGCTGCGGGTTGGAGCCGAGATAGGCTTCGTAATAGAGCTCGTAGTTGCGGGGGATAGGCGCGACACCCATCATGCGCATGGCATGGGTTACTTGCGCTGCGATATCGGGCGTCTGTGTTTTGCCCGAGTTTGCCGTTTGCATGTGCAAACCCCCTAATATTAATCACTGCTTACGGGTTATGATTTTTAGGGGCAAATGATTTGCGAAGTCTTAATATTTGCCGCCGCTGTGCACCGCAGTTCGATCGATTGCGGCCGTTCCCGCCGATCTATCCTTGCGTTTGCGACTTGAAGCCACGGCGCCGTTGAGGCGCCGTGGTGTGTCAAAATGGATCAGGCCGGGCTGATCATCGTTTCCGGGCGGACGATCGCGTCGAATTCTTCGTTCGTCACGTAGCCGCCGCCGACGGCTTCTTCGCGAAGCGTCGTGCCGTTCTTGTGCGCGGTCTTGGCGATCTTGGCTGCGTTGTCGTAGCCGATCTTCGGAGCGAGCGCGGTGACCAGCATCAGCGAGCGGTCGAGTGCCGCCTTGATGTTGTCTTCGCGTGCCTCGATGCCGACGACGCAATTGTCGGTGAACGACACGGCCGCATCGCAAAGCAGCTGCACCGACTGCAGGAAGTTGTAGGCCATTAGCGGGTTGAAGACGTTGAGCTCGAAGTGGCCCTGGCTGCCGGCGAAGGTGAGGGCGGCGTGGTTGCCGAAGACCTGGACGCAGACCTGGGTCAGCGCTTCGCACTGGGTCGGGTTGACCTTGCCGGGCATGATCGACGAGCCAGGCTCGTTTTCAGGCAGCGACAGTTCGCCGAGGCCGGAGCGCGGGCCGGAGCCGAGGAAGCGGATGTCGTTGGCGATCTTGAAGAGGGCGGCGGCCGTCGCGTTGATCGCGCCGTGGCTGAAGACCATGGAATCATGGGCGGCAAGCGCCTCGAACTTGTTCGGCGCAGAAGTGAAGGCGATGCCGGTGATCTTGGCGATCTCTTCGGCGACCTTCTCGGCAAAGCCGACCGGCGCGTTGAGGCCGGTACCGACGGCCGTGCCGCCCTGAGCCAGTTCGCAAAGACCGGGCAGCGTCATCTCGATGCGCTTGATCGAGGAGGCGACCTGGGCTGCGTAGCCGGAAAATTCCTGGCCGAGCGTCAGCGGGGTTGCATCCTGGGTGTGGGTGCGGCCGATCTTGATGATGTGATCGAATGCCTTGACCTTGGCTTCCAGCGCCTTGTGCAGGTGCTTCAGCGCCGGCAGCAGGTCATGGATCACCCGTTCCGCGCAGGCGATGTGCATCGCCGTCGGATAGGTGTCGTTCGACGACTGGCTCATGTTGACGTGATCGTTCGGATGCACCGGCTTCTTCGAGCCCATGACGCCGCCCATGAGTTCGATGGCGCGGTTCGAAATCACCTCGTTGGCATTCATGTTCGACTGGGTGCCCGAACCGGTCTGCCAGACGACGAGCGGGAAATGGTCGTTGAGCTTGCCGTCGATCACTTCCTGCGATGCCTTGACGATGGCATCGGCGACGGTCGAATCCAGACGGCCGAGCGCCTGATTGGTGCGGGCGGCTGCCTGCTTGACGATGCCGAGTGCCCGGACGATCGAGGCCGGCTGCTTTTCCCAACCGATCTTGAAATTGCCGAGCGAGCGCTGGGCCTGGGCGCCCCAATAGCGGTCGCTTGCCACTTCGATGGGGCCGAACGTATCTGTTTCCGTGCGCGTCGATGTCATCGTGATACCTGCCTTGATCATGCGGTTCATGAAGCCTGGGCGAGGGGGCCGGGCGGCGCATCTCCCCAGGGTGCCGGGCCTCTCTCTGCCCCGCCTGCCGGAGCTTGTAAAGGGGCGTGGCGCGGCTCGCCATGCTACAATCGTTTGAAACGTTGACGTGCAACAAGGCCGGCCCGGAACGATCGTGATTCGGTCGCTTGCGGGCCGCGGGCCCTGTTGTGATGTTTCGGTCACAGGCGCGGCGTTCTTTTTACGCGCCGATCGGCGGCTGCAACCGGCCCATGACCTCCTGCTGAAATAAAATCCATATGGATCAAATTTTTATCCCCCTTCGAACGTTATGGAATCGAGGCGTTTGCTGGGACGAGGAAGGAGATTCAAGGTCGATGTTCGCGGGCGCGTTTCCTTTTCATTCACCATCCTTTTCTATAACTTTCAGTGCACGAGGGCGTGGCGAGAATCTGGCTTCAGTCGAATTCGGCGACAACGCGATACGGGGACGTAGTTTCATATGAGAGTAATTAAGACGGCAGCGATCGTGGCGCTCATGAGCGGCTGTGCGATCGCGACCATGGATGCGCGGCCGGCTTCGGCCTTCACGTTCGGCGATTTCATCCGGGCAGGCCGGAAGAAGACCGAGGCTCAGCAGGTTCAGCCGACCCAGCCGCTGCCCGGCGTTGGTGGTTTCATCGACCCGCAGCAGAATGCGGCCAGGCCGCTGCCGAAGGTCACAGGCCCCAAATATTACACCTACAAGGCGGAGCCGCTGCGTCGCATCTCGACCGACAAGTTGCTCGATCCGGTCGTTACCGGCTCCGTGCGCAACGATGCGCTGCCGCCGATGCTGCGCACGCCGCTTGCCGACGCGCGGCAGTTCCTGCCGGATATCAACGTTCGCGCGTCTGGCGACGTCGCCAAGGCGGTCGAAGCCCATTACGGCGCCCGCATGGATTACATCTGGATTGGCGCCGAAGGCGTGAACGCCAAGGCAAAGGCGGCGGTCGCCGTTCTCGCCGATGCAGCCAAGGTCGGCCTCGACCCGCAGGATTATACGGTCAACGTACCGGCAGACACTTTCGACCGCGGCGACATGATCGCGCGCGAAAAGGAACTGCTGCAGTTCGAAATCGCGCTGTCGGCGGCAACGCTCACCTATGCGCAGGACACGGTGCGCGGCCGCATCGATCCGAACAAGATCTCCGGCTACCACGACTTCAAGCGCAAGACTGTCGAACTCGCCCCGCTTCTCGACAAGCTGTCGGCGAGCAACGACGTCGCCACGCTTCTCAACGACCAGAACCCGAAGAGCGCGCAATTTGCGGCACTCTCCGTCGAACTGGAGAAGCTGAGGGCGGAAACGGGCGCCGAGCAGCGCGTCGAGATCGCGCCGGGCACGCTGCTTAAGCCGGGCCAGAGCAATCCAGAGCTCGCCAACATCATTGCCGGTATTCGCCTCAAGGGCTCGGAAGCGCTGAAGACCGAACATGCTGCGGTTCTTGCCGCTTACCAGGGAACTCCGGAATACACGCCGGAACTGGTAACCGTGGTCGAAGCCTTCCAAAGGGAACACGGGCTGAAGGCTGACGGCGTCGTCGGCCAGGCGTCGGTGCGCATCCTGACGGGTGGCGACAGCGTGGCGAACAAGATCAACAAGCTTGAGATCGCCATGGAGCAGGCGCGCTGGCTGCCGGATGGCCTCGGTGGTCGTTACGTCTTCATCAACCAGCCGGCCTTCACCGCGACCTATACGGACCAGGGCGCCGAGCAGTTCTCGATGCGCGTCGTCGTCGGCTCGAAGGCGAACCAGACGTATTTCTTCCAGGACGAGATCCAGACCGTCGAGGTCAATCCGTACTGGGGCGTGCCGCAGTCGATCATCGTCAACGAGATGCTGCCGAAACTCCGCAGCGACCCGAACTATCTCGATCGCATGGGCTATCAGGTCGAAGTCGGCGGACGGCCCGTGCCGTCGTCGTCGGTCAACTGGTATGGTTCGACCGCATCGGTTGCCGTGCGCCAGCCGCCGAGCAGCGACAATGCGCTCGGCGAACTGAAGATCCTCTTCCCCAATTCGCATGCGATCTACATGCACGACACTCCGTCGAAGAGCTTCTTCAAGCGCGACAACCGGGCACTCAGCCACGGTTGCGTGCGGCTTGCCGATCCGCGTCTGATGGCGGCGGCCGTGCTCGGCACGAGCGTCGAGGACGTCGGCAACGAGATTGCCGGCGGCCACAACAAGGCGCTGCAGGTTCCGGTGAAGGTGCCGGTTTATGTCGCTTACTTCACGGCATGGCCGAACAAGGATGGTGTCGTCGAGTATTTCGACGACGTCTATGAGCGCGACATGTACATGAACCGCGCCTTTGACGCGACGCGCGGCGCCCGCAGGGCCGAAGGATAAGACACAAGAATAAGAAAAGGCCGCTTCGAGCGGCCTTTTTTCTGTTCGATCATCGGGCTTCGAGCAGCGCCGAGACCAGTTCCGGTGTCAGCTCGTCGAAGTGGCTGATGATTTTCGTCGGCTCAAGGCTTTGGACGGGGACGTCCGAGTAGCCGAAAGGAACCGCAATCGACGGTACCGCTGCATTGCGGGCGACGAGGAAGTCGTTGAGGCTGTCGCCGACCATCACCGAGCGTTCGGCCGAGCCGCCGGCATTGGTGACGGTCCTCAGGAGGTGCTCGGCGTTCGGCTTGCGTACGTCGAAAGTGTCGCCACCCGAAATCGCGGCGAAGCGTTCGATAAGCCCCAGGCGTTCGAGCAGGCGCGTTGCCAGCTTTTCCGGCTTGTTGGTGCAGACCGCCAGCTTGAAGCCGCCGCCAGAGAGCCGGTCGAGCGCGTCGATGAGGCCCGGATAGGGCAGCGAATCGCCTGGCATCGAGCCGTGGTAGAAATCGACGAACTCCTTGAGCTGCCATTCCAGCACGTCTTCATCGAGCGGCTTTTGCCGGAGCGCGAAGGTGCGCTCGATCATGGCGCGTGCGCCGTGCCCGACAAGATGGGTGAGATCCGCATAGCCGACCGGTGCGATGCCGGCCTGGGTTACCGCATGGTTGAGGCTCGCGACCAGGTCCGGCGCGGTATCGACAAGCGTTCCATCGAGATCGAAGACGACTATGGGAGATGACACCGAAAAACCTCATGGCACCGGAAACGTTGCCGTTCGGGTAGGCGAAGTGACAGCAGAATGCAATGGGGAGTACATGTCCTAAGTACTACGGAATCCTTGGCGGCATTTTCATTTTGACTTTTGTTTGCGTCGCCGGGCGTGTAAGTGTCTCAGCGGAAAACGGGCCGGCCGTTCGCTGTTTGCAGCAAAGCCGTCCGTCGGAATTACAAGGGAGCGACTGGCGCATGGACGCCCGCGAAATGAAAATCAAAGCCGCGGCTGCGGCTCTGGAATATGTCGAAGACGGCATGCGCCTCGGCATCGGTACGGGCTCCACGGCTGAGGAATTTGTCCGGCTGCTGGCCGAGAAGGTCGCCTCTGGCTTCCGCATCGAAGGCGTTCCCACTTCGGAGCGCACGGCGCGGCTCTGCCTCGAACTCGGTGTACCATTGAAGTCGCTCGATGAGCTGCCGGAACTGGACCTGACGATCGACGGCGCCGACGAGGTCGATGGCCGGCTGCGGCTGATCAAGGGCGGCGGCGGCGCATTGCTGCGCGAAAAGATCGTCGCGAGCACGTCGAAGCGAATGATCGTGATCGCCGACGAATCGAAGGTGGTCGAGGTCCTCGGTGCCTTCAAACTGCCGATCGAGGTCAATCCCTTCGGTCAGGTGGCAACGCGGATCGCGATCGAGAAAGTCGCTTCGCGCCTCGGCCTTTCCGGCGAAATCGCCGTGCGTCAATCGCATGACGGCGCCTTCAAGACCGACGGCGGACACCTCATTCTCGATGCATCTTTTGGCCGTATTCCTGATGCAGATGCGCTCGCGGGAGAGCTGAATGCCATTCCCGGCGTCGTCGAGCACGGGCTTTTCATCGACATCGCGTCGCTGGCAATCATTGCAGGGCCGGAGCAGGCACGCATTCTGACTGCGTCCTGAGCTGGCTCCCGACAGCCCGCAATGGGCTGGGAGCGGTAAAGACAACAGGTTTCCACACATGCGGGCCTGGCGGCGGCAATCGCCCGGGCAGCATGCGACAAACACAGGAGCAAGGGTAAAAATGAACAAACTCGCAGGTCTTGTCCGCACATTCGCTGCCACCGCGGTTCTGCTTTCCGCATCGATTCCGGCGGTGCAGGCCCAGGACGTCTCCGAAGAGCAGATCAAGGCGGCGCGCGCGACGATCGCAGCGCTTGGCGTGACCAACAGCTTCGACAACATTCTGCCGAACCTTGCCGAGCGGCTGAAGAACACGTTGATCCAGTCATCGCCGAACCATCAGGAACTGATCACGGCAACCGTCGACGAGAAGGCACTCAGCCTTGCCGCCCGCCGTGCCGATCTCGAGAACGAAGCGGCGACGATCTACGCGAAGACCTTCTCGCTGGAAGAGCTGAACGCGATCACCGAATTTTACGGCTCGTCCGCCGGCAAGAAGCTCCTGGATAACGGCCCGATCGCTTCGCGCGAACTGCTGAAGGCCGCCGACATCTGGGCCTCAGGCGTTTCCCGCGATCTGACCCAGGAAGCCACCAAGTCGCTCGACGAAAAGGTTGGCCGCACGCAGCCGGCTGCCGAGGGCGCCGTCCAGGCGCCGGCGCAATAACCGTCGCCGACCACGGTTCATCACGTTTCGAGGAGCCCGGAGTGATCCGGGCTTTTCTTTTGGCTGGAGGCACCACTATATGTGCCTGCGGCGCGGCCTTCGGCTGGCCGCACCGGCTGCCGAACGCGAGATCGTTCGGCGCGCTTACCATTTCGCCATTTCGGCCGCTGCTTTCAGGAGACTGCCCATGCCCGCTTTCGACTATGACCTCTTCGTGATCGGTGGCGGATCCGGCGGCGTCAGGAGCGGACGCCTGGCGGCGAGCCTCGGCAAGAAGGTGGCGATTGCGGAGGAGTTTCGCTACGGCGGCACCTGCGTCATCCGCGGCTGCGTGCCGAAGAAGCTATATGTCTACGCGTCGCAGTTTTCCGAACATTTCGAAGACGCCGCCGGCTTTGGCTGGTCGGTCGGCGAAAGCCGGTTCGACTGGAAGAAACTGGTCGCCGCCAAGGAACAGGAAATCACCCGGCTCGAAGGGCTCTACCAGAAGGGTCTGAACAATGCCGGCGCCGAAATCCTGCATACGCGCGCCGAGCTCGTCGGCCCGAACACGGTTCGCCTGCTCGACAGCGGCCGCACGGTGACGGCCGAGCGGATCGTGATCGCCGTTGGCGGTCATCCGACGCCGCATGACGCGCTGCCGGGACACGAGCACTGCATTTCCTCGAACGAGGCTTTCGATCTCACAGACCTGCCCAAGTCGATCCTGATCGCTGGCGGCGGCTACATCGCCGTCGAATTCGCCAACATCTTCCACGGCCTCGGCGTCGAGACGACGCTGATCTATCGCGGCAAGGAAATTCTCTCGCGTTTCGATCACGACCTGCGCCGCGGGCTGCATGTGGCCATGGAAGAGAAGGGCATCCGCATCCTTTGCGAAGACCTTATCCAGTCGGTCGCCCTCGATGATGCCGGGAAGCGCGTCGCGCACACGATGAAGCACGGCGACATCGCCGTCGATCAGGTGATGCTGGCGCTTGGCCGCGTGCCGAACACCACGGGCCTCGGCCTCGAAGCGGCTGGCGTCAAGACCGATGAGCGCGGCGCCATCATTGTCGATGCGTTCTCGCGCACCAGCGCGCCTGGCATCTATGCGCTTGGCGACGTCACCGACCGCGTGCAACTGACGCCGGTCGCGATCCACGAGGCCATGTGCTTCATCGAGACCGAGTACAAGAACAATCCGGTGTCGCCGGATCACGACCTGATCCCCACCGCCGTCTTCTCGCAGCCGGAGATCGGCACCGTCGGTCTGACGGAAGAAGAGGCGGCGCGCCGCTTCGACGAGCTGGACGTTTATCGCGCCGAATTCCGGCCGATGAAGGCGACGCTTTCGGGCCGCAAGGAAAAGATGATCATGAAGCTGATCGTCAACGGTGCCGACCGCAAGGTGCTCGGTGCCCACATCCTCGGCCATGATGCGGGCGAGATGGCCCAGTTGCTCGGCATTTCGCTGAAGGCCGGCTGCACCAAGGACGATTTCGACCGGACGATGGCAGTGCATCCGACGGCAGCGGAAGAACTGGTGACGATGTATTCGCCGTCCTACCGCATCCGCAAGGGCGAGCGGGTCTGAGGCCCCGGCAGCCGGTGCCTTGCTTTGCAGGCGCCGGCGCCGATGAATTCTGGTAGGATGTCTTTCCAAGCCTTCGCTTAACGTCTATAAGCCCGCATCCGCGAAGTCACCGGCTTCGGGCGGCTTGGCGCAATAATCTTGCGTTGGGGCAGGGCACGCGGACATGAGTGAAATTTCCGAATACCGGGCGGCCACCTTCGGCCGTCAGGGCGCGACCCGCGCGGATAGTTCCGCGGCAGACAACAGGTGATCGAAATGGCACAGACTTGGACTCCAAACAGCTGGCGGCAGAAACCCATCCAGCAGGTGCCGGACTATCCGGACCTGGCAGCGCTTGAGGCGACCGAAGCGCGCCTCGCGAAGTATCCGCCGCTGGTGTTTGCAGGCGAAGCGCGCCGTCTGAAGAGTGCCCTTGCAAATGTTGCCGAAGGCCGCGGCTTCCTGCTGCAGGGCGGCGACTGCGCCGAAAGTTTCGCCGAGCATGGCGCCGACACGATCCGCGACTTCTTCCGCGCCTTCCTGCAGATGGCCGTCGTCTTGACCTTCGGCGCACAGCAGCCGGTGGTGAAGGTCGGCCGCATCGCCGGCCAGTTCGCCAAGCCCCGCTCGTCCAACATCGAGAAGCAGGGCGACGTCGAGCTGCCGTCCTACCGTGGCGACATCATCAACGGCATCGAGTTCACTGAGGAAGCGCGTATCCCGAACCCGGAACGCCAGATCATGGCCTACCGTCAGTCGGCCGCGACGCTGAACCTTCTGCGCGCCTTCGCCATGGGCGGCTATGCCAACCTCGACAACGTGCACCAGTGGATGCTGGGCTTCATCAAGGACAGCCCACAGGCAGAACGCTACCGGAAGCTCGCCGACCGGATCTCCGAGACCATGGACTTCATGAAGGCGATCGGCATCACCTCGGAAAACCATCCGAGCCTGCGCGAGACCGATTTCTTTACGAGCCACGAGGCGCTGCTGCTCGGGTACGAGCAGGCGCTGACGCGCGTCGATTCGACCTCGGGCGACTGGTATGCCACCTCCGGCCACATGATCTGGATCGGCGACCGTACCCGCCAGCCCGACCATGCCCACATCGAATACTGCCGCGGCATCAAGAACCCGCTCGGTCTCAAGTGCGGCCCGTCGCTGACGGCCGATGGTCTCCTGGAGCTGATCGATCTTCTGAACCCGGCCAACGAAGCCGGCCGCCTGACGCTCATCTGCCGCTTCGGCCATGACAAGGTGGCCGAGCATCTGCCGCGCCTCATCCGTGCGGTCGAGCGCGAAGGCAAGAAGGTCGTCTGGTCCTGCGATCCGATGCACGGCAACACGATCACGCTCAACAACTACAAGACCCGCCCGTTCGAGCGGATCCTGTCGGAAGTCGAGAGCTTCTTCCAGATCCACCGCGCGGAAGGTACGCATCCGGGCGGCATCCATATCGAGATGACCGGCAACGACGTGACGGAATGCACCGGCGGTGCGCGCGCGCTTTCCGGCGACGATCTCGCCGACCGCTACCACACCCATTGCGATCCGCGCCTCAATGCGGACCAGGCGCTGGAGCTCGCGTTCCTGCTCGCCGAGCGCATGAAGGGCGGCCGCGACGAGAAGAAGATGGTCGTCAACGGCTGATCTCATTCCATGGCATCGTTCAGGGTTTCTGAACGTCGCTTGGGAGTTTTGAATTTGACAATGCCGGGTCGGCTCTGGAAGCTGGTCCGGCATTTTCGTGTCTGGAGCAGGAAGCGGCGCGCGCAATCGTGCCGCCGTATCCACCGCATGACAGGGTGATGCATCACGATTGCGCTTTGGGGGAACAATGCCGGACGTTCACAAGGGAAGCTGTCTTTGCGGGGCAGTGCGCTTTGCCGCACAGGGTGAGCTGCGCGAGCTGATCTACTGCCATTGCAGCCAATGCCGGAAGCAGACCGGGCTCTACTATGCCGCGACGAATGTCCGGAACGACGGCCTTGAGGTCGAGGGAATGGAGCATGTCACCTGGTATCGGGCAAGCGACAGCGCCAGCCGCGGCTTTTGCCGGATCTGCGGCTCGGCCCTGTTCTGGAAGGGGGACGGGCAGGATTACATCTCGATCATGGCCGGCGCCTTCGAGAAGCCGACCGTGCTGAAGGGTGGCTATCACATCTTCTGCGAAGACCAGGGCGACTTCTACGAGATCACCGACGACTTGCCGAAATATGCGGCCGGGCGCAGCTAAGCGATCACTCTGGCGTGCCCGTTGCCTGCCGAACCGCCTGTTCGAAGCCGTTGGCAAGGCCGGCCATCTTGACCGATTGCCACTGGCAATATTCGTCGAGCAGGCGTTCGCCTAGCCAGAACAGCCCGCGCTGGCCTTCGCCGGCGCGGCCGATGAGGCCCGCATCCTGGGCGCGGGTGAAAATGCGCCTGATATGGGTGTTGGAGATCATGTAGTGCGTGGCGAGTTCCGAGAGGCTCGCTTCCAGCCAGACTTTGCCATCGACCGGATCGAGACTTTGCGGCCGCGACATGAGATCGTCGAGCAGCAGGCCGCCGCACTCGGTCCAGACGAAGGCGGCCACAGCTTCCGGCGGCTCGTTCCACCGCCGATCGGCGAGCAGCAGGCGGGTGGCGATCGGTTGGGCGCGCTCGAAGATCGTCCGATCCGCTTCGACGCGCTGAAGGCGGCCCTTGCCGTCGAAACGGTCGAGCGTGCCCATCTGGCTCATGAACCAGCGCAGCATCGCCCCTTCGCTGATTTCGGTCGGCTCCAGGGGCCGCACCTTCTTTCTGGCACGACCGCCAGCGGTATCGCGCAGCAGCTTGTAGGTCAAAAGCTCGGCAATGAAGGCGGCAGCGGTGTTGCGGCTGGCGCCACCCATCTCATGCATGAACTTCAGTAGGCGCGCGGTCGTGATACCCGTCTCCGGATTCGCTCGATCGCGCTCGAGGTGAAGCGTGTAGACGGCTTGGCTCAGCGTCCATTTCTGATGGGAGGCGACGAGGCGGGCGACCCGTGGGAAGACATCAAACACCGACATCAGATCGCGGGCGCTCGCCTGAAGGATCGCCCGGAAGTTCGGATGATTGCGAAAATCTTCTGCGGTGAAGGCAAGCGCACCAACTGGCGCAACGCCCTCATGCTCTGCCACGACACGCATTTGCTGCGCACACCCCCCGAAGCTTGCGCGGCGTGCCGGATGCTTGAATTTCAAGTTGCCCGGTCGTCAGCCGCCACTCAGACTAATCCCATTTAGCAGGAGTAGCTTGCCCATAACGTGCGAACAACCGATTTTGTTCAAACGAGGCACCTGACGTTCAGCCGTCAGGCGCCCCGTTCGATTGCTGGATCTCGATCACTGCACCAGCACAGGCGGCTGGCACTTGACGCCGGTGACGCGCACATCGGCCTCACCGACCCGGACGCCGACGAGCAGGAGCAGGTTGTAGAGGAGGTCATCGACCGGCTTGGTGACGGAACCCAAGGTCTGGGCCAGGGCCTGCTGGATGATCGTCGGGCTGCCGAGCGTGAGGAACAGAACCTGGATGTTGAGATTGAGGTTGTTGAGCAGCGTTTGGGTCGTGGAGGTGAGAATATCCTTCGTGGAGACGGTCTTGACCGATCGAGCCGCAATCTCGGATGGGCTGAAGCTCAGGCGCGAGACCTTGAGGTTCTGTGCTTCGACATGAGCGAGCGCATCGATCTTGACGACGAGGGCATCGACGAGGCGGGCCCTTTGCACGCGGGCATCCGACGAGAAGTTCGAGAGCACTGTCGGATCGACGTCGCCGATGGCGATCTCGGCAATGCCCGGCACCGCGTCCACGCTGACCGCCGCGTTTTCCGGAGTTCCGCCGTAGCAGCGGATGTCGGCAAGTTTCGCCTCGGCATAGGCAAGTTCGACGTAGATCGGCAGTCTGATGCGGATGCCGGCAAGGGCCGCAAGGCCATCGACGTTGACTTCGACGGCGAGGCGGGTCTGCGCGGTGCGCACGGCTGCGCCCGGGGTTCCGAGGCGATGGCTGGGTGTCTGGACCGGCGGCTCGCCGATCGCGAGCTTGACCTTGGCGGAGGCGATGCCGGGAAGCCCGGTCACAGTGTTGAGCGCGATCTGGTGTTCGCCATTGGCAATTGCGGCGGCCCCGGAAACGATCTGCAGCGCGCTGATCTTCATCGCCCAATCGGAACCGGCATCGATCTGCAGGCTCTTTTTCGGATCGAGGTTGAGGATCTGCGCCAGTGTGACGGTCTTCTTGTTGTTTGCGGTCGAAAGCTCGATGCTCTTCAGCGCGGCCGTCACAGTGCCTGAAAGACCCTGGACGAGCCGCATCGAGGAGAGCAGCTGCGGCATGGTCAGATTGGCCTTCAGCACGTCCTCATAGGAGGCGGCGGTCAGGTTCAGCTTTGTCGCGACGATCTTCAGGAACGGCTGGACGTCGACGTCTGCATCGATGAGCGCCTGATAATCCATGACTTTGAGGGAGACGGTCGTGCCGAGCATCTGCCCGAGGATCGAATTCAGCAACCCGTCGTTCAGGCTGGCGAGACGCGAGCCGACAGAGAAGGCGGCAATCTTGGAGCTGGCGGCCGTGCCGATGACGCTTAAATCCGGCGGCGCGCTGAACATGGAGGCAAGGAAAATCTGGCCTTTCTTTTCCAGCAGAACCTGCACGGCATCGGTCGGCGTAGCGTCCTTGACGAAGCGCTGTCCGGCCTCGACGGAAGGGTCGGGAATATAGCGGCCGCGCGCCAGCGTGGCCACGCCATCCACCTTGCCCGTGCCGACGTCGCTCAGGGGCAGCACCTTGCCATCGACGGTCATCAGCCCGGTCGGCGTGGCCACGGCGTAGTTGAGGCCATTGTTGGAGAAATGGTCGAGCACGGACTTCTCGGCCGACAAGATGTTGGCGGCCGCTGCGATCGCGGCAAGGTCGACTGCCGACTGCATCTCACGTTTCTGCACGGTGAGATAGCCGTAGTCGATGCCGAGTCCCATTGAGGCGACGACCAGTGGCATGACCAGTGCAGCGGAGATGCCGATATTGGCGTCCCGTGATTGGAGCAGCGTGCGCAGTCGCGTTGAATTCCACGACATGTCAAACCCCTCCCACGCGTATGGTTGCAAAGCGCTCGATCCGGCTGCTCGGCATTGCGAATGTGAAAAGGTTAAAAATCGGGAGGTCGGCGGCGTCGTATTTGATCCGAACGGTGAACTGGTTGGCGTTGCTTGCGTCGTCCTTGACGGTCACGGTCATGCGCGAGGATTTGATGAAGGCCTGATCCATCGTGGTGCGGCGGATGTAGTCGGTCGCGAGGCGTTCACGCTCGCCTTGGGATAGTCCAGCGATGGCTGTGCGCGCGGCATCGGCGGCGATCTGCTGTATGGAATGCGCTGTGCTGAGATAGACGCCGTAGGCGATCAAGGTCAGCACGCAAAGGAAGAAGAGCGGCGCTATGATTGCGAATTCGATTGCAGCGGCGCCGTCTCGGCCGCCAATAAGGCGCTTGAAGTTGGACATTGCAGCATCTCCGCGTACCCACGTTGCTGTATTTTTTCGAATGTCCCTGCGCCCTTACGATGGTCCTCAAATATTAATTTTTTCATACTCCGATAAGTTGCCGATGGCAGCGAAGCGGGTGTTCGGTCAGTCCTGCCCGGGTGCTGGACGGTACTGCTCGAGCTGGCGGTTGAGCGTTGCGAGGTCGGCACGCAGTTCCGAAATCTCACGCAGCAACACGTCGTCGACCTTGTGATGCAGGGCGATCAGTTCGACTTCCGACTTCAGATTGACCTCGTAGTCCTTGGACGCTGCGAAGCGGTCGCGTTCGGCCTGACGGTTCTGCGACATCATGATGATTGGGGCCTGCAGTGCGGCAAGCATGGAAAGCACGAGGTTGAGAAAGATGTAGGGGTAGGGGTCGAACGCTCCGGTCACCAACAGCACCGAGTTCACGATGACCCAGCAGACGAGAAAGCTGCAGAAGGTGACGATGAAGCTCCAGGAGCCGCCAACGCGGGCAATGTTGTCGGCGAGCCTGTCGCCTAAGGTTTGCTCGGCAGCGAAGGCCGCATTGGTATCGGTGGTCAGCGTGCGCCGCTCGCGAGCGTAGGCGAGGATGCGGCGCTCGATCTCGCCGAGTTCGCTGAGCGGCTTGCCGAAGAACTGGTGCGAGATGTTGTTGAAATGCGGCATGGCGATCTCCGGGGTTGACCGGAGAAAATCTAGAGCATTTCCAGAAAAAGTGCGTGGCGGTTTTGCGTCGGGGAAAAATCTTGCCGACCGAGAGCATGAAGAGCCGGACCGGATATGGCCGGTCCGGCGCTCATGGTTCAGTGGGTCTCGGCCGCGCTTGCGAAGAGGTCGGCGTGGGACTTGAAGAACCGGTCGGTCGAGTAGCGGTCTCCAAACATCATGTCGTGCTGCAGGAAGCGATAGTCACGCAAGAGAGCCGGCACCTTCGGCTGGCGCGACCATTCGGCGACTTCCTTGCCGTTCCTGCGGATCAGCATGTAGCGGTCGACCACGCGGTACTGGTCATACACCTTGCCGAGGAACCCGGTGTAATAGGGGTGCTCGTAGCCGGACTGCTTGAGGATCTGGTAGGAGAGGAAGGCCGGGCTGATCGTGCCGACGTTCTTCTTCGGGCCGGTCTTGTTCGACCAGACGACGAGCGGCGTTTCATGCTGGGCCTTCATCTGGTCCTTCGAACCTTTGCGCTCCGCGGTGACGCCCTTCATGAAGCCGGTGCTGGTATAGACCGTGTTCAGCGGCGGCAAGTGGTCGCCGAAGAGCACGATGATCGTTTCGCGGTCGCGCTTCTTCGCCCAGTCCATCAGTTTCTTCAGGCTCTCGTCGGCTTCCTTGATGCCTTGAGCATAGGTTTCCAGCACCTGCCGGTCGCTTTCGGGCAGGTTGCCTTCGACCTTGATGGTGTTCTTGGCATATCGGTTTGCCTCATAGGGGCCATGGCCCTGCAGTGTCACCGCAAAGAAGAAGAACGGATCGTCCATGGCGTCGGCCTGGCGGATGATCTCATGCGTCAGCGACTCGTCCGAGGCAAAGATGCCGCGCTTCTGCATCGGCGGCATGTTCTCCTCCGACTTGAACATGTCGAAACCGAAGGCCTTGTAAACGGCGGTACGGTTCCAGAACCAGCTCTGGAAGGGATGGATGGCGCGCGAGACATAGCCTTCGCCACGGAAGAAGGTGGCGAGCGACGGGATCGGGTTGCGGATGTACTGCTGGTACGGAATGCTGCCATAGGGCAGGAAGGCGTTGGAGAAGCCGGTCAGCGCTTCGAACTCGACATTGGCGGTCATGCCGCCGAATTCCGGCGAGAAGACGTTGCCCGACTGCATCTCGCGGATCGTCGGCATCGGATCGGGCGAAAGCTTGACGTTCGGCAGGCGGGTCGGATCCCAGAAGGATTCGCTCATCAGCACGATGACGTCGGGCTTGCCGCGGTGCGAGGTGCCAGCCGGAAGCGGCTTCACCGGAATGCGATCGATGGCGTCGGCCATGTAGCCAGCGGGCGCGCTTACATTGGCCATCGGCAGGTTGATGGCGAAGGCGAGAGCAAATCCGTTGTGCTTATAGTTCTCCGTCTGGTCCCACATGATCGGGATGACCTTCAGGCGATCACGGATCCAGGAGAACTGGTTGTAATCCATGATGTGCCAGAAGGCGAAGAGCAGCGGCAGCGCAAAGGCCGCACGAGCGATGCGCTCGCGGCGCGTCAGCTTGGGGAAATTGCGCCAGGCGTAGCGCAGCAAGAGGCCGATGGCGGCAACGGCGGCGATGAGGCCGACGACGATGCCGACGGCGGTCCAGGGGCGGTCCTTCACCAGCACCGGCATCAATTCCATGATCTGGCGGCCGAACAGGAAATCGGTCGGATAAAGCGGATCGGACAGGAAGACCTGCTTCTGCTGGCAGACGACGGCGGGTATGATGGCGAGGGGCGCAATCACCACGGCCGACTTATGTTCGCGACCGAAGATGCCGTCGACGGCCAGCAGCATCAGGAAGAATGCACCGACAGTCGTCAGCGCCGGGCGCGTCGGGTCGAGCATATAGGCGAGCGTATCGGCCATCGACTGGCGCACGATCATCTCGACGGCGAAGACGAGAGCGGCTGCGACGAAAAGGGAGAACAATGCGCTGCGGGTGGCCGCAAGCGTCTTGGCGTGCCGTGCGGTGAAGCCGGGTCTATCGACATAGACGCGCGAACCTCTCGCGACAGCGGAATCGATACTAGCCAACATGTTCTCCAGTTTCATAAATGTGTCGTGTAACTGTCATACGCCCGTCATTTTGAACAGGGGATGAATGGTTTCTTAACGGGGTTTGGGAACAGCTTTTCGTCGCGTGAGGGCGCTGCAACGGCCCTTCATAAGAACCGGGAAAGACAGAATTTTTCGGTTTTTTTCGCGGAGCGGCGATTGCCTGTGGGTATTTTCCTGCGGATTGCGCTAAAGAACATTGCGAAAGTCAGACGCAATCGCTCAGAACAGACCGACAGGCCCGCTCATGACCGCTCATAAAGCTGCCCCTTCGCTTCTTCGTATCGCCGTCGCCCAGCTCAATCCAACGGTGGGCGATATCGCCGGAAACCTGGCCAAGGCGCGTGAGGCGCGTGCCGATGCGGCGCGCCAGGGCGCCGATCTCCTGCTTTTGACGGAGCTGTTCATTTCCGGCTATCCGCCCGAAGATCTCGTGCTGAAGCCGGCATTCCTGAAGACCTGCCTCCAGGCGGTCGAGAAGCTCGCGGGCGACACGGCGGACGGCGGCCCAGGCGTCATCATCGGCTTCCCGCGCCAGGCCAAGACCGGCCGGCACAATTCGGTGGCCGTGCTTGACGATGGCAAGGTGATCGCGTTCCGCGACAAGGTCGATCTGCCGAACTACGGCGAGTTCGACGAGAAGCGCGTCTTCGATCAGGGCGAAATGCCGGGCCCGGTGAATTTCCGCGGCGTGCGCATCGGCATACCGATCTGCGAGGACATCTGGGGCGATCTCGGCGTTTGCGAAACACTGGCGGAAAGTGGCGCGGAAATCCTCCTGTCGCCGAACGGCTCGCCCTATTTTCGCGGCAAGGTGGATGTGCGCCACCAGGTGGTCCTCAAGCAGGTGCTCGAGACCGGTCTGCCGATGATCTATGCCAACCAGCTCGGCGGCCAGGACGAACTGGTGTTCGACGGCGCAAGCTTCGCCTTCAACACCGACAAGTCTCTCGCCTTCCAGATGAGCCAGTTCGAAGAGGCGATTTCGATCGTTGAATGGAAGAAGGGCGAAAGCGGCTGGCATTGCGAAAGCGGGCTGAAGTCGCGCCTGCCGGAGCGTGAGGAGGCGGACTATCGCGCCTGCATGCTCGGCTTCCGTGACTATGTGAACAAGAACGGCTTCAAGAACGTCGTGCTCGGCCTTTCCGGCGGTATCGATTCCGCGATCTGCGCGGCGCTGGCGGTCGATGCGCTCGGCGAGGAGCGGGTGCGCACCGTCATGCTGCCCTATCGCTACACTTCGCAGGAATCGCTGAAGGACGCCAAGGAATGTGCCGCAGCGCTCGGTTGCCGCTACGATATCGTGCCGATCTCCGAGCCGGTCGAAGGGTTCTTGAGCGCGCTCTCCGATATGTTCGAGGGGACCGAATCCGGCATCACCGAGGAGAACCTGCAGAGCCGGACGCGCGGCACGATCCTGATGGCGATCTCCAACAAGTTCGGCTCGATGGTGGTGACGACGGGCAACAAGTCGGAAATGTCGGTCGGCTATGCCACGCTCTATGGCGACATGAACGGCGGCTTCAATCCGATCAAGGATCTCTACAAGATGGAGGTCTATGCGATTTCGCGCTGGCGCAATACCACGGTGCCGCCGGGTGCGCTCGGCCCCTCGGGTATCGTCATTCCCCCAAATATCATCGACAAGGCGCCTTCGGCTGAATTGCGTCCCAACCAGACGGACCAGGACTCGCTGCCGCCCTATCCGGTGCTCGACGACATTCTCGAGTGCCTGGTGGAAAAGGAAATGAGCACCGAAGAGATCGTCGCCCGCGGCCACGACGAGCCGACGGTGCACCGGGTTGAGCACCTGCTCTACATCGCCGAATACAAGCGCCGCCAGTCGGCGCCGGGCGTCAAGATCACGAAGAAGAATTTTGGTCGCGACCGTCGTTACCCGATCACCAACCGCTTCCGCGATCGAGGGTAGCCGATGAGCGCGTTCGGCCAAGGGCGGGACGGCAAGGTAAGCTGTCCGGAGTTCACGGACGAGGAAATCCGCCTGATCCGGTTGTGGTCGCTGAGCGACGTTTCTGCCGGCCGACAGCTCTCGGCGCAGATCGCCTATTTCGCGACGCCGGCGGTCTTCGGCATCTATGGTCTTGCAAGCGGCAGTATCGCCATCGTTGGTGTGGCCTTCGTCTGCATCCTTGTGCTGTTGGCCTGGGGCGTCGTCTCGACCTGGCGAGATCAACGCAGTTCCAATTTGATGCAGTCGATCTGCGCCAAGGTCTCGGCGACGCTGCCGGCCGGCGAAGAACGCAAATAGCTGCCTTGGTTGCGGCGGGAGAACGGGATGCGCAGTTCCATCGAGACCTATGACATCGTTACCGGTGAAACGCGCGTCGTCTGGCAGACGGATCGGCTGGTCGAGGCGCCGAACTGGTCGCGGGACGGCACGCACCTGGTCATCAACGGCGATGGCCGGCTCTATCGGCTCGGCTTCGACGGTTCGGAGCCGGTGGAGATCGACACCGGATTTGCCACGCTCTGCAACAACGATCACGGCATATCGCCCGATGGCGGCACCATCGCGATCAGCGACAAGACCGAGTTCGGCAAATCGGCGATCTACCTGCTGCCGGCTAGAGGCGGCACGCCGCGGCTCGTCACCCGCAATCTGCCGTCCTATTGGCACGGCTGGTCGCCGGATGGGCGAAGGGTGACCTATTGCGGCATCCGTGACCAGGTCTTCGACATCTACACGATTTCGGTTGACGGCGGCGACGAGCAGCGGCTGACGCACGGGGAAGGTCGCAACGATGGGCCTGACTGGTCGGCCGATGGCGAATGGATCTATTTCAACTCCAGCCGCACCGGACGCATGCAGATCTGGCGCGTGCGGCCGGATGGCAGTGACGTCACGCGCATCACCGACAGCCCCTATGGCGATTGGTTTCCGCATCCGTCGCCGGATGGGAAGCATCTGCTGGTGCTCTCCTATGACGGCGATGTTTTCGATCATCCGAGGGATCTCGATGTCCGCCTGCGGCTGATGGATTTGGACGGCGGCAACCCGCGCATCCTGTTCGAACTTTTCGGCGGGCAGGGAACCATCAACGTTCCCAACTGGGCTCCCTCAGGCGATCGTTTCGCCTTCGTTCGCTACCAGCCGGAAAGCTGAGCGCGCTGGACAAGAATAAGGGCGGCGTGCTAGCGATGACGTCGTTCGCAGGGCGCATCCGATCCGCGGGAAGGGCAAGGCCCACCTGTCTCACTGAACTTGGTTGCCACACCTCTTTTCAGTCTGTGGGCGCGGATACCGGACGTGAATGAAAGGAGGTCTTTCATGATCGCGCGCGATCTTCCCGCGAACCTTACCCTCGAAACGATCCGCAAGCAGGCCAAGGCTTTTCTGAAAGCCGTGAAGGCCGATGATGCCAGTGCAAGGCAGCGGGCGCTTCCCTATTTTTCCGATCCCGCTGCAATGGGGCTCCAGGATGCGCAACTGGTGCTCGCCCGCGAGTTCGGCTTTTCGAGCTGGACACGGCTGAAGCGGCATCTTGAGAAATCCGGGAGCAATGCACCTGCAACCGAGCAGCTTGCAAACCGCTTTCTGTCTCTTGCGACCGTCTCCTACTTCGGCGACATAGCCGCTGATCCCGAGCGGTTCACCCAGGCGCTAGCGCTGCTGGAAGAACATCCCGAAATCGCCGATGACAGCATCCACGTTGCAGCCGCGCTCGGCGAAGCAGAGGCAATTCATCGCTGGCTCGATCGCGATCCGAAACTCGTCGGCAAACGCGGCGGGCCGTATGACTGGGAGCCGTTGCTCTACGCTGCCTATGCCCGGGTTCCCGGCCATTCCTCTCTGCCCGCCGGCCGGCGCCTGATCGAGCGGGGTGCCAATCCCGATGCGCATTGGCTCGACGACGGTCAGTACCGCTTCACGGCGCTGACGGGCGTCTTCGGCGAAGGCGAGGCCGGCCCCGAGCGCCAGCCGCAACATCCGGATTGCACGGCCTTCTCGCGGCTCTTGCTGGATGCCGGTGCCCGGGCCAATGACAGCCAGGCGCTCTACAACCGGATGTTCCAGCCGGACAACACGTGCCTCAAGCTGTTGCTCGACTATGGCCTTGGCGCCAACGATCGGAACAATTGGCTGGTGCGCAACGATGGCGGCTTCGTTGAAAACGGCGAACGCGTTTTCGACTACCAGCTCGCTTGGGCGCTTGAAAAACGCATGGGCGAGCGCGTGCGCCTGCTGGTCGAGCATGGTGCCGACGTCAATCGTCCCATCAAGGGCCGGACGCCCTATCAATGGGCGGAGCTCGGCGGTGATGCGGCGCTGGCTGAGTTTCTTGTTTCGCGCGGGGCGACGGAGGCACCGCTCGACGATGTCGACCGGCTGGCCCGGGCTATTTCAGAAATGAAGGCCGATGAGGCGAGGGCGCTCGTCGATGCGGATCCGGCGCTGATCACACGCGCGCAAGCCGCGCATCCGGCGCTTCTGCACGAGGCGGCGGGTGACGACAGGCGCGCTGATGCCGCGCTCATGTTGTCGCTCGGCTTCGACGTCAACCGCATGACATCGCGCACGCCGCTGCACGAGGCGGCGCTGCACGGCAATGTTGATATGGCGAAGCTGTTGCTCGATCACGGCGCCAATTCAACGGCCCGTGATCCCTACCACCACGCGCCGCCCATCGGCTGGGCCGAGTACAACGGCAAGGCCGAGATGGTGCGATTCCTTAAGGAGCAGCCGCTCGATATCTTTGCGGCCGCATCCTTTGGCGTGGTCGAACGGGTTGCCGAAATCCTCGATCGGCAGCCGGAGTTGCTCGAAACGCCGTTCGGAACGTTCCGAGCGCGCGGCCGTCCGGAACCGCAACAGGACTGGATGACGCCACTGGCCTTCGCCGTGGTCAACGGGCAGGCGGCCGCTGTGCGGCTGCTTCTCGATCGAGGCGCAAATGCCGGCATCCGTGACGGCGTCGCAGGTCCCTCGATACGCGATCTGGCGCGTGACAAGGGCAATGAGGTGATCATCGCATTGCTGCGGCCGGCAGCTGCTCCGAAGTAGAACGCTCTGTCCAAACGGGGAGCGCTGACATTGGTTTGCGCTCCCTATTATCCGCCTGCGACTGCTGATTGCTGGCGGATTCAGCCGGTTGAAATCGTTAAGTATTTCAACACCAGCTTATTTAAGCCAAACTTTGATTTTGATCGCTACGGTGCTGCCCGTGTTGGCCGCCGTGGCTGCGTATCGCGCTTGGAGAGACGCGAGAATGCGCGCGACAGCCGGCCGGACGAGGGGGGCGATCGCATCATGGACAAGACTTTGCGGCTGGCGAAGCGGAGCAGAACGGTTTGGGCGATCCATGCCGCCTGCGCTGGTCGCAGTTCTGATCATCGCGAGCCTCATTTTCGTTCTGGATCGATCTGTCGCCGAGGCGGACCGCTTCGGCCTTTCGGCGGAGCGCCGGCTGGTGGCAAACGAACTGCGCCACCAGATGGATGCCGTCGTTCAGTTTCAGGCGCAGCTTTCCTTCTGGGACAAGACCTACGAAGAATTGGCCAAGGGGCACGTCAGCGACGCATTCGTTGCGGACGAGCTGTCGGGCTGGCTGTGGGAAGACTACGGCTTCTCCTGGCTGATCATGACGGACGTGGATCACAATACGTCGACTGTGTTGAAGGACGGTGTTGCCGTGCCGAGCGAGACGGCTCGTGTCCCGCTCGAAGAGGTCGATGACCTGCTCGACGAAGCCAAACGCCGTTACGATAACGTGCTCAGAAACAACCACGGCTCCTACGCGCTGGATGTCGTGACGCCTGAGCCGCAATCGCTGATGCCGTCCGTACCCGGGATCCACGCCGTGGACTTGCGCGAAATCGACGGGCGCATGAGCGTCGCGGTGGTGCAGGCGGTTATCCCGGAAACGCTGGTCGTTCCAGCGGAGCGCCGGGCGCCGGTGCTCATGGTTTCGGTGCGACCGGTCACGGCCAAGATGACGCGAGAGATCGCGGCGCGTTTGGGCGTCCGGGGTCTTGCTTTCGTGCCATTGACCGAGCGGCCGAAGGGCAGCGTCTACACATCGGTCGGCCGCTGTTCCGACGCGTCCTGTCTGGTGGCGGCGTGGATGCCGCAATCGCCTGGTGGTTTCGTGCGTGCCGAACTGCTGCCGAGCGTCATCGTGATGGCGATCGTCGCAGCCCTGCTGATGGCGTTCGTCGCCTTCCGCTTCTCGACGCTCTTTGCCGCCTTGCAGCAGAGCGAGGCGCTCAACCGGCACCTCGCCAAGCACGATCGGCTGACGGGGCTGCTCAATCGCAGCGGTTTCGACGACATGCTGGCGGCGGCGCTGCTGCGGGCGAAGACGCACCCGTTCACGCTCGTCTATGCCGACCTCGACGCGTTCAAGGCGGTCAACGACCGCTATGGTCATGCGGCAGGCGACGCTGTCCTTGTCGCCATGGCCGAGCGCTTCCGCAACCGCGCTGGCCCGAAGGGTACTGTCGCACGGCTCGGCGGCGACGAGTTTGCAATCATCCTCGGCGATTGCAGCGAGACCGACGCTCGGAGCCTTGCGACTGGTCTTGTCGCCGATGCGCAGACACCGGTTGCGTTCAACGGCCAACTGCTGGTCGTCGGCGGCAGCGCCGGCATCGCCTTCGCGCCGCGCCATGGTTTGACCGCGCGTGCCTTGCTGCTGGCGGCAGATGAGGCGCTCTATCTTGCCAAGCGACGTGGCCGTAACCGCGTCGAGACCGCTGACGATACGGTGTTACCAGGTACCTCAAGCGAGCAGCCGCCCGACCGGCCAAGCGGTTCCAGCGATTTTCCTACTCCGGTACGTTATAGGGCGTGATGACCACCACGGCCGAAAGCTGAGGGCCGACTGCGGTGGACGGCGCGCGGCCGTGCAGCATGACGGTGCGGAAGGCCGTGCGCGCGTCGGTCTTCAGGTCGTGATGCAGGACGAAATGAATGCGCCGCGCGCGCAGCAGCGCCAGATTGTCCTCGTCGAGATCATGGGCGATGTAGAGCGCGCAGTTGCGGTTGAGGCGATCGAAGGCTGTCAGCACCGAGCGGTTGCCGCCGCCGATCGAATAGGCGGCGTTGATGTCGGGGTTGGCGGCGAGCGCTGCGTCTGCCAGTGCGCCGGTTTCGCTATCGCGACCATGCCCCTCGCTGATCTCGACGATCCGGATTGTCTGATAGTGCTGACGCAGCACGCGGCGAAAGCCGATTTCGCGCTCTTCCTCACCGCGGAAGCGGCCGCTGGATAGCGTCACGAGGACCGTGGCCGCAGCACCCGCAAAGCGTTCGCCGATCAGATAGGCAGCCGTTTCTCCGGCCGCCCGGTTGTCTGCGCCCGCGTAGGCGGCGCGCTGGGAGTGAGGCAGGTCGGTCACCAGCGTCACGACAGGGATGCCGCCCGTCTCGAAGCGTGCGACGGCGCCAACGATCTCGGGCACATCCGGTGCCTTCAATACCAGCCCGTCGGTTCCGCGCAGGCGGATGCGGTCGAGCAGTTGCACGATGTCCTGCGGGCGCATGGTCTCGGCGAAGTGAAAACGGCAACGAAAGATCGTCGGCGCCAGCGTCATGGCTTCGCTTTCGAAGGCTCGCCGTACCGCATCGGTAAAGCGCTCTGGCGCCTCCATGACGATATCGATAGCGAATTTGCGGCCCTGAATGTCGAGCCCCGCCTGCTGCTTCTCCAGTTCCTCGATGGCCGCGCGAACCCTGGCGATGGTCTGGCGGCGAACGCCCGGGCGCTCGTTGAGCACGCGATCGACCGTCGCGGTGCTGAGGCCGGCCTGAAAGGCAATGTCCTTGACCAGAAACGGATGGGCCATCGCCGTTGCTCTCCTGATGGATTTTTGATGGATTCTTGCTCTATATCATGTTTTGCCGCCGCCTATAGTCGTGCCCATCAAGATGTTCCGGAGGAGGAAACGCGATGAAGACCGACAACAGTGCGAGGCAGCGGATCGAGCGCGTCTGGCTGACCGAAGAGGCCTGCGATATCGAGGCGTTCCGGGCGGAGGTCGAGCGCCGGACCAACCTCGCCGACTATCCCTATGCTTCAAGCTGCGACCAGAACGTGTTGATCTACAACAGCGCCGATCTGATTGCCGCCTGCGGCAATGCCGAGGCGCGGCGGGCGGCGCTTGCCGAAATCTGTGAGGCGCTGGCGACCGGCCCGGGTGTGGCGGTCTTCAAGCGCGCCTTTGCCGACACCGCCGCGGTGGATGTCGCGAGCACCGTCTTCGACGAGATCATCGAGGAACAGCACCGCAGCAACAGCGGCGGCGGCGACCACTTCGCCAAGCCTGGCGCCAACGATCGCATCTGGAACTCGCTGGAAAAGCACTGCCTGAAGGCGCCGGAAAATTTTGCGGCCTATTATGGCAATGCCATCATCGCGCTTGTCAGCGAAGCTTGGCTCGGGCCGAATTACCAGATGACGGCGCAGGTGAACCGCGTCAATCCGGGCGGCGCGGCACAATCGGCCCACCGGGACTACCATCTCGGCTTCCAGACCGCTGCGGTGATCGAGCAGTACCCTGTCCATGTTCACAAGCTTTCGCCGGTGTTGACCCTGCAAGGGGCGGTCGCCCATTGCGACATGCCGCTTGAAAGCGGGCCGACCCTGTTCCTGCCCTATAGCCAGACCTATGTGCCGGGTTATCTGGCGCTCAACCGGCCGGAATTCCGGGCCTATTTCAACGAGCATCATGTCCAGCTTCCGCTCGAAAAGGGCGATGTCGTCTTCTTCAATCCGGCGCTCTTCCACGCCGCCGGCAACAACCGCTCCACCGATATCCGCCGCGTGGCGAACTTGCTGCAGGTGTCCTCGGCCTTCGGTCGGGCGATGGAAACGGTCGATCGGCTGACGATGAGCGCGACGCTCTACCCGGCCTTGAAGACATTGCTGGCGGAGGGCAAGCTGACCGAGGCGGAAGCGGCCAATGCCATCGCGTCCTGCGCCGAGGGCTATTCCTTCCCGACCAATCTCGACCGCGATCCACCGCTCGGCGGGTTGGCGCCGAAGACCCAGGCGCAGCTGATGCGCGAGGCGCTTGCCGCGGGAACAAGCGAGCAGGATTTTCAGGCCGCACTCGACGCGCAGGCGCAGCGCAAGCTGAGCTGACGGTCCGACAGCACATCCGACAGGCTCCCGGAGCGTTTTGCCCGGGGGCCGCACCTGTTTTACACGATCATCCGAGGGAGGAATTTCAATGAGCGGACAAATGGAAGGCAAGATCGCCATCGTCACCGGCGGCACGCAAGGCCTGGGCGCAACGATCGCCGGCCTATTCGCCGAACGCGGTGCGGCGGGCATCGTCATTTGTGGGCGCAATGCCGCCAAGGGACGGGCGAAGGCCGAGGAAATCGACAAGGCCAGCGGCGCGAAAGTGGTCTATGTCGAGGCCGATCTCGAAAAGGTGGACGACGCCCGCAAGGTCGTTGCCGCCTGCGATGCGCAGTTCGGCCGGGTTGATGCGCTGATCAACGCTGCGGCCATCACCGACCGCGGCACGATCCTCGACACGACACCGGAACTCTTCGACCGCATGTTCGCCATCAATGTGCGGGCGCCGTTTTTCCTGATGCAGGAGTCGGTGAAGGTGATGCGGCGTGAGCGTACCGAAGGCACGATCGTCAATATCGGTTCGATGTCGGCAATGGCCGGCCAACCCTTTATCGCGGCCTATTGCTCGTCGAAAGGGGCCCTGGAGACGCTGACCAAGAACACGGCCTATGCGCTTCTGCGCAACCGCATCCGCGTCAATGGCCTGAACATCGGCTGGATGGCTTCCGAAGGCGAGGACCGGATCCAGCGCGAGTTTCACGGTGCTGCCGCGGATTGGCTCGAAAAGGCGGCCGCCAGCCAGCCCTTCGGCAGGCTCGTCGATCCGTCGGAGGTGGCGCGCGCTTGCGCCTACCTGTCTTCCGCCGAATCCGGGCTGATGACCGGATCGATGATCTGCTTCGACCAGTCGGTCTGGGGCGGCTATGACGGTTCGCCGCATCCGGTGGCGCCGCTCTAGATCACAATGATTTTGGGTCGGGGCGACCCAAAATCATAAACGTGATCGGTCCTTAGAAGTTAGAGCGGAATGCGGGCGGAAAACTGCGCGCACTTTTTCCTCATCCCGCTCTGACGGGCGCTTGTCTTTCGCTAGTGGCTGTGCCCTTATGACGCCGTCAGGTGCCTGCGCAAGCGGGAGAATCGGGAATCCGGTGTCATTCCGGAACGTGCCCAACGCTGTGACGGGGACGGTTGCCTCAAGAAGTGCCTTGAATTGATTCAAGGTTTTGCCACTGGATCTTCAATCGATCTGGGAAGGTGAGGCGACCGGTTGAACCGAAGTCAGAAGACCGGCCTGGCGAGATAGACCGAACCCCGCGCGGACGGCGGGAGGTTTTCGCATTGTTGGGGATCAAACGATGCTGACTGAACCGAAGGGCGGCCTTGCGGCTGCCGGTGCCTTTTCGCCGGATGAGCGGGAGGCCGTCTACCGCGCCATCGAAACACGCCGCGACGTGCGCGACGAATTCCTGGCCGAACCTCTTCCCGACGATCTGGTGAAACGCCTGCTCGCCGCGGCGCACAGCGCGCCATCGGTGGGCTTCATGCAGCCCTGGAACTTCGTGCTGGTGCGGGGGGCAGAAACGCGCGAGCGCGTCTGGCAGGCCTTTCGCCGCGCCAATGATGAGGCCGCCTTGATGTTCGAGGCAGAGCAGCAGGCCAAATACCGCTCGCTGAAGCTTGAAGGCATTCGCAAGGCGCCGCTCAGCATCTGCGTCACCTGCGACCGCACGCGCGGCGGCGCCGTCGTTCTCGGGCGCACGCACAATCCGCAGATGGATGTCTATTCGACGGTTTGCGCCGTACAGAACCTGTGGCTTGCGGCCCGCGCGGAAGGGGTTGGCGTCGGCTGGGTCAGCATCTTCCACGAGACCGAGATCAAGGCGATCCTCGGCATTCCTGATCATATCGAGATCGTCGCCTGGCTCTGCCTCGGCTATGTCGATCGCCTTTACCGGCAGCCCGAGCTGGCGGTGAAAGGATGGCGGCAGCGCCTGCCGCTGGAAGAACTGGTGTTCGAGGAAGGCTGGGGGAACTGCAGCGAGAGTTCCTAAAGCCCGTCGCGCAAAAGTGCGCAGCGATCGCGACGCGCTTTAAGGCGGCGCCGGGATCAGTTCTGGACCGGTTGATAGGCCGGTCCCTTCGGGTGCTTCAGGTCGATCGAGGTTTCTTCCTGCGGCAGGAAGGTCGGGCCGACGACGCGCACCTTGCTCTTGGACGGGTCGTAGGGCCGCTCCTCGGCCGGCACCTTGGCGGTCGTGGTATCCGCCGGTTTCTTGGTTTCGATCACGACGATGGACGACTGATCGTCGCCGATCTTGGTGCCGGTCGTTTTCGATGAGGTTGCAGCAGTCTGCGGTATCTGGCAGCCGCACATGCCGGGCTTGCTGACGCCGCGGGTGCGATAGGCAAACGCATTGGGCATTTCGGTATAGGGCAGGCCGGTCACGGCCGAGACCATCTGTTCGCTTTCTTCCGTGTTGATGTCGTGGAAGTAGAGTTCTGTCTCGGCGCCAGGGCAGCGCGCCCGGCAGGCCTGTTCGTCACGCGGGAAGTCGGCCGGCGTCGCATCCGAGGAGATCGGGAAGAAGGCGCCGTCGCAGGTGCGCACGCACATGGTCCTGAGCGTTCCGCGGTAATAGCCATCCTGCGGCGCATAACCGTCTTCGCCATGCCCGAGCATCGGCCCGTAGGCGTCCTCAGGTGGCAGGTCGGCAATGATGTTGCGGTGCGTCTCGGGCTCTTCGGGCTCGACGCTCGCGAATTCTTCGCGGTCGCCGTAGCAGCCGTTGATTTCAAGCGCGGCAAGGATGCGGCGGCGGCTGTCTTCGCTGCCGCCGGCGACGATCTGCTCGCGCTCCGACTTCAGCATGCGCAGATTGTCTTCCATCTCGGCGATGAGGCTGTCGAGCTCTCCGCAGCTGTCGGGGTCGTCGCCATCGAAGACGACGACGCTGCCGCCACCGCAGCCCGCGCGGCGGCGGTCGTTTTTCGCCCGGCGCAACTCGATATTCTGCCGTGAGATGGCGCTGGCATAGTCCCGGACATCCGCAGTGGTGGCGACCATGTCGGGCAGTTGCGCAAGCCGGGTATTCAGCCGGTCGCACACGGTCGATGCCAGCGAAGGATCGGCACCGACCAGGGCCAGCGGCACAAGCACCACAGCGACGTGTTTCAAGCGCGGGAACACGGGCGAAGTCTCTTCCTGCTGCCGCATGATGCCGGCCTTCTGATATGGGCGGCTGCCAGCGGCAATTCCTGTTTCACCTCCATCATAGAGCTTGTCGGTGATCGTGCAACGACAAGCGGCGGTTTGCGTTAACGGCTCCGGCCGGCGATGGCATTCAAGCGGCGCGGGCGGTTTCGAGCGACATCGGGCGTTCGAGAACGGTGCCTTCGATGGCGGCAATGGCCTTCATGCGCTGAAGCAGGTCGTTAGTCACTTCCCAGGCGACGGCAACGGCGAAGACCGAGCCGATGCGATGGGGTTCGGCAATGCGCTCGCCCGGGCATCCCATGCGGCGGAACATGCGCTCCAGGAACACGTCGGTGACCGTGACGATGTGGCTGATGCCGGAGGCGAGACCGAGTTCGCCGACGCCGCACATCAACTCGGCGGCGGCGATCGTCACCTGATTGGAGGCGCGGTCCTGCGAAATCTCGGGCTCGATGCAGAAGCGGCTGGATTCCCAAACCGAAGCGCTGCGGATTTCCGGATTGTCGCCGAGCAGGATCGGGAACGTATCGTCCAGCATGTTGGGGCCGAGCGTCGGCAGCAGCCTCAGCGAGCCACGCAGCCGGCCGTCGGGAGCGTAGGACAGCACATAGAGCGGGTTCGCCGTGTCGTAGTTGTCGATTTCCCATGCGCCGTCCGTCTGAACGTCCCATTTCAGGAAATCGTGGAAGACCCGCTTGCGCAGCCGGAACATGTCGTCGACGGCCCGCGGGTGCTGTGCTCGGGTCTTTCCGTTCAGGATCCTGATCATCTTTTTCTCCATCCTTGTCTTGGGATGGGCGGATGCTGTCAGGCTGGCGGCGGTCGCGTAACTGTCGGTAGTGACAGTTTAAATCAGCGATATTTCCCACTAGATTTCGAGGGGTTTTGGGAGGGCCTTGGCGCGAGCTGCGTCAAACGGTGGGGATCAGTGCATGGCGGACGGCTTGGGCGACGGCTTGCGTGTTGGAGACGACATTCAGCTTGCGCCTCGCATTGGTCATGAAGAAGCGCACGGTGCGTTCGGAAATGCCGAGGATAGTGGCGATTTCCCAATAGCTCTTGCCGGCGGCGGCCCAGGTCAAAACCTCGGTTTCGCGACCGGTGAGGCGCATGTCACGCGCCGAAAGGCCGCCGGCCATTGCGCCGTGTTCCAGCATGGCCGCATGGAAGAGATTCGCGGCGAGCTGGAAATCGCGCAGATGTTGGCGCCGATAGGCCGTCCATTCGTCGGCCGGCATGTTGACGTTGATTGCCAGCAGCGCCGTCCGACCTGCGGGCGATGGCAGCGGCAAGGCAACGCCCTCGGTGGAAATGCCGATTTCCTGCGCGGCCTGGAACAAAGGCTCGCATTCCGGGAACCGATGTCGCGCCATCGTCCATTCCACCGGGCGCACGCCGCCAAGCGCGAGCTTCAGGATCGGATCGATTCGGTGAAGGCCGCGCGAACGGTAGATCTCGGCGGCATAGGCGCCGAAGGTGTGATGCAGGCGGCAGATCTTGAGCTCGTCCGCATAGGGCTCAGCTTCGAGGTACAGGAGATGGGCAATGCGGAACGTGCGGCGCATCAGCGTAAAGAAATGAGCGGGCTCGACACAGCCCCCGCCTTCCAGGATTTCCAGCATGTCGAGGACAGCCTGCTGCTCAGTCATGCCACAACACCGAATCTCGTCCGAAGCCACAGCATGGTTAGAGGTTCACCTTTTGTCCAGCGCAAACTTACCCGTTTGGTGTGTGATGCCAATTTTGCAATTTTCGATTGCCGGTTCTTGCGACCGGATCGCGCGAGCGGGCAACAGAGGATGATTCCGCTGTGATTCTCGGGCGATAGACCGTCGCGCTCAACAATTGCGCGACGTCTGGATATGGCATTGGGGGCGCCGGTCTGGCGCCTGATATCTGCGAAGATCGAAGGCGATCTCCGCGGTATCATTTCAGCCCGGATGGCTGGCTTCGACGACCGCGAGGGCCGCCATGTTGACGACGCCGCGCGATGTGACCGAAGGCGAAAGGATGTGCGCGGGAAGCGCCGAACCCAGCAGGATCGGACCGACATGCAGGCTGTCGGTCATGGTCTTGACGACGCCGAGCGTGATGTTGGCGGCATCGAGATTGGGGAAGACCAGGAGGTTGGCTTCGCCCGGCAGGCTGCTGTCCGGCATGACGCGTTGGCGCAGCGCTTCCGAGATCGCCGCATCGCCATGCATTTCACCGTCGACTTCGAGGTCAGGCGCGAGTTCGCGCACGAGCTGAAGCGCCTTGCGCATTTTGGTGGCGCTTTCCGAATCGCGCGAACCGAAGTTCGAATGCGAGACGAGCGCTGCACGCGGCGTGATGCCGAAGCGGCGGATTTCCTGCGCGGCCATGACGGTGGTCTGCGCGATCTCCTCGGCGCTCGGGCAGTAGCTGACGTAGGTGTCGGTGAAGAAGGTCGCGCCTCGCTGCGAGATCAGCAGGCTGAGAGCCGAGAAGTCGAGCACGCCTTCACGCTTGCCGATGATCTGCGAGACGTCGCGCATGTGCCTGGAGTACCGGCCTTCGACGCCGCAGATGAGCGCATCGGCTTCGCCGCGCTTGACCGCAAGCGCACCGATCACCGTCGTGTTGGTGCGCACGATCGTACGGGCCGCTTCCGGGATGACGCCGAGGCGGCCGACGAGGGCGAAATAGTCCTCGACATAGTCGCGGTAGCGCGGATCGCCTTCGGGGTTCACCACTTCGAAATCGACATCCGGACGGATGCGCAGGCCGTAACGGCGCAGGCGCGTCTCGATGATCTGCGGGCGGCCAATCAGGATCGGCCGGGCCGTGCTTTCTTCCAGCAGCACCTGGGCGGCGCGCAGCACGCGCTCGTCTTCGCCTTCGGCAAAGATCACGCGGTTCTTCTGGGCGTTCTTCGCGGCCGCAAACACCGGCTTCATGATGAAGCCCGAGCGGAATACGAAGCGGTTCAGCTTGTCGAGATAGGCGTCATAGTCCTGGATCGGACGGGTGGCGACGCCGCTTTCCTCAGCCGCCTTGGCGACGGCCGGCGCGATGCGCAGGATGAGACGCTGATCGAAGGGCGAGGGGATCAGGTAGTCGGGGCCGAAGACCGGGGTTTCGCCGGAATAGGCGCGGGCGGCAACGTCGGACGGCTCCTCGCGGGCAAGGCCGGCAATGGCGCGGACCGCCGCCATCTTCATTTCTTCGTTGATCGTGCTTGCGCCGCAATCGAGGGCGCCGCGGAAGATGTGCGGGAAGCAGAGAACGTTGTTGACCTGGTTCGGGAAGTCCGAGCGGCCGGTACAGATCATCGCGTCCGGACGGGCGGCACGGGCAGCTTCCGGCATGATTTCCGGCGTGGGGTTGGCAAGCGCCATGATCAGCGGCTTCTCGGCCATCTGCACCAGCAGTTCCGGCTTCAGCACGCCGGCAGCGGAAAGGCCGAGGAAGACGTCTGCGCCGCCGATGCTGTCGGCGAGCACGCGGTTATCGCTCTCCTGCGCGTAGATGGACTTCCATTCGTCCATCAGCACCTCGCGGCCCTTGTAGACCAGGCCCTCGAGATCGTGCACCCAGATGTTCTCGCGCTTGGCGCCGAGGATGACGAGCAGGTTAAGGCAGGCGAGTGCTGCGGCACCGGCACCCGAGGTGACGATCTTCGCCTTGGCGATGTCCTTGCCGGCAAGCTCCAGGCCATTGAGGATGGCGGCGGCGACGATGATCGCGGTTCCGTGCTGGTCATCATGGAAGACCGGGATCCGCATCTTTTCACGCAGCTGGCGCTCCACTTCGAAGCATTCGGGCGCCTTGATGTCCTCGAGGTTGATGCCGCCGAAGGTGGGCTCCAGCGCCGAGATCACGTCGACCATGCGCTCGATGCTCAACGCGTCGATCTCGATGTCGAAGACGTCGATGCCGGCGAACTTTTTGAAGAGAACCGCCTTGCCTTCCATCACCGGCTTAGAGGCGAGCGGGCCGATATTGCCGAGGCCGAGCACGGCCGTGCCGTTCGAGATGACGGCGACCAGGTTGGCGCGAGCGGTGAAATCCGCAGCCGTTTCCGGGTTGTCGCGGATGGCGATGCAGGGTGCTGCCACACCCGGCGAATAGGCCAGCGCCAGGTCACGCTGGTTGCCGAGCGGCTTGGTGGGCTGGATTTCGAGCTTTCCCGGGCGCGGGTAACGGTGGAAGAAAAGGGCCTGCTGGTCGATGTCGCCGCTGGCCGGACCGATGTGGGATTTCGTCTTGTCGCCCGTGTTCATGCTCTCACATTCCTCATTCGTGGTCGTGCCTTTTGGCATGAATTCGGAGCGAGGTACAGTTTTGCCGTGCCGATTTCGGCGGTCAGACCGGTGGCAAGGCGCTCATGTCATCTTCCTGAAACACGAGTCTGGTTTTCACGGGGGCAGGAAGCGTAACTAAAGACGAGGCTGGCATGACGGCGCAGCAAGACAACTCCGTACGAAAGCTCAGGACGTTGTTCATCTCCGACGTCCATCTCGGGTCGAAGGCCGCCAAGACGGACTTCCTGCTCGATTTCCTGCGGCATCACGAAGCCGAGACGATCGTGCTGGTCGGCGACATCGTCGACGGCTGGCGGCTGAAGCGCAGCTGGTACTGGCCGCAGAACTGCAACGACGTCGTCCAGAAGCTTCTGCGCAAGGCCCGCAAGGGCACCCGCATCGTCTATATCCCCGGCAATCACGACGAGTTCCTGCGCGATTTTCCAGGCGTGCATTTCGGCGGCATCGAGGTGGCGCAGCGCTACATGCACGAGGGTGCCGACGGCCGTAACTATCTGGTGCTGCACGGTGACGAGTTCGACGTCGTGGTCCGCAATGCCCGTGTGCTCGCCTATCTCGGCGACTGGGCCTATGACACGGCGATCGCCATCAATATCGGCTTGGCCGCTATCCGCCGCCGCCTCGGCATGCCCTATTGGTCGTTCTCCTCCTGGGCCAAGCTCCAGGTGAAGCATGCCGTCAACTTCATTGGCGAGTTCCAGAAGGTGGTTGCCGAGGAAGCCCGCCGCCACGACGCTCAAGGGGTGATCTGCGGCCACATCCACCATGCCGTCATCGAGGACATCGGCGATATCCGCTACATCAATACCGGTGACTGGGTGGAAAGCTGCACGGCGATTGCCGAGCATCACGATGGCACGATGGAACTCATCACCTGGCATCAGATGCGCGGTGGCGCCCTCGAGAGCGAAGCCTCTGGTGAAGCCGACAAGCTGCTTGCCCAATTGCTGACCCAGCGCGCCGCGTAACCGGAGAGCGACAGGTCACCTCCTGTCGCGAAAACTAGGTTATGGCGAGGCATGCCAGGGCTGTGCTAGAGATTGACCACAGCCATCAGGTCAGCCGATGATTCCCTCCTCAGCGCCCGCATCCGTGGGCCCTCCGCCGCGCCATTTCGCGCTTCGCATCGCCTTGCTCTTTTGCGCGCCGTTGATCGTCAACGGCTTCGCGATGCCGTATTTTCCGATGTGGCTCAGCACGCTCTCGATGAGCGACTTCGAGATCGGCGTCGTGCTGGCGCTGCCGATGTTCGTGCGCGTCATCACCGCGCCGATCGCGGGCGTCATCGCCGACCGCCTCGGCGAGCGGACGATCGTGCTGATCTGGTCCGGTTTCCTGTCGCTCGCAACCGCCCTGGTGTTGTTCTATTTCCGCGACTTCTGGCCGGTGCTGGTCATCTACACGCTGCAATCGGCGGTCTATTCGCCCTATGTGCCGATCGTCGAGGCAATCGCGCTTTCCGGCGTGCGCCGCTGGGGCTTCGACTACGCCCATATGCGGCTCTGGGGCTCGGTCGCCTTCATCGGTGCGACAATGCTCGGCGGCTGGATGGTCGGCATATTCGGCAGCGACATGGTGCTGCCGGCGATGGCGATCGGTTTCGGCCTGACAATTGCCATGGCCTATGCGGCGCCGCGCGTCGGAAAGCCGCGCCGGCCATCGCCGATCACTGCACTCACCGAGCCGCCGCCGAAGTCGCTCAAGCAGCTCGACCTGCAACTGCTCCTGATCGGGGTGACGCTGGTCAATGCCAGCCACGCGATGCTTTTTGCCTTCTCGGCGATCTACTGGCAGCACATCGGCTATAGCGGCACTGAGATCGGGCTGCTTTGGAGCGCAGGCGTGGCGGCGGAAGTCACGATGTTCATCTTCGCCAAGGCGATCAGCCGCCGCTTCAGCGTGTGGGTGATGATCCTGTCGGGCTGTTTTCTCGCCGTGGTGCGCTGGATCATCTTCCCGATGGATCTCGGTTTCAGCGGCTACTTCATCCTGCAGTGCTTCCACGCCTTCACCTACGCGATCATGCACACCGGCATGCAGCACAAGCTCGTCGAGCGGGTGGTGGAAGCCCAGGAAGCGTCGGCCCAGGGGCTCTATTTCTTCTACACTGGCATTTTCACCGCGATCTTCACGTTCCTGTCCGGCTACTTTTACGCCTGGTACGGTGTGAAGGGGTTCTATTCGATGTCGGTCGTCGCCTTTGCCGGCTGCTGCTTCGCGATTGCCGCCTGGTATCTTCAGCCCCAGAGGCGCGGCTCCGGCGGGAAGACCAGCGACGCCTCGTAGCGCAGGCCCGGTTTGCGGTCCTCGGCGAGCAGCAGTGGCCCGTCGAGATCGACGAAATCGGCGCCCTGGGCCACCAGGATCGCCGGCGCCATCGCCAGCGAACTGCCGACCATGCAGCCGACCATGATCTTGAGGCCAAGGCTCACGGCCTCATCTCGCATGCGTAGCGCTTCGGTGAGGCCGCCGGTCTTGTCGAGCTTGATGTTGACCGCGTCATAGCGGCCGACCAGCGCGGCGAGGTCCTCGGTCGCGTGCACGCTTTCATCCGCACAAATGGGTACGGGGCGGGCAATCGTCGCCAGCGCCTCGTCGCGCCCGGCGGGGAGCGGTTGCTCGATCAGGTCGATCCGTTCCTCGGCGCAGATTGCGAAGTGATAGGCGAGGGTTTCGGGCGTCCAACCCTCATTGGCATCGAGGATGATGCGGCTGTCAGGCGCGCCGGCCCTAACGGCGCGGATACGCGCGGCATCGTCCGGTGTGCCGACCTTGATCTTGAGGAGTGCGCGGTGGGCATATTTCGTCGCCTGTTCGCGCATGGCCTCTGGCTCGGCGAGCGACAATGTGTAGGCGGTGGTCAGTGCGTCGGGTGAGGCTATGCCCGCAAGCGCATGAACTGGCTTATTTTTCTGTTTGGCCTCCAGGTCCCACAGTGCACAATCGACGGCATTTCGTGCGGCGCCCGGTTTCATCTGGCGCTGCAGTTCGACACGGGTCAGGCCAGCCTCGATGCGCGGGCGAATGGAAGCGATCTCGGCCAACACTGAATCGATCGTTTCACCGTAGCGGCCGTAGGGCACGCACTCACCGGAACCGGTGTGGGTGCCGTCGCTGATTCGGCAGGTAACGACGCTGGCCGTCGTCTTGGAGCCGCGCGAGATCGTGAAGGTGCCCGCGATCGGGAAATGTTCCACCGCTGCATCGAGAGAAAGTGACATGAAAACGTCTCCGAGCCTGCATTCTGAAGGGCTGGTATCGCCACCGGTCGAAGGTTCGGGTGACAGCAACGATACGAGCGGTTATGACGGTGTAAGGATTTACGAATCTTTACGGCGGCGCGCGTCCAGATGCGCAAAGCGCGCTGTAACACTTTAGGTCCGCTGCATAAATTTGTCCTGAGACCGACCCCGATCTCGCGAATTATGCAGTAGAAAATCGGGAAAACAGAAGCCACGTGTCGCAACCTGCCCGCAAGATGACCGCTGATGTCGCGCTGGCCGAAAGTGGTGGCGAGCGAAGCTATGTCTTCACCGGTGCCTGGCGGCATGAAACAGCCGAGGCGATGGCGGCGAAGCTGGACCAGCTCGCCCGCAAGGGTGACAGCGCCGCTCAGTTCGACCTTTCCGGCGTGACCGCGATGGATACGGCTGGGGCCTGGATCATCCGCCGCTTCGTGACCCGTGTCGTCGGGCCGTCCAGAGATGACGTTCACTTCGCCGACGGCGGGCAGCGCTATGTCGAGCTGATCGACGCCTTGCCGGCAGAACTGCGTTCGCCCGATGAAGGCAAGGAGCGGGTGCCGCTGTTCCAGCGCATATTCGCACCGGTCGGCGAGGTTGTGATCGCGACCTGGGACGATATCATCGCTGCCATGTACATTCTTGGCTCTGCGGTGCGCGGCGCCCAGCTCAAGCTTGGACGGCACAGCGGCGTGTCGCCGGCGGCGATCGTTCATCAGATCGACCGGATGGGCGTGATGGCAGTGCCGATCATCATGCTGATGTCTTTCCTGATCGGTGCGATCATTGCGCAGCAGGGCGCGTTCCAGCTCCGTTACTTCGGCGCGGAAGTCTTCGTCGTCGATCTCGTCGGCATCCTGCAGTTGCGTGAAATCGGCGTTCTCCTGACGGCGATCATGATCGCCGGCCGTTCCGGCAGTGCCATTACCGCCGAAATCGGCTCGATGAAGATGCGCGAGGAAGTGGACGCGCTGAAGGTGATGGGATTGAGCCCGATCGGCGTTCTCGTCTTTCCGCGCCTCGTCGCGCTCACCGTTGCTCTACCGCTGCTGACGATCATTGCGAACTTCGCGGCCTTGACCGGTGCCGCCCTGGTTGCCTGGGGCTATTCCGGCATCACGATCCCGACCTTCCTTGCCCGTCTGCAGGAAGCGGTCGATTTCTCGTCCGTCGCCGCCGGCATGATCAAGGCGCCGTTCATGGCGCTGATTATCGGGGTCGTGGCGGCCGTCGAGGGGTTGAAGGTCGGCGGCAGCGCGGAATCGCTTGGCCGTCACGTGACGTCCTCGGTGGTCAAGTCGATCTTCGTCGTGATCCTCATCGACGGGCTCTTCGCCATGTTCTACGCGTCAATCGATTTTTGAGGTGGAGAACAGCGTGAACCCATTGGAAAAACGGCACGATGCGTACCAGCCGACCGAGGCGAACGGGCGGGAGTCCGTCCTTTCCGTCCGTGACCTGACGGTGGGCTTCGGCTCCAACATCGTGCTCGACAAACTGAACCTCGAAATCTACCGCGGCGAGATCCTTGGTTTCGTCGGCGCTTCCGGCACGGGCAAGTCGGTGCTGATGCGCACCGTGCTGAGGTTGCTGGCGAAGCGTTCCGGCAAGATCGAGATCCTCGGCGCGGACTACGACAAGATCACCGAAGCCGAGCGCATCGCGCTCGATATGCGCCTCGGCGTTCTCTTCCAGCATGGCGCGCTCTTTTCGGCGCTGACGGTGCGCGAGAACATCCAGGTGCCGATGCGGGAATATCTCGACCTGCCGCAGAGCCTGATGGACGAACTGGCACGGGTGAAGATCGAGCTGGTTGGCCTGGCGCCAGAAGCGGCGGAAAAATACCCGTCGGAGCTTTCGGGTGGCATGATCAAGCGCGCGGCTCTCGCACGCGCATTGGCGCTCGATCCCGACCTGGTCTTCCTCGACGAGCCGACCTCGGGCCTCGACCCGATCGGGGCTGCCGAGTTCGACGAGTTGATTGCCAAGCTGCGCGACACGCTGGGATTGACCGTGTATATGGTGACTCACGACCTCGACAGCCTGTTTTCCGTCTGTGACCGCATCGCGGTTCTCGGCAAGAAGAAGGTTCTGGTCGAAGGGACCGTGGAGGACATGCTGGCCTGCGACGACCCCTGGGTGCAGTCCTACTTCAGGGGCAAGCGGGCGCGTTCGATCGTGCGGAACGATCAATGATTTCGAGAAGGCGGTTTTGACGCTCACGTGTCGAGATCGGAGCAAGAGCCGGTGAAGCGGCCACGAAGGTAGTCGGTACGAATGGAAACGAAAGCGAATTACGCCATTGTCGGTTTCTTCACGGTGTTCGTGATCGCGGCCGCATTCGGCTTCGTCTACTGGATGTCGCAATATGGCCGCAGCGGCGAGATGGTCGAGCTGGTGGTCAATATTCCGGGTTCCGCCAACGGTCTTTCCGTTGGTTCGCCGGTACGCTTCAACGGTATCCCCGTCGGCACGGTGCGCAATCTTGCGATCGACGCCAATGATCCGCGCTATTCGATTGCCGTCACCGAGGTTTCGATCGATGCGCCGGTGCTGAAATCGACCAAGGCGACGCTGGAAGTGCAGGGCTTGACGGGCGCCGCCTATATCGAGCTCAGCGGCGGGCGCAAGGGCGACGAGAACATCCTGAAGTCGGCGATCGAGAAGGGCACGCAGGCGCGCATTCTCGCCGACCAGTCGAGCGTCACCAGCCTGCTCGCCACGGCGGACGCGATCATGGACCGGGCCAACGACGCGATCACCGACATCCAGGGTTTCGTGACCGACGTGCGCGGTCCGTTGACCCAGACCATCCGCAATGCAGAGACGTTCTCCACGGCGCTCGCCAACAATTCCGGCGCGATCGACGATTTCCTCAGGAGCGTGACGGAGCTTTCCGGTTCGGTCAGCGCAGCCTCCAAGAAACTCGATTCGACGCTCGAGGCTGCCGAGACCCTGGTGAGGTCGGTGGATCCGAAGAAGATCGACCACATCGTTTCGAACGTCGAGCAGATCAGCAACGACCTGAAGGCGGCTTCGGGCGGAGTGACGGAGACGCTTGCTGCGCTCCGTCGAACGGTCGAGACCTATGACCAGTTCGGCAAGAACGCCCAGAAGACGCTGGAGCGGGTCGATACGCTGGTGGCCTCGGTGGACAAGGAGAAGGTCGAGCTCGTCGTCAACGACATCACAGCAGCGACCGCCGACGCCCGGAAGACGGTCGCCAACATTTCCGCCTTTGCCGAAAAGATCACGGCGCGGCAGCAGGATATCGACCGTACGATCACCGATGTCACCCAATTGGCGAGCAAGTTGAACGCCTCTGCCAACCGGGTCGACAGCATTCTCGTCAAGGTCGATGGTTTCCTAGGTGATGCGGATGCGCCTTCGCTTTCGGCTGACGCCCGCGCGACGCTCGCGTCATTCCGCAAGATGGCCGATAATCTTAATGCGCAGATCGGCCCGATCGCCGACAACCTCAGGCGCTTCTCGGGCTCGGGCCTGCGCGACGTCGAAGCGCTCGTCACCGATACGCGGCGTACGGTCCAGAGCCTGGAGAACACCATCTCCACCTTCGACAAGAACCCGCAGCGTCTTCTCTTTGGCGGCGAAACAGTAAAACAATATGATGGTCGCACACGGCGCTGAGTCGGGGCGGCAGGACCGGCGTGGGGCCAAGCGGTGTGCTTTCGATCACGGGCGCGCCAAGGTGTGGGACAAGGGTATTGGCAGTATGAATTTTCCGGGGCTGGTTGGTATGCGAGTAGCGGGAGCGCGGCGCTCCGCCCTGATTTTCATGTTGGCAGCCGCACTTGCCGGCTGCGGTACGAAGGCCGTCAACGACACCTTCAGCCTTTCGGCTTCACCTGTCGTTGAAGGACGGGCATCGACCGGCAAGCAGATCCTCGTGCCGGAGCCGACGGCGCTGAAGGCGCTCGACAGCGACCAGGTCGTCATCCGCCTGTCCGGTTCCGAGCTGCAATTTCTCTCCAAGGCACAATGGAGCGACCGCCTGCCGAAGCTGGTGCAATCGAAGCTCGTGGAGGCCTTCGAAGACACCGGCAAGATCGGCGGCGTCGGCAAGCCGGGCCAGGGCCTTGCGATCGACTACCAGCTCATCACCGAAATCCGCGCCTTCGAGATCTCGACGGAAGGTGCAGATACGGCCGTTGTCGAAATCTTCGCGAAAATCCTCAACGACCGCAATGGCACGGTGCGGGTGCAAAAGGCGTTTCGCGCCACGGCCAGCGTGAAGGGTGCGGGCAACCCGGCCTTCATCAAGGCGATGGACCAGGCCTTTGCCAGCGTTACCGCCGAAATCGTGAGCTGGACGCTGGGCTCTATCTGACGCGTTCTATTCTATGCCGGCTATTTCGATCCGGTTGATCACTTCCGCGACGCCTTGCATGTGCCTTGCCGCCTCTTCGGCGCGGGCAACTTCGGCCGCGGTCGCGACGAAGCCGGCAAGGATGATCGTGCTGCCCTTGGCAGTCACCGTGAGATCGGCGGCATCGAGGCCGGGCGCCACCGCCAGAAAATGGGCAACGCGGCGCTCGAGTTCGGCCGGGTGATCCGTGGCCTGCCGCTCCGGCTCATCGCCGTAGAATGTTCGCTTCTTGAAAATCATCGCATCCACCTCGCTCGATGCAGGGGAAACGTCGGGTGCCACGCTTTGTTCGCCTGTTTCATTCGAAACAGCGGGAAATCCTCAGTCGTGCCATGTGTCTCCTCAAGCGACGGGATCTGTCGCGGTCACGATCAGCATGCAGGGGATATCGATGCGCGGCTCTTTTTTCGCCATGGCTCTGGCGATAGCGATGGCACATGCGTCAGCCACACCGGCCCAGGCCGGGAACTACAGCTATGGCTACAGGCAGAGCTGTGTCGTCAAAACCGTCAAGACCTACGGCGCCTATGGCAGAGTCATTCTGAAAAAGGTGCGGATCTGCAGTTGAGGTGGCGAGAGCGCACGTGCCTGGCGAAACGCTCTCTCTCCGTGCCCTATGGCCAGCGCACCACCGGGGGCAGCGACGACAGGATCGACTCGACGTTGCCGCCGGTCTTCAGGCCGAAAATGGTGCCGCGGTCGTAGAGCAGGTTGAACTCGACATAGCGACCGCGCCGTACGAGCTGCTCGTCCCGGTCTTCCTCGGTCCAGGGCAGGTTGAAGTTGGTGCGGACGATCTTCGGGTAGACGAGGGCAAAGGCCTTGCCCACGTCGCGGGTGAAGGCGAAGTCCGCATCCCAGCCACCTTGTTCTTCCGGCGAGTGCAGCCAGTCGTAGAAGATGCCGCCGGTGCCACGCGGCTCGTTGCGGTGCGGCAGGAAGAAGTAGTCGTCGCACCACTTCTTGAATTTGGCGTGGTCGGCGACCGTATGGCGGCTGCAGGTAATTTCCATGGCGCGATGGAACAGCTGCGTGTCCGCATCGGTCATGACGCGGCGGCGGTCGAGCACCGGCGTGAGGTCTGCACCGCCGCCGAACCAGTTGCTCGTCGTCACCACCATGCGGGTATTCATATGCACGGCCGGCACGTTGGGGTTCACAGGGTGGGCAATCAACGAAATGCCGGAGGCCCAGAAGCGCGGATCCTCGGCCGCACCCGGAATTTGGCTGCGGAATTCAGGCGAGAATTCACCATAGACCGTCGACGTGTGGACGCCCACCTTTTCGAAGACGCGGCCTTCCATCATCGACATGCGGCCACCGCCGCCCTTGCCATCGTCGCGGCTCCAATCCTTGGCGACGAAACGCCCGGGCGCGCGATCGGAGAGGGGACCGGTCAGTTCATCCTCGATGCCTTCAAAGGCGGCGCAGATGGTGTCGCGCAGCCCTTCGAACCACGCACGCGCCTCGGCCTTCTTCACTTCGATATCTGCGGGGAGGCCCGGGGGGAGCTGCGGTCGTTCCATGGAAAATTGCGTCCTGTTGGCGGGTTTCCCGATGAAATGCCGCCGATTCGATTGAAGTCGCCACAGTTCACACTTTCGCGCCGATGGCAACGGCGGTCCAGCACCTCGGCGCGGTCTGTCGCACCAGAGCGCTGATGGGTAGCGCGAGCCAGCCGCAGAACAAACCTCTGGCAAAGGTCGAGCGCCGTCACTATCTTAGCTTTCAGAGGTATAGCCCATGGCAAGAATACCTGCAGGCCCGCCGCTCGATGGTTTGCGACGGCAGATCGCCCGGCATCGCCGGGACAAACCGACACGAGGCGATGGCCTTTTCGTGCGGGAAACCTTTCGGCTCGATCGCAGCGCCGCCCGAGCGAAGGCACGGGAATGGTTCGATACCTGGCCGAAAGCCGCCTACTGGACCGAGGTCGAAAGCTGGCGGCAGCTCGATGGCGACGAGATCGAGTTTACGATGCGCCGCCTGCCGAGTGCGGATTGACCCATTTCACTGCCCTCACGGGTGGCCATCATCATCCATCAGCCGCGGTCCGGCGCCTTCCATCGACAGAACGTCGTGCGGGTTGCGCAGCGGACACTCACGCAGCGACAGGCAGCCGCAGCCGATGCAGCCCGTCAGATGATCGCGCAATGCCATCAGGTTGGCGATACGTTCGTTCAGTTGTTCCCGCCAGTTTTCGGACAATCTGCCCCAATCTTCCACCGTCAGCGGACGATCATCCGGCAGGACCGACAATGCATCCTGGATCTCCGACAGGGGGATGCCGGTGCGCTGCGCCACCTTGATGACGGCGACGCGTCGCAGCACGCTGCGCGGATAGCGGCGCTGGTTGCCGCGGGTGCGGTTGCTGCGGATCAGTCCCTTGGCCTCATAGAAATGCAGGGTGGAGACGGCAATGCCGCTGCGTTCCGCCACTTCACCGACCGTCAGTTCGCGGCGCAATTCGTTGTTTTTCACAATTGTCATGATGGCTATTGACCTCAACTATTGTTGAGGTTTTATAGCATTGGCTCCATGACGTCGACAACAGGAGCGTGACCCCATGACTGAGAAAATGACCCTTGCCGTGATCTATGGCAGTGCGCGCCAGGGTCGCTTCTGCGATACGGTCGCCAACTGGCTGATCCGGGAACTTTCGTCTTCGGAGACATTCACCCTGACGATCATCGATCCGGCGCGGTTGAGGACTTCGCGTGGGCTGGGCGCTGCGGTCAATCCGGGCGAGTGGCTCGAGCGCAAGATCGCCGAGGCCGACGCCTTCATCATCGTCACGCCCGAATACAATCACGGCTATCCGGCGGCGCTCAAGGAATTGATCGATTCGGTCTACGAGCCTTGGCACGCAAAGCCTGTCTCCTTCGTCTCCTATGGCGGCGCCTCGGGCGGCATTCGCGCCGTCGAGCAATTGCGCCAGGTTTTCGGGGAACTGCATACGGTGACGCTGCGCGATGGTATTTCGCTCGCCAAGGCGTGGTCGAAGTTCGACGCTGCCGGCAACCTCTACAAGCCCAAGGAACTGCGCGCGCCGCTGTTCTTGATGATGGACCGGCTGACCTGGTGGGCGCGTGTTCTGAAACAGGCACGCAAGAGCGCACCCTACAACGAGGTGGCGGCTTAGGGGTCGCCCACCAAGGGTGGACCGGCTTCGCTTTCCGCGGCGCCGGTCGCGACCAACAGCCAAGGAGGTAGCAATGCTCACGCTGTCAGGCTGGAGAAACTTGCCGGATCGCTTCGCCGGCGATCATCGCGGCGGATATCGCGATGTTCAGCGAGCGCTGGCCCTCCGCCATCGGGATAAGGATGCGGCCGTCGGCACGCTCGTGCACATGGTCGGGCACGCCGGCGCTCTCGCGACCGAAGAGCAGGATGTCGTCGGGGCGGAACTCGTAGCGCGTATAGGGCAGGGCAGCCTTGGTGGAGGCGAGCACCAGCCTTCGCCCGTTCGCCGTGCGCCATTCTTCAAAGCGCTCCCAGTTGACATGGCGAGTGAGCGCCACCGAAGCGATGTAGTCCATGCCGGCGCGCTTCAGGTTGCGGTCGGAAAGGTCGAAGCCGGCCGGCTCGATAATGTCGACGCCAAGTCCGAGACAGGCGGCCATGCGCAGGATCGTGCCGGTATTGCCGGGGATATCGGGCTGGTAAAGGGCGATGCGCAGATTGCTCACGTCAGGTCACTCGTTTCCGGGGGCATCGCGCCGCGCGTCAAATTCCGCGGCCAGGATGCCCATCATGATGTCGTCATGCCACTCGCCGTCGATCAGAGCCGACTCACGTTCGCGGCCCTCGATGGAGAAGCCGGACTTGAGATAGGCGGCAATCGCCCGCTCATTGAAGGCGAGCACTCTGAGCGACACCCGATGAAGGGCAAGTTCATCGAAGGCATAGGCCAATACCCGCTTGATGACCGCCGTGCCAAGCCCCTTGCCGAGGCGTTCCGGATCGAAAATGCCGATGGCGAAGCTCGCGCGCCGATCGACGTGATTGATGTTGTCGAGCCTCACTTCGCCGGTGAGGCCGTGCTGATCGATGATCCAGGCCGCCGGGTGTCCGGCGATCCGCGCAACCCAGGCGGCTGCCTCTCCGTGACTGAAGAGGCCGGGAAACGACCTGCCCGCACCGAACATTCGGTAGATTTCCGGATGGCGGCCGAGCCTCAGGCGCGCATCCACATCACCGTCGCGGGGGCGGCGAAGGACGAAGCCGATACCCTGAAGATCAGGAGGCGTATCCGATGAAGCACTCATCCGTGTTCTCCGCTGCGAAAGGCTCGGCGCTGCCTGCTTTTGCGGTCGCTGATTTTGCCGGCGCTAATCTGTGCCGAAACGGCAACAGATACCCGAACGGTGAAAAAATGTGCAAGAAACAGCCTGCGACAATCTGGCATGCCGGCGCGAATAAGGGTAGAGATCAGGCCACTTCAACGCGAACCGACGGAGGCAAACATGAATGTATTGATGTTGACACGCCTTCCTGGAGTAGTGGGCCACCGTTTGGCCTGACCGGTTCCGCGACCTATCTTTTAAACGAGATCGACGCGCTTCCGGGACTCCGGAGGACGAATCCCTTTTTCGGGCTGCATTTCCGGACTGACCTTTTCATCATAAGAATGCGGGGAAACCCGCTTTCCTTCAAAATACTCTGAAGGAGCAATGCAATGTTCGGCTGGTTTGAATCCCGCCTCAATCCCTATCCGGCAGAGGAGCCGACGCTCCCGCCGAAAAGCCTTTTCGGCTTCTGCTGGCATTATTCCAAGCCGGCCGTGCCGTGGCTGCTGATCATGTCGGTCTGCACCGCGCTGATCGCCGTCGGCGAGGTGGCGCTGTTCCAGTTTCTCGGCAACATGGTCGACTGGCTGTCGAGCGCCAACCGCGAGACGTTCCTCGAAGCCGAGGGCGGCAGGCTCTTCTGGATGGGCGCGCTCGTCCTCATCGGCCTGCCTGGTCTGGTGGCGATCGACTCGCTGATCATGCACCAGGTGCTGCTCGGCAACTATCCGATGATCGCCCGCTGGCAGATGCACCGATATCTGCTGCGTCAGAGCATGACCTTCTTTGCCAACGAGTTCGCTGGACGCGTGGCGACGAAGGTGATGCAGACGTCGCTTGCGGTGCGCGAAACGGTGATGAAGATCCTCGATGTCTTCGTCTATGTCGTCAGCTACTTCGTCACCATGCTCGCGGTCGTGGCGACCGCCGACTGGCGTCTCGTTATCCCGCTCACCATCTGGCTCGCGATCTACATCTGCATCGTCAGCTATTTCGTGCCACGCCTGCAGAAGATCTCCAAGGAGCAGGCCGACGCGCGCTCGATGATGACGGGCCGGATCGTCGACAGCTACACCAATATCGGCACGGTCAAGCTGTTCTCGCATGCCGGCCGCGAGGAAGGCTATGCGCGCGACGGCATGGACAGTTTCCTCGATACCGTGCATCGCCAGATGCGCAAGGTGACGCTGTTCCATATCCTCGTCTATGCCAACAACAGCATCGCACTCTTTGCCATCGCCACGCTTGGCATCCATCTCTGGCTGACGAGTGCGATCTCGGTCGGCGCGATCGCGATTGCGGTCGGTCTGGCGATGCGTATCAACGGTATGTCGCAGTGGATCATGTGGGAAGTCTCGGCGCTCTTCGAGAACATCGGCACGGTCTATGACGGCATCGGCATGATGACAAAGGCGCACGACATCGTCGACGAACCGGATGCCAAGGCGCTGAAGGCGGAGAAGGGGGCGATTGCCTTCGACAATATCCGCTTCCACTACGGCAAGGCCAAGGGCGTCATCGATCATCTGGCGCTCGACATCAAGCCGGGCGAGAAGATCGGTCTCGTCGGTCGCTCCGGTGCCGGCAAGACGACGCTGATGAACCTGCTGTTGCGCTTCTACGACCTGGAGGACGGCGCGATCCGGATCGACGGCAAGGATATTTCCACCGTCACCCAGGACAGCCTGCGCGCCCAAATCGGCGTCGTGACACAGGATACCTCGCTGCTGCACCGCTCCATTCGCGACAATATCGCCTATGGGCATCCGGAGGCGGATGACGAGGCGATCATTACCGCGGCGAAGAAGGCGAACGCCTGGGACTTCATCCAGGGGCTCGAGGACAACCAGGGCCGCAAGGCGCTGGACGCCCAGGTCGGCGAACGTGGCGTCAAGCTTTCCGGCGGCCAGCGCCAGCGCGTCGCGATCGCGCGCGTTTTCCTCAAGGACGCGCCGATCCTGATCCTCGACGAGGCGACCTCGGCGCTCGACTCCGAAGTCGAAGCGGCGATCCAGGAAAACCTCTTCGCGCTGATGGCCGGCAAGACGGTGATCGCGATCGCCCACCGCCTGTCGACGCTGACGGAGATGGACCGGCTGGTGATCCTCGAAGCGGGCCGGATCGTCGAGACGGGCTCGCACGGCGAACTCGTCGCCAAGGGCGGTCTTTATGCCGACCTCTGGTCGCGCCAGTCCGGCGGTTTCATCGCCGACGACGTCGAGAAGGAAGAGGCGGCGGAGTAAGATGCCGTCGGCCCGCCGTTCGAAAGAGCGGCGGGCCGCTGTATCACTTTGAGTTGCAGCATGTTTTTGTCCTTAAATCGAAGACGATTTAAGGAAACATGCAGTAGACGTTACGCATTTGTAATCTGCAATTGTGCGGAAACCGATTGCTGTTCCCGCCGAACCGCCTATATCGGAACCATGCTCAGCGCCATCGTCCGCCTCTTCGAGAACTGGATCAAGCCGTTCGCGCCGCGCGAGCGCCTGCAGCCGCCCAAATCGCTCTGGGGTTTCGCCTGGTTCTACGCCAGACAGGCGAAAGGGCCGTTCATTGCGATGGCGGTGCTCGGCGGTCTCGTCGCCATGCTTGAAGCCGGGCTGTTCTATTTCGTCGGGCGGCTGGTCGACGTTCTCGACACGGTGAAGCCGGAAGCCGGTTGGAACGGTCTCATTGCCGCGAACGGCCCCGAACTTTTGTTCATGCTGCTGACAGTGATGGTGTTCCGCTTTGTTGCGGTGTCGCTGGCGGCGCTCGTCGAAGAACAATCGATCATCACCGGTTTTCTCAATCTGGTGCGCTGGCAGTCCTATGTGCATGTGGCCCGCCAGTCGCTCACCTTCTTCCAGAACGACTTTTCCGGCCGCATCGTTACCAAGGTCTGGGCAGGCGCCCAGGCGACGAGCGATCTGATTGTCTCGCTGCTGCAGGTCGTCTGGTTCATCGTCATCTACACGGCCTCGACCATGGCGCTGGTGGCGCAGCTCGACTGGCGCCTTGCGGCCATGGTCGCCTTCTGGATCGTCGTCTTCCTGGCGCTCGCCCGCTACTTCGTACCGCGCATCCGCAAGCATGCCCGCGATACGGCCGAGATGGCCTCGATGCTGAATGGCCGTATGGTCGATGCCTATTCCAATATCCAGACGCTGAAGCTCTTCGGTCGCGACGACGAGAACGACCGCTATATCCGTTCCGGTTTCGATCGGTTCCAGCACGCGGTCATTCCGTTCACGCGGCTTCTGACGGCGGTGCGCGCTTCGCTGGCGCTGCTTTCCGGCATGATGATCACGGCCATCGCCATCTATGCGATCCATCTCTGGCTCGGCGGCGCGATCAGTTCCGGCGCCGTCGCCTTCACGCTGGCGCTGGTGCTCAGGCTCAACATGCTGCTCGGCCGCATGATGACCCAGTTCAACTCGATCATGCGCAACATCGGCACGATCCAGAACTCGGCCGAACTCGTCTCGCAGCCGATCGGCCTTGTCGACCAGACCGATGCCGCAGAGCTTGAGGTCAGCCAGCCGGAAATCCGCTTCGAACACGTCCGTTTCCATTACGGCAAGGGCGAGCGTGTCCATTACGGCAAGGGCGAGCGTGTCATCGACGATTTTTCGCTCGTGGTTCGCCCGGGCGAGAAGGTGGGTATCGTTGGCCGTTCCGGGGCCGGCAAGTCGACGCTGGTCAATCTGCTGCTGCGCTTCTACGATCTTGAGAGCGGGCGCATCCGCATCGACGGGCAGGATATCGCAGCGGTCACGCAGGAATCCTTGCGCGCCCAGGTCGGCATGGTCAGCCAGGACACCTCGCTGCTGCACCGCTCGATCCGCGACAACATCCTCTTCGGCCGGCCGGATGCGAGCGAGGAGCAACTGATTGCCGCCGCGCGCAAGGCCGAGGCCTACGACTTCATCCTCGGCCTGCAGGACCAGCGCGGCCGCAAGAGCTTCGATGCCCATGTCGGCGAGCGCGGCGTCAAGCTTTCGGGCGGTCAGCGCCAGCGCATCGCGATTGCAAGGGTGATGCTGAAGGATGCGCCGATCCTCGTGCTCGACGAAGCGACCTCGGCGCTCGATTCTGAGGTCGAAGCGGCGATCCAATCCAATCTGGACCGCCTGATGCAAGGCAAGACGGTGCTGGCGATCGCGCACCGGCTGTCGACGATCGCGGCGCTCGACCGGCTCGTGGTGATGGACAAGGGGCGGATCGTCGAAGAGGGAACCCATGCGGAGCTCGTCGCCCGCGGCGGACTTTACGCCGGGCTCTGGTCGCGCCAGTCGGGCGGTTTTCTCGCCCGCGAGGAAGCGGCGGAGTAGGGCGGTTCAAGACCGCTTCAACGCCCGCTCTACCGGCCCGAATTCAGCCTAACTGGCGACCGTCAAGTCCTTGTGCCGATTGGCCGCGCTTTTCCCCGCGACAATCTGCCCACATGCCCTTGTCAAGGCTGGACATAATTTGCGATCAAGCATAGAACGCGCCGGATTGACGGGGAATCTGTGTGCCGTGGGTGCGCAGAATTTTTCCGGATTCTGGTGCCGATGTCGTGTTTGCAGGCGCAAAACGGCGGGGGCGTTAGCACTATGAATAGGGCGTGGTTCCTTGACCTGGATCAAACCGCAAGGGGCAGGAATTTCGCCGGGGGCGGATGCGGTTTCCGCAACATTGCGTGAGAGGATGGTTTAGCCGTGAGCGAACACGACACTTCAAGCGAGGCCTTGGGCGAGCCCACTCGCCGCGATTTCCTTTATCTGGCTACCGGTATGGCAGGCGTCGTCGGCGCCGGTGCTGTCGCTTGGCCGTTCATCGACCAGATGCGTCCGGATGCTTCGACGCTCGCGCTCGCCTCGATCGAGGTTGATGTTTCGAGCCTGCAGCCCGGCATGTCGCTGACGGCGAAATGGCGCGGCAAGCCGATCTTCATCCGCAACCGTACTGAGAAGGAAGTCGAAGAGGCAAAGGCCGTCAAGCTCGACGACCTGAAGGATCCGGTTGCGCGCAATGCCAACCTTCCGGCCGACGCATCGGCAAGCGACGTCGATCGCTCTGCCGGCGAAGGTAAGGAAAACTGGATCGTCATGATCGGTTCCTGCACCCATCTCGGCTGCGTGCCGCTTGGTCAGGCCGGTGACTTCGGTGGCTGGTTCTGTCCCTGCCACGGTTCGCACTACGATACGGCCGGCCGCATCCGTAAGGGTCCGGCGCCGGAGAACCTTCACGTGCCGACCTTCACGTTCGTTTCCGACACAGTTATCAAGATCGGTTGAGGGGACTACTGATAATGAGTGCTGAACATTCAACCTACACGCCGACGACTGGCATTGAGAAATGGGTTGATTCCCGTCTGCCGTTGCCGCGTCTCGTTCATGATAGCTTCATCAGCTATCCGGTTCCCCGGAACCTGAACTACGCCTACACCTTCGGTGCCATGCTTTCGGTCATGCTGGTCGTGCAGATCCTGACCGGTATCGTTCTTGCGATGCACTATGCCGCTGAAACGACCGTCGCCTTCAACTCGGTCGAAAAGATCATGCGCGACGTCAACCAGGGTTGGCTGCTGCGCTATATGCACGCCAACGGCGCATCCTTCTTCTTCATCGCCGTTTACCTGCACATCGCCCGTGGTCTCTACTACGGCTCCTACAAGGCTCCGCGCGAAATCCTCTGGATCCTCGGCGTTGTCATCTACCTCCTGATGATGGCGACCGGCTTCATGGGCTACGTTCTGCCCTGGGGTCAGATGTCCTTCTGGGGCGCGACCGTTATCACCGGCTTCTTCACCGCCTTCCCGCTGGTGGGTGAGTGGATCCAGCAGTTCCTGCTCGGTGGCTTCGCCGTCGACCAGCCGACGCTGAACCGCTTCTTCTCGCTGCACTACCTGCTGCCCTTCATGATCGCCGGCGTCGTCGTCCTGCACATCTGGGCGCTGCACGTCGTCGGCCAGACCAACCCGACCGGCGTTGAAGTCAAGTCCAAGACCGACACCGTTCCCTTCACGCCCTATGCGACGCTGAAGGATGCACTCGGCGTCTCCGTCTTCCTCATCGTCTACGCCTGGTTCGTCTTCTACATGCCGAACTTCCTCGGCCACCCGGACAACTACATCCCGGCTGACGCGCTGAAGACGCCTGCTCACATCGTTCCGGAATGGTACTACCTGCCGTTCTACGCGATGCTGCGCGCCATCACCTTCAACATCGGCCCGATCGACTCCAAGCTCGGCGGCGTTCTGGTGATGTTCGGCTCGATCATCGTCCTGTTCTTCCTGCCCTGGCTCGATACGTCCAAGGTCCGTTCGGCCGTCTACCGTCCGTGGTACAAGCTGTTCTTCTGGATCTTCGTCGTCAACGCCATCATGCTCGGCTGGCTCGGCTCGCGCCCTGCAGAAGGCCTCTACGTCGTGATGTCGCAGATCGGCACGCTCTACTACTTCGGCTTCTTCTTCGTCGTCATGCCGGTTCTCGGCCTGATCGAAACGCCGAAGCGCATTCCGAACTCCATCACCGAAGCGGTGCTGGAAAAGCAGAATGCCAAGGCGCAGCCGGCCGCCGCGCGCGCCTGATCAGAACAGCGATTGATAAGGAACCCACAACAATGAAAAAGCTTGTTACAGGCATTCTGTCACTCGCTGTCGTCGCTGGTCTCGGTCTCGGTGCAGCTATCGCCGAAGAGGCGAAGGGCGGCGAGGAGCACGGCGGCGGTACGCCTCACTATCCGATCCACAAGCCGGAACAGCAGGAATGGAGCTTTGCCGGCCCCTTCGGTCACTATGACAAGGGCCAGCTTCAGCGCGGCCTGAAGGTGTATGCCGAAGTCTGTTCGGCGTGCCACTCGATGAGCCTGGTGTCCTTCCGTACGCTCGAAGGCCTCGGCTACTCGGAAGCACAGGTGAAGGCGTTTGCGGCGAACTACGAAGTTCAGGACGGCCCGAATGCCGACGGTGAGATGTTCACCCGCAAGGCTCTGCCGTCCGACCACTTCCCGTCGCCTTACGCGAACAAGGAAGCGGCTGCGGCATCGAACAACGGTGCAGCCCCGCCGGACTTCTCGCTGATCGCCAAGGCACGCGGCATCGAACGCGGCTTCCCGCAGTTCGTCTTCGACATGTTCTGGCCCTACCAGGAAGGCGGCCCGGACTACATCCACGCGCTGCTGACCGGCTACCAGGAGCCGCCGCAGGGCGTCGAAGTCGCCGAAGGCACGCACTACAACCCGTACTTCGCGAGCGCTGCCGCTCTGGCAATGGCGCAGCCGATCTCCAACGACCAGGTGACCTATGATGACGGTGCGCCGCAGACGGTCGACCAGTACGCCAAGGACGTTTCGTCGTTCCTGATGTGGGCGGCCGAGCCGCACCTCGAAGACCGCAAGCGCACCGGCTTCATGGTCATGGTGTTCCTGCTGATCTTCACCGGCCTCGTCTACCTCACGAAGAAGTCGGTCTACGCCAACAAGGAACATTGATCGTCTGCCGGCTCAAGCCGGCTCTGATCGAGATCCATCAAAAGGCCCCGGTTCGTCCGGGGCCTTTTGTTTTGGAAGTCCGGCCGCGGCAGGATGCAGGCCCCGCTGGGAGCCGGTCGACCTGGCGCTGGCCGCAGAGTGCTCGCGCTCGCTGTGGCGCCTGCGGTCAAGCGTCGGACGGGCCCGGTTGCCAGCCGGTTTGGGCCGCCCAGCGATCTGCACGATGGATAATTGTTCAGAGGTGTTCGGATTTCGCCTCGGTGTAGGCCACCCGATCATTCTGGTATTGCGCCGCCAAGGCACGCTTGAGTTCTGCATAGGGCGCGTGCTCGTGGGTGTGGGCACGCATGTAGTCCCGGAACAGCAAGGACCATTGCTCGCTCCAGCTTCCGCGCCCGCGCACATGAATATGCGTACGCTCGTTGCCTGGCGCCTCTCGGAAATAGCGCTTGGTCAAGTCAGCATTCAATGGCCGCCACACGTATCCAATGGCCGTCATCCTCTCCCTCAGGACTCCGACGGATTGCAGGTCGCCCACCGAAATTTGAATGTCGATGATCGGCTTTGCTGCCAGACCTCGGATCGCCGTCGAGCCAATGTGGTCGATGCGCATAGCGTACTCGTCCAACACGCTTCGGATGAGCTTTGCCTTGACGGCGAACTGAGTTGGCCATTCGGGACACCAGGCGCAGATTTCAATCGGTTGCATGGTCTTTGTCGGCGCTGGGTTCATTGGCGTTGAGAGATCAAGCTCCCGTCGGGCTCGACGCTGGCGGATTGACTCCGGCTGGTTTGGAGACGACGGCGTAAATAGGTTCGTCGTCCGCAATCGGCAAGCGGGCCAAGGCCGCGGTCCAACGGAGACCGATCATCTTGCAGAATGCACAGCGCTGGGTTGTGATTTCACACACAAGTCTCTAAATGTGCTCCGAGCTCAAACTTCTGCTCCCGAAGGCTCCTTGAAACAGGACCGCGCTAATGAAGCTGGTGACCGGTAACTCCAACCGCGCCCTTGCCGAAGCCGTTGCCAACCACTTAGATCTTTCCCTCACGGATTGTACGGTCAAGCGCTTCGCCGACCAGGAAGCCCACGTTCAACTTCATGAGAACGTACGCGGCGAGGACGTCTATGTTCTCCAGTCGACAAGCGCCCCCGCCGACGGCAATCTTATGGAGTTGCTTCTCCTGGCCGATACGCTGCGCCGCTCATCCGCTCGCCGTATCACCGCCGTAATCCCTTACTTCGGCTATGCCCGTCAGGATCGCCGCGCCATTGGTCGCACACCGATCTCGGCGAAGTTGGTAGCCAACATGATCGCCGCTGCAGGCGTCAACCGCGTTATAACGGTCGATGTCCACACGGATCAGATTCAGGGGTTTTTCGATATCCCCACCGATAATCTTTATTCAGCACCCGTGATGACCCGTGACATTGAGCAGCACTACGACATCGAGAATTTAATGGTCGTTTCGCCGGATGTGGGCGGCGTGGCGCGCGCTCGTGCCATCGCCAAGCGCATTGGTACCGATCTTGCGATCGTCGACAAACGGCGACCTCGTGCTGGCGTGTCCGAAGTGATGAACATTATTGGCGATGTTTCCGGGAAAAGCTGCCTTCTGGTCGACGACATCGTCGATAGCGGCGGCACGTTGATCAACGCGGCTGCAGCGTTGTTGACATCTGGCGCCAAGGAGGTTTCGGCCTATATCACCCATGGCGTTCTTTCCGAAGGTGCCTGCGAACGCATTGGTGCCAGCCAGCTCAAGGAATTGGTCGTGACCGACTCCATCCACGAAACCGAAGCGCAACGTGAGACCCCCAACATCAGACGCATCACCATCGCGCCGTTGATAGGCGAAGCCCTGGCGCGTACGGCCAGAGAGCAAAGCGTTTCAAGCCTGTTCTACTAAGCCGACACAAGCCGCGATGACCCCGCCACGGAGGATCGCCCCTCCACAACGCATCGTCGAAGGAACGTGGCAGCGGAAGCTACCAGCAGATTTGCTTCGTGATGATCGCAAACGAAAACGGCCCCGTCTCGCGACGGGGCCGTTTTCTTTGTTCCGTATCTGAGATCGCTTAGCTGAAGCGGCCGGCGGCGTGGGCGAGCATGGTGTAGACCTTGCCGGTATCCGACGTCAGATAGGTCTGGGTGATGCGCTTGTCCGGATCGTTGCGGGCAACATCGGCGAGCAGCTTTTCGAAGTCGGCGATGTAGCGGTCGACGGCGGTGCGGAACTCCGGTTCGCGATCGTACTTGCGCTTGATCTCGTCGAAGGTCTGCTGGCCCTTCAGCGTATAGAGGCGACGGGTGAAGACGTCGCGCTCGCCGCGCTGGTAGCGGCGCCACAGTTCGACCGAGGCATCGTGGTCGATGGCGCGGGCGATGTCGACCGAGAGCGAGTTCAGCGACTCGACGACATGGCGCGGGTTGCGGCTGTCGCCGGTACGGGCCGCAGGCTGGGCTTCGGCCGGGCGCTGCGGCGCCGGCGAGGGGGCCTCTTCGCGCGATGCCGCACGCAGCAGATCGCGCATCCAGCCACCACCTTCTGCAACCTCGCTGGTCACCGCCTGCGATGGCGCGGGCTGGTGAACGGCCGGCGGTTCGATGCCGAGGCTGCCGCGCAGCGCCGGAGCCGGTTCCTGCCGGCGCGGCTGCTCAACCGGCTGCTGCACCACGGACTGTTGGGCTACAGGTTGCTGGGCCACGGGTTGCTGGGCCACGGGTTGCTGGGCAACAGGCTGGGGCTGGACGACCGGTTGCGGCGCCGGCTGCTGCTGCACCGGACGAGCGACCGGAGCGGCGGCAGGCTGCTGACGCAGCGGCTGGGCGACCTCGAGCTGCGTCGAGGACTTGCCGATGATGTCGGACAGTTCCTGCAGCGCCTTGATCTGTTCGCCGACGGCGCGACGCATGACCGCCGCATTTTCCTTGGCTTCTTCCGGCAGGTCGAAGGCGCCGCGCTTCAGCTCCTCGCGGGTCATGTCGAGTTCCTTGCGGATCTCGCCGGCCGAGCGACGGATTTCGTCGGTCGCACCGCTGAAGCGTCCGATCGCCTCGTCGATTGCGACGCGAACCGCGTCGCGCAGTTGCCCTGCGACGCCGTCGGACTTCTTGCCGCTTTCGGCGAGCATGCGCTCGATGTCGGACACCGAGGCTGCGACGCTGCCGCGCAGACGCGAGGCGACTTCCTTGGAGCGTTCCTCGGCATTGGCAAATGCGCCTTCGATCGATGCACCGGCATCTTCGCCGACCTTGGCGATCGCCTGGCGCAGCGCTTCCGAGGCGCCGAGCGCACGGCCCTCGACCGAGGAGAGCGTCTTGTTGACGTCGGCAAACGAGGTTTCGACGCCGGAGCGGAGCGTGTCGGCGATCTGGCGCGAGCGCTCCTCGGCTCGGCTGAAGACCTGCTCGACCGAGGCACCGGCTTCGTCGCCGGCCTGGGCCAGCGTGTTTCGCATCGCTTCGGCTGCTTCGGCTGCGCGCTGTTCGGCGCTGGTCAGCAGGCGGCCAACATCCGAGAAGGACTGCTGGATGCCGCTGCGCAGGTTGCCGGCGACAAGACCCGAGCGTTCTTCGGCCCGCTGGAAGGCGCCATCGACGAAGCCTTCGAGCGCACGCATCGTCCGTTCGATCTCTTCCGAGCGCTGAACGAGCCCGACCGACAGGGTGCGCAGTGCATCCTGGCGCTCTTCGAGTGTGCTGACGAGGTTCGACTGGGCCGCGCCGAGCAGGTCGGACGCCTGGCCGAGCACCTTCGAATGGTCCTCGAAGCGGCCGACGATGCCGCCGATCTTGGACAGGGTGGAGGAGGAAATGTCGGACAGCTTGTCGACCTTGCCCTCGATGAGGCGGGTCGAGGTCGAGAGCATGTCGGAGGCCTGACGGGTCGATTCCGACACGCGGGCCATCGTCGATTCCAGACGCTGGTCCATTTCGCCGAGGTTGTTGCTTGCCTGGTCGATGACCGTGGCGATCGCAGCGTTGTTGTTGGCGAGCTGGTCGATCAGGCCCATGGCGGTCGACTGCAGACGGTTCTCGACCATCTTCATCGCCTTTGCCGTTTCCTCGGCGCGGTGCGAGATCGCGTTCAGCGTTTCACCCGTGCGCTCGGCAATGGCGTTGACCAGGGCTGCATTTTCCGCGCGCAGGCGATCGGCGCTTTCCTGGGTCACGGCGGCGATGCGTTCGGCGGCCTCGCGGCCGGTTGCCGCATATTGGTCGATGACCGGGCGGGCCTGCTCGTCGATCAGGCGCGACAGCTCCAGCGAGCGGCCGGCGAGCATCGAGTTGAGCTCGCGGGTGCGGTCGTCGAGTGTGTTGCGGATCGCTTCACCGCGCGCTTCCAGTGCCTTCTCGGTGTTGGCGAGGCCCTGGTGGATGTTGTCGGCGTGGCTGGCGATCTGGCTGTGCGTGGCAGCAAGCCGTGCCGTTGCCGTATCGGCCGCGTCGGCGATCGAACGGGCAAGATCAGCGTGACGTGCTGCGCTGGCAGCAGCCTTCTGCTCGATCGTATTGGCAAGGTCCGCATGGCGGGCGGCGGTTGCCGCTGCCGTCTGGTCGATCGTGTTGGCAAACTCGGCCTGACGGGCCGCGAGCGCCGAAGCGAAGTCGTCGCCGGCCCTGGAGAGGATCTCGGCGGAGCGTGCCGCTTCCGCGTCGATTTCCCGGGCAACGTCGCTGACGGCGCCGCGAAGGGTGGTGGCGAGGCCGGAAGCCTTGTCCTCGATGCGGATGGCTTCTGCGCCGAGTTCCTGAGCGACATCGCCGACAGCGCCGCGAAGTGTGGTGACGAGGCCTGCAGCCTGGTCCTCGATGCGGACGGTCTCTGCATCGAACTCCTGGGCCACGTTGCCGACTGCGCCGCGAAGCGTGGTGACGAGGCCGGCGGCCTGGTCCTCGATGCGGACGGCTTCTGCATCGAACTCCTTGGCCACGTTGCCGACCGCGCCGCGAAGCGTGGTGACGAGGCCGGAAGCCTTGTCCTCGATGCGGACGGTCTCTGCATCGAACTCCTGAGCCACGTCGCCGACTGCGCTGCGCAGATTGCTGACGAGATCGGTGGTCTTGCCTTCGAGGCGGGAGGCTTCCGCGTCCAGATCCTGCGTCGCTTCGCTGACCGCACCACGCAGGCTGCTGACGAGGACGGCGGCCTTGCCTTCGATGGTCCGGTTGACGTTCTCAAGACCGATGTTGAGGGCACGATCCATGGTGCCGAGACGTTCAGCGATGCGTTCCGCACCAGCCTCGATGGCGCCGGAGATCCGGCTTGCCGCCGTCTCGCTCATGCGATCGATGTCGCCCGCCCGTTCGCCGAGGCTGGAGGCGATGCGCTGGCCGGCGCCGTCGACGACCTCGTTGACGCTGCCGACGCTGTCACGGACGCGTTCCTCAAGCGAACTGAGGCTGACTTCCAGCCGCAGGCCGGTATCGTCGACCAGGGCGTTGACGTCGTTGACGCTGCCGCGAATGCGGTCCTGCAGGGCGCCGAGGCTACTTTCAATGAGGGTGCCGGTATCGCCGACGACCGAACCGACGCTGGTGACGCTGCCGCGGATCCGATCTTCCAGCGCACTGAGGCCGCCTTCGACACGGGCTGCGGCATCGTCGACGACAGAGCCGACATTGGCAACGCTGCCGCGGATGCGGTTTTCAAGCGCGCCGAGGTTGCTTTCGATGCGGGCGCCGGTGTCGTCGACGACCGTGCCGACATTACCGACGGTGTTGCGAATGCGATCTTCGAGCACACCGACCCGGGTTTCGATATGCATGCCCGTTTCGTCGACGATCGAGCCGATGTTGCCCGCGCTTTCGCGCATGCGCTCCTCAAGGGAGCCAAGGCTCGTCTCGATGCGCAGGCCAGTATCGTCGAGGCGGTCGTTGATGCCGTTGATCGACATGTCGACGCGGTTGGTGAGGCTGTCGGCCGCGAGGCTGATCTGGTTGGCGGTCTCGGCCAGGCGCTCTGCGATGTGCCCCGTCGTCGAACGCATGCGCGTGTCGAGCGTTTCGCCGCTGCGGTCGATGACGCCGGCAAGCGCGGACTGGCGCTCTTCCAGCGACATTTCGAGCATGCTGGCGCTGGTGGCGAGCGTGGTGGCGATAGCGGTCGACTGATCGGCCAGCATGCCTTCGAGCTGATCGCGACCCTGGCCGACGGCGAGGTTGATCGCGTTGATCCGGTCATCGAGCGTGGCGCGGATCTGTTCGTGCGTCGACGACAGCGTATCGCGCAGATGCTCGGCGCGGCCGCTCAGCGTCTGCTCGATTTCGGCTGCCTTGCCGGCGAGCGAGGCGGTCGCCTCGGTCGTGCGTGCGGTCAGCGCATCGGCGATGTGAGCGCTGGTCTCGGTCAGCGTGTCGGAAATCTTGCCGACGCGGCCACTGAGGTCCTCGGCGATGCGGGCGCTCGTCTGGGTGAGGGTATCGGAGATCAGGCTGACACGGCCGCCGAGGTTTTCTGCGATCGAGTTGACGCTCTCGGAGAGCTTCTGTTCGATATCGCCGACACGGTCGGTCATGGTTTCGGCGACGGCCGTTGCGCGGAACGTCAGGCTGTCGGCCACGTCTTCGGCGTGGCGGCTCAGCGTGTTGGCCATTTCATTGGCGCGCGACGACATCGTCGAGGTAATGGCGGCGGCACGTTCGGCGAGGACGCCATCGAGGGCCGACGTCTGGTTCGTGAGCGCTTCGGAGATCGCTTCGCCACGCTCGGACAGAACGCGCTCCAGCCGGTCGGCCGTGCCGCTGACGGCATTGTCGATCGAGTCCGCGCCCATGGATAGAATGGTCGAAAGGCTGAGCGTGCGCTCGGAGAGCGTGTTGTCCAGGCGGTGCTGGCTGGCCGCGATCGCGCTGGTGATTTCGTCGGTCGAGCCGCTGAGCGTCTGTTCGATGCGAGCATGGGCGGCGTGCAGGCCGTCGACGAAAGCGGCGGTGCGGGTGTCGAGCCCCTCGGTCAGGCGCTGTTCGCTGGTGGTGAGCGCGCTTGCAAGGGCGTCGGCGCGCTGGCCGAAGCCGTTTTCGATGCGCTCCTGCGCCTGGGAGAGGGCGCCCATGAGGCCGCTGGTCTTCTCGGAAAGAACGCTGTCGATACGGCTGTGCGCATCGCCGACCAGGTTGCCGAGCTCCGAGGTCCGGCTGGTGATCGTTTCCTCGATGAAGTCCTGGGTGGCGCCGAGCGTCGCGGCCAGCGTCAACGACTGGTCGGAAAGGGCGGAGCCGATCTTCTCGATGCTGCTGTCGAGCGCGCCGCCGATCGCTTCCGAGCCGCCGGAGACGGTCTCGTTGATGCGGTGCAGGCTTTCCATGAGCTTGGTGTCGAGCATGCTTGCGCGCTTGTCGAAGGCCGAGGCAAACTCGTGGAAGCGCTCGTCGAAGGCGGTCGCGAGCTGGCCGACGGTGGTCTGCAGCTTCTCTTCGAAGAAGCCGCCGCGCAGGTCCAGATCCATGATCGCATCGTCGGCGCTGGAACGCAGGCTCTGACGGAAGCTTGCGCCTTTCTCGTCGAGCGTTGCGTTGAGCGAGGCGAGGACATGATCGAGGCCGCCGGTGATCGCCTGCTGGCCGACGCTGAGGCTTTCATTGAGGTCACGCGTGCGGGCGATCAGCGTCTCGTTGAGCTGGCGCGCGCGGTCGTTCAATGCCGCGTTCAGCCTTTCGGTGCTGGCGTCGAGCGAGGAGGCGCGCGTTTCGAACTGGCTGAGCAGGTCGTCGCCGCGCTTCGTCAGCGTGTCGCTCAGCTGGTCGAGCCGTGTATCGAATTCGGTGCTGAGGCCAAGGCCGGCCGCCGTCAGGCCGGAAAGCAGCGCATCCGTGCGGGATGACAGCATGGTGCCGATCGACTGAAGGGCGGTGTCCGACTTTTCGCTAAGGGCTGCGGCGCGCGTGTCGATCAGCGAGGCGAAGGCTTCGCCCGAAATCGCGATGCGCGAGGCGATGTCGTCGCTCGCCTGTTCCAAGTCATCCTTCAGCTTGCCGTGCGCGCCAGATATCGCCGAGCGGATACGCTCCGAATGACCGATGATCGCTTCACGCTCGAGGCCGAGTTCCTGGACCAGCGTGCGGACGCGCAGTTCGTTTTCGCTGTAGCTGCGCTCGAGCGCGTTGACTTCGGAATGAACGAGCGTTTCGAGTTCGGTGGCACGCGCGATGGTGCGCTCGATACCCTCGTTCATCGCCGAGACTTCGCGGCGAACGGCCTGGCCGACAGTCATGACGCGATCGGCTGCGGCCGTTTCGGGCTCGGCAAGGCGCAGTGCCACTTCAGCCATGGAGCGGGCGGCGTTGCGCAGCTCCTGCGCACGGGCGATCATGATGGCGAAGGAGAAGAAAAGCATGACCGGCAGCAGGATGCCGATCGCAACGCCGATTGCGCCGGGCGTCGCAGCAAGATCGCTCAGGGAGCGGATCTGCCAGATCTGCGGTCCATAGAGCAGGTTGGCAATGCCGAGGCCGGCGATGGCCCAGATGATCGACACCAGCGCGGCAACCCGGATCGCGGCGCGATTGGAGCGCACGTCGAGTGCGCGCAGCATCGCGGCCGGCGAACGGCGGCCATCGTCGTTGGCGGCGGAAAGGGAAGGCGATTTGGGCGCGGGTTCCGGGGCGAGCGTCTTGGCCGCTTCGGCAGCACGCGCCGCGCGGGATGGCTCCGGTTGAGACTTTGCTCTTTTATTCTGATCGGGCGCGGGCGCCTGATTGCCGGGCTGAGACACATTTTCCTCCGGATCATCCAAGGAAGTCTTGTCGTTCGGGCTCGAGTTAAGCTCGTCGAAATCGATCGTCAGGGCAGCTTCCAAAGCCTGGAAGGCCTTCTCGTCGATTGACTCATTGCTCTTTTTCGTCGCCATAGGGATACGCCTCATTACCTTTTGCCAGCCACAAAGCTGCCAGCGCTCGCGCACAACGGGCGGGCCGGCTTCTTCCTCGCGGGCTGTGACGGCAAGATACGCGCATCGGATCTACGCAATACCCTACTGATCACACACTGCATTGCCTCGACGGATAGTCACATTTGTGGCCGAAAGGGACCACGAGTTGAGCTTATCCACCGGAACGGTTGCCATTTTCGTACGCAGGCAAGTTCCTGAGCGTATCGTAGTGACACATTAGCTGGGTTCTTACAATTATGAGCGCTCGGGCTTAATTAAAATCCTAATGAAATCTTAATGCGATAACGGTGCCAAAGCCAGAAAATACAAGGAAATCAGACGGTTTAACAGCCGTTAACCATCTTCCCAGATTCCTGCCCATATTGCGCCCCGATTTAAGCCGATAGCAGCCCGCACCCGCAAAGGATGTGTATCAGAGTTTGCGCGTGTAGGTGTGGGCTATATGGCGACACCGAAAACAAGACCAACATACAATAAACAATAGGGAATTTGGCTCATGGCGGCCCTCAGGATTGCCTTCGAAGCTCCGGACACCCCGGGAAACTCTGCAGCTACCGGCAAGAAGCCGATCGACTTCGCCCACCTTGCGGCACAGACGATGGGTGACAAGGCACTGGAAATAGAAGTGCTGCAACTTTTCGCGCGCCAGGCGCGCCAGGTCACGAAAGAGATCGTCGAAGGAGAGAGCACGCTTCGCGCTCAGGCCGCCCATCGGCTGAAGGGCGCGGCCCTTGCAGTCGGCGCCATCGACGTTGCCAGCATTGCCGGCGCGATCGAGCAAAACCCGGCAGACGCATCGCTCTCCGACACGCTTTCGGCCGCTGTGCTCGAGGCCGAGCTCTTCATATTGAAGCTCAGCCGCTGATCTAAAGCGCGTCGCGATCTTTCAGATTCGCTCCTTGCGCTTTAAGTTCTTGATATTTCGCATGTCGTTGTCGCAAAACCGCTGCGCAGTTTTGCGCGACAGGCTTTAGCGGCCCGACGGCGCCGGAAACGGCCAACGCTCTCCCGGCGCCCCACATTTCAAGATAGCGGCCTCGCGCCTGCTTCGCGCGAGGCACGGAGTATGGCCGTTGTTGACTGACCGGCGGATTTGTTGGAAGAACTTCCACTGAATTTGCGCCCGAGCGGCGTGCGTTCTGAACAGGCTTTGCGCCTTGCCAGTCCCAGCAGTTCATTCCGGAAAGAGACATGACAAAACTTACGATCGTTGCCTTTGATGGCGCGCGCCATGAACTTAATGTCGAAAACGGCTCGACGGTCATGGAAAATGCCGTTCGCAATTCGGTTCCCGGCATCGAAGCCGAATGCGGCGGGGCCTGCGCCTGCGCGACCTGTCATGTCTATGTCGACGACGGCTGGTCGGCTGTCGTCGGCGCTCCGGAAGCCATGGAAGAAGATATGCTGGACTTTGCCTATGATGTCCGGCCGACGTCGCGGCTTTCCTGTCAGATCAAGATGAGCGACGCACTCGACGGTCTCGTCGTGCATGTGCCGGAGCGTCAGGCCTAAAGCGCGCCGTGAGTTCTCAAATTCGCTCCTTGCGCCTTAAGTAATTGGTATTTCGCATGTCGTTGTCGCAGAACTGCTGCACGGTTTTGCGCGACATCCTCTGGCACCCTCCACTTTGTAGCTGACGCACAAAAAAAGCGCCTCGCCAGTCGTTGGACAAGCGAGGCGAGGAGGGCGCATCGCTGACAGATGAGGGAGGGGACATCTGCAGCACCAAGACACGCCAGGAGAACCCACTTTGGCCTCGCTGTTCAATTTCATCTTTTTAATATTGAACAACGTCGCCTAAACTAAAGTAACGGCAACATTTAAGCTCTTCGCACAACTACTGCGCCGCGCTTAACCCGCTCGTTCGGCGGAGGCTAGTCTTCATCCTGGCCCCTCGCTCCATGGTTTCAATATAGATGAGTCGGCGGCAGCCAGCCATCGTTATATTTCACCAATAAAATACTGTGGGTATTGCCGCTGAAATCGCGCCGAGCCCGACTATAGTCAGGCTCTTCTTCAGGGCATGGGCGCCGCTACCTATTGTTGCGTTTTCTGCAGCGCTTCGAGCCGGTATTGCAAAAGCCGGATCATGCGCTTGTCGAAGTTGGCGGCTTCGGTGCGATCGAAGCGCGCCTGATCCTTGTCGTGCGCTTCGATTGCCGTGACGCTCACCCGCGCGACGCTTGCCTGCATGCGTTCGCAATCGGCTTCCGGCTTCAGGGCGAGGAACATCTTTTCCATGCGGCGGGCGTGGTTGCGGGCAATTTCGGCGTGCCGCTCCTCATGGCGCTTGATGTCGCTCGAGAGTGTGTCCCAAACCAGGGCCAGGTCACGACCGGCCTGACGGCGGTATTTCCAGCGCGGCAGGATGATGCGGGTGCTGAGCGTTACGCGCGCCGAGCCGACCGCGCAGCGGCCGCCACGGCTGACGTAGGTGATGGAGCCGCCGAACTTTATCCGGGTGGCGCCCGGGTGGCGCGCGCCGGTGGATTTCATCATCGGGCCGCTGGCTGAAAGCGCCTTGTCGAGTTCCTCCGCAGTCCGTCCACCGATCGTGAAATAGGAAAAGCTCTTGTTGATCACGGTTTCGCCGGACGCAGCGCTTAAGGGAGCGGCGACCAGGAGAGCGAGGAGGGCGGCTTTGAACGGGACGCGTACTCGGGACATCAATGCGTGGTTCTCTTCAGTTGAACTTCGATCAAGCTTGGGGCATAGCCACGACGGGCGCAACAGCAAATCGCGGGCTCTCGGCCGAATGCGGATCGTGAGGGAAAATGACCTACAATCCATTTCAGAAATTTAGCTGGAAGCTGGCGCATGGGCGCAGCCTGGAACTCGGGCCGCGTGGCGTTTTGATGGCGATCGTCAATGTTACCCCGGATTCTTTTTCCGATGGCGGACGTTTCATCGATGCTGTTGCAGCGGCGGCGCAGGGCGTGCGTTGCCTGCAGGAGGGCGCATTGATCCTCGATATCGGCGGTGAATCGACGCGACCGGATGCGGCGACAGTGAGTGCCGAGGAGGAGCAGGCGCGTATCCTGCCGGTGATCTCCGCGCTCAGCCGCGACACCGATGCCCTGATCTCCGTCGATACCTACCGGGCCTCGACGGCTCGGCTGGCGGTCGAGGCAGGCGCGCATATCGTCAATGACGTGCACGGCCTGCAGCGCGAGCCGGGTATCGCGACCGTTGCCGCCGATACCGGAGCAGGGCTCTGCATCATGCATACGGGCCGCGACCGGCAAAAGCTCGCCGACGTGATCGACGATCAGTTCCATTTCCTCGAACGGTCTCTCGAAATCGCCGAAGCCGCTGGTGTCACGCGCGACCATATCGTCTTGGATCCGGGCTTCGGCTTTGCCAAGGGTACGGATGAAAACCTCGAACTCATGGCGCGATTTGCCGAGTTGCACCGTTTCGAACTTCCGTTCCTGGTCGGAACGTCCCGGAAGCGCTTCGTTGGGGCGGTGAGCGGCCGCGAGGCGGGCGACAGAGATGTAGCGACAGCGGCGACCACCGCGCTGCTGCGTGCTGCCGGCGCCTCGATTTTCCGCGTACACGATGTCGCAAACAGCAGGGATGCGCTGGCCATGGCCGATGCTATGCTCAGGGCCAGAGCGGTATGAGGAAAAGCGTGTGCGGCTCTTCGCCCGCATCCGACTGCCACTTATCAGAATCGATCATGTCCTGAATTAGGTCGGCCTGACCCAATACCAGCGTGATCCCAGAAAAGCCGACGGGACGGAGAAGCATGAGCCCGACTTACACCATCACTCTCAAGAACTGTGCCTTCTTCGCGCGCCACGGCGTCTTCGACGAAGAAGAGCTCCTCGGGCAGCGCTTCTTCGTGGATGCCGAGCTCGAAGTCGAGCAGGGAACGGCGCTCGTCGACGATTCGATCGAAGACACCGTCCACTACGGCATTGCCTTCCAGGAGATCGAGCGCATCGTCACGGGGCGCCGCCGTTACCTGATCGAGGCGTTGGCGCTGGAAGTCGCCAAGACGCTCTGCGTGCGGTTCCCGCAGATCAAGCGCGCCAAGGTTTCGATCCGCAAACCGAACGCGCCCGTGCCCGGCGTGCTCGACTATGTCGAAGTGACGGTCGAGCATGTCGTCTGAGGTGGGCTGGCGGGTCGCAACACTCGGCCTCGGCGGCAACCTCGGCGATCCGCGCAAGGCGATGGCCGAGGCGCTGCGGGCTCTCGATGCGCGCGACGACTGCGTCGTCGAGGCCGTGTCGCGGCTCTATCGCACACCGCCGTGGGGAAAGACCGATCAGGCCTGGTTTTTCAACGCCTGCGCTCAGGTCAGGACGACGTTGAAGCCCGAGGCTCTGCTCGATACGTGTCTCGACATCGAACGTTCGATGAAGCGGGTGCGTGACGAGCGCTGGGGACCGCGCACGCTGGATATCGACGTTCTGACCTATGAAGGGGTGGCCCAGGCTGAAACACGGCTGGAACTGCCGCACCCGAGAATGACGGACCGGGGCTTCGTGCTGATGCCGCTTGCCGACATCGCCGCCGACCTGCCGGTGCGCGGCCGCACGGTCAGCGAGTGGTTGCGTGGGGCGGATGTGGCAGGCATCGAGGTTGCCGATCGCGACATGGCCTGGTGGCGCGCGGACGCCTGACCGATCCCATCAAGTCGACGAGACCTTTTTGAAACAACAAAGCCCCGGCAATACTGCCGGGGCTTTGTTGCTTGACTGTGCTTTGGGATTACTTGATCGAGCCGACGGCGATCGCATCGAGTTGGCGGTTGAGGCTGACGCCGATGACCGGCACCATCGTCTCCTCGACCTTGACCGAAATTGTGATGTTCATCGTCTGGTCGTCCTGAAGGCGGGCGATCATGGCGCCGTTCAGCTTCTTGCGGTTAATGCCGACGACGACCTTGTCCTTGGCGACATTGCCGGAAACGACATCGAGGCCCTTGCCTTCGGCGCCGTCGAGGAACTTGCCGCTGTAGCTGTTGCCCTTGCGGGTGATCACCGCCGACATCGGCTGCTTGAACACGCCGACGCGGCAGAAGCCGTCGAGCTTGATGCCCGTATCGTCACCAGCCACCGGTTCGCCGGAGAGATCGCAGGTGAACTTGGTGCCTTTGTATTTGCCGGCGACGATCTCGCCCGGGCCTTTCCACTGGCCGGCAACCTTCTCGAAGAAGGCCTTGTCCTTGGCGCCGGAAAGGGCTGGCGTCGCAACGCTGACGGTAGCCGCAAGCGCGATGGCGGCAGTGCCGCGAGCGATCAAAGAGGGGCGCGAGAACATAAACGATCCTTGATGGGTCAACGTCCGAAACTGGAAGCCACATTTGCGCGCAAATGGTTAACGGACGGTTTCCGAGCGCCGGATGTTGTGGCTTCTTTGTGGCCATTGGGGCGATTGTTCACAGGGGTTTCCGACGTGTCGGAGCCACCGGCCGGAAGTGCTCTCCCGGGCGCAGCGGACGCGTGTGAAACTTGTCCCGACCGCCCTACGTATAGTCATGGGAAACGGGAGATTTCCCATGAACATGACGGAAAATGATCCCCAAACGATCACGACAGGGTCGCGGACAAGAATGACGATTCGGCGGCACCGACTAGTCACGCGTCTTACCCATTGGGCGTGGGCGGCGGCCCTCTTCTTTCTGCTGCTTAGCGGCCTGCAAATCTTCAATGCGCATCCGGCGCTCTATATTGGCCAGCAATCCGGTTTCGCCTTCGACAACGGCGTCTTTTCAATCCAGCCGAGTCGCGACCGGAATGGCGAGGTCCGGGGTATAACGACTGTGTTGGGGCGAAACTTCGATACCACCGGCGTCCTCGGCGTCAGCGGGGGCGAGCAGGTACGCGCCTACAGGGCCTTTCCTGCCTGGCTGACCGTGCCGTCCTACCAGGACCTTGCTACGGGACGGGTCGTGCATTTCTTCTTCGCCTGGGTCTTTGCGACGGTCTACGCCATCTGGTTCTTGGCAAGCGTGATCAATGGGCACCTGAGGCGCGATATCCTTCCAGGCTGGAGCGATATCCGCGCGTTGCCGCGCACCTTGACCGAACATCTTCGCTTTCACTTCGACCACGATGGGCGCTACAACAGCTTGCAGAAACTCTCCTATGTGCTTGTTCTCCTGTTGTTTTTCCCGCTGATGATCCTGACGGGACTGACGATGTCACCGGGCATGAACGCCGCCTGGCCCTGGCTGCTCGACCTCTTCGGCGGCAGGCAGACGGCCCGCACGATCCACTTCGTCGTTATGCTCCTTCTCGTCGGGTTCTTCGTCGTGCACCTGTTCATGGTGTTTGCCGCCGGGCCGATCAACGAGATGCGGTCGATGATTACCGGCCGCTACCGTCTCGGTGACCGACACAAGGGAGGGAATGCGAGATGACACGCTTGTTCGTCAGTCGCCGCCGTTTCCTGGGCGTCGCCGGGGTGGCTGCATCCACCATTCCGCTTGCCGGCTGCGACATGCTCGACGGGATGCTTGAAGGCGGCGATCCGGTGCGTGGCTTTCTCGCCTCGGCCAACACACTGACCTACCGGTTGCAGCGGTTTTTGATCCCCGCGGATCAGCTCGCGCCAGAGTTCCCGGAAAGCGAGATCCGCCAGGGGCAGCGGCCAAACGGCTCAACGGACCCGACCGACCCGACTTATCTCGCGCTGCAGGACACGGAGTTTGCTGCCTATCGGCTCAATGTCTCGGGGCTTGTGGATCGACCGATGCAACTGACGCTCGACGAACTCCGCAACATGCCGTCGCGCACGCAGATCACGCGGCATGACTGCGTCGAAGGTTGGAGTTGCATCGCCAAGTGGACGGGCGTGCCGTTGGCCCGAGTGCTGGATGAGGCGCGCGTGAAGAGCGACGCGCGTTACGTCGTCTTCCATTGTTTCGACAGCATGTCGCTCGGGCTTGCGGGCTCGGCAGCCTATTACGAATCGATCGACATGATCGACGCCCGCCATCCGCAGACGATCCTGGCCTATGGCCTGAACGGCTCTGCGCTGCCGGTCGCCAACGGCGCGCCGTTGCGTGTGCGCATCGAGCGCCAACTCGGCTACAAGATGGCGAAATACATCCGCGCGATCGAAGTGGTCGCCGATCTTTCGGCCTTTGGTCGCGGGCGCGGCGGGTTCTGGGAGGATCTCGGCTACGACTGGTATGCCGGCATCTAGGGCAATTCCAGGAAAAGTGTGAAACGGTTTTCCGTCGGGAATTGCGCAATTTCAAACAGTTGGAGCAATTCGCTGTTTCAATGAAACAGTGAATTGCTCTGGGACTGGCGGATGCGTCTATTTCTCGGCGGTCTCGCCGGCGACACGGCCCGCGGCGGGGCTGAGATCGGCCAGAAAATCGCCGATGCCCGGACGTTTCAAGGCGCGGAACGGCATCGGACGGCAAAGGTCCATGGCCGCGATGCCGATGCGCGCTGTCATCAGGCCGTTGATCACGCCTTCGCCAAGACGCGCCGAGAGCTTCGAGGCGAGGCCGTGGCCAAGCACCTGCTGGATGAGGCTGTCGCCGGCAGCGATCGAGCCGGTGACGGCGAGGTGGGCGATGACATCGCGCATGAGCCGCAGCAAACCCAGCGTGCCGGGGCGACCGCCATAGAGTTCGGCCATGGCGCGGATCAGGCGGGCGGATTCGTAAAGCACATAGCCGAGATCGACGAGGGCGCGCGGGCTGACGGCGGTGACGATCGAGACGCGCTTGGAGGCGGCAAGAATGAGGCGGCGGGCCTCGCGGTCGAGCGGGCTCAGGAGTTCACGCTCGGTGAGCTCGATGAGATGCGGCCCATCGATGATCTCGCCCTCGGTCTCCTTCAGCCGCGTGCGGCCGCGAGCGGTTCGTGGATTGCTGGCGAGCAGATGGACGAGCTTCGTCTGCGCCGACCGCGCAAGTTTGGTGTTGCCCGAGGTCGCTGCAGCCTCGGTTTCCGATTTCAGCTTCTGGATGGCGGTAAGCTGCATCATCCCGGAAAGCTCACGGGCAACGACGATCAACAGCGCCAGCAGTCCGATCGCGACGACGGCAAGGGCGGTGTAACCGAGCCAATCGGCGCGGGCGAAGAGATCGCGCAGTAGGCGGTCGACCCACAGCCCGGCGGCAAGCGACAGGATGATACCGAGCGCGCCGATCGCGATCTTGCCGACCGACAGGCGACGCTTGCGCGGGCTTGCTTCTGGCAACGCCAGCGCCTCGACCGCCAGCGTGGTCTCGCGGAACGGATCCTCCGCATCCGGCGTCAGCACGACGTTGTCATCGAAGCTCGCGGGCGAGCGCGGCACGCGCGACTGAGGGCCGGGCAGGACGGGCTTCTCCTCTCCAACCGAAAAGGCGCCGGGTCGGCGGCTACGGCCGTTGCTATCGTCACTCATGCGAGCCGGTCTCCGAACAGAAATTGCATGGCTCGGTCGAGGCGGATATGCGGTACCGACAGTTTTAAGCCGCCGCCGGTTTCTTCGAGATGCGGCGGGCGAAAGCGGACGAAGCTCAGCTCCGGCAGAGGGTGGGCGCTTTCGACGAAGGTCGTTCCGCCCGACTGCATCTCGATCGCCTTGAATAGCACTTCAGGATCTTCCGGCAAATCACCGGGAAATATCGCAGTTTTCTTTTCGCCGTCAAAAAACTCGCCGTTGATCTTCTCGCCGGCGATCGGGGTGCCGACGATCACCGGCAGCGCATGGCCGTCGTGGTTGACGGTCGCTTCGCGGGTCGCCCTGACGGATGCAAGCGCCATGACCTCGAGACCGGCGCCACTCATGCCGACGCTCTCAGCGGCGCGATCGACCAGGCGCGCGGCGATGCGCTCCAGCCGGTCGTGGCTTTCGTGATGCAGATGATCCGCCTTGGTCGCGGCAATCAGCACCTTGTCGATCCGGCGCGTCAGGAAGGAGGAGAGCCAGCTGTTGGTTCCCGGACGGAAGCAGGCGAGCACGTCGGCAAGCGCCTGCTCGAGATCGAGCAGCGCTTCCGGGCCGTTGTTAATCGCCTGCAGCGCATCGACCAGCACGATCTGGCGGTCGAGCCGCGCGAAGTGTTCGCGAAAGAACGGGCTGACCACATGCTTCTTGTAGGCCTCGTAGCGCCGCTCCATCATCGCCCAGAGCGAACCTTTCGGCGCGCGGCCATCCGGGAGATCGGGAAGCGGCGAGAAGGTGAGTGCCGGCGACCCCTCGAGATCGCCCGGCATCAGGAAGCGGCCGGGCGGGAGGGTCGAAGGAGAGCGTTCGTCCGCCTTGCAGGCCCGGAGATACCCCGTGAAACTCTCGGCAAGCCTGCGGGCGCTCGCCTCGTCGGCAACGGCCGTCGGTCCGGCCGAAGCGGCCAGCGTCAGCCACTCCGCCGAAAAGACGCTCCGGCTGGCGGCGCGGGCGCGTGCCACGGCGTTGTTGCTAAACGCGCGGAAATCCTGCGCCAGCAGAGGCAGGTCGAGCAACCACTCACCGGGGTAGTCGACGATATCGAGCGACAGGCGGCCCGGCGAGAACAGCCGGTTCCAGCCGCTGGCACTCTCATAGTCGATCGTGATGCGCAGTTGCGAAATGGCGCGGGTCGAATCCGGCCAGATGCGATCGCGCACCAGGGCGGCAATATGATCCTCGTATTGAAAGCGCGGCACGGCATCGTCCGGCTGGGGTTCAAGCCTGACCTTCGAGACCCGCCCGGAACGCACTGGCTCGAAGACCGGCAGGCGTCCGCCGTTCAGGAGATTGTGCACCAGCGACGAGATGAAAACGGTCTTGCCGGAACGCGACAGGCCGGTGACACCGAGGCGGATGGAGGGATTGACGAGGCCGGAGGCTCGGTCGGTCAGATTGTCGAGCGCAATCAGGGCGTCGTCTTTGAAGCTGGTCAGGTTGGGCGCCAAATCTTGCTCTTTCTTGCGGCGTATTTCCGTGGGTCGTTCTGCTGGCGTCGTCCGGCAGAACTGTCGCACGCAGGCAGCTACCGCGATATAGGCAATATTTCCCCGGTCGCAACGAGGGCCCGGCAATTCTTCTATTGGTTGGGCAGCAGGATCGAGACCAATGTCGCGACCGCAGCGCCATCTTTCGGCGCGACGGCGGGCAGGTCGAGGATCGAAAGCCCCGCCGGCGGATAACCGTAGGCAAACGCCTCACGCGCAGCGTCGTCTCCGATCAGCCGGTGAAGCAATTGCTCGATCATCGGGTTGTGCCCGACCAGCATCAGCGAATTCAGATGCCGATGGGCGTCGATGAGGTCGAAATAGACCGTTGCCGGTCCCGAATAGAGTGCATCGATGTAACGGATATCGAGGTCTTCGCTGACGGTGCGAAAGAACGGTTCGGCGGTTTCGCGGCAGCGCACGGCGGTGGAACAGAAAATGCGCTCGGGGCGGATGCCCCGGTCGGCAGCCATCTGCGCGAGCCGTTCGGCATCGACATAACCGACCTCGTCCAGCGCCCGCTCGAAGTCGCGTTGCCCGGGCAACGCCCAGCCGGAACGCGCGTGCCGCAGAAGGTAAAGGCGAAGGGCCTTGGGGGCGCTGTCTTGCATATCGAGCGGTTTCCGGTGGCTGCCTGTCGCTTGTGGCGGCAGGGTCGAATGGTGTTGTCCGGGCACAGCTTGCGCGTCGCCCGGCAGACCTCCACCTTTTCCCTCGGGAACCGCAAAGATCAAGCTGCCGGCTGCTTTTTTCCGGGGATCGGCAAGCTGCTGCGCTTTGCCGCGGTCGCGATCAGGCGATCCAATGGCGCAAACACATCAGTGTCACTTTTCAGCGAGAACTGCCGGACGCAGCGGTACGTACAAGCAGGAATTCAAGTTCCAATGTGTAATTTTGATGAAATATTCGTCGGTTAGCCTGAATCGCGAGCAATATTAAAATACGGTTGAGTGTCTGTTCCGAGGCTTGAATCGAGGCTTCCATAGGTCTATACACCGCCGCAATGAGATGTTCTTCAGGAGAATCGCGTTGAGTGAGAAGATCGATCTTAGTACCTTCGTCCTGTCCGAGGACGATGAATTCATGAATGCCAACCACCGGGCGTATTTCCGGGCCAAGTTGAATGCTTGGAAGAATGACATCCTTCGTGAGGCACGCGAGACACTGGATCACTTGGCAGAGGAGAGCGCCAATCATCCGGATCTCGCAGACAGGGCTTCATCCGAAACGGATCGGGCAATTGAGCTCAGAGCCCGGGACCGTCAGCGCAAGCTGATCTCCAAGATCGACGCGGCGCTGCAACGGCTCGATGAAGGCACCTACGGCTACTGCGAAGAGACCGGTGAGCCAATCGGCCTGAAGCGGCTGGATGCACGGCCAATCGCAACCCTGTCGATCGAGGCGCAGGAGCGTCACGAGCGTCGGGAAAAGGTCTATCGGGACGAGTAAGATATCCGTCTTTCGGAACTGTCTGAAAAAAGGCGCGGGTCAAACCGCGCCTTTTTCTTTTGGACCAATTGCGTGCCAAGGGTGGACCGCTCGCGAGGCCTACAGCGCCGCGCGTCTTATCAGACGCGCAAAGGTCGCTGTAGCATTTTGATTTTCTGCATGTCTTTGTCCTCAAATCGAGGTCGATTTAAGGAGACATGCAGTGGCGGCGTCAGCCGTGAGCGGGGAAGCTATGGCTTCCGGCCGGCGGAGATATCGGCCAGCATGCGGTTCATTTCTTCTTCGATGGTCGGCTCCCTGCGGCCGCCTTCGGCGCCGGGTGTGCCAAGCGTCGGCTCCTGACGGCCGGATGGTGCCAGCGAGCGGCTCTCCGGTGCAACCATGTTCGTGGAGGCAGCGGCGCCGGGGCTCGGTACCGTGGCCGGGCCAAGACGCTGCAGATCGCCGCTGATCTCCGCATCAAGCAGGCGCTCGAAATCCGTGAGAGCAGTGCTCGGCGCCGGCTGGGGCTGCTGGATGACGGGGGCCGGGCGCTGCAATTGCACAGGTTGTACGGGGACTGGTTGTGCCTGGACTTGCTGGACCGCCGGTGCGGGCCTGTTTATGGCGATTTCGAAGTTCGACTGGGGCGCCGAAGCGGTCGTGACCGCCGGGATCTCCGGAACCTGCTGCACGGACGGACGGACAGGCGGACGCTGTTCAGCCTCAAGGACGGGAGCGGCTACGGGGCGCTGCTCCGCGACAACGCGCGGCGGCGCGGCCGGCTCCACACGGGCGACCGGTTGTTCCTCCGGTTGGGCAACAGGGCGGACCTGCGTGACGGCGGCGACGGTTTCAGATTCAAGCGAAGGTGCGGCTTGTTGCGGAAGCTCCCGCGTTGCCGGCCGGCTGTTCACTGCCAGCGGTTCCTCTACCTTGCGCTCAGCGACGGCCGCGCGCTCCTCGGGCGCACCGATCCGGCTTTCGATGACGATATCCGTCGGGCCGCCGATCATGATCAGATGCTCGACATCATCGCGGCGCACGAGCACCAGGCGGCGACGGGTGTCGACGGCGGCAGCATCGAGCACGGCCAGGCGCGGCTGGCGGTTCTTGCCGCCGCGAATGAAGGGCGAGGAGGGGCGATTGCGCATGATCCAGAGTACGGCCACGAGGCAGAGAAGTCCGATCGCGACGGCTGCGGCGGCGATGACGAACCGGCTGCCATTGTCTGCGATGATCGTTTCCATCATAGGCTGAACTCCTTCTGCCTTTCGAGTGCCAGTATTTGACGGCTTTTTTCGGGCCCGGACAAGGACTTCGCCGACATTCCCTGTGAATTGGCTGCAATGCTTCCGCCGAGGTGCTTTTTGCTGTTATCTCTGATTGTTAAAGATGATTCTTGTCCGAATGATCGAGGGCGTATCGGGAATGACCGATTTCGCCCGGCGGATTGCGCGGATACCGGCCGGAAGTGCCGGCCCGCGCGCGCGGTGCCGGCCGCATAAGAGGATCCGATGACGAAATTGCGGCAGTCAGGCGACTACCAGATGCCGGTTGTTGACCGTGGCGTCAGGCCGGGCACCGTGCTGCGGATCGTTCTGCTCGCGATCGTCCTCACCGTGTCAGCCATCGCCTTCGTGATCTTCAAGAACGAGATGGAAAACGAGATCGTTCTCGGCATCCTCGGCGTTCTTGCCATGGTCGGCATCTTCTTCCTCGTCTCCTCCGTCATCGGCTTCATCGAGGTCATGCCGCAGTCGCGCCCGGACGAACTGGCGCGCGCCTTTCTCGATGCCCATGAGGACGGCACGATCGTCACCGACCGCAAGGGGCGGATCATCTACGCCAACGCCGCCTATGGCGCGCTGACGGGTGCCAAGAGCGCCGCCGGCATCCAGTCGCTGGAAACCATCCTGTCGCGCAATCGTGAGGCGACGGAAGCGATCTACCGGCTGACCAACGGTCTGCACGAGGGCAAGCAGGGGCATGAGGAATTCCGCCTGCTGAAGCCGCTGGCGACCAGCACCTCCAGCGGCTCCGGCGCCCATTGGTTCCGCTTGAAGGCGCGGGTGCTGCCGCTCGAAGACAGCGAGCGCAATCCGCTCTATCTCTGGCAGATCGCCGACATTACGGCGGAGCGCGACGATCAGGAACGTTTCTTCAAGGAACTGCAGAACGCCATCGACTATCTCGACCACGCGCCGGCCGGCTTCTTCTCTGCCGGACGCAAGGGCGAGATCTTCTACATCAACGCCACGCTCGCCGATTGGCTCGGCATCGACCTGACCAAGTTCCAGCCAGGGTCGATCAGCATCGGCGACCTGGTGGCCGGCGAGGGGTTGACGCTCGTTCAGGCCGTGCAGGCGGAGCCTGGCCTGAAGAAGACCAAAATGCTCGACCTCGATCTGCGCAAGCTGAACGGCCAGAGCCTGCCGGTGCGCATGATCCACCGCGTCTCCTCGACGCGCGACGGGGCACCCGGCGAAAGCCGCACCATCGTCATGTCGCGCGAAGGCGGCGAGGACAACGAGCAATCGGCATCGAGCGCGGCAATGCGGTTTACCCGCTTCTTCAACAACACGCCGATGGCGATCGCCTCGGTCGATGGCAATGGGCGGATTCTGCGCACCAACGCGCCGTTCCTGAAGCTCTTCTCCGGCCTCGTCTCGCAGGACGAAGTCGAGCGCGGGGCGCTGATCGAAGCTGTGGTGCATGAAACCGAAAAGGGCCGTCTGCACGAGGCGCTGGCGGCAGCCAAGGACCGGCAGGGTGATATCGCGCCGATCGATGCGCTGCACCCGAAGGATGGCGAGCGTCACTTCCGCTTCTATATCAACGCCGTAATCGACCAGAGCGATCAGTCGCCAGAGGAAGCGGCAATCATCCATGCGCTTGAAATCACCGAGCAGAAGGCGCTCGAGAACCAGATGGCGCAGACCCAGAAGATGAACGCCGTGGGCACGCTCGCCGGCGGCATCGCGCACGACTTCAACAACGTGCTGACGGCGATCCTGCTGTCGTCCGACCACCTGCTTCTGTCGGCCCGTACGGCAGATCCGAGCTTTGCCGATCTCATGGAGATCAAGCGCAACGCCAACCGCGCTGCGGTGCTTGTGCGCCAATTGCTCGCTTTCTCGCGCAAGCAGACGATGCGGCCGACGGTGCTCAATATGACGGATGTGATCGGCGATCTGCGCATGCTGGTCGATCGCATGACCGGAACCAACGTCAAGGTCGAGGTGGACTACGGCCGCGATCTTTGGCCGGTCAGGACCGATCTCGGCCAGTTCGAACAGGTGCTGCTGAACCTGGCGGTCAACGCCCGCGACGCAATGCCCGAGGGCGGCACGATCACGCTTCGGACGCGCAACCTGCCTGCTGCCGAGGTTGCGTCCTTCGGACGACGCGAGTTGCCGGACGACGATTTCGTGATGGTCGAGGTCGCCGACCAGGGGACCGGCATCCCGCCGGAGATCCTCGACAAGATTTTCGAGCCGTTCTTCACCACCAAGGAAGTCGGCAAGGGCACAGGCCTCGGCCTGTCGATGGTCTATGGCATCGTCAAGCAGTCGGGCGGTTACATCTATCCGGAATCGGAAGTCGGCAAAGGCACCACCTTCCGCATCCTGCTGCCGCGCCACATCGAGGCGCCGGTCGTGGTCGAAGAGACCAACTCGGCAGCAACGGCGGAGGCGACTCCGGCGCGGGTAGCGCAGGCGATTGCAGCACCGGCGGCAAAGACCGAGGAGCCGGCCGATCTCACCGGGGATTCAGCCGTCGTTCTGCTCGTCGAGGACGAGGAGGCGGTGCGGCGCGGCGGCAAGCGCATGCTGGAAACCCGCGGCTACACGGTCTACGAGGCCGGCTCCGGCGTCGAGGCGCTCGAAATCATGGACGAGCTCGACGGTGCGGTCGATATCGTCGTTTCCGACGTGGTGATGCCGGAGATGGATGGGCCGACGCTGCTGACCGAACTGCGGAAGAAGTATCCAGACCTGAAGTTCATCTTCGTTTCCGGTTATGCCGAAGACGCCTTTGCCCGCAACCTGCCGGCCGACGCGAAGTTCGGCTTCCTGCCGAAGCCGTTCTCGCTGAAGCAGCTCGCAGTCTCCGTGCGCGAAATGCTCGACTCCTAGACCAGCGGTCTGACACCGAAATCATGCCGGTGGAAGCCGGACATGAAAAAGCCCGGCGCTTACGCGCCGGGCTTTTTCGTCTGGTATCCTATCGGAATTACTTGGCGTTGAGCGCGACCGCGATCTCGCCGGCAAGCCGCGCATTGTTCTCGACCAGCGCGATGTTGGTCTCGAGGCTGCGGCCTTCGGTCATGTGGAAGAGATTGTCGAGCAGGTAAGGCGTGACGGCCTTGCCGGTGATCTCGTCGCTCTCGGCATTGTCGAGCGCGCGAGTGATGTAGATTTCCATCTCTTCGCGCGGGATTTCGCTTTCCTCCGGCACAGGATTGGCGACCAGCATGCCGCCGTCGATACCGAGCAGTTCGCGCATGTTCTGGAAGTTGGCGATCGCCGCCGGGCTGTTCAGCATCAGCGGGCTCTTGAGGCCGCTGTCGCGCGACCAGAAGGCCGGGAAGACTTCGCTGTCGTAGGTGACGACGGGGACGCCGCGGGTTTCGAGTACTTCGAGCGTCTTCGGAATATCGAGGATCGCCTTGGCGCCGGCGCAGACGACGATGACACCGGTGCGAGCGAGCTCGTCGAGATCGGCGGAGATGTCGAAGCTGAGTTCGGCGCCGCGATGCACGCCACCGATGCCGCCGGTCGCAAAGACGCGGATGCCGGCGCGGGCAGCCGCAATCATCGTCGCGGCAACGGTGGTTGCGCCCGTGCGGCGCTCGGCGATCGCGAAGGCGAGGTCGGCGCGCGAGACCTTCATCGCACCTTCCGTCTTCGCCAACTCCTCTAGCTTGGCGTCATCGAGGCCGATATGCAGCACGCCATGGATGACGGCGATCGTTGCCGGCACGGCACCCTGTTCGCGGATGATCGCTTCGACGCTGCGGGCCATGTTCAGATTGCCCGGATAGGGCATGCCATGGGTAATGATGGTCGATTCCAGCGCCACGATCGGCGCGCCACGCGCCTTGGCGGCTGCGACCTCGTCGGAATATGCCATCGGCAGGGAGGGAGAAGCGGGTTTGGTCATGGTCTTTCCTTGGGAGTTCTGCTGGCAATTGTCATGACAGCATTTGGGGCGTGGGCACAAGGGCCAGCGCCTGTTCGAGATTGGCCGCGGACATCTCTTCGGATGCGGCCAAGGGAGAGCGCAATGTGATTCCGGCGGCTGCGATGCCGTGCCGCAGGCACTCGGCAAGATTGCGGCCGGCGAGGCGCGCAGAAAGGAAGCCGGAGGCAAGCGCATCACCTGCACCGGTGACGTCGGCAAGTGCCGGGAGCGCCGGCGGAACGGCAACGCAGATGCCGTCGCCATCGAAGGCGACGACCGCGCGGCCGCCGCGTGTGACCACGCCGCCATTGAGGCCCGCGCTTCTCAAAAGCGCCGGCCATGCTTCCGCCTCGGCCGCGTCCTTGCCGGTCAGCGCCCGTGCCTCGGATTCATTCATGAACAGGAAGGAGAGATGGGGGAGGCACGGCCGGTAGCGCATGACCTTGGCGGGCGACACGGCGATGCCGGCGACGAGGCGCCCGTTGCCTGCGGCCGACTGGACCAGCGCGGCGATCGTTTCCTCCGGCAGGTTGGCATCCGTCAGCACGAGCTTGCTCGTGGCGACGACATCGCGGAGCGCCCGGCGTTGCAATTGTCGCGGCGAGAACAGCCGGTAGAGTTCCATGTCGGCGAGCGCGATCACCAGATTGCCGTCGTTTTCAAGGATCGCGGTGTAGCTCGGCGTCTGGCGATCGAGAAAGGTGAGGGGGCTGTCGATGACCCCTGCTGCGGCCGCCGCTGCCGTCACCATCTCGCCGGCGGCATCGCCGCCGCGGGTGCTGACCATGCGCACGCCATGGCCAAGGCGCGCAAGGTTGCGGGCCGCATTGAAGCCGCCACCGCCGGCCTCTTCGAACCAGGTGCCGGGATTGCTGGAGCCCGGTGCGGTCGTTCCCGATATGCGGCCGCGCCTGTCGATATGCGCACCGCCGAAGACGGCGATTTCAGCTTCCGTCATGAATGTTCCTCTGCTTGACCCGTCGGCCGAAATATCTGTTGGCTTTCTGCAATGGCCGAGGTCCGAATTCCAAGGACCCGTGCGCCCGCTCTCTTCGTCTCAAGCGAATCGGCCAAGCCCTGAGGGGCAGGTTTGAAGACGTACTGCGCGCATTTGAGAACCTATGGTTTCAATCCGTGAACATGAAAAGAACGAAGCCAAGATAATCATTGTTTTTCAATATATTGTCCTGCTCTTGCAAATACGGAACAAAACATGTACAAAAACTCCTGCGGCGGCTTCATTGCCTCGGTAGCTTCAATAACCTAAAGGTGGACCAAATGGCACAAAACTCTTTGCGGCTCGTAGAGGACAAATCGGTGGATAAAAGCAAGGCACTTGAAGCGGCACTTTCCCAGATCGAACGGTCGTTCGGCAAGGGATCGATCATGAAGCTCGGTGGGAAGGACAGCATCATCGAGATCGAAACCGTCTCGACGGGTTCTCTCAGCCTCGACATTGCGCTCGGCATCGGCGGCCTGCCGAAGGGCCGCATCGTAGAAATTTACGGCCCGGAAAGCTCGGGTAAGACGACTCTGGCGCTGCAGACGATCGCCGAAGCACAGAAGAAGGGCGGCATCTGCGCCTTCGTCGACGCCGAACACGCGCTCGATCCGATCTATGCGCGCAAGCTCGGTGTCGATCTCGAAAACCTCCTGATCTCGCAGCCGGACACCGGCGAGCAGGCACTTGAGATCACCGACACGCTGGTGCGCTCCGGGGCGATCGACGTTCTCGTCGTCGACTCCGTCGCAGCGCTCGTGCCGCGTGCCGAAATCGAGGGCGAAATGGGCGACAGCCTGCCGGGCATGCAGGCACGCCTGATGAGCCAGGCGCTGCGCAAGCTGACCGCGTCGATCTCGAAGTCGAACTGCATGGTCATCTTCATCAACCAGATCCGCATGAAGATCGGCGTCATGTTCGGTTCGCCGGAAACCACCACCGGCGGCAACGCGCTGAAGTTCTACGCCTCGGTCCGCCTCGACATCCGCCGCATCGGCTCGGTCAAGGAGCGCGAAGAGGTCGTCGGCAACCAGACCCGCGTCAAGGTCGTGAAGAACAAGATGGCGCCGCCCTTCAAGCAGGTTGAATTCGACATCATGTATGGCGAAGGCGTCTCGAAGACCGGCGAACTCGTCGATCTCGGCGTCAAGGCCGGCATCGTCGAAAAGTCCGGCGCCTGGTTCTCCTACAACAGCCAGCGCCTCGGCCAGGGCCGCGAGAACGCCAAGACGTTCCTGCGCGATAATCCCGACCTGGCACGTGAGATCGAGACGGCGCTGCGCCAGAACGCCGGCCTGATCGCCGACCGGTTCCTCGAAAACGGCGGCCCGGAACCCGACGACGGCAGCGACGACGCCGCTGAGGCGTGAAACACCAGGAACTGAAGCTTCCGGAGAACCGGTCGTCCTATGACGGCCGGTTTTTTGCTGCCGTCTGGACAGTATGATACGTGAACGATAAAAGCCTTTGGTTCCGGCGACCGAGGGCGTTGGAGGGCGTGGTCATCATGGATGGCCACGGGGTTTAAGGACAATGGCCTAGTGGCGCGGCAGATGCCGGATCCGGGCCGGAATCGGTGCTTTAGAATAGGACGCAAGATGAGCGGCGTGAATGAAATCCGGTCGACCTTTCTCGACTATTTCCGCAGGAACGGTCATGAGGTCGTGTCGTCGAGCCCGTTGGTGCCGCGCAATGACCCGACATTGATGTTCACCAATGCCGGCATGGTGCAGTTCAAGAACGTCTTCACCGGGCTGGAACAGCGTCCCTATTCGACGGCGGTGACCGCGCAGAAATGCGTGCGCGCCGGCGGCAAGCACAACGACCTCGACAATGTCGGCTACACCGCGCGCCATCACACCTTCTTCGAAATGCTCGGCAATTTCTCCTTTGGCGATTACTTCAAGGAAAACGCCATCGAGCTTGCCTGGAACCTGATCACCAAGGAATACGGCCTCGACGCCAAGCGCCTGCTGGTCACGGTCTACCACACCGACGACGAAGCCTTCGATCTCTGGAAGAAGATCGCCGGCTTCTCCGACGACCGCATCATCCGCATTCCGACGAGCGATAACTTCTGGGCCATGGGCGATACCGGCCCGTGTGGTCCGTGCTCGGAGATCTTCTACGACCATGGCGACCATATCTGGGGCGGACCTCCGGGCTCGGCCGACGAGGACGGTGATCGCTTCATCGAGATCTGGAACCTCGTCTTCATGCAGTACGAGCAGATCACCAAGGAAGAGCGGGTCAACCTGCCGCGTCCGTCGATCGACACCGGCATGGGCCTCGAGCGCCTGGCAGCTGTGCTGCAGGGTCAGCACGACAACTACGACATCGATCTCTTCCGTGCGCTGATCGCAGCTTCCGAGGAAGCAACCGGCGTCAAGGCCGAGGGCGACCAGCGCGCCAGCCATCGTGTCATTGCCGACCATCTGCGTTCGTCCGCGTTCCTGATTGCCGACGGCGTGCTGCCGTCGAACGAAGGCCGCGGTTACGTGCTGCGCCGCATCATGCGCCGCGCCATGCGCCACGCGCAATTGCTCGGTGCCCGGGATCCGCTGATGTGGAAGCTCTTGCCGGCGCTGGTCGGCCAGATGGGCCGCGCCTATCCGGAACTGATGCGCGCCGAAGCGCTGATCTCCGAGACGCTGAAGCTTGAGGAAACCCGCTTCCGCAAGACGCTGGAGCGCGGTCTGAACTTGCTTTCGGACGCATCTGCCGATCTCTCGGAAGGCGACCAGTTCAACGGCGAAACTGCCTTCAAGCTCTACGACACCTACGGCTTCCCGCTCGACCTGACCCAGGACGCCCTGCGCGCCAAGGGCATCACCGTCGATACCGACGCCTTCTCTGTCGCCATGGAGCGCCAGAAGGCCGAAGCCCGCGCCAACTGGGCTGGCTCGGGCGAAGCGGCGACCGAGACGATCTGGTTCGAGCTCAAGGAAAAGCACGGCGCCACCGACTTCCTCGGCTATGACACCGAGACCGCCGAAGGCGTGATCCAGGCGATCGTGCGCGACGGCGCGGTGGTCGCGTCGGCGGCCAAGGGCGACACGGTCCAGGTGGTTCTCAACCAGACGCCGTTCTACGGCGAGTCGGGCGGCCAGATGGGCGACACCGGTACGATCACCACCGAAACCGGCAAGCTCACGGTGACGGACACGCAGAAGCGCGGCGAGGGGCTCTTCGTTCATTTCGCAACCGTTGCTGAAGGTACGGTGAAGACCGGCGACGCCGCGCAGCTCGACGTCGACCATGCGCGCCGCTCGCGCCTGCGCGCCAACCACTCGGCAACCCACCTGCTGCACGAGGCGCTGCGCGAAGTGCTCGGCACCCATGTCGCCCAGAAGGGCTCGCTTGTAGCCCCGGAACGCCTGCGCTTCGACGTTTCGCATCCGAAGCCGATGACGGCGGAAGAGCTGAAGATCGTGGAGGAAATGGCCAACGAGATCATCGTGCAGAACACGCCGGTGACCACGCGCCTGATGAGCGTCGACGATGCGATCGCCGAAGGCGCGATGGCACTCTTCGGCGAGAAGTATGGCGACGAAGTGCGCGTCGTCTCGATGGGCCGCGGCATTCACGGTTCCAAGGCCAACCGCGCCTATTCCGTCGAGCTTTGCGGCGGTACCCACGTGTCGGCCACCGGTGACATCGGTCTCGTGCGCGTCGTTTCGGAAAGCGCAGTCGGCGCCGGCGTTCGCCGCATCGAGGCGCTGACCGGCGAAGCCGCACGCGCCTATCTCAACGAGCAGGACGAGCGCGTGAAGACACTCGCCAACACGCTGAAGGTTCAGCCGGGCGACGTGCTCGGCCGCGTCGAGGCGCTGCTCGACGAACGCCGCAAGCTGGAACGCGAACTGACCGAAGCCAAGAAGAAGCTGGCGCTCGGCGGTGGCAGCGAGGCGGGTTCCGCCGACGCAGCCCGCGACATCGCTGGCGTTCGTTTCCTCGGCAAGGTCGTCTCGGGCGTCGAGCCCAAGGATCTGAAGAGCCTTGCCGATGACGGCAAGAAGAGCCTCGGCTCTGGCGTCGTCGCTTTCGTCGGCGTGTCCGGCGATGGCAAGGCGAGTGCGGTCGTGGCCGTCACCGACGATCTGACCTCGAAGCTCAGCGCCGTCGACCTCGTTCGGGTCGCATCAGCCGCGCTCGGCGGCAAGGGTGGCGGCGGACGTCCTGACATGGCCCAGGCCGGTGGTCCGGATGGTGAGAAGGCGGCCGAAGCCATCGAGGCCGTGGCCGTTGCACTGGCCGGGTAACCGTCAAAGACAGAAACTAGAAGGGCGCCACTTCGGCGCCCTTTTTTGTTCGATGTCCTTAAATTGTTAAGAAACGTCGGCATCGCTCTGAATTCTCTATTCTTTCGTCGCACCGCGGATGTTGTCGAGCGCAAGTTCGATGGACGCAAACGTTGCGACACGTGGCTCGTGCACGTCGTGGCTCGCCAGCATGCGCCGGACTTGGTGCGAGGCGCCGGTAACGATGAAGCGCACGCCGGTCCGTTCGGCCTTTCGGACGGTGCCTTCGATCACGTTAGCCGCGGTTGAATCCATGAAAGGCACGTCGCTGCAATCAAGAATGAAGTTGCGGCGCTGGTCGGCAATCCGATCCAGCACCGAGCCAACAGTTGCCGCTGAGCCGAAGAAGAAGACGCCGGAAATGTGATAGATCACCGTATCCGGGTCGTCGGCGGCAACGGGATGTTCCTCGGCGCCATTTTCTTCCGCGCTGGATCCTGGGCGCTTCGCTTTGCCGATGGCGATGCTCTTGGCCATACGGTCGATGAAGAGAACGGCTCCAAGCGCGAAGCCGACGACGATACCTTCGGTCAGATCGCGAAAGACGACGATTGCAAAGGTGGCGAGCAGCACCACGGCATCGCCGCCTGATGATCGCAACAACGCCATGAAGGCCGGCTTCTCGACCATGTTCCAGGCGACGACCGCAAGCATGCCGGCAAGGGCTGCAAGCGGGATATAGCTTGCAAGTGGAGCAGCCACGAGCATGAAAGCGAGAAGGAAAGCCGCGTGCAGCATGCCCGACACCGGACTGGTGCCGCCGGCCCGCACATTCGTCGCCGTGCGTGCGATGGTGCCGGTGACGCAGATGCCGCCGAAGAGTGCCGAGCCGATGTTGGCAATGCCCTGGCCGATCAGTTCGACGCTGGAGCGATGACGCCGGCCGGTCATGCCGTCAGCGACGACGGCGGAAAGCAGGGATTCGATGGCTCCGAGCAGCGCGAACGAAACTGCATCCGGGAAGACCGCAGCGACCCGGTCGAAGGATAACGGCGGCAGCGCCGGCCTCGGCAGGCCGCCGGGGATGCCGCCAAAGCGGGTGCCGATCGTTTCGGTCGGCAGGTGTAACAGGGCGACGGCGACAGACGCGACGGCGATCGCGATCAGCATGCCCGGCCAATGCGGCCTCAGCTTGCGCAGGGCGAAGATAACAGCAATCGTCAGTGCCGCGGTTGCCACGGTCGCCGGGTTGATCGTGTCGATCGCGGCAGCGAGGGCGGCGATCTTGTCGAGGAAGGGGCCGGGCTCATTGCCCTCAAGCGTGATCCCGAGAAGATCGCGCAGCTGGCTTGCGAAGATGATCACCGCGATGCCGGCGGTAAAGCCAACGGTGACGGGATAGGGAATGAACTTGATGTATTTGCCGAGCCGCAAATAGCCGGCAGCAATCAGCATCACCCCGGCCATCATCGTCGCCAGCAGGAGACCGTCGACGCCGTGGCGATTGACCGTGGCAGCGACCAGCACGATGAAGGCGCCAGCCGGACCGCCGATCTGGGAGCGGCTGCCGCCGAGGAAGGAGACAAGAAAGCCGCCGACAATGGCGGTATAGAGGCCGCGATCAGGCGTGACGCCCGATGCGATGGCGATCGCCATCGACAGGGGCAAGGCAACGATTGCGACAGTGAGGCCGGCGATCGCGTCGGCGCGCAGGCGGGCGCCGTCATATCCTTCAGTGAAAACGCTCACGATCTTCGGAACAAGAGTATCGGTCATCGGCTGGGCCTTCGGCCAGAAGAGTTCCGTATCCGGTGGATCCCGGGCGGAGCCTGCAAGACGGCAATAACAATAGAGCTAGCTTGAGTCGCGGCGCTTGCAAAATTGTGGCGGTACGCCGGAGAAGTCCGCAGGATTCGTCAAATTGATCTATGGTCTACCGATCCGTGAGCAAAGCGCGAAAGGGTAGACATGGACGATCGGGTAGCGTGGGCGACCTATGAACGGCGCCTGCACAGGGTCAGCGACTACATTTATGGCCATCTCGACGGCGATCTCGACCTCGATCGTCTCTCCGAGATCGCCTGTCTATCGCCGCACCACTGGCACCGCATCTATCGTGCGGTCCATGGCGAGACGCTGGCCGCAACCGTGAAGCGGCTGCGACTGCAGCGGGCCTCGGCCGATCTCGCCCAGTCCGATCTTCCTGTCGAAGCGATCGCGCAGCGCTCTGGCTACCCCAATCTCCAATCCTTCAACCGCACCTTCAAGGGAGCTTACGGGCTGCCGCCGGCGCGCTACCGGAAGGAGGGCAGCCATGTCGCCTTTGAAACCGCGTCAACGGAAGGAATCCCTGATATGTATGAAGTCACCCTCAAGGACATCGAAGCCTTCGACCTCGTCGGCGTCGCCCATAGCGGCTCCTACATGGAGATCGGGCGAGCGTTCGAGACGCTCTACGGAACCTTGTTCTCGCGCCAGCTGTTCCGGCCGGACATGGAGATGATCGGCATCTACCTCGACGACCCTGAACTGGTGCCGACCGACAAGCTGCGCTCCTTCGCCTGCGTCAGCGCTCGCGAACAGATGCCGGTGGAGATGCCCCTGACACCGCAGCACCTTGACGGCGGCCGCTACGCCGTGCTGCGCCACAAGGGTCCCTATGCGGATATGCCGAACGCTTACCAATGGCTCTACGGCACCTGGCTGCCACAGTCAGGTCGTGAAATCCGCGACAGCCTGATGTTCGAGAAATATCTCAACAATCCCCGCGAAGTGGCGCCGACGGAGCTGTTGAGCGAGATCTACCTGCCGCTGAAGTGAGGCTTGCAAGACGTCGGTGGTCAGTTGCGATCGGCGAAGTGGAATACCTCTGAAAGGCCGACAAGGTTTCAAGCCTTGTCGGCCTTTTCCTGATGGCACCTGCCGATCCAAGCGCAGACATCCGGCCACACAAACAAGAAGGGCCGGCTGAGCCGACCTCTCCTCGTCCGCCACTTTGCAGTGCCGGTACATCCGTGGCCAGCAATCGCATGCTATCGAGCCGTCGGCTTTCGCCCCTCACGGCCCGCAAGGCTTGATCAACTTGCTCATATTGATGCCGGTAACGCGAAAACCTGCGACATCGTAGACGTGTTTGGCACGTCGATTGTTCTCCGCGACACGCAGCTTTATCTGCTTAAAGCCTTTCGCTGAAAGCTCGGTTTCGAGTGCATTGAGGGCCTGCTTGGCGAAACCTTGCCCCTGCTGGCTGGCAAGGATGTGGAAATCGCTGATGAAGACCGAATGGTCGGCGAGGTCTGGTCTATACCAGAGGTAGCCTATGAGGCTGGAATCGGTCTCATTGATCACACAGAGCAGCACGTTGCCCGGCGTCTTCACGCCCTGCGGCAAATCTTGTGCGATTTCACGTCTTGCCTGCACCAGCGCGTCAGCGTCGGAAAAACCGTAGTTAGCCGAAATTTCAATGGCGTAGTCCGGAATGAAATAGTCGAGATAGGCCGGGTATTCGCTATCAAGCATCGGTCTGAATGAGATCATCGGTCGTTCCCGTAAGGGCTTGCCGCCGCGGAGATCAGCTGAGCGACGGTGCTGGTAAAAAAGAAACCCGGCGCATGGCCGGGTTCCGTGTTTTTCGAAGTGTCTGGCGCAGATCAGGCCGCCATGGCCTTCTGCAGGTTCTCGTCGATCTTGTCGAGGAAGCCGGTGGTCGAGAGCCAGGGCTGATCGGGACCGATGAGCAGCGCCAGGTCCTTGGTCATGAAGCCGGATTCGACGGTGTCGACGCAAACCTTCTCGAGCGTGTCGGCGAACTTCGCGAGTTCGGCATTGCCGTCGAGCTTGGCGCGGTGCGCAAGGCCACGGGTCCAGGCGAAGATCGAGGCGATCGAGTTGGTCGAGGTTTCCTCGCCCTTCTGGTGCTGGCGGTAGTGGCGGGTAACCGTGCCGTGGGCGGCTTCGGCTTCAACCGTCTTGCCATCCGGCGTCATCAGAACCGAGGTCATCAGGCCGAGCGAGCCGAAGCCCTGGGCGACGATGTCGGACTGCACGTCGCCGTCGTAGTTCTTGCACGCCCAGACGTAGCCGCCGGACCACTTCAGGGCCGAGGCGACCATGTCGTCGATCAGGCGGTGTTCGTACCAGATCTTCAGTTCCTTGAACTTGTCGGCGAACTCGGCGTCGAAGACCTGCTGGAAGATGTCCTTGAAGCGGCCGTCATAGACCTTGAGGATGGTGTTCTTGGTCGAGAGGTAGACCGGAACCTTGCGCTGGATACCGTAGTTGAACGAAGCGCGGGCGAATTCGGTGATCGAATCGTCGAGGTTGTACATGCCCATGGCCACGCCGGCCGACGGTGCGTCGAAGACGTCGTATTCGATTTCCTTGCCGTCTTCGCCGACGAACTTCATCGTCAGCTTGCCCTTGCCCGGGAACTTGAAGTCGGTGGCGCGGTACTGGTCGCCGAAGGCGTGACGGCCGACGATGATCGGCTTGGTCCAGCCCGGAACCAGGCGCGGAACGTTCTTGCAGATGATCGGCTCGCGGAAGATGACGCCGCCGAGGATGTTGCGGATCGTGCCGTTCGGCGACTTCCACATCTTCTTCAGCTTGAATTCCTCGACGCGGGCTTCATCCGGCGTGATCGTGGCGCACTTGACGCCGACGCCGTGCTTCTTGATCGCGTTGGCGGCGTCGACCGTCACCTGGTCTTCGGTTGCATCGCGGTTTTCGACGCTGAGGTCGTAATATTCCAGATCGACGTCGAGGTAGGGATGGATCAGCTTGTCCTTGATGAACTGCCAGATGATGCGGGTCATCTCGTCGCCGTCGAGCTCGACGACCGGATTGGCGACCTTGATCTTTGCCATGAATATGCCTCGTAGCTTATGCGGGACAGCGGGAGCGATGTCCCTTCCTCTCTGAAAAATCCTGTGCCCTATAGCACTCAGAACCGGCAAGGCAAAGCATGCTTGGCTGAAACTTTGGATGGAGGCTGCGGCAGGCGGCAAACAAGGCTTCTGCATGTCTTTCCAGCCGGGCTTTCAGCGCGCCGGCCTTGCAAAGATCGCGTCTGCCGCTATGCAGGAGGAGCCGGCAAAGACGGCGAGCCTCAAGCGCGAACGCCGACAGACAAAGGCATCCGATGGCATTTCGTTCCCGTATGCGCGATTGGCTTCTTGCCAACGATCCGGCCTTCTCCCGCCTGCGGCAGGCCTCCCGCATCACCGCGACGATCGTCGTTTCCATTCTGCTGCTGATGGCGTTTCACTATCTCGTGGCGCCGCTGCCGCCGGCCGCCTTCGGCCTCGCTGCGTCGTTGTCGATCGAAGGCGGTCTCGCCGTTCGCGACGCGACGGTGGCAGGCCAGCGCCTGACGCGCATCATCGCCGTTCTCGTCGGCGTTTCAATGGTCGGGCTTGCATCGGTTCTCGAGAATCATCGCTACGCATCTGATGTCGTTTTCCTGCTGATCATCTTTCTCGCCGTCTATGGCCGATCCTTCGGGCCGCGCGGCTTTGCCGTCGGCATGTTCGCCTTCATGTCCTATTTCACCGGCGCCTATCTCCGGCCGACGCTCGATCAGCTGCCGGCGCTGTTCTTCGGCGCGGCGGTCTCCGCCACGGTCGCGCATCTCGTCCGCACACGGCTGCTGCCGGATGATCGCTACCAGGACCTGCTGAGGGCGACGGCCAGCGTGCAGCGCCGCGTCGACCAGATGCTGCTGCAACTGGCCGAGATCGCCCGCAAGCCCGTCCTATCCGAGGTCGATCGGCGTCGGCTGCACACGGCGGAGGAGCGACTGAAGGAAGCGGTGCTGATGGCCGAAAGCTTCATTCCGACCGAGAACCGGCGGCCGGAACCGGAGCCGGGCCTCGCCTCGGCCGATGTCGTCGTCAATCTTTTCGACCTGCATCTCGCGGCCGAAAGCGTGATCGTGGTGAGTTTCCAGTCGATGCCGCCGCCGGCGCTGGTGGAGGCGATGCTGGCGCGTGACGGCGAGCGGATCGACGAGGAGATCGCGCGGCTCGGCGATGCCGCACCACGCCGCGCGGAAACGGTGAAGGCGCTGCTCTGGCTTCGCAATGTCAGGCAGAGGCTTGCCCGCAGCCTTGCAAAGCTGACGCCGACCGACCTCGAAGAGCCGCAGGCACACATGAGTGGCGGACCAAGCCGCTGGAAGCCATCGCTTGCCGACCCGGCGCTGAAGGCAGCGATCCAGATTACGCTTGCTTCCGGCATCGCCATGGTCTTCGGGCTGATGCTGTCACGCGAGCGCTGGTTCTGGGCGGTGCTCGCGGCGTTTCTGGTCTTCACAAACACACGTTCGCGTGGTGACACGGCCGTCAAGGCGCTGCAGCGCTCGGCAGGCACGCTCTTTGGCATCGTGGTCGGCATCGTCGTCGGCACGCTGGTTGGCGGCAATATCTATCTCGTGCTGCCGCTCTGCGCCCTCTGCATCTTTCTTGCCTTCTATTTCCTGGCGGTTTCTTACGCGACGATGACCTTCTTCATCTCCGTCGTGTTGTCGCTGGTCTACAGCCTCATGGGCGTGCTGACGCCGCATCTCCTGCAACTGCGTCTCGAAGAAACCATGATCGGCTCGATCGCCGGCGCGGCCGTCGCCTTCGTCGTTTTTCCGACGCGCACCCGCACCACGCTCGATGCAGCTGTCGCGACCTGGTGCGACGAACTGATCGGCCTGTTGCAGGCTGCGAGGGACGGCACCTCCGGCATGGTTCTCGTTGCCCGTTCTCAGGCGCTCGACCGGGCCTATCGCGAGCTGGCGGCGGCGGCAAAGCCGCTGGGGCTTCCGTGGCAGCTGGTGACGCGCCCCGGCCATGTGCGCCAGGCGCTGGCAATCTTCATGGCCTGCACCTATTGGGCACGGGTCTTCGCGCGGCGCGTCGGCATGGATGCGGAGCTGGAGGGGACCGATTTCAAAGACGACATCGACGCCAATCTCAAACTCGTCCGGTCAGTGCGCGACAAGGCGTCCGCCTATTTCTACGAGGTCGGCCGGATCGGTGCGCCGGTCGATCGGCACTTGCCGATCTCCAAGGACGATGCGGAGCTTGGTCTCGAGATGATCGGGGTCTCTCTCAACCGGCTTCATTTGTAGTGGACTTTAATTTCCGCGGTAATTGTGCAAGGGAAGCGCCGAACGACAGGCGAAGGCACGGGAAAATGGCAGGTACGAACAGCGAGCGCGAACTTCTGGCGGAAGGACCGGCGATCATTCTTGCCTATCCGCAGCTCGGCGAAAACATCGGCATGGTCGCGCGGGCAATGGCGAATTTCGGCCTGGCAGAGCTTCGGCTCGTCAATCCGCGCGACGGCTGGCCGAGCGAAAAGGCGCGCTCGGCTGCAAGCCGTGCCGACCACGTCATCGACGCTGCCAAGCTCTATAGTTCGGTCGAACAGGCGATCGCCGACCTCAACTTCGTCTATGCGACGACCGCTCGCGACCGCGACGGCTACAAGCCGGTCCGCTCTCCGATTGTCGCAGCGCGCACGCTGCGCCAGCGCTTCCAGGGCGGCGAGAAGACGGGCATCCTGTTCGGGCGCGAGCGCACCGGGCTTACCAACGAGGAAGTGGCGCTTGCCGACGAAATCGTGACCTTTCCGGTCAACCCGGCCTTCGCGTCGCTCAATCTCGCGCAGGCCGTGCTCTTGATGTCCTATGAGTGGCTGAAGACCGGCATGGAATCGGAGGACCAGACCTCGTTCCAGGCGATCGAGCAGCGGCCGGCGACCAAGGAACATCTGCAGGGGCTCTTCGAGCATGTCGAGGAAGCGCTCGACGCGCGCAACTATTTCCGCTCCGTCGACAAAAAGCCGAAATTGGTCGAAAACCTGCGCGCTGTTCTGACCAGACCATCCTTTACCGAATCCGAAATCCAGGTGCTGCGCGGCGTCATTTCTTCGCTCGACCGGTTCACGCGGGAAAACCCGCGCGGCTCCGGCGCTCCGGGTGATCACGGCAGGGGCGAGCGCGGCAGGAAAGCACGAGACAACGGTGACAGCGAGTGAACTGAAACCCATCCTCGTCTTCGACAGCGGCATCGGCGGCTTGACGGTGTTGCGCGAGGCGAGGGTGCTGATGCCCGAGCGGCATTTCATCTATGTGGCCGACGACGCCGGCTTTCCTTATGGCGGCTGGGAGGAGGCGGCGCTGAAGGCGCGGGTGATCGAACTTTTCGGCCGGCTGCTTGTCGAGCACGATCCGGAAATCTGCGTGATCGCCTGCAACACCGCCTTCACGCTTGTCGGCGCAGATCTGCGCGCGGCCTATCCTCAGATGACCTTCGTCGGCACGGTTCCGGCGATCAAACCGGCAGCGGAGCGCACGCGCTCCGGACTTGTGTCTGTTCTGGCGACGCCGGGCACGGTCAAGCGCGCCTATACGCGCGATCTCATCCAGTCCTTTGCCAGCCAATGCCATGTGCGCCTCGTCGGCTCGGAGAACCTTGCCAAGATGGCGGAAGCCTATATCCGCGGCGAGAAGCTGGACGACGAGACGGTACTTGCGGAGATCGCGCCGTGTTTTGTCGAGATGGACGGCAGGAAGACCGATATCGTCGTGCTGGCCTGCACGCACTATCCCTTCATGGCCAATGTTTTCCGAAAGCTCGCGCCATGGCCTGTCGACTGGCTGGATCCCGCCGAAGCGATTGCCCGGCGGGCGCGTTCGCTCGTGCCGCTGCCGAACGGCTTCGAGCCGCTGAATGGCCAGGATCCGGCAATCTTCACCTCCGGCAAGCCGGATTTTGCGACGCGGCGGCTGATGCAGGGATTCGGCCTGACGGTAACGCCCGGCGCGTCCGTGGACGACCGGGTGGGACGGACTGAGACGATCGGCTAGAAGAAGATCGCCAGCGAAATGCCGAGCAAGACAGCCAGCACGCAGGCGGTCCGGAAGTGCGTACGGCTGATGCGTGCGGCTTCATCTCTTGACGTGATGCGTTGCCCATCCTTGTAAGCGTCGCGCATGCGCTGATCGAGATTGTTCATCTCCATTTGCTGTTCTGTTTCGTAGTGTTCCATCACTGCCCATGGCAAATCGCTTCGACCATAACCGATATGGGCATTCGTCTTCGCTCGCAAAAGTACGATCTTCAGCCAGCCTCAACTTTATCTTGCGGTGAGCGGATGGGGCATCTGGTTCTTTCTGGGTGACTTTCCGACGTGTATTCCCTGTGGGTTTTCTGCGTCGGAGGCACGCACTCCGGCAAAAGCGTGCTAGGTGTCGCCGGCTCGGCGATCTGCGCCTGAGCGCGAATCAATTCAGCAAGAGGTGGAAATGAAGGTCGGCATCGACATGGGAGCGACGTCCGAAGGGACATCGGCCTCGCTCGATATCGAGGAGCTTCTGGCCACCCGTCTCCTGGTGCAGGGCAATTCCGGTTCGGGCAAGTCGCACCTGTTGCGCCGGCTGCTGGAGCAGTCGGCGCCCTGGGTACAGCAATGCATCATCGACCCCGAAGGCGATTTCGTCACGCTTGCCGACAAGTTCGGCCATGTGGTCGTCGAGGGTGAACGCACCGATGCGGAGCTGATCGGCATTGCCAACCGCATCCGCCAGCATCGCGTCTCCTGCGTTCTGTCGCTCGAAGGTCTCGATATCGAGCAGCAGATGCGCAATGCCGGCGTGTTCCTCAACGCCATGTTCGATGCGGACCGCGAGTTCTGGTATCCGGTTCTCGTCGTCGTCGACGAGGCGCAGATGTTTGCGCCATCTGTTGCCGGCGACGTCACGGAAGAGGTGCGCAAGATTTCACTCGGCGCCATGACCAACCTCATGTGCCGCGGCCGCAAGCGCGGACTTGCCGGCGTGATCGCGACCCAGCGCCTGGCGAAGCTTGCCAAGAACGTGGCGGCCGAAGCCTCCAACTTCCTGATGGGCCGCACCTTCCTCGACATCGACATGCTGCGCGCGGCCGATCTGCTCGGCATGGACCGGCGCACGGCGGAAATGTTCCGCGACCTGAAGCGCGGCTCCTTCGTTGCGCTCGGCCCGGCGCTGTCGCGCCGTCCGCTGAAGGTGACGATCGGCACGGTGGAAACCTCGGCGCGCTCTACCAGCCCGAAGCTCATGCCACTGCCGGAGGCGCCGCAGGACGTCGAGGATTTGATCTTCACGCCGGACCCGGACGAGTTGACCCGGCCGATCATGCGCCGCGCGGTCGTGCCGCCGCGTCCGACGACCGACATTCTTGCCGAACTGTCGCGTCCGAGACCGGAGGCGGCAGCGCCGATCGAAGCGAGGCCGGCTCAGCCAGAGATGACCGCTGACGAGAAAGAGAGCCTGCTCGACAGCGTGTTCGCGGAAATCCTCACCAATCCGGAGGCAGCGTTCCGGCCTGACGCTGAGCTGTTCCAGGACTTCCTGGTGCGCTGCCGCATTCGCCGCCTGCCGTCAGGTGCAGCACTTTCCCTCAGTGCCTTCCGACGCAAGATGGCGGTTGCCCGTTCCGGTGTCGACGCCGAGACGGCGGCGACCGAGACCTGGGCACAGGCCTTGCTGCTTGCCGATCGTGTGACCGAGGATCTGCAAGCCGTGTTCCTGATGATGGCGCAGGCCGCTGTCCGCCGCCTGCCGTGTCCTTCAGACGCGATGATCGCGCGCGCCTACGGCACGCATTCCGCGCGCCGTGCGCGCCGACTGCTTGGATATTTCGAGGAGCATGGGCTGATCGTCATCCATGCGGACTTCTCCGGCAAGCGCATCGTCGCCTTTCCGGACCTTGGCAGCGAAACCGCGCCGGGGGATGCGAACGGACCGGATATAGGCAACACGACGGCCACCGCGGCCGAGTAAGCCGCCTCCATTCCCGCGCCTTTGGGGTACCCACAGCCAAAAGCCCGAACGCTAGAGCCAGGTCTGAACCACCCGATCCGACGCGTGGATGCAAGTCATCTGCAACCGGCTGGTGCCAGTGTTGACGAAACGATGCGGTGTCTCCGGATCGACGACGATGATATCGCCGGGTCTACCCATGATTTTCTGTTCACCGACGGTGAACTCCGCTTCGCCGGAGTGCACGATCCAGGTCTCCGGATAGGGATGGACGTGAAGGGCAGGCCCCTGGCCGGGCTCGGCATCCATCAGAAACAGCGAGATGGGCGTGCCGTATTGCCCGCCTTCAAACAGGATGGTCCGATTGGGGCTCTGCTTCTGCTCTGCACGCGGAATGACATGAAACATGATGGTCTCCATCTCCGGCGGGTTGGCTTCCTGCTGCGGTTGAATTATCTTCACGAGAAGATATTATCCGAAACTATCTTCTCGTCAAGATATATTGATGGAATACCGAGGTGAGCAATGCAGAATGAGAACGAGGCGAGGGATCACGTCGACCGGCTGCAGGCGCAGTGGGCGGCCGAACTGCCCGACCTCAATACCGAGCCGATGACCATCCTTGGGCGCGCCTACCGCCTTTCCAACATTGTGCGCCCGTCGATCGAGGAGACGTTCGCTTCATTCGGCCTCGACCGCGGCGAGTTCGACGTGATTTCGACGCTGAGAAGGTCCGGGCCGCCTTACCGGCTGACGCCGACCGACCTTTATACCTTGCTGATGATTTCGTCGGGCGGGCTTACGCACCGGCTCGATCGGCTGCAGAAAGCAGGGCTAATCGTGCGCGAGCGCTCGGCATCGGATGGCCGAAGCAGCGTCGTCGGACTGACCGAGAAAGGAATAGCGCTTGCGGAAACGGCGATTCGTGCGGATATGACCAGCGAGGCGCAGTACCTCGAAGGGTTGAGCGCGGGAGACCGCGTCGCACTGGCTGGCTTGCTCCGGAAACTGCTCGTCTCGCTGGAGCGGGCCGAAGCCGTTGATCCGGCTTGAACGGATGCCGGTTTGTCACAATTTCGTTGACAATAGGGGCCGGACCCACTAAAGCCGCCCCAACGCCGGGCAGAAATGTCCGGTGTTTCATTGACATGTCCCGTGGCTTCTCCGTCAGCGTGATCGTGAGAAACCTGTCAGAACCCCGAAAATGGGCTCAGAGGAGGGCGTGTTTCCTTGATCCGGTTTGGAAACAGACCGGTGTAACTGTTTGAAAGGAAATGCGATGAGCAAGCGCGAATCGTCCAAGTACAAAATTGACCGCCGTATGGGCGAAAACATCTGGGGCCGTCCGAAGTCCCCGGTCAACCGTCGCGAATACGGCCCGGGCCAGCACGGCCAGCGCCGCAAGTCCAAGCTCTCGGACTTCGGTGTACAGCTGCGCGCCAAGCAGAAGCTCAAGGGCTACTACGGCGACATCCGCGAGAAGCAGTTCCGCGCGATCTTCGCTGAAGCTTCCCGCCGCAAGGGCGACACCCCGGAAAACCTGATCGGCCTGCTCGAATCGCGCCTCGACGCGATCGTCTACCGCGCCAAGTTCGTTCCGACGGTCTTCGCTGCCCGCCAGTTCGTCAACCACGGCCACGTCAAGGTCAACGGCGTCCGCGTCAACATCGGTTCCTACCGTTGCAAGCCGGGCGACGTCATCGAAGTCAAGGATAAGTCCAAGCAGCTCGTAACCGTTCTGGAATCGGTTTCGCTCGCTGAGCGCGACGTTCCGGACTACATCGAAGCCGACCACAACAAGATGGTTGCGACCTTCGTCCGCGTTCCGGGCCTCTCTGATGTTCCGTACCCGGTCGTCATGGAACCGCACCTGGTCGTCGAATTCTATTCGCGTTAATCCGGGGCTCACGCCTTGTGACGTTTCGAAAACCGCCCGGAAACGGGCGGTTTTTTTGTCGATAGCAACTACCGTGGCGCTGCCGTCCATGACGCGATTTCATCCCTTCGACAGGCGATGAGTGAGAGGGAAGCCGATGCCTGAGCAGAACGCTCCGCAAGACCTGCAAGCGATCATCGAGGACATCCATCGGGAACTGAGCCCGCGGTTCGGCCAGGGCAAGGTCGCCGACTACATCCCACAGCTAGCGCGCGTCGACGCCAAACATTTCGGCATGGCGATCGTGACGACCGACGGCAAGCTCTACCGGGTCGGCGATGCCGAAGTGCCGTTTTCGATCCAGAGTGTCTCCAAGGTGTTCACGCTGACGCTGGCGCTCGGCAAACATGGCGAGAACATCTGGCACCGCGTCGGCCGCGAGCCATCCGGCTCGGCCTTCAACTCCATCGTCCAGCTGGAGCAGGAAGGCGGAAAGCCGCGCAATCCCTTCATCAATGCCGGCGCCATCACGATCAGCGACCTGATCCTCGCCGGCCATACGCCGCGGGAACTGATTGGCGAAATCGTGCAGTTCATCCGTTACCTCGCCGACGACGATCAGATCGTCATCGACCACGAGGTGGCACGTTCGGAGACCGCCACCGGCTACCGGAACTTCGCGCTCGCCAATTTCATGCGCTCCTTCGGCAAGCTCGACCATCCGGTGGAGCATGTGCTCGGCGTCTATTTCCACCATTGCGCATTGGCGATGACCTGCAGCCAGCTGGCCAAGGCCGGCCTGTTTCTGGCCGCCGGCGGCAGCAATCCGCTGACGGGCCATAACGTCGTCTCGCGCCAGCGGGCGCGACGCATCAACGCGCTGATGCTGACCTGCGGCCACTATGACGGCTCGGGCGACTTCGCCTATCGCGTCGGCCTGCCTGGCAAGAGCGGTGTCGGCGGCGGCATTCTGGCGGTGGCGCCGGGCAAGGCGTCGGCTGCCGTCTGGTCGCCTGGTCTCAACGAAAACGGCAACTCGCTGCTCGGCTCGCTGGCGCTGGAAATGCTAGCCGCGCGCACCGGCTGGTCGGTATTCGGGCCGTAAGTGGTCGGCCGTTGGCCGATTTCCCTTGATCTTGACAGCTGGAGCGGGCAAGTGCTGGCCAAGATTTGCCGGGCAACCGTTGTGCCCGCCTGCCGCACAGGATCCCCGCCATGGACCTTTCGCACACGCCGTCGCAAGACCAGGCCGAAACCACTTTCGATGAGGGCGAGATCGACGCCGGCACGCATCCGTTGTTCAGCCGCATGCCGTCCTCCGTCTCGTTCAACAAGCTGCGCAAACGCCTCTTGCGCCAGACGCGGCAGGCGCTCGACGACTTCGGCATGCTGAAAGGTTCGAAGCGCTGGCTCATCGGCCTTTCCGGCGGCAAGGACAGCTACAGCCTGCTGGCGCTTTTGATGGACCTGCAATGGCGCGGATTGCTGCCGGTGGAGTTGATCGCCTGCAATCTCGACCAGGGCCAGCCGAACTTCCCGAAGCATATTCTGCCGGAATATCTGCAGTCGATCGGCGTCAAGCACCGAATCGAATATCGCGACACCTATTCGATCGTGAAGGAAAAGGTGCCGACGGGGGCGACCTACTGTTCGCTCTGTTCGCGGCTGCGCCGCGGCAATCTCTATCGCATTGCGCGCGAAGAGGGGTGCGACGCGCTAGTGCTCGGCCATCACCGGGAGGACATCCTCGAAACCTTCTTCATGAACCTCTTCCACGGCGGCAGGCTCGCCTCCATGCCGGCAAAGCTTCTCAACGACGAGGGCGATCTGATGGTGCTTCGCCCGCTCGCCTATGCGGCCGAAGACGATCTCGCCAAGTTCGCGTCGGCCATGGAATTTCCGATCATCCCTTGCGACCTCTGCGGCTCGCAGGACGGCCTCGAGCGCAATGCGATGAAGGCGATGCTTGGCGATCTCGAGCGGCGCATGCCCGGACGCAAAGACACGATGCTGCGCGCGCTCGGCCATGTGAACCCGTCGCATCTGCTCGATCCCAAGCTGTTCGATTTCCTGTCCCTCACACCGGAGCCCAAAGAATGAGCCATTCCGTTGACATCGCCGGCCTTGCCAACCTCCTGCAGGAAGCGGCGGTCAAAGAGATCCTGCCGCGGTTTCGCAATCTTGATGCCGGTGATATCAGGATGAAGTCGGAAGCGATCGATCTCGTGACCGAAGGCGACGAGGCGGCGGAACGGCTGATCAAGTCACGTATCGAAGAGGTGGCACCGGGTGCGCTTTTCGTCGGCGAGGAGTCGGTCGCAGCCGACCCGGCGCTGCTCGACAAACTCGCGGACGCCGACCTCGCCATCGTCGTCGACCCGATCGACGGTACCTTCAATTTCGCCGCCGGCATGCCGCTCTTCGGCGTCATGGCAAGCGTCGTGGCAAAGGGCGAGACGGTCGCTGGCATCATCTACGATCCGCTCGGCAATGACTGGGTGATCGCGGAGAAGGGCTCGGGCGCCTGGATGTGCCGCCCGGATGGGTCGCAGGAGCGTCTCTCGGTCACGGCGGGCGTGCCGCTCGAAGCCATGGTCGGTGGCGCCTCGACTGGCTTTTACCAGCAGGAAGCACGGCGCGAAGTCATGGCCAATATGGCGAAGGTGCGTATGGCCACCAGCTACCGCTGTGCGGCGCACGAGTACCGCATCTTCGCTGCCGGTCACATTCACTTCCTCATGTATCAGAAGCTGATGCCCTGGGATCATCTGGCGGGAACGCTGATTTCGCAAGAAGCCGGTGCCTATGCCGCCCGCTTTGACGGTTCGCCCTATCTGCCTGCCCATCTCAACGGCGGCCTGCTGCTGGCGACCGACAAGGAGAGCTGGGAGACGCTTCGCCGCGAGGTTTTCACGGTCTGATTTCAACAGCCAGAGCTGAAACAAAAAGCCCGCACGGATCGCTCCGGGCGGGCTTTTTCATGTCGTTCGGTGGCCAGTTACATGTGGCCGCCACCGTGATCCATGGTGACGTCCTTGTCGCCAGGATGGGTGAAGAGCTTGCCCTTCTCCGCCCAGAGCGTCGCCAGAACCGTCAGGATGCCGAAGAGGGCGAAGCCGCCGAAGAGCGGCTGCAGCGTACCGTTGAAGAGCTGGCCGACGGTGCCGCCGATCAAGGCGCCACCGGTGGTCGAGACAAAGCCGGTGATCGCCGTCGCCGTGCCGGCGAGGTGGCCCATCGGCTCGAGGCTGATCGCCGTGAAGTTCGTCGCGATCACCGCAAAGAACATCAAGAGCACCGAGAACATCAGGTAGCTGACGACGAAGGCCGGCGTGCCGGAGAGCGACATCACGAAGCCGACGAGCGAGAGCAGCGTGAACAGGATCATCGAGACGTGCGAGATCCGGCGCATGCCGAAGCTGCGGACGAAGAAGCCGTTGGCGAAGTTCGCGACCGCAATACCGCCCGCCGTGCCGGCAAAGGCGATCGGCAGCCAGTCGCCGAGGCCATAGACCTCGCCGAAGATCTGCTGGACCGTGACGATGTAGGCGCAGATGACCGCGGTGAAGAGCGTCATGCCGATCATGTAGCCGCAGGTGATGCGGTTGGTCAGAACGGTCTTGAAACCCGAAGCGACTGCGCCGACGGAGAGCGGCATGCGCTCCTCGCGCGGCAGGGATTCCTGCATGCGGGAAAAGGCCCAGACGAACAGGATCGTGCCGATGACGCCGATCAGGATGAAGATCCAGTGCCAGTTGGCATAGAGGATCACCAGCTGGCCGATCGAGGGCGCGACGATCGGTACGATCATGAAGACGATCATGACATAGGACATGACGCGCGCCATCTCGCGGCCGCCGAAGCAGTCGCGCACGATCGCCATGGTGGTGATGCGGATCGCGGCCGCGCCGATGCCCTGAATGAAACGCAGGATCAGCAGCGTCTCGAAGCTCTGGGTGAGAGCGGCGGCAAACATCGACACGGTGAAGAAGGCGAGGCCGCCGAGCAGCACGCGGCGTCGGCCGAAGGCATCCGAGAGGCTGCCGAAGAAGATCTGCGAAATGCCGAAGCCGAGGAAGAAGACGCCGATCACCAGCTGGCTGTCATTGGTGTTGGCGACGTTCAGCGACTGGCCGATGGCCGGCAACGCCGGCAGCATGCTGTCGATGGCGATGGCGACACTCGCCGTCATGACGGCGATGGTGATGATGAACTCGACGATGCCCATGTTGAGGCGCTGAGCCCCGGAAACCCCGTCGATATGTTCGGATTGATTCGTGATGGTGGTCATTGGGTGAGCCCGTAAATTCTTCAAAAATGAGGACTGGCCGGTTCTGGGATCAACCGGCCGGCTGATGGTGCGGTTTGAAGAGCTTGCCGCGTTCGGCAATCAGAACGAAAACGAGACCGATTGCGGCGACAGTGAAGTAGCCAGTGGCGAGCGGCGTTGCGGTGCCGTCGAAGGACTGGCCGATGAAGGCTCCGATCACGCTTCCGCCGATCGTCTGCATGAAGCCGAGTACGGACGACGCTGTACCGGCAACGTGGCCGAGCGGCTCCATGGCCATTGCGTTGAAGTTCGGCGCGATCAGCCCGAACTGGAACATCGTGGCGCAGTAGAGGACCACGAAGACCGGGAAGGGCAACGGCGCATAGAGCGAGGCCGACATCCAGACGAAGCTCGCCAGCGTGAAGCCGATGAGTGCCGCATGGGATAGCGGCCGCATGCCGAAGCGGCGGACGAGGCGGGAATTGGTGAAGGAAGCGACCGCCATCATACTGGCAAAAGCCGCGAAGACAAGCGGAAACCACACGCCGAGGTCGTAGACACCGACGAGCACCTGCTGCGCAGAGTTGATGAAGCCGAAGAGCGCGCCAAGGATGACCGATGTGGCGAGCGTGTAAAGCAGCGACACCCGGTTCGTCAGCACGATGCGGAAACCGCTGAGGATGACCGACGGCGTGAAGTCGCGGCGATGGGCCGGATCAAGCGTTTCGCCGAGCTTTGACACGACGATTGCGATGTTCATCACGGCATAGAGCGCGACAACGAAGAAGATCATGTGCCACTCGGCAAGGCTGATGATGAGCTGGCCGATCGAGGGCGCCACAACCGGTACGATCATGAACACCATCATGACCAGCGACATGACCTCAGCCATCTGTCGGCCGCCATAGACGTCGCGGACGATCGAGATGGTGATGACACGCGTGGCCGCAGCACCGGCGCCCTGGACGAAACGTAGCGCCAGCATGAGGCCGAAGCTCGGTACGATGGCGATCGCCAGCGCACAGAGCGCATAGAGGGCAAGGCCGGCAATCAGCGGTGGCTTACGCCCGAATCGATCCGAAAGCGGGCCGAAGAACAGCTGTGCCACGCCCATGCCGAGCAGATAGGCGGTGATGATATATTGTCGCTCATTTTCAGAGGCAACGCCGAGGCTGGCTCCGATCTGCTGCAGACCTGGCAACATGATGTCGATCGAGATGGCGTTGGTTGCCATCAGCATGGCCATCAGCGCGATGAACTGGAATTTCGTGAGCCCGGGCCGGGCGTCTTCGTTGGTCGTGCTGGTCATTTGCAAAAAGTCCTAGCGGCGCACCGAGCGCAAGCGAAACAGGTTGGTCCGAAGCAAATCCGGAAAAGAAGGGCGCCGGCTGGCGCCATGCCAGCAGACATATCGAAATTCGAGCGGGGGCAGCCGGGGCGATTGGAAATCAACCGCACGGACCGGGCCGGCATGAAGCAAAGGAAGCGTCGAGCGGCAGGGACCGGACTTTCCGGGCGCCAAGGGGCGAGGCGAGACCCTCTACAGGCAGCTTATGCCGAACGATCGCAACCGATTCATGACAGGCCGCACATCCGGCCCTTCGCTCCACGAAGGAAGCACGCTCTGAACGTATCTTGGCGGCACCTGCGCGAACCGCACGCGCAAGTCCTTCTGAAGGACAACGAAAATTAGGCGATGCGGAATTACAGCCAGAATCAAAAAAGGCGGTTGCCCGCCTTCTCCGAAAGATCGGGACGAGGCGTCCTTAGATCAGGCGGCGGCGCCCTTGACGGCAACGCCCTGCGCCTCAAGGTGAGACTGCAGTTCGCCGGCCTGGAACATTTCACGCACGATGTCGCAACCGCCGACGAATTCGCCCTTGACGTAGAGCTGCGGGATCGTCGGCCAGTTGGAGTAATCCTTGATGCCCTGGCGCAGGTCAGCATCGGCGAGCACGTTGACGCCCTTGTAGTCGACACCGATGTAATCGAGAATCTGGACAACCTGACCGGAGAAGCCGCACTGCGGGAACTGCGGCGTACCCTTCATGAAGAGCACCACATCGTTTGTCTTGACTTCGTTGTCGATGAATTCGTGAATTCCGCTCATCTCGTCTTCCTTCCTGCGCCGGCTTCAAGGGCCGGATATCGATTGGGTTCTAGATAGCATGCATATTGGTGATTTTCACCACCCAATCGCAACAAATATTGATGGGCCTCAAGATGTGGTTTTATTACCACTACAGCGCCACGCGACTTTTCAGACGCGCAAAAGTCGCTGTAGCACTTTGATTTTCTGCATGTTTTTATCCTTAAATCGGCTGCGATTTAAGGAAACATGCCGTCAGGCGGTGCGGCGCCGGGTCTTGCTGCGCGCCGCAGCCGTTCGACGACGGCTGACCTGCTTCTTGGCCGGCTTGCGGATGGCCGCTTCGAGGATATCCGCGAGGATGCCACCGCCGGACGAGGTTGTCCGCGTCCGGCGCTTTGTCCGCTTGGTCGAGGTTCGCTTGACGCCGGTCTTCTTGAGGATTTCCTTCAGCGCGCTGTCGACGACGCCGCTGACGAGTTCCTTGATCAGGTCAGCCATTCCGGCTTACTCCGGTGCGCTCGTCTGCAGGGCAAGGGCATGCAGAACGCCGCCCATGTTGCCCTTCAATGCATTGTAGACCATCTGGTGCTGTTGCACGCGGGTCTTGCCGCGAAACGCTTCGGCCACGACTTCGGCGGCATAGTGGTCGCCGTCACCGGCCAGATCGCGGATCGTGACCTTGGCACCGGGAATCCCTGCCTTGATCATGTCTTCGATGTCGCCTGGTGTCATGGGCATGATACGCCAACTCCCTTTTTATTCTGCAACGTCAGCAGCCTGCCGACGCCATCCATGAAATCAGGGAACCACGATTCAGGGGCGGAACGCAATTGCTGAATTGGGTGAGGGCGGCCCAGTTGCCGGCGCCCGTACGATCCGATGATCACGCTTGATCGCGTCCCCGGATGGCACCTTTCGAGGCATGCAAGGAGCCAGACGGGAGCCGCCGATGAGCGGCTCCCGTTGTCGTTTCTTAGTTCTCGGGAGCGAGATCGCCCTGCATGAATTCCGGGAACCAGCCTTCGTGGGTCGAGCGCAGCTCAGCGACCGAAACCGCCCTGGCATCGCCGAGCTTGACGGCATCGCCACCGGTCCTGCCGATGACGGGCAGGGCAACGCCTGCGGTGTTAGCGCGGGCGGCAACCGCGTCGAGTGCGCCGGCGGCAACAGTTACGACGTAGCGGCCCTGATCTTCGCCATAGAAGGTCGCGATCGGGTCGTGACCGGCGACGGCGTCAAGAGTAGCGCCGATGCCCGAGGCCATCGCCATTTCGGCGACCGCAAGCGCCAGGCCACCCGACGAGCAATCGTGAACGGCCGTTACGAGGCCATCGACGATGAGGCCGCGGACGAAATCGCCCACCTTGCGCTCATGCGCCAGATCGACATGCGGCGCCGGACCGTCGGTGCGGCCGTGAACGTCTCGCATGTAGACCGACTGGGCGATGTGGGCGCCCAGGCCAACAGGTGCACCGGCAAGCAGGATCGTTTCGCCTTCCGCAGCAAAGCGGATGCGCGCCATCTTCGACCAGTCCTTGATCAGGCCCACGCCGCCGATGGTCGGGGTCGGCAGGATCGCCTGGCCATTGGTCTCGTTGTAGAGCGAGACGTTGCCGGAAACGATTGGGAAATCGAGCGCGGTGCAGGCTTCGCCGATGCCCTTGATGGCATGGACCAGCTGGCTCATGATTTCGGGGCGTTCGGGATTGCCGAAGTTGAGGTTGTCGGTGGCGGCCAGCGGCAGAGAACCCGTAGCCGTCAGGTTACGCCAGCATTCGGCAACCGCCTGCTTGCCTCCCTCGTAGGGATCGGCCTCGACGTAACGAGGCGTGACGTCGGAGGAGAAGGCAAGCGCCTTGGAGGCATGGCCCTCGACGCGCACGACGCCGGCGTCACCGCCCGGAAGCTGCAGCGAGTTGCCCTGGATCAGCGTGTCGTACTGCTCGTAAACCCAGCGGCGCGAGGAGTTGTTGGCGGAACCGACCAGCTTGACGAGCGCATCGGCAACATCGGCTGCCGGGATGTCGTTCGTTGCCAGCGGAGCCGAGGTCTTGGCCGGGGTCCAGGGACGATCATATTCCGGCGCTTCGTCGCCCAGTTCCTTGATCGGCAGGTTTGCCACTTCCTCGCCCTGGTGCAGGATGCGGAAGCGCAGGTCGTCCGTGGTCTTGCCGACGATCGCGAAATCGAGGCCCCACTTGACGAAGATCGCCTTGGCGACTTCTTCCTTGGCCGGTTCCAGCACCATGAGCATGCGCTCCTGGCTCTCGGACAGCATCATCTCGTAAGCGGTCATGCGTTCTTCGCGAACCGGAACGCTGTCAAGATTAAGCTCGATGCCGAGGTCGCCCTTGGCGCCCATTTCGACCGCCGAGCAGGTGAGGCCGGCCGCACCCATGTCCTGGATGGCGATAACGGCACCCGTCTGCATCAGCTCGAGGCAGGCTTCGAGCAGGCACTTTTCGGTGAAGGGGTCGCCGACCTGGACGGTCGGGCGCTTTTCTTCGATCGACTCGTCGAACTCGGCAGACGCCATGGTCGCGCCGCCAACACCGTCGCGGCCGGTCTTTGCGCCGAGATAGACGACGGGCAAGCCGACGCCTTCGGCCTTGGAATAGAAGATAGCATCGCTCTTGGCGAGGCCGGCGGCAAAGGCGTTGACGAGAATGTTGCCGTTGTAGCGGGCGTCGAACTCGACCTCGCCACCGACGGTCGGGACGCCGAAGGAGTTGCCATAGCCGCCGACACCGGCAACGACGCCGGAAACGAGGTGGCGGGTCTTCGGATGGTCCGGCGCGCCGAAGCGCAGCGCGTTCATCGCAGCAACCGGACGGGCGCCCATGGTGAAGACGTCGCGCAGAATGCCGCCGACGCCAGTCGCGGCACCCTGGTAGGGCTCGATATAGGACGGGTGGTTGTGGCTCTCCATCTTGAAGACGACGCAGTCGCCGTCATCGATATCGACCACGCCGGCGTTCTCACCCGGGCCCTGGATGACGCGCGGTCCCTTGGTCGGCAGCGTGCGCAGCCACTTCTTCGAAGACTTGTAGGAGCAGTGCTCGTTCCACATCGCCGAGAAGATGCCGAGCTCGGTGAAAGTCGGCTCGCGCCCGATCAGGCTCAGGATGCGCTGGTATTCGTCGGGCTTCAGCCCGTGCGATGCGATGAGGTCCGGGGTGATGGGGCGGGTGTTCGAAATCGTCATCGTCGACCGTCAAATCCTTCGGGCGGCGCGCAATCCACGTAAGAGGAATATGGCGCGTGCGAACCGCAACAGACACAGGGGGCGCTTTGCGGCTTCTTTAGCCTATGCTGCGGCGCGGCGCGACAGAAAAATACGGGCGATCAACAGCGGTTGACGCCCGTATAAAGCTTTGCAGAAGGCCAGTGCTGCGACCAGCGTCAGAACTTGTAGCCGAGCGCAAGGCCGGCGCGTGTCAGGCCGTTGTTGGGACCATCACAGAGATTGGCATGCGAAGCATGTTCCACGGACGCCGAGACGTTCCAGTGTTCGTCGAGGCGGACGCCGGCAACGGCATATTCGCGGAAGAGGAAGCGGCAGCCGAGTTGGGGACCGGAACCATTGGGGTCATCGAGATCGCCGTCATGAACGGTACCGCCGGCGCCGAACTCGACGAAGAAACGCCTCGTCATGTCGAAGGTCCAGCTCAGGCCACCATAAGCCTGATTGACACCGTTGGACGAGGTCGCCACGGCCGCACCTGTATAGACACGCGGGCGCAGCAATTTCTCCCCAAGATCTGTCGCGCCATCCGCATCGAACGGGTCGAAGTATACGGTGAATGACGGAAATACGCCGTCTTCCTGCTTGTCGCCGCTGGCGATCGAGGTCGTCACGCCGAAGCGCATTTCATCGAACACACCTTCGGCGGCGAAGGCCGGCGCGGCGATCAATGTGGCTGTGGCGAGAGAAAGGCAAGCTGCGAGGCGGCACGAACGGGCGGGGCTGGACGATAGCGGCTTGTCCGAAAGTCACTCCGCGGATTTCGATAGTCACTCGAAACTGTCGTAGCCGGCACGTCCGCTGTCGAGCAGCCGCTTCAGCGCCTGGAAGCCGCCCCTTACCTCCGCACGGTCGCGCGGCGAGGAAAAGCCGATGCGAATGCGGTGGAAGACACGGTCGGTGCGGCCGGCCTTGAACTCATCCTCGTCATCGACGAGCACGCCCTCCTGCAGGGCCGCTTGCTTGAAGGTGCCGGAGAGCCACGGATCGGGCAGCTTCATCCAGAGGAACGGAATGCAGGGGTGCGAGGTAAACTCGATGCCTTCGAAAATTTCACGGGCCATCGCCTCGCGGGCGCGCACCTCTTCAATGCCCTTGCTGCGCAGGATGGTAGCTGATCCCGAAAGCACCAGTCGGGCGCAAAGCTCGGCCAGGATGAAGGGCAGGCCACCGCTCACCATCTTGTGGGCAATGCGAATGCGCTGACTGAAATGCGGAGGGCAGGCGACCCAGCCGCCGCGGACACCGGCAGCCACCGACTTCGAAAGACCGCCGACCAGGAAAGTACGTTCCGGCGCAAGCTCGGCCAAGAGCGGCGTCTGATCACCGGTCATCGCGCCATAGAGATCGTCCTCAACGAGCCAGACGCCGTATTTGCGGGCGATGTCGGCGATGGCCTGGCGGCGAGCGAGCGGCATGACGGCGACCGTCGGGTTCTGTGCGCTCGGCATGAGGAAGGCGAGCTTCGGATGCTGCTGTGCGCAGACGCGCTCGAAATCCTCCGGAATCATCCCGAACTCGTCGCTTTCGACCAGCGTCGTCCGGCGACCGACCAGGCCGGCGCTGCGGCTCACCTGCGAATAGGTGAGCGTCTCGAAGGCGATACGGTCGCCAGGTGCGGTGACCGCAGTGATGACGGCAACGACGCCCGCATGGGCACCGAGCGTCGGCACGATGTTTTCCGGCTTCGGGCGGAATCCGCCGCGCGCCAGCCATAGGCAACCCGCCTCGAACCAATGGTCCGGGAAGTTGCGGGCGTAGCTTGCGATGTCCGCATGGTGGTCGTGACTGATCTCGCCAAGCACCTCGCTCAAGACCGTGCCCTGGCCGATATCGGGCGCCGCTGTGCTGTCGAACCTCAACTTGCCGGCAGGTGCTACGAGCGGCCGGGTGCCGGCGAGCGAAGTCGTCAGCGGATCCGCCTGCTCCGGCGGACGGCTTTCGGGATGATCGAGTACATAGGTGCCGCGACCGACTTCACCGCTCACAAGTCCGCGTTCGCGGACGATATTGTAGGCGCGTCCAATCGTGCCGATTGTCACGCCGATATCGTAGGCGAGATTGCGTTGCGGGGGCAATTTGGCACCGACGGGCAGGGCGCCGTTGCCGATTGCCTGTTCGATCTGGTCGGCAATCCGCGCATAGAGCGGACCGTGACCCTGCTGAATGTCTGGGAGCCAATTTGTCATAGTGACAATTCTTTAGATTACAGCACGGAATATGTCAATTATCACCGATACAACGATAGCAATCGCTGCATTGGGGTTATCAATGAGTACAATCGATACAATTTGTTTGTCCCGCCCGGAAGCGAAATCCGTCGAGCGCACCGGCACATTGTTTGGTGGCGACTATTCGGAGGAACGCGAAAGCGTGCTGAGGCGCCTATGGGGGCTCTATTGCGAACTGGCGGCGAAGCGACGCGGTCGCATGGCGCTCGGGGAAATGAGCGATTGGCAGCTTAGGGATATCGGTGTTTCCGAGAGGGACGCGCGCCAGGAATCGACTGTCCCGTTCTGGCGCTAGCCTTTCGGGCAAGAACCACTCAAGAACAATACAAAAGGGCCGGCGCATCGCTGAGGTGCACCGGCCCTTGGATCAATTCGCCAATTCGACTGAGGTCTACTTGCAGCCCTGTCCGCCGGCAGCCCAGCGCTTGATATCGGCCGCCATGCGCGTGCCGACGGGTTCGCTCATTAACGGTCCGAAGGCCTGCAGGCGTGCCGGGTTGCCCTCAGCCTGAACGACGGCGAGCGGGCGTGCTTCCGGCGATTTGCGCGGCACGATCAGTATGCGCGGGCGGCCGGAGAAGGAATTAAGCTCCGGCGCCAGGCGATAGGACTTGAACTCGGAATCGCCCGATTTGAACCAGCAGCCGTTGGCGCCAAGCGCCACGCGCTCCATGGTCGGCAGCGCCGCCGTGTTCGGGCTCGGTGCCGGCGGCTTCGGCGATTGGCACGAAGCGAGAAGGGCCAGGCCAAACGTTGCGCAGGCAAGGCCGGCCAGGCGTGCAGGGACAAATGAAGGCATCGACGGTCTCGCTCGCATTTTGGGGATGGGTCGGATGCCTTCTACCAGCCGGATGGTTAAGCGGCGATTACTTCGAGCGCCGAAGCGAAGAGACCGCGGCCGTCGGAGCCGCCATGCGCCGCTTCGATCAGGTTTTCCGGATGCGGCATCATGCCGAGCACGTTGCCCTCGGCATTCATCACGCCGGCGATATCGTTCATCGAGCCGTTCGGGTTGGTGCCGTCGGCATAGCGGAACACCACCTGGCCGTTGCCTTCGATCGTCTTCAGCGTCTCGGCATCGGCGAAGTAGTTGCCGTCGTGGTGAGCGACCGGCGAACGGATGATCTGGCCCTTGCTGTAAGCGCGGGTGAAGTCGGTGTCGGCATTGACCACTTCGAGCTTGATTTCGCGGCACACGAATTTGAGCGAGGCATTGCGCATCAGCGCGCCCGGCAGGAGGCCGGCCTCGACGAGGATCTGGAAGCCGTTGCAGACGCCGAGAACCTTGACGCCCTTTTCCGCCTTGGCCTTGATCGCCTGCATGACCGGCATGCGCGCTGCGATCGCGCCGCAGCGCAGATAGTCGCCATAGGAGAAGCCGCCCGGGATGACGATCAGATCGACATCGGGGATATCCGTTTCCGTCTGCCAGACGGTGACTGGAGCCTTGCCGGAAATCTTGGTGAGGGCCGCGATCATGTCGCGGTCGCGGTTGAGGCCCGGAAGCTGGACGACGGCTGACTTCATATCTCTGTCTCCGTTAGCGGCGAGATCAAATCTTGATGCCGCACCCCCGACGAGCCAGGCACCACTTGCGACGATCGCAGCACCGCTCCGTTGGGCGTTCGTGCTGCTTCGGCGTTTCTTAACGTCTGGTTCCACGCCCGAAGGCGCGGAACGATTTCGATGCCTGACGGATCAGGCGAACGAGATGCTGTAGTTTTCGATGACCGTGTTGGCGAGCAGCTTTTCGCACATCGCCTTGAGGTCCTCTTCGGCCTTGGCCTTGTCCGCGGTTTCGATCTGGAGATCGAAAACCTTGCCCTGGCGGACCTGGCCGATGCCGTCGAAGCCGAGCGCACCAAGCGCGCCTTCGATTGCCTTGCCCTGCGGATCGAGAACGCCGTTCTTCAGCGTCACGGTTACACGTGCCTTGATCACTTTGATTTTCCCCGAAAGTTATTTCACCAGAACCGGACCAGTGCCACGCACGGGTTCGTTCTCGTTCATGATGCCGAGACGGCGGGCGACTTCCTGGTAGGCCTCGACGAGGCCACCGAGGTCGCGGCGGAAGCGGTCCTTGTCGAGCTTTTCCTTGGTCTCGATGTCCCAAAGGCGGCAGCTGTCCGGCGAGATCTCGTCGGCGAGGATGATGCGCATCATGTCGCCCTCGAACAGGCGGCCGCACTCGATCTTGAAATCGACGAGCTGGATGCCAACGCCGAGGAACAGGCCGGTCAGGAAGTCGTTGATGCGGATGGCGAGCGCCATGACATCGTCAAGCTCCTGCGGGCTTGCCCAACCGAAGGCGGTGATGTGTTCTTCGGAGACCATCGGGTCTTCGAGCGCATCGGCCTTGTAGTAGAACTCGATGATCGAGCGGGGCAGCACGGTGCCTTCCTCGATGCCGAGACGCTTTGCCAGCGATCCGGCAGCAACATTGCGCACGACGATCTCAAGCGGAATGATCTCGACTTCCTTGATCAACTGCTCGCGCATGTTGAGGCGGCGGATAAAATGTGTCGGAATGCCGATGCGGTTCAGATGCGTGAAGATGTACTCGGAGATCCGGTTGTTCAGAACGCCCTTGCCGTCGATCACGTCATGCTTTTTCTTGTTGAAGGCGGTCGCGTCGTCCTTGAAGAACTGGATCAGCGTGCCTGGCTCCGGGCCCTCATAGAGGATCTTTGCCTTGCCCTCGTAGATACGGCGGCGACGATTCATGGATTCTGTCTCTGTGGTTGTTGGCGCTCTTGGGTCGCGCGCGTGGAATATCTCTCGGGGTCCATAACCGAAAAGAACGGATTTCACAATCGGCGTATCTTCCCGTCCCCTTGAATTGCGTAGGGCGCCCGCGCGTCTCTACCTGGACGCGTCAAGGTCGCCGTGTCACTTTGGGCGCTGCGACGTTTGTAGTCCCTGAATTGAACGCAATTTCAGGAACCATCCGAAGGGTAACATGAAAGTCATCAAACCGGAAAACTACGCATTGCAGTTTGACCTCCGTTTTGGTTTATGGCGATAACTGTTTCCGGCATGGAATTTTCAGGGAGATCGATTGATGACGACGATGCAGGATCGCGAAAAGGCCTTCGAGGCGAAGTTTGCGCTGGACGAAGAGCTGAAGTTCAAGGCTGAAGCGCGCCGCAACAAGCTTGTCGGTCTCTGGGCTGCCGGTCTGCTCGGCAAGGCCGACGCCGACGCCTACGCCAACGAAGTGGTGGCTGCCGATTTTGAAGAGGCCGGCCACGAAGACGTCGTCCGCAAGATCAAGGCCGACTTTGACGCTGCAGGCGTTGCCCAGACGGAAGATCAGATCCGCTTGCGCATGCTCGAGCTTCTCGGCGAAGCCGTCCAGCAGATCCAGAACAAGTAAGTCTTCAGGCACCAATGCCGACCATTCACGCCCGGCCATAAAGCCGGGCGTTTTTATTTGTCCTCCGTGCCGAAGACCGGCTTCCATCCGCGCCGCAGGCGCCGCTCAAGTTCCAGACGATCCATCGGGCGCGCCAGCGCGTAGCCCTGCAGCACATCGCAGCCGAGATCCCGCAGCATCGCTGCATGCTCCCAGGTCTCGACGCCTTCGCCGACGACCTCGATGTTGAGCGAATGGCCAATGTCGATGATCGCGCGGACCAGCTTGGCCTGTTTCGGGCTCTCCGTGATCGGTCCGACCAGCGCCCGGTCGATCTTGAGCCGCGCCGGATTGAGATTGAGCAGGCCGATGATCGAGGCGTGCCCGGTGCCGAAGTCGTCGATCTCCACCTCGATCCCAAGCGCGCCGAGGGCAGAGATAGTCTCGGCGATTTCATCTTCCGGATCGTCGAGGAAGATGGATTCGAGCAATTCGAACGAGAGGACGCCAGGGGCGATCTGCAGATCACGCAGGTCGGCGATCAGGCCGGGATCACGCAGGCGCGGCGACGACATGTTGACCGAGATCTTGGGAATGGCGAAGCCGGACTGCCGCCAGGACTGAAAGTCGGCATAGGCGATCTCCACGACCTTTCGGTCGATGGCCGGCAGGACATTGATCTCCTCGGCGACCTTCAGGAAATGGAAGGGGGCGAGCACCCCGCGCTCAGGATGGTTCCAGCGGACCAGAGCCTCGACACCGGTTATCTCGAGCGAACGCGCATCGAACTGCGGCTGATAGTAAACCGTGAACTGCCCTTCCTCGATCGCCTGGCGAATATCGTCGCCGATCCGTTTGGCAGTCAGAATTTGTGTCTGGATCTGCTCAGAAAAGGCTTCGACCCGGTCCCGGCCGAGGCTCTTTGCCCGGTAGAGCGCGATGTCGGCGTTCATCAACAACTGCTTCGCATCGAAATCGTCATGCCCTTTCCAGGCAATGCCGATGCTCGCGCCCAGGCGGCAGAGCTGGCCTTCGTAGGGAATTGGGCGACGGAAGGCGTGCACGATACGCTCGGCAAGCTCGGAGAGCTGTGGCAGGTTGCGACCGCGGCGGCAGAGAATGACGAATTCGTCGCCGCCGATGCGGGCAATGAAATCGTCATGTCGAGCGTGCGCGCGAAGGATGGCAGCCGCATGGGTCAGCATGGCATCACCAGCCTGGTGCCCAAGCGTGTCGTTGATCTGCTTGAAACGATCGAGGTCGATATGCAGGATGGCGTTGACCGCGACGTTTTCCGCCAGCATCTGGTCGAGGTAGCGCCGGTTGGGCAGATCTGTCAGGTAGTCGTGCAGGGCGTTGTATTCGATCCTGATCCGCGCCAGCTCGAGCTCGCGGTTGCGCGCTTCGGCGGAAGCCTGGGCCTGACGCAGGTCCTCCTGCAATGCGATGTCTTCGGTGACGTCCCAGTTCGCCCCGATGAGCTTTCGCGTCCCGAGATGATCGATATAGGTTGCCGCATTGGAGCGGATATGCCGGATCGTGCCGTCGGGGCGCACGATCCGAAAGGCATTGCTATAGGGCTTGCCGGAAGCGATGCCTTCGTTGGTCCGAGCGATGACCTTGTCGCGGTCGTCGGGATGCAGCGTGTTTTCCCAGACTTCGGAGCTCGGCGGCCCATCACTTGGGTCGAGGCCGTAGATCTCGAACATGCGCTCGTCCCAGTCGTCCCTCTGGGCGTCGAGGTTGAAGTCGAACACGCCGATCTTCGAAACGCCGAGAGCGAGCCTCAGGCGGCGAGAGACCTCTTCGAGACGGGCCTCCGCCTCCTTGCGCGCCGTGATGTCCGTGTCCGTCCCGATGATGCGGGAGGGTCTGCCATCGGGCCAATAGGCAACGGACGCGCCACGGCTCTCGATCCAGACCCAATGCCCGTCTGCATGGCGCTCGCGGTATTCGAAGGTATTGAACACAGCCTCGCCGGAATCCTGCCGCTCGATTGCGGCACGCACATGCGTGTGGTCGTCGGGGTGGACGTTCTGGATCCAGGTCTCAAGGCTGCCGTCGACTTCGGCATCATCGGGCAGGCCACGAAGCCGCTTCCAGGTGGTGGAGTAAAACAGGTTCCCGCTTTCGAAGTCGTGGTCCCACACGCCTTCAAGTGCGCTGTCGAGCGCATATTTCCAGCGGGTTTCGTCGTTGCGCAGACCGGCGATTTCGTCGACGAGCTCATGGGCGGGGAGCATCAGCAGCAGAAAGGCGTCCTGGTCGGCGAAAAGCACAGGTGACCAGGAGACAAGCATCGGCAGCGGACCGGAAAGGCTTTCGAAACGGAGCGTCGTGGACGCGGTCGTCGTGGGCGGCAAGGTGTTCCGCCCTGGCAACAGCGGCCGGTCCTCATCCAGCACGAGATCTGCGAGAAAGGCTTTCCGGAGCGAAGCGGGTGTCCTCAGCAGCAGTTCGCCGGCGCGCGCGTTGGTCGTTATGATCCGTCCCAGATCGTTGGCAATGATTGCCCCGGCCGGCAAGCGCTCCAGAGCGGCCTGCGTGAGAATATCCGAATTCGCTGGCGCGCCACGCGCACCTTTGGTGAGACCTTCGTTGACGGCCACTTATCCCATGTCCAGCGTTTGCGACCGCATTTCCAAGGCACGGGAAGCCGGAAATCAGGCTGCAAATCAAGATTCGACAACGATCAACGCCCCTTGAGGACGAGTCACGTTGTCATGCCAAACGATGATGACCGCGGACAATGAACGTCGGATTAATGGGAAATCGCAGGAGGCCGTCAACCAGGGCGACGAAGCATCAGGGCTTCAGGCGGCTCAGGAACTGAGCGAACACCATCGTTCCCTCCGGCCAGGGGCCATGCCCGGACTCGGTGTTGATATGGCCCGATTCGCCGGCGTCGACGAGCAGCGAACCCCAGGCATTGGCGATATCGTCTGCGTGTTCGTAGGAACCGAAAGGATCGTTGCGGCTTGCAACCATCAGCGACGGGAACGGCAATGGATCACGCGGATAGGGGCCGAATGTCATCAGATGCTTCGGGCGGATCGTCGGATTGGCCACATCCGGAGGTGCTACCAGGAAGGCGCCAGCGATCGGCTTGTTGAAGTGGGGCAGGGCGTGCACGGCGGTCGCGACGCCAAGCGAATGGGCGACGATGACGACCGGCTTTTCCGCCGCATTGACCTCTTCGACCATGCGCGCCACCCAATCTTCGCGCACGGGCTTTGCCCACTCCGCCTGCTCGACGCGGCGCGCGGTGGACATCTTGCGCTCCCAGCGGGTCTGCCAGTGCTCCGGTCCGGAGTTGGTGTAGCCTGGGACAATGAGGATATGGGCGTCGGATAGTTTCATAGTGGCCGCGATGTGGCGCTGAAAGCGACCGAAGTCAAGACCTGCAACGCCGTGCGCTATTTGAGAGGCGCTATGGTCGCAGCAACACGATGAGCGACTGGATGTTTTCAACCCTGGATCGGTGACGATCTGAGAAAACATGGGGCAGGCGACAGGGCCTTCATTTTCTGTATAATCGACATGACGGTCGCGGTTGGTGCGACTTTGTTTTGTCGCATCTCTGTTCCGTGGCCGCTCTAGTTCGTTGAGGAGTGAGCCATGACAACATTCCATGTTCTGTCGGGGGCGGACGCGAGTGTCGCCCACCCCGGGATAAAGAAGATTGGTGTCTCGGATGTGTTCGACGCCTTGCGTCTCGGATTTGAAGATTTTCGCGAAAAGCCGTCGCACTACGTTTTTCTATGCCTGATCTACCCGATTGCCGGCGCCGTGCTGATTACCTGGAGCGCGGGCGCAAATATGCTGCCGCTGCTTTATCCGCTGGTCTCCGGCTTTGCCCTGATCGGCCCCGTCGCAGCGATCGGTCTTTACGAAATCAGTCGACGGCGTGAACTCGGCATGGACTATTCATGGCCGCATGCGCTTCGCCTGCATCGCTCTCCAGCCTTGCCATCGATCATGGCCGTTGCCGCCATGCTCTTCGTGGTTTTCATTGTTTGGCTGTTGGTGGCCCAGGCGCTCTACGTACAAATCTTCGGGGCCGAACCGCCGGCTTCGATCGCTGCCTTCTGGAATGGCATCATCGGTACCGAACAGGGCTGGAACCTGATCCTCGTCGGCAACGCCGTCGGCTTCGTCTTCGCCGTCATCGTGCTCGCGACAACGGTCGTATCCTTCCCGTTGCTGATCGATCGCGATGTCGGCGCCGTCGCGGCGGTGGAAACGTCGATCCGCGCGACCCTCGTCAATCCGGTACCCGTCGCCCTCTGGGGCTTCATCATCGCGGCTGGTCTGGTGATCGGCTCGATCCCGGTCTTCGTCGGTCTTGCCGTCATCATGCCGATCTTCGGCCACGCCACATGGCACATCTATCGCAAGATGGTGGAGCCAGGTCCGCGCGCCCGCTCACGATAGGCGGGTCACGGCGAGAGCCGACGCAACCTATCAACGCGAAAAGCGCCGCAGGTCAATCGACTTGCGGCGCTTTCAGGCGTGAGCGGAGGTCGGTCTTACGGCCTAGATCACATCATTGTTTGATCGAAACACTGAAGTGATCTAGGTCTTTGAAATTACGCAATTCCGGACAGAAAACCGTTTCGCGCTTTTCCTGGAATTGCTCTAGCGAAAGTGCTTGTAGTAGGAGGAAATCTGCGCCGCCGTATTGGACGACAGATTGAGCTTGATGCCGATCTTGTCGCCGCGGTACCAGCGCACCATGCCGGTCAGGAAGCCCAGTTCCTCGCTCCTGATCGTCACTTCCTGCCCCGTCTTGGCGCCGATGTCGAAATAGAGCTGGAAGCAGATGCCTTCGTCCGAAAGGTCCTTGACGACGCCGTTGCTGGACCCGGTCTTGCAGGTGACCATGCCGGTGATCTTCGTCTGTGTGCGTGCTGCCGCACGCTCCGTACTGTCCTTGTAGGCCATGTGATCCTCGAACCTGAATTGACAGGCCCGGATCGTCACACACGATCACTGAACATCGCGCTAAAAGAAATGCCCGCATTTGAGCGACGTGCGCCAAATGCGGGCATATTCATGAAATGCAACGCGGGCGCGTTACCCGCGCACAGTCAGGTTCAGCCGAAGACGCGCTTGAAAATCGTGTCGACGTGCTTGGTGTGGTAGCCAAGATCGAACTTCTCGCGGATGTCTTCCTCGGAAAGCGCTGCACGGACTTCCGTATCGGCCAGCAGTTCCTCAAGGAAATCCTTGCCCTGTTCCCAGACCTTCATGGCGTTGCGCTGCACGAGGCGGTAGGCATCTTCGCGCGATACCCCTGCCTGGGTCAACGCCAGCAGCACGCGCTGCGAATGCACGAGACCGCGGAACTTGTTCATGTTCTTGATCATGTTCTCGGGGTAGACGAGCAGCTTGTCGATCACGCCGGTCAGGCGGGCAAGCGCGAAGTCGAGCGTCACCGTCGCGTCCGGTCCGATCATGCGCTCGACGGAGGAGTGCGAGATGTCGCGCTCGTGCCAGAGGGCAACGTTTTCCATTGCCGGTACCGAGAAGGCGCGGACCATGCGGGCGAGACCCGTCAGGTTCTCGGTCAGGACAGGGTTGCGCTTGTGCGGCATTGCCGACGAGCCCTTCTGGCCCGGCGAGAAATACTCTTCGGCTTCGAGCACTTCGGTGCGCTGCAGGTGACGGATTTCCGTCGCCAGGCGCTCGATCGACGAGGCGATGACGCCAAGGGTGGCGAAGTACATGGCATGACGGTCGCGCGGGATGACCTGGGTCGAAACCGGTTCCGGCTTCAGGCCAAGCGCCTTGGCGACATGTTCTTCCACACGCGGATCGATGTTGGCGAAGGTGCCGACGGCGCCGGAGATCGCGCAGGTGGCGACTTCCTCACGTGCGGCCAGCAGGCGCTGCTTGCAGCGGTCGAACTCGGCATAGGCAAGCGCCAGCTTCACGCCGAAGGTGGTCGGTTCAGCGTGAATACCGTGCGAACGGCCGATCGTCACCGTGTCCTTGTGTTCAAAAGCGCGGCGCTTCAGGGCTTCGAGCAGCTTGTCGAGATCCGCGAGCAGTAGATCGGTCGCGCGGACGAGCTGGACGTTGAAGCAGGTGTCGAGCACGTCGGACGAGGTCATGCCCTGGTGGATGAAGCGGCTGTCCGGGCCGACGAATTCGGCAAGATGCGTCAGGAAGGCGATGACGTCATGCTTGGTGACGGCTTCGATCTCATCGATGCGCGCGACGTCGAAGGTGGCAGCGCCGCCCTTTTCCCAGATCGTGCGGGCTGCATCCTTCGGGATCACACCGATTTCGGCAAGCGCATCGCAGGCATGAGCCTCGATCTCGAACCAGATGCGGAACTTGGTTTCCGGCGACCAGATGGCCACCATTTCCGGACGGGAGTAGCGCGGGATCATGGGCTTTAGCTTTCGTCGTCAGTGGAGGATGGCCGTGCCTCTAGCAAAGATAGCCGTGAAGCTCAACGCGTTTGGCTCGTGCGCTCGCTTGCCAGCCACAGGCTGACGCCGACGAGTATAGCACCACCGACGGGCAGATAGAGGCGAAGCCCCATCACCAGAAACTGGTAGAACGCGATGAGCGAGGTGAAGGCGACCTGGAAAAACCAGGTCCTAGTGCCGGCAGGCGCGTGCCATTGGGCGTAAAACTGCCGGTAGTCGAGGGCATAAAGCATCGCCGTCATCGCGACGGTGCCGAGTGAAAGGAAGAAGAGGTAAGCCGCAAAACGTGTTTCCGGCCGACGCCCCAAGGCTGCAAGTCGAGCCAGGAACAGCGATGGCGCCCAGGCCAGAAGCGCCCCGACGCCGAAGATCAGAAGCAGCTCGGACAAATGAAAGGTGAGAGCACGCTCGCGAAGCCAGAGGCCACACCAGGCCGAAAGCACCATCGCGCAGCCCCAGAGCGGCGCACCGATGACAAGCTCCCGCATCGTCGGAAGGGATCGGGCGAACCGGCGTCGATGCAGGACACCTACCGGCGCCAGATCTGCTTTTGCCTCGACGCCGGCCACCGCGTCGTTCATTTCGCGATCCGGGTCGGGATCGCGATCCAGCGTCCATCGGTTGTGCCTTCGAAGCCGAGCGACTTGACGAGAACCATGATGACATGGGTTTCGGAGCCGTCGTCATTCCGATGGGTGACGGCGCCACCGACCTGATAGCCGGTGGGGCAGCGGCGGCTCTCGGGCAAGCGGCTATCGTCCTGCAGGACGTCTGTCGCCGGCTTGCCGGCCTTCATCGTCATCGACAGACGAAAGCCTTTGACCTCCTTCAGGAAGTCCTTGCAGATGCCTTCGGGCTCGAAGGTTTTTTCTTCGAGCGTCACCGAGTAGGTCTCGCGGAACCCTTCGTCAGCCGCAAAGGAATCGTAGGTCAGAGCCAGCGGCTTGGTGTTCGCCTCGGTGATCGGATTGAAGGCGGCAAGCAGCCCGGGCGCATCGGTGAGGCGATAGGCGTCGATCAAGGGCGCTGCACGGCGGCGGGCCTCGTGGCGCGCCTTGGACAGCGGGCTGCCGTCCTCGCGGCTGATGGCACGCACGGGCGCGCCGGGCAAGAAGCTATCGTTGCGCGTATCGACCACATAGATGGTCGAATAGGGAAAGCCGGAGCCATCCTGAACGCCGTATTCCTCAAACGCGAAGACATTGCCATCGGCGGAAAAGCCAATCGGCTGGAGCGCGGCATAGTCGCCCGCCAAGGCCGGCGCTGCGGCTGCCGCAGCGCCCAGCAAAAGCACGCCGGGCAGTGCCGCGCGCGGCTTCATCGATAGGCCTTTTCTGCCGGCGTGCGGATCGCCTCGATCCCCGTGCGATAGGTTTCGACGGAGCCGCCCTTGAAGATCGCCGAACCGGCGACGAGAACGTTGGCGCCGGCGCCGGTTGCGAAAGCCGCCGTGTCGGGCGCAATGCCGCCGTCGACTTCGATCTCGATCGGACGATCGCCGATCATCGCCTTGATGCGGCGGATCTTTTCCGCCGTAGCTTCGATGAACTTCTGTCCGCCAAAGCCCGGGTTCACGGTCATGACCAGGATGAGATCAACCTGATCGAGCACGTATTCGATGGCGCTTTCCGGCGTTGCCGGGTTGAGCGAGACACCGGCCTTCTTGCCGAGCGACCGGACGGTCTGCAACGAACGGTGAAGGTGCGGACCGGCTTCGGCATGCACGGTGAGGATATCGCAGCCGGCTTTCGCAAAGGCTTCCAGAAACGGATCGGCGGGCGAAATCATCAGGTGGCAATCGAACGTCGCATCGGTGTAGCGGCGCAGCGACTTGATCACGTCGGGCCCGAAGGTGATGTTCGGCACGAAGTGCCCGTCCATGACATCGAGATGGATCCAGTCGGCGCCGGCATCGACGACGTCGCGGACTTCCTGTCCGAGCTTGGAGAAATCGGCCGCCAGGATCGACGGAGCAATGCGGATAGGATGGGTCATGGCGCACTCCAGCGTGTTTTCCGCGCAATAGCACCGGCGGACCGCGCAAACAACATGCCTGCGATCAAAGCTGCGTCAGCTGAGCTGCGACCAGCACGGCATGAGGTCGTTTTCGGCCGGGGCCGCGTCGTGGACGCCACGGGCGATGGCGCGTGCCATCGTCGATGCCGCCACCGCGCCGAGGTCGATGAAATCCTCAAGAGTGGGGGTCTTGCCGCTGGCGCCGGTGGCAAGCGCAAAGATGAGATCGCCGTCGAGCGGCGTGTGCGCCGGCCAGAGCGCTCGGGAAAAACCGTCATGGGCGGCGATTGCCAGGCGCTTTGCCTCGGCCTTTGTGAGCACCGCATCCGTCGCGATGACGGCGATCGTCGTGTTGGCGGCGGCAGACTGCCGGTCGCGAAACTTGATGCGGATATCGGCGGCGTCAGCGGGCAGGGGATGCGGCAGGCCGAGCGCACCGAACTCGCCATCCAGCTCGAAGGGCGCTGACCAGAAATGCCCGGTATCACCAACGGTCGCCGAGCCGAGCGCGTTGACCGCGACGAGCGCGCCGATGGTGATGCCGCTTGGCAGAACGGTCGATGCCGAGCCGAGGCCGCCCTTGAAGGTGGCCGTCAGAGCGCCGGTACCGGCGCCAGCGGTTCCGGTCGCGAACGACGGGCCGGCGCGACGAACCGCCTCGAAGCCGAGTTCGCGATAGGGCGGGTAACGCCCCCAATCCTTGTCGCCGCCGTTGATCAGGTCGAACAGAATGGCGGTGGGCACGATCGGTATCCGGTGCGGACCGACGGCAAAGCCGCGGCCCATTTCCCTCAGCGCGGCCTGGGCTCCGGAGGCAGCGTCGAGGCCAAAGGCCGAGCCGCCAGAAAGCACGAGCGCATCCACCGTCTGTACCGTGTTGTGCGGATCGAGCAGATCGGTTTCCCGCGTTCCGGGCGCGCCGCCCAGCACCTGAACCGCAGCCGTTGCCGGCGGATCGCAGACGATGGCGGTGACGCCGGATTTCAGCCGATGATCCTCGGCATTGCCGACCGTCAGGCCCGCCACGTCGGTAATCAGGTTCAGCGGTCCGGTGCACATCATTGGGCGGTTCCTTCGGCGGGCGCTGGCACGAAGCGGCTGCCTTGCCACTGCATCAGGCGATAGGGATTTTCGGCGCGCTCGTGCTGCGCGTTGAAGGCAATGGGGCCGAGCACGGTGGGATAGGGTCCCTTGGCGAATGCGTCGAGAAGGGGCTTGTCGTCTTTCTCCGCCTGGTCCTTGGCTTGCTCGAGCAGGGAGACCGCCGCAAAGGCGGATAATACGTAGCCATCCGGCTCGGTTCCGGCGGCGCGCAAGGCGTCCGCGTCCGGCTTGCCTTCGGGCGATTGCGATGCGTCCGGCAGGGTGACCGCGAAAACGCCATCGGCGAGCGGCACGGTGAGATCGGCGGCATTCAGCGCGTCGCCACCGAGCAAGGCGAGGCCCGCGCCTTCGCCTTGCGCATCGCGCGCGATCACCGCCGTGTCCTGCCTGTCGCCGCCGGTAAAGACATGCGTCGCGCCGCTCTTCACCAGTCGCCGCACCAGGTTGACCTGCTGCTCCTGGGCGGGCCGATAGGTGTCGGTGAAGACCGGTGTCAGCCCAATTTCACCGAGAGCGGAGCGCACGCTTTCGACCAGTTCCCGGCTGTGGATGGTGCCGTCATCGATCAACGCGATCGGCTTGCCCTTCCAGCGCTGGACGATGGTGTCGACGATGCTGGCAGCTTCAGCGTTGCCGCTCGGCGCAAGACGGAAGAGCGGCCACTTCTTCTTCAGCGCATCCTCCATCAAGATATCGGAACGCACACTGAGGGTGATGGCAGGAAGGCCCGCTTCGGCAAGCGCCGGAAGGGTCGCGTCCAGGCTTTCGGTGCAGAGGAACCCGATCGCTGCCTCGGCGCCGGCCGCAAGCAGCGCCTTGGTCAGCGCTTCATTGCCGGCCGTATCGCAGGTCTCGGGAATGACGACGATCTCACTGCCGCGATCACCCGCCTGGAATGCGGCACCATCGATGATCTGCTTGCCGAGAGGTGCAAACGGGCCTTCGACCGGCGCGACGACGGCCACCTTGATGCCGGCTGCCGCGGCGGGTGCGGCCTGTACCAGTCCGGCCACGACAAGGCTGGCGACGATCGATCGAAGCATTCATTTTCTCCGCTGCCGCATTTTCCCCGGATCAGGAGGATCCTGACCCTGCGGCGAGCCCAAACATTGCCTTATCCGTGCCGGTCGCGACGGGCGCGCGGCACGGTAGTGGCCGCATGTTTTAAGGATGTGCCCTGCCGCGTCAAAGGAAAAGATGTGACTTCGGCCGCGGATGGTTCTATCCGCGTCGCTGCCGTGTCGCAGAACTGCAAGATTCTCCTTGCAGCGGGTTTCATATTTCCCGGTACTGTCTATGTATGTGGCTGACTTCGCTCGGAGAAAGAAGTGTTGGACAAGAGCCGGCTGGACCCCATCAGTTACCGCGACGCCATGAGTCGCCTGGCCGGTCACGTGCAGATCGTCACCGTGGCCGATGGTGGCGAGCGGCGCGGTGTCACCGTCACCGCATCCTGCTCCGTGTCCGACAGTCCGCCGACGGTTCTGGCTTGCCTCAACGGCGCCAATCCACGCAATGAGATCTTCACGCGCAGCGACAGTTTCGCGCTCAATCTGCTTGGCGATGAGCATCGCGCCATGGCACACGCTTTTTCCGGCCGCGATCAGCTCGACATGGATCTGCGCTTTGCCCTTGGCCATTGGACCAAGCTGACGACAGGCTCTCCGATCCTCACCAACGCGATCGCTTCGTTCGATTGCCGACTCATCGAGGTGAAGACGATCGCCACGCATCTGGTGCTTTTCGGCGAAGTCGTCGATGTCGCAATCGGGCCGGCGCGGCCGCCACTCATTTATGTGGACCGCGGATACCACTCGCTATAAGTTTTACGTGGCGAGAACGCGTGTCCATCAGGACATGAGAAGATCGCCGTAAGCCTTTGAGTTAGCTGGGCGAAGTCATTCGCTTGCTTACATCAAGCGACCGATTCGAGCCGTGGCGGAGGAGACATGGCGACACAGGCGACAATAGCCCTGCCGCAGTCCATCGAGGAGACGATGGCGCTGCTGGAGGCGCATGACTACCTCGCGGGAACGGCGCTGGCGACGGTGCTGTTTCTGGCACTCAGGATGAAGCGCCCGCTTTTTCTCGAGGGCGAAGCAGGCGTCGGCAAGACCGAGATCGCCAAGGTCCTGGCAAAGGCGCTCGACCGGCCGCTGATCCGGCTGCAATGCTACGAGGGCCTCGACGTCGCCTCGGCCGTCTACGAATGGAACTATCCGGCACAGATGCTGGAAATCCGCCTTTCGGAAGCAGCCGGCAAAGTCGATCGGAAACGGGTCGAAAGCGATATCTTTTCCGAACGCTTCCTGATCCGCCGCCCGGTTCTGCAGGCAATTTCTTCCAACGCGGGCCGCGCGCCTGTCTTCCTGATCGACGAGCTTGACAGGACAGATGAGGCCTTCGAGGCGTTCCTGCTCGAAGTTTTGTCCGATTTCCAGGTCACGATACCGGAACTTGGAACAATCCGGGCGGACGAACCGCCAATCGTCATCATCACCACCAACCGCACCCGTGAGATCCATGACGCGCTCAAGCGGCGCTGCCTCTATCACTGGGTCGATTACCCCAAGGCGGCGCAGGAGCTGGAAATTATCCGCCGCAAGGTGCCCGGCTGCAACGCGACGCTGTCACGCGAAGTCATTGCCTATGTGCAGCGGCTGCGGACGATCGATCTTTTCAAGAACCCGGGCGTTGCCGAAACCATCGATTGGGCAACGGCCCTGACGGAACTCGACCGGCTGGCGCTCGATCCGGAGACGATCGCCGATACGCTCGGAACATTGCTCAAGTATCAGGACGACATCGCCAGGATAGAGGGTGCCGAGGGGCGCAAGCTGCTCGCCGAAGTCAAGGCGGAACTGCTGGCAGCGGGCTGACCATGGAGGAGCGGGAGCAGCACAGGGATGGTGCCATTGTCCCGCCGCTAGGGGAAAGCGACGGCCGGCTTGCCGACAACATCGTCTTCTTCGCACGCGCCCTGCGTCGCGCCGGCATCAAGATCGGGCCCGGGGCGATTGCCGATGCCATCGATGCGGTGGCGCTGATCGGGATCGGCGGCCGGGATGCATTTTACGCCGCACTGCAATGCGTCTTCGTGAAGCGCCACGAGGACCAGCCGGTGTTCGACGAAGCTTTTCGGCTGTTCTGGCGCTCGCGCGGCCTCGTCGAGAAGATGATCGCGATGATGTCGCCGCTGGCGCCGGAGCGCGAAAGCGAGCGGCAACAGCGGCGGGCCGGCGAGACACGCGTCAGCGATGCGTTGCTTTCCGGGCACGAAGCGGATCGACCGCCACGTGAGGAACCCGAAATCGATATCGATGCGCGCTTCACGGTTTCGGGCCGCGAGCTCCTGCGCCGAGCGGATTTCGCGCAGATGAGTGCTGCCGAACTTGCCGAAGCGAAGCGCGCCCTTGCCGCGCTGACGCTGCCGATGGACCGCGTCGTAACCCGTCGCTTCCGTCCATCGAAGAGGCAGATCCGCATCGACCCGCGCGCCACCATGCGTGACGCGATGCGTTTCGGCGGGGAACTGATCCTGCCGCGGTTCCGGGAGCGGCGTGTGGTGCATCCGCCGCTCGTCGTGCTTGCCGACATCTCCGGCTCGATGAGCCAGTACACCCGCATCTTTCTGCATTTCCTGCATGCGTTGACCGAAGAGCGGCGGCACGTGCACACCTTCCTGTTCGGCACACGGCTGACCAATGTCTCCCGCCAGTTGCGCAATCGCGATCCGGACGCCGCGATCGACGACTGCGTGGCGGCGGTGAAGGACTGGTCCGGCGGTACGCGCATTGGCGAAACGCTGCATGAGTTCAACAGACGCTGGTCGCGGCGCGTGCTCGGACAAGGCGCCATCGTGCTGATGATCACCGATGGCCTGGAGCGTGACGATGTGGGCGATCTTGAAATCGAAATCGATCGACTGCACCGGTCCTGCCGCCGGCTGATCTGGCTCAACCCGCTGCTGCGCTTCGACGGCTTCGAGGCGCGTGCGCGCGGCGTCAGAGCGATGCTGCCGCATGTTGACGAATTCCGGGCAGTGCACAATCTTGAATCGATTGGGGAACTGGTGAAGGCGCTTTCCGGACAGGGCTCCCGGGAGGCTGACCCGCGGCGGTTCCTCAGATCTTGATCGGTCCGGCGGGAGGGTGACAATATGCTGGAAGCTGCAAATGTTCTGGACCCGCTCGACATCGCCCAAGCCTGGATGAAGGAGGGGCGCAAGGTGGCGATTGCCACCGTCATCGAAACCTGGGGCTCGGCGCCGCGCCCCGTCGGCAGCCATCTGGTGATCGACGGCGACGGCAATTTTCAGGGCTCGGTTTCCGGCGGCTGCGTCGAAGGCGCCGTCATCACCGAAGCGGCAGATGTGATCGCTTCGGGCGCGCCAAGGATCCTCGATTTCGGCGTTGCGGACGAGACCGCCTGGCGCGTGGGACTTTCCTGCGGCGGCAGGATTCGGGTCTTTGTTGAACGGGTCGAAGGCTAGCGATGGAACGGAGCATTCTTGAAGCGCTCAATGCGGCGCGTTCGGCGCGTCGGGTCGCGGTCACCGTCAGTGATCTCGCCGGCGGCGGCGGCCAGGTCTATCTCGAGGGCGATGATTGTCCGGATGTCTGGCGCGGCCCGGTCGCGCGCGCCCTGCAATCCGGCAAGGCCGGGATCGTGGAGACGGAGCAGGGCTCTTTCTTCCTCAATGTCTACTTGCCGCCGCCACGCATTCTCGTGATCGGCGCCGTGCATATTTCGCAGGCCTTGGCCCAGCTGGCGCCCGTTGCCGGTTTCGACATGACGATCATCGATCCGCGTACTGCCTTCGCAACGCCGGAACGCTTCGCTGGCGTCGAGCTCATCGCCGAATGGCCTGAGGATGCCTTGAAACAAAGGCCGCTCGATCGCTTCACCGCCGTGGTGGCCGTCACCCATGATCCGAAGATCGACGACGAACCGATCCGCGTCGCTCTTGCAGCCGGCTGTTTCTACGTCGGCGCGCTCGGCAGCCGGAAAACCCATGCGACACGGGTCGAGCGGTTGCGACAGGCCGGTGTTTCCGATGCCGACATAGCCCGAATCCGCGCGCCGATCGGCCTCGATATCGGTGCGGCGAGCCCGGGCGAGATCGCAGTCGCTATCCTGGCCGAAATCATCGAGGCGCTTCGGCGCCGTGATACCAGCCATGTCAAAGGAGTGCTTGCGTGAGGTTCGGGCCGGTCAAGACCAGCGAAGCGGAGGGCGCCATGCTGGCGCATGCGGTCAAGACGGATGAATTCCGGCTGCCGAAGGGCCACCGGCTTTCGGAAGCCGATATCGCCGCCTTGATGGCTTGCGGCACGCTAGAGGTGATCGCTGCACGCCTTGACCCCGGCGATCTGATGGAAGACGAGGCCGCAACGCGCATTGCGGCGGCAATCGCACCCGATCACCTGCGCTTCTCCCAGGCAGCAACCGGCCGGGTGAACGTCTACTCTCGGGTTGCCGGTCTCTTCGTCGCGACGCGCGAGACTGTCGACCGATTGAACCGCATCGATCCGGCGATCACGCTCGCCTGCCTTGCCGACCATGTGCCTGTGCAGGCCGGCGACATGGTTGCGACGATCAAGATCATTCCACTTGCCGTGGCCGGTCAACTCGTCGAGGAAGCACAGAAGCTGCTCCGGAGCCATGCCGCCTTCGAAGTAAAACCCTTTTCCGCGCGACGCGCAGCGCTAATAGCAACTCGGTTGCCAACACTGAAACCCCAGGTCATGGACAAGACGAAAACCATCCTGGCGGCTCGCCTGCGGCAATCGGGAAGCGAGCTTGTGACCGAGCGACGCGTCGCACACACGGAAGGCGCGGTCGCCGCGGCAATCGACGAACTCCAGGCCGACCATGACCTGCTGGTGGTCTTCGGGGCTTCCGCGGTCGCCGATCCGGATGACGTCATTCCTGCGGCTGTCCGGCGAGCGGGCGGCGTCGTCGATCATGTCGGCATGCCTGTCGATCCCGGCAATCTTCTCGTCCTTGGCCGTGTCGGCGAGATCCCTGTGATCGGGGCTCCCGGATGCGCCCGCAGCCCGCGCGAGAACGGATTCGACTGGATCCTCGACCGTATCCTCGCCGGCGAGTGGCCGAGCTTCGACGACATAACCGGCCTTGGCGTCGGCGGTTTGCTCAGCGAAATCCCGACCAGGCCGCAGCCGCGCGAAAAAGCAACGGCGTTGCCGTTAGGGCCGGTCGAGATCGTCGTTCTGGCCGCTGGCCGCGCCAGCCGGATGGGACCGGACGGCGGACACAAGCTGCTTGCGACCTTTGACGGCGTACCGCTGGTTCGCCGCAGCGTCGAGGCGGCGATTGCTGCGGCACCCGGTAGGGTTGTCGTGGTCACCGGTCACCGCGAGGCCGATATCCGCGTCGCGCTGGAGGATCTGCCGGCGACGCTGGTCTCGAATCCAGACTACATGTCGGGAATGGCCTCATCTCTGACGACCGGACTTTCGGCCGTCAACGAGCGGGCCGCGGGCATGTTGGTCATGCTCGCCGACATGCCGGGCGTCAGCAGCGGCGATCTGCGCAGGCTGCTCGATCGTTTTGAGGCCGAAGGCGGCCGCGCCGTCATTCGGGCAACCGCCGACGGGCAACGGGGCAATCCGGTCATTTTGCCGCGACAGACCTTTTCCGCTGTCCGGCTATTGGTTGGAGACGTTGGCGCAAGGCACATCATCGAGAAATGCGGACTGCCGGTTATCGATGTCGAGCTTGGCCCGGCCGCCCGGCTGGATCTCGACACGCCGGAGCAGATTGTCGCTGCCGGCGGCGTCCTGGAGGAATGAACGCGTGGACAATGCTGCCATCGAGGAGATGTTCGAGACGCTGGGGCCGGTGACCATCAAGCGGATGTTTGGCGGCAAGGGGATCTATTGCCAGGGCATCATCTTCGCACTCGAGGTCGACGGAGAGATCCTCCTGAAGGGAGACGACCGGACGGCGCCGACATTCGAGGCGGCCGGCTCCCGGCAATGGGCCTATGACGGCAAGGGCAAACCGGTGAAGATGCCCTATTGGAGCATCCCGGACGACGCCTTTGACGACCCTGACGAGATGGCACGCTGGGCGCGGCTTGCCTATGAAGCGGCGTTGCGATCGAGAAAATAGAGCGTTCAACCCGCCAGCGGATGCTGTCCGCGTCGACTGCGCCGCTAGAGCATCCCGCTCTCAAGTGGAATCATTGAAGGCGGAAAGATGGCCTAGGCGCCGATAGGAAAAGGACCACATGCGTGTGGTCGAGAGGCCGCCGGACGCGAACCTAGTGCTCCAGCCTGCGCAGCGCATCGACGGCGTCTGCGGCAAAACGTGACAGCGGCTGGGGCAGGGCATCGAGATCGAACCAGCCGAGAGCGGAAAGCTTGTCCGGTTCGGTGAGTTCCGGCTCACCGCTGAAATCCCGGGTCACATAGATCATCGAGATCCAGTGCTGACGGTCAGCCTCGATCACCTGTTCGCTGAAGCACAGGAACTCGCTCGAACGAATCTGGAGGCCGCTTTCCTCTTCGGCCTCGCGCCGCGCGGCGGCTTCCGAGCGTTCCATATGATCGACCTTGCCACCGACGATATTCCAGTGCTCGGCTTCAGGCGCGTTAATGCGCTTGTAAAGCAGGATCTTGCCGTCGCGCACGATTGCAAGTCCGCAGCCGAGACCCGGAAAATCGATGCCCGGCAGGCCCATAGGTTTAATCAGGCCTTGCCGGCAATCAGCATGAAAGCGGGGATTTCGTCGCCGAAGCCAACGGGCGTCGGGCCGTCATCATAGTCGCGGCGGTGACGGTTGCGGCGATCGCGATTGTCATCGTTGGCCGGGTTCGATGCGCGCACCGGACGATCGGCGCGGTTGTTCTGTCCCTGCTTGTTTTCTGCGCTACGTGCCGGTTTCACCGATTCCGCCCTTTCCACGACTGTTTCAATTTCGGCCTCACTATCGACACGCACGGTATCGGATTTATGATCGGCGCGAGCCCTCGGGCCGCGTTCCCCATCTTTTTTCCGGTCCTTGCGGCCATCGCGATCACGACCGCGATCGCGGCGACCGCTGTCGTGGCTTTCCATCGGCTCAGGCAGATTGGAAAGGTCGCCGTTCAGCCATTCGACCTTCTGGCCGATCAGCTTCTCGATGGCATCGGAGAACTTCGTGTCGCGCTTGGTCACCAGAGTGAAGGAGGCGCCAGAGCGACCGGCACGGCCGGTGCGGCCGATGCGGTGAACATAGTCTTCCGCATGGATCGGAACGTCGAAGTTGAAGACATGGCTGACATCGGGGATGTCGAGGCCGCGGGCAGCAACATCGGATGCAACGAGCAGCGTGATATTGTTGTCCTTGAAGCCGGCAAGCATGGCCATGCGCGAGCGCTGGTCCATGTCACCATGCAGGGCGCCGACCGAGAAGCCATGACGCTCGAGCGACCGAAAGAGGTCGGCGACATCCTTCTTGCGGTTGCAGAAGATGATGGCGTTCTTCAGATCGCCCTGTGCGCGAATCAGATCGCGCAGCACCGCGCGCTTTTCGTAATCCTTGGCGTGCGCCGCAACGAAGCGCTGTGTCACCGTCTGTGCCGTGGAGGCCGGGCGGGCGACTTCGACGCGCTCCGGGTTCTGCAGGAAGCGATCGGCGAGCTTCTGGATTTCCGGCGGCATGGTCGCCGAGAAGAACAGCGTCTGGCGCGTGAACGGGATCATCTTGGCGATGCGTTCGATATCGGGAATGAAGCCCATGTCGAGCATGCGGTCGGCTTCGTCGATGACCAGGATCTCGACGCCGGTCATCAGCAGCTTGCCGCGCTCGAAGTGATCGAGCAGACGGCCGGGCGTGCAGATCAGCACGTCGGCGCCGCGCTCGAGCTTGCGGTCCTGCTCATCGAACGACACGCCGCCGATCAGAAGCGCTATGTTGAGCTTGTGGTTCTTGCCATACTTGTCGAAGTTCTCTGCGACCTGGGCGGCGAGTTCGCGCGTCGGCTCCAGGATGAGCGTGCGCGGCATGCGGGCGCGAGCGCGGCCCTTTTCCAGCAGCGTCAGCATCGGCAGCACGAACGAAGCTGTCTTGCCCGTACCCGTCTGGGCGATGCCCAGAATGTCACGACGCTGCAGCGCCGGCGGAATGGCGCCAGCCTGGATCGGGGTCGGGATTGTGTAGCCCGCATCGGTGACAGCGGAGAGAACTTTTTGGCTCAGGCCAAGGTCAGCAAAATTGGTCAAAGGGAAATCTGTTTCCGTTCCGGTTCAATAGAACACTGATCGATCGATGGAAAACGCACGAGCACGTGGCCGCGCTCATAAGCTGAACGTCGCTGAAAGTCAAGAAATCCAGCACGTTGAAGCAGCAAAAGGTAAATAGTGGCGAATCTGTCGCATTTCTTGTCAAGCCGCGCAAGACCTGGAGACAGCCAAACGACCCGTCAGTTCATGTAGGAGGCGAGCTTCCGGCTGGCATCGAGAAAGCGAATGGGATCCACCGCCTCGCCGTTGAGGCGGATTTCATAATGAAGGTGTGGACCGGTGGAACGACCCGTATTGCCGGACTTGGCAATGACTTCACCTTCCGTCACCTGGTCGCCGACCTTCACCAGAACGGCGGAGAGGTGGGCGTATCGGCTCGACACGCCGTTTCCGTGGTCGATTTCGACCATGTTCCCGTAGCCGCCGGTCAAGCCGGCATTCGTCACGGTGCCGGGCGCGGCTGCGCGAATGCGCGTGCCGACCGTCGCGCGGAAGTCGATGCCGGCATGAAGCGCCAGGCGACCGAGGAACGGATCGAGACGATTGCCGAAGTCGCTGGTGATGTCGCTCGCCGGAGACGGGTTGCCGAACGGCAGCGCGCGGACCTGCGCCCGCGTCCGTTCCAGCTCCAGCAGAGCCGTATCGAGAGCCGCTAACGACCGGCCGAACTCGTCATCATCAGCCGGTTCGACGAACGGGCCGCCAATGGCGCTATCGGCCGATTCCGAAGTCGCGGCGGGGACCGTTGCTGCGACATCGCCGACCGGCAGATCGACGCCGGTCCGACCGACGATCGAGCGAATCGCACCCGACGTCTTTGCAGCACCATCCGTCAGTCGTTTCAGTCGCGCCATTTGTTCGAGTTCGACGTCCTTCAGCGACAGCGTCACCTTCGAGAAGATCCGGTCGGCACGGTCGGAGGTCGATTCGGCCGCATCGGGTGCGGCATAGGCGAGGGGAGCGGGACGAATTGCACCGGTGACCGAGGCGGTGTTCAGACCCATCAGCTTCTCGATCGCCTTTACGCCGCCGCTGCTGGCGTCGGCCCGTTTCTCATAAGCGAGGGGTTCGATCTCCGGGGTCTCGGTGCTTTCCGTCGTCAGGCCGGAACTTTCGGCCCTTTCGACCAGGGGGCCGAGCTTTCCGTTGCGCGAGGTCAGCGCCATCTGCTGGCGCAGCAGCTTCTCGACCTTTTCTTCGACCATCTGCTGGTCGAGGAGTTGCCGGCTGGTGACGCGATCGACCTGCGCCCTCAATGCCGTGATTCGATCCTCGTATTCGTGCTGCATGCGTGCCTGGCGGGCAATCGTGCCGCCGATGAGATCGTCGCGCAGGACCAGATAGGATGTGGCCGCGAGGTAGCCGATGCTGCAGACGCCGGCGAAGGATACGGCGATTGCCGCCATCCAGGGACGAACCGTCATGTGGCGAACCTTGTCGCCACTTGCCAGGATCAGAACGTGATTTTCCTTACGTTTTCCGAAGGCACGATTTGCCGAACGTCCAGACACCCGTTCTCTCCCGCCATGTGCGCGTTGCCTCGCATCACCTGCGGATCATTACACTTCGTTAGGGTTAACAATTGGTAAGGATGATTGCGGCTGCGTGATGCGGCTATCGGTTGGTCGAGGCGGTCATCGAGCGATAGAAGGACGGCGTCAATCCTGCCTCGGCGCGGGCGATGTCGTTGAACGGCGCCTTCAATGGTCCGCGAAAATTGGCGCGCACCAGCGCCTGGAAGGTCGCTGCGGGATCCTTCTTCTCGCGGGCGCAGAGAAAACGGAACCATTTGGCGCCGACGGCAACATGGCCTTTCTCGTCTTCGTAGATCACATCCAGGACAGCGGCGCTCTCGAAGTCACCTGTCTCGCGCATCTTGGCCTGAAGGGCCGGCGTCACGTCGAGACCGCGCGCTTCGAGAATGAGCGGCACCACGGCAAGGCGCGCCGTCAGGTCGTTGCGGGTATCGTGCGCCGCCTGCCAGAGCCCGTCATGGGCAGGCAGGTCGCCATAGTCTGCACCGAGATCGTTCAGCCGCTGCCGGACCAGCCGGAAGTGCTTGGCCTCCTCGAAGGCGACACGCATCCAGCCGTCGAAGAAGGAATTGGGCACCGGCTCGGTCGCAAAACGGGCGACGATATCGAGGGCCAGGTCGACGGCGTTCAACTCGATATGGGCGATCGAGTGCAGCAAGGCGATGCGTCCCTTGAGGGAACCGAGCGACCGTCGCTTCACCTGCGTCGGCGGTGTCAGTATCGGCTTGTCCGGCCGCCCGGGGCGAACCGGAACGGGTCGGTCGAGCGGCGAGCGCAGCGACAGCGTGCGCCGCTGCCAGCGCCGTGCCGTTTCTTGCGCAAGTGCCGTCTTGACCTCGAGGTCCGCAGCGCGAATCGCTTCGACTGCGCCGCCCCGCAGGCTGTGAAACACGGGCAATTCGGTCATGGGTTTCCTCAGAGGGCCTTTGCGGCGGCCAGGACCTCCTGGGCGTGACCGTCGACCTTCACCTTTTCCCATACCCTGACGACGACGCCGTCGGCGCCGATCAGGAAGGTGCTGCGTTCGACGCCCATGTACTTGCGGCCGTACATCATCTTTTCGACCCAGACGCCGTAGGAGGTCACCACCGCCTTTTCCTCGTCGGCGGCGAGCGTCACCGTGAGGTTGTGCTTCTTGGCGAAGCGATCGTGCTTTTTCACCGAATCGGGTGAGAGGCCGATCAGCGTTACGCCGGCTGCGGCAAACTCTTCGGCAAGTTCGGAGAACGAGATCGCCTCCAGCGTGCAGGCCTGCGTATCGTCCTTCGGATAGAAGAACAACACGACAGGGCGGCCGCGAAAGGCAGAAAGCGAGATCGTGCCGCCGCCATCGCGCGGCAGCGTGAAATCGGGAGCGACATCTCCGGGAACGGGTCTTGCCATGATTAAACCTTCCTTCTGCCAAGTTTTGCAGACAATCGAACGCTACTGCATGTGGCCCTTGATCGTCGCCGATCAATGCGAAATATGCGGCAACTCAAAGTTCTACAGCGACTTTTGTGCGCCTCGTGAGGCACGCGACGCTGTAGGGCATATCGAAATTCGTCGACTGCCGTCCAGCGCATTTGTGCTAGATTTGACAGGTTTCGGACGGCACCAGCCGCTACGAAACGTTGCAGTCGCTCGCCCGCGCGATTCCCGTTGAGGGTGGTGGCTTTCCACAGCATGGTCCAGCGTCTCATGGTGACTCTGCACGACGACATGTGGTCTACAGGAAACGAGAAACAGCCGTCCGCAACGATTGAAAAGAAGGCGCGGCGAAAAAGCTCGTATCGAACGGAGGACGTCCGCGCTGATGAGTGAGATCCGCGGCGAAAAAGTCGGCTTTCGCAAGAAAGACATCGTCGCGCTGCATGCGTTGCCTTCGGCGCAGGCTCACGATCCCATGATCGTGCATGCACCACGCAAGCGCGCCCTGCCGCGTCTGTGTGCCAAGATTGCCCTGTCCATATCCCTGCTCGCCCTCATCATAGGGGCGATCCTCGTGACCGTGATCGAAAGCGGCATGATGGACAGCACGTTGAACGCGCGTGCCAGGACGGCCCTCAATGCCGCGCTCGGAGACGCCTACCGCGCCGACGTCGGCAGCACGGTCGTGCGCATGACGGCAAGCGGCGCGATTGCGCTCAAGGCCCGCGAGGTGGCGCTCAGCGAAGCGGCATCCGGCCAACCCGTCGCGAAGCTTCGCTCGATCTCGATCGCACTCGACCCACTGGCGCTGATGACCGGCCGCATCGCCGTCTCTCGCCTTGAAGCGGAAGGCGGCAATTTCGATACCGGGCTCCTTCCTCGGGGCGAGCCGCTCGATCTTACCAAGATCCGTATCGCCGATGTCGGCGATGCGCTCGAGGCTCTGTTCTCCCATGTCGACCGCATGTCGCAGTTGGCGGCCGGGCGAGGCAGCCAGACCGTAGCGCTCTCCGACTTCAGTTTTTCCATCGTCGGCGCCCGCAACCGCGTCGTTCCGGTCGTCGCCTCCGCGCTCGAATTCAACCGCGATGCCAGCGGCTCGATGAGCGTCAAGGGCAGCGCCACCGTCGATGGCGTCGAGGTCGATATCACCGCCGACGCGCTTGGCCAGAGAGGGCACGTGACCGGCTTTGATGCGGCGATCACCAATCTGCCTCTCGCGCCGTTCTTCTACCACGGCAAGTCAGGTGCGGAGCAGGCCTTTGGCATCGACGCGACAGCAGGGCTGACGTTGAAGGCGACGCGGGCAGTCGGGGAGGCGAAGCCGGATCTGCGCGTGGCTGTGCGCACGTCCAAGGGCACCTTCCATGCCGGCGGCCTCGTCTCGACGCTCAATCCGTCGCAAATGGACATCGCCTATGATTTCGGGCGCTCCGCGGTCGAGATCCTGCCATCGGTCGTCAAGATCGGCCGTTCGACCTTTCCGTTCACCGGCGCGGTCATCGACCTCGACAAGCTTGCCGGCGCAACGGAGAAGGGCTTCGCGATCGATCTCCTTCTTAGGAACGCCAGTTCGGCCCCGGAAGACGTCACCGATCAGCCGCTGACTTTCGATGCAAAGGCAAGCGGCCGGTTCACCGCGGACACCCACCGGCTGATCTTCGATCAGCTCGCCGTGTCGAGCCCGCTTGGCTCGATGTATGGCTCGCTTTCGGTCGCCTTCGGCAAGACCTCGCCGCAGATCAGCTTTGCCGCCGTCAGCGACCGCATGGAGGCGACGGCCGTCAAGCAGTTGTGGCCGTGGTGGCTCGCCAAGGGCGCTCGCCGCTGGGCGATCGGCAATCTCTTCGGCGGCATAGTCACCAATGCGCGCATCGAAGTGTCGGTTGCCGAGGGCCGGATTGCCAATAACGAAGGGGAGTTGAAGCTCAACGAACAGGAGCTCAACATCACCTTCGACATCGACGACACCCGCATCAACATTACCGGCGAGATACCGCCGCTGCGCGACACCTCCGGTAAGTTCAAGCTGAGCGGCCAGCGCATGACGGTTGAGATCGGGCAGGGCACTGCCTATTTCCCGTCGGGGCGGTCCGTGGCGCTCAATGGCGGCGACTTCATCCTTCCCGATGTCTACACCAAGCCGCTGATGGCGGAGATGAAGATCGAGGTTGGAGGCGCCGCAGATGCGATTGCCGAACTCGTCACCTACAAGCCGATCCAGGCACTGCAAAAGACGTCGCTGCTGCCCGAGGACTTCAGCGGTCCTCTCACCGCGCTTGTCGGTGCGCGCTTCGGCCTGATCTCGGACCAGCACCCGCCCAAGCCGTTGTGGCAGGTGGAGATGCAATTGGACAAGGTCAGCGTCAACAGGGCGTTCTACGGCCGGCCGGTATCCGACCTCGTCGGGACGTTCCGGGTCGATAACCAGCAGGCCGTGCTCGATGCCGACGCACAACTGGAGGGCGCCAAGGTCAGCATTGCGTTGACGGAACCGGTCGATAGCGATTCGAAGGTCAAGCGCTCGCGTGAGATTTCAGGCACCTTGGACCAGGCTGTCTGGCAGAAGCTGGCGCCGGGCCTGTCGAAGATCGTATCCGGACCGATCAGTGCCGACGTGACGATTGGCGATCAGGATCGGGTAGAGGCGAAGATCGGGCTCGCAAAGGCCGCTCTGTCCTTGCCGTGGATCGGCTGGAGCAAAGGAGCGGGCATTCCAGCGGAGGCGCGTTTCACGGCGAGCAAGTCCGATGACACCATCGTCATCTCCGATTTTGCCGTCGCCGGAGACGGTTTCGGTGCACGGGGTGGTCTGCAGGTGGACGGCGGCGGACTGGTCTCCGCCCGCCTCGACAGCGTCCGCCTGGCCCAGGGCGACGATTTCAAGGTTTCGGTCGACCGCGGCAAGGGGGGCTATACGGCCACGCTCAGCGGCGCGGCTGCAGACATCAGGCCGATCCTCGCGCAGATGAAGGCGGGAAGCGACCAAAGCCAGGGCGGCGGCGGCGACATCACCATCAAAGCCCAGCTCGATCGCGTCACCGGCTTCAACGGCGAATCCCTGTCGAACGTGAACCTGGTCTATTCCGAGCGCGGAAGCCAGATCGAGGACGTCAATCTTTCGGCCGTCACCGGCAGCGGTCAGGCGCTCGTCGCCCGGATCGCCAAGGCCGGTGCCGATAATACGCTTGAGCTAACCACAGGCGACGCCGGCGCGCTGGCACGCTTTGCCGATATCTACCAGAACATGCGCGGCGGCCTGCTCAATCTCAAACTGCGCGATCGTGGCGGGCGTTCCTGGCGCGGCAGCGTCGACATCCGCAAGTTCCAGCTCGTCGGCGAACAACGCCTGCAATCGATGGTGTCGACGCCAACAGGCGCCGACGGGCGAAGCCTCAACCAGGCCGTCCGCCGCGACATCGATGTGAGCTCGGCCCGCTTCGAGCGCGGCTTCGCCCAGCTCGCGCTCGACCGCGGCGCGATCCGCGTCGACGGCGGCGTGTTGCGCGGCACCGACGTCGGCGCGACCTTCCAGGGGACGGTGCGCGACAACAACGGCATCATGGATATGACCGGCACCTTCATGCCGGCCTATGGCCTGAACCGTATCTTCGGCGAACTGCCGCTGATCGGCGTTCTGCTCGGCAATGGCCGCGACCGTGGCCTGCTCGGCATCACTTTCAAACTCAACGGCCCCTTCAATCAGCCGAAGCTGACGGTCAATCCCCTGTCGATCATCGCGCCGGGCGTCTTCCGCAGCATCTTCGAGTTCCAATGAAAAAGGCCGGCGCGAAGGCCGGCCTCAGTCATCTATTCGTTGTGGCTCGGCTTAGGCCGGGCGCACGAGGATGTGCTTCTTCTTGCCGAGCGAGAGCTTGACGACATTATCGGCGGTGACGTCACCGGTGCCGATCAGGCGGCGCTCATCGCTGACCACCTCGTCGTTGATCCTGACGGCACCGCCCTGGACATGGCGACGGGCTTCGCCGTTGGAGGCGGCGAGGCCGGCGCGCACGATCAGCGTCAAAAGCCCGAGGCCGGCTTCGAGCTCGGCGGTCGGGATTTCGACCGAAGGCAGGTTGTCGGCGAGCGCGCCTTCTTCGAACGTTTTCCGCGCGGTTTCCGCCGCTTGCTCCGCAGCCGGGCGGCCGTGCAGCATGGCGGTAATTTCCGTCGCCAGGATCTTCTTGACCTCGTTGATCTCCGAGCCGCCGAGCTTCGAGAGCCGCTCGATCTCCGCCATCGGCAGCGTCGTGTAGAGCTTCAGGAAGCGGGTGACGTCGGCGTCCTCGGTGTTACGCCAGTACTGCCAGAAGTCATAGGCCGACAGCATATCCGGGTTGAGCCAGATCGCGCCGTTGACCGACTTGCCCATCTTGGCGCCCGACGACGTCGTCAAGAGCGGCGAGGTCAGGGCGTAGAGCTGCGGCGTGCCCATGCGGTGGCCGAGGTCGATGCCGTTGATGATGTTGCCCCACTGGTCCGATCCGCCCATCTGCAGGCGGCAGCCGGTGCGCTTGTGCAGTTCCACGAAGTCGTAGGCCTGCAGGATCATGTAGTTGAACTCGAGGAACGACAGCGATTGCTCGCGATCGAGCCGCGTCTTGACGCTGTCGAAGGACAGCATGCGGTTGACCGAGAAGTGACGGCCGACGTCGCGCAGGAACTCGAGGTAGTTGATCCCGAGCAGCCAATCGGCGTTGTTGATCATCAACGCGTCCTTGGGGCCGTCGCCATAGGTGAGATAGTTGGAGAAGACCGTCTTGATGCTGGCGATGTTGGCTTCGATCGTCGCCGGCGTCATCAGCTGGCGCGCCTCATCCTTGAAGGACGGATCGCCCACCATGCCGGTGCCACCGCCCATCAGCGAGATCGGCTGATGGCCGGTCGCCTGCATCCAGTGCAGCATCATGATCTGGATGAGACCGCCGGCATGCAGGCTCGGTGCGGTCGGGTCGAAGCCGATATAGGCCGTCACGATTTCCTTCCGGAACAGTTCATCCAGGCCAGACTCGTCGGAGATCTGGTGGATGAAACCACGCTCGCTGAGGGTGTGAAGGAAATCGGACTTGAAACCGGACATGATCTGTCTCTCTTGCGGGGAAGTTTTTGAACGAACGGGCGTTTAGCACTGTTTCCGCGCATAATCACTTCAAAAGTGATTCTGGAAATGTTGAAGGCATGACACGGACAAGAACGGCAATCGGCCTGATGAGCGGCACGAGCATGGACGGCATCGACGTCGCCATGCTGAGGACCGACGGCGAAGACTTCGTCGAGCGCGGCCCCTCCGCCGGCTTTGCCTATGACGCCCGCTTTCGCGACCGGCTGAAGCAGGGACTGGTCGACGCAAAGACGATCACGCAACGGGATCAAAGGCCCGGCGCGCTGTCGCAGCTTGAGCGCGACCTGACGCTGCGGCATGCCGAAGCAATCAAAGCCTTCCTGCAGCAAAACGACCTGTCGCCGGCGGCTATCGACGTGATCGGCTTCCACGGGCAGACCGTGCTGCACCGTCCCGACGAGGCCTTGACGGTGCAGATCGGCGACGGCCCGCTGCTTGCCGGCGAAACGGGTATTGACGTCGTCTACGACATGCGCGCCAACGACATGGTGCATGGCGGGCAGGGCGCACCGCTGATCCCCGCCTATCACGCCGCTCTGGCGCGGGGCGCCGCCGGCCTTGCGGCACCGGTCGTCTTCGTCAATATCGGCGGCATCTCCAACCTGACCTTCATCGGCGCGGGCGAGACGCTCGTTGCCTATGACAGCGGCCCGGGCAACACGCTGATCGATCAATGGGTCGAGGCGCATGCCGGCATTCCCTTTGACCAGGGCGGCATGATCGCCAGCGAGGGGACCGTTCTTCCCGATCTTACAGAGCGCTACCTCGCCAATCCCTTTTTCACCGCGAAGCAGCGCCGGTCGCTCGACCGAAACGATTTCGCGCCGCCGGCGGGAAGCGACGCTGGCCTTGCCGATGGCGCCCGCACGCTTGCCCATGTGACCGCAGCGGCGATCCTCAAGTCGGCCGGGCATTTGCCGCAGCGGCCAACGACCTACATCATCTGCGGCGGGGGCCGCCTCAATCCGGTGATCATGCGCGACCTCGCTGCGCTCGCCAAGGAAGAGGGTGCAGCGGTGCTGCCGGCGGAGGACGCCGGCTTTAACGGTGATTCCATGGAGGCCGAGGCCTGGGCTTATCTCGCCGTACGATCGCTGCAGGGCCTGTCGCTGACCTATCCGGGAACGACCGGGGTCCGGCAGCCTGTCACGGGTGGAAAACATGCCGCCAGACCTGCTCGCTGAGAGGTCCGAAACGGCGTATGCTGTCCACCGAACGGATTAATCAATTCTTCGCATCGGCCAATTAGGATCGGCCTCCGCGACCGCCGGAGGTGGCGAAAGGCGGCTAGCCGCAGGACGAAGGTTTCGGGTTCTTCGATGGGTGGTGCGATTTCTCTGCTGGCTGTGAACTTTATCATTGCGCAGATTTTCACGGTCGCATTCCTCACCATTGCCGTAAAGAGCCGACAGCGCCGCGCGGCACTGTGGTGCGCGGCCGGTTTTACCGTCGCCTCGCTTGCTGCCGTTTGCGAAGCGATCGTTCCCTTCTCGTCCACACCGCGGCTCTTTGCCATCGGCGCCTTCGCCTGCGTGCTTGGCGGCTTCTGTCTTCTGCGGTTCGGCCTCGGCCTCTTCTATCAGGTTCCTGTGCGTTGGCCGGTGCTTGCCGCGTGTTTCGTCGTGGGCGTTGCGCTGGACATGGCGATCTTCGATCTGCCGCGCGGCACCTGGCAGCACGCCATCCCTTACCAGATGCCTTTCTTCCTGATCCAGGTGTGGACCGCGTCCGTGGTGCTGCGCTCGGGGCGACGCTCGTTCTTCGACTGGCTGCTTTTCGGTCTTCTGGCGCTCTGCTCGCTCTATTATCTCGTGAAAATCTATGCCGCCGTTGCGGCCGGCTCGGGCGTCACCGCCCAGGACTACGTCTCGAGCCCATTCGCGCTCATTTCCCAGGCACTCGGCGCAATGCTGATCGTCGGGGCAGGGCTTGCCATGCTCGGCGTGATGGTGAAGGACATCGTCGACGATGTTCAGGCCCGTTCGGAAATCGACCTGCTTTCGGGGCTCTACAATCGCCGTGGCTTCATGGATCGCGTCATGCCGCTCTTGCATGCGCGTGCGACCCAGACGCCGGGCACGCTTATCCTCGCCGACCTCGATCGCTTCAAGCTGGTCAATGACACCTATGGCCACCTCGCCGGCGACGAGGTGATCCGTCGTTTTGCGCGGGTGCTGATGGACGTCATGCCAAACCGTGCCGTGGCCGGTCGCCTTGGCGGTGAGGAATTCGCGGTGTTTCTGCCCTGCACGGACTTGTCAGAAGCGCGCGTCGTCGCGCACGGCATGCGCGCTGCCATCATGTCCCAGCAGATCGCCGGCCTGCCGGAAGCGGCACGCGTGACGGCGAGCTTCGGCGTCACCGTCGTCGGCAGCGGCGAGGCCTTGGATCCCGTCATGCAGCGCGCCGACATGGCGCTCTACTCGGCCAAGGCGAACGGGCGCAATCGGGTCGAATGCACGGAGACGCCGACCACGGTCGTCAATCCCACCGTGCCGCAGTGGGCCAGCCGCCCCTAGAGCATGCCGCTTTCAAGTGGAATCACTTGAAAGCGGAAAGATGCTCTAGAAACAAAGTGCTAGAGCGACCTTAGTGCGTTCTTCAAAACGCACGGCGCTCTAGAAGCAACGGGCTCAAGCGTAACTTGGACGGGCGTCCGCAAGGGCACCGGATATCTTGCCGATACCCTTCGCCTGCAGAAAGCGAAAAATGTCCTGAGTGAACTGGTCAGGATCCTGCAAGAGGGAGAAGTGACTGACTTCCGGTTGGATCAGCAAACCGGAGTTCGGAATATTGTCGGCGATGAACAATGTGTCCGTTCGTTTGATGACTTCCTCATGATCGCCATCCACGACCCAGACGGGAACCCGGATTCCCTGGAGATCGCGGTCCGCCATGTTTGGCTGTGAGGTCCACATCTTCAGCATCTGATCATAGAAGGCAGCGTATCCGCCGGGAGTGCGGGATAACCGCTCGTATTCGACGCGGGCCCGGGCCTCGTATGCGTTGAACATGGCGCTATTGGTTAGATCGAAGGTTCCGGACGGGTTGCTGTTTGCCCCGAAGGCGAATACGCCGCTGACCCGCTCGGGATGCAGCATCGCCAGCTTGAGGCCGGTAATGGCACCGTCGCTCCAGCCGACAATGGCACTTCTGGATATTTTCAGCTGTTCCATCAGCCCGACGACGTCGGAAACCATGAGGTCGTAACCGACAAGGTTGCCGCAGGTGCTGCGGCCGTGGCCGCGGCTGTCGAGAACGATGACTTGGTAGAACTTGGCGAGTTCAGGAACCTGGCGCCCCCAATATTCGGAATTGGCCAGGCCTCCATGCAACATGATAACGGGCTCGCCTGAGCCGTAGACCGAATACCAGATCTCCGCACCCGATACCGGTACCATCCCGTTCCGCGTGGCCGCTGGAAGCGCCGGAGTTTCCGGAAGGGTCTGCCATTTCGTCTCGCCAAGTGAAACGCCCAACATTCCCGTCATCGCTCTCCCCCCCAAAAAAAGCGCCTGGCGTGACTCGCACGCCAGCACGGACAAACGGATCAACTCAGAATAACACCACCATCCAGCAAACAGCTCAGGCTTGCACCATACGCCGTTTGCGCGGCTCTGAAATCACCCCACCGGGTGAAGGACGACCGGTCTTCGGAGTTAGTGAGGGTAGCGGCGACGCAGCACAGGCGCTCAAACGTCAGCAGGGCTCGCCCGCAAACGAAAAGAGCCGTGCGGTCCGAAGAACGCACGGCTCTACTGTTCAATCTACCAAACGGTCAGCGAATGCGCTTGGCGGCCGGCTCCGGCGTCAGTTCGCCGTTCAGGCGACGGTCGAGATAGTCCTCGCATTCGCCCATCAGTCCATCGACCTGACCATTGAAGAAGTGGTTGGCGCCGGGAACCGTGCGGTGGGTGATGAGAATGCCCTTCTGCGCCTTCAGCTTCTCGACGAGACCGTTTACGTCCTTCTCCGGCGCGACCTTGTCGGAATCGCCGTTGATGATCAGGCCGGAAGACGGGCAGGGCGCCAGGAACGAGAAGTCGTAGATGTTCGGCTGCGGTGCCACGGCCATGAAGCCTTCGATCTCCGGACGGCGCATCAGGAGCTGCATGCCGATCCAGGCGCCGAAGGAATAGCCGGCAACCCAGCAGCTCTTGGAATCCGGATGCAGGCTCTGCACCCAATCGAGCGCGGACGCCGCATCCGACAGTTCGCCGGCGCCGTGGTCGAACTCACCCTGGCTGCGACCGATGCCACGGAAATTGAAACGAAGCGTGGTGAAGCCGCGCTTCTGGAACATATAGAAGAGCTGGTAGACAATCTGGTTGTTCATCGTGCCGCCGAACTGCGGGTGCGGGTGCAGGATGATGGCGATCGGCGCGCTCTTCTGCTTCGAAGGCTGATAACGGCCTTCGAGGCGGCCGGCAGGTCCGTTGAAAATGATTTCGGGCATTGGCTCTCCGGGAGTGTTCCTGGTTCGAATCTTGGGTTCAGATCGCGATCAGTCTTGACGAAAGCAGTCAGCTTTTCTAAAACCTAGTTTAGAACCGTTCAAAACTTCTGTGCGGGCATTCCGCCTTGTGCTTCGTCTCTTAAGGCAAGCGACGCGGAAAATTCAAGGAAAATGCATCGCCAGAGGTTGCCGGCTTGCGGCCTGTTGTTCTAGCGAAGGAAATCATGTCGGGTTCGCGCATCTACATGGACTGGAACGCCACGGCGCCGCTTCTGAACGAAGCGCGCGAGGCCTGCCTGTTCGCGCTTGACCTCGTCGGCAACCCTTCTTCCGTCCATGGCGAGGGCCGCGCGCTGCGCACGCTCATCGAAAATGCCCGCCGTGATGTGGCCGCCCTTTGCGGTGCGAAAGCTGCCAGCGTCATCTTTACCAGCGGTGCGACGGAAGCGGCCAATCTGGTACTGACGCCCGATTTCCGCATGGGCCGCACACCGCTCAAGATCAGCCGGCTCTATGCGTCGGCCATCGAACACCCGGCAGTGCGCGAAGGCGGGCGCTTTCAGCGCGATGCCGTAAGCGAAATCCCCGTGACCTCTGCGGGAATCGTCGATCTTCAGGTGCTTCGCGAGCTGCTCGCCGCGCATGACCGTGAACTTGGCTTGCCGATGGTCGCCGTCATGCTGGTCAACAATGAGACCGGAATCATCCAGCCAATTGCCGAGATTGCCGAAATCGTTCGCGCCAAAGGTGGTATACTTGTCGTCGACGCGGTGCAGGCCGCGGGCCGGCTGCCGCTGGCGATCGAAGAGCTGAACGCCGATTTTCTCATTCTCTCTTCGCACAAGATCGGTGGCCCCAAGGGTGCCGGTGCACTCGTCGCGCGCGGCGAGATCATGATGCCGGTGCCGCTGATCCGCGGCGGAGGGCAGGAAAAGGGGCATCGTTCAGGGACTGAAAATCCTGCGGCGATTGCCGGCTTTGCCGCCGCCGCCAGAAAGGTCGGCGAAGGCGTCGGCCAGCGGATGAGCGCCGTTGGAGCGTTGCGCGACAAGCTCGAAGGCGAGATGCTGAAAGCGGCAACGGATGTGGTCATACACGGCCGCGACGTTTCGCGCGTTGGCAACACGACGTTCTTCACGCTTCCTGGCCTCAAAGCCGAGACGGGACAGATCGCCTTCGACCTCGAAGGCGTCGCGCTTTCGGCCGGATCGGCCTGTTCGTCCGGCAAGGTGGGACAGAGTCACGTGCTGATGGCGATGGGCTACGATCCGCGCCAGGGTGCGCTGCGAATTTCGATCGGCGAGGCGACGACGGCGGCTGAAATCGAACGTTGCGCCGCGGCCTTCGCAAAGGTAGCAGCACGACGCCGGGCACCGGGACAGGCGGCTTAAGGCGGGGCGATGGGACGAAATTGCGGAAAAGCAATTTTCCGCTTGGCAAACAGGGTGAAAAGCGCCTTTTAGCCATTACATAAGCGGTGCGCCACGTCGCATCGTGTTGACAAGCTACCGGACCTTGGATCCGGAAAGATTGGAGAACGACATGCCTGCCGTGCAGGAGACCATTGATCAGGTCCGTCAGATCGACGTCGACCAGTACAAATACGGCTTCGAAACGACCATCGAAGTCGAGAAGGCCCCGAAGGGCCTGTCGGAAGACATCATCCGCTTCATTTCGGCCAAGAAGAACGAGCCGGAATGGATGCTCGAGTGGCGCCTTGGCGCCTATCGCCGCTGGTTGACGCTCGAGGAGCCGACCTGGGCCCGCGTCAGCTATCCGAAGATCGACTTCAATGACATCTACTACTACGCAGCGCCGAAGGGCCTCACCGGTCCGACGTCGCTCGACGAGGTCGACCCCGAAATCCTCAAGGTCTACGAAAAGCTCGGCATTCCGCTGAAGGAACAGGAAATCCTCGCCGGCGTGCAGAAGTCGAGGATCGCCGTCGATGCCGTGTTCGACAGCGTCTCGGTCGTCACCACCTTCAAGGAAGAGCTGAAGAAGGCCGGCGTGATCTTCATGTCGATCTCCGAGGCGATCCGCGAACATCCCGAGCTGGTGCAGAAGTATCTCGGCTCCGTCGTTCCGACGACCGACAACTACTATGCGACGCTGAACTCCGCGGTCTTCACCGACGGTTCCTTCGTCTACGTGCCGAAGGGCGTTCGTTGCCCGATGGAGCTTTCCACCTATTTCCGCATCAACGAGAAGAACACCGGCCAGTTCGAGCGGACGCTGATTATCGCCGAGGAAGGCGCTTACGTGTCCTATCTCGAAGGCTGCACGGCGCCGCAGCGCGACGAGAACCAGCTTCACGCTGCCGTCGTCGAGCTCGTCGCCCTCGATGAGGCCGAGATCAAGTATTCGACGGTGCAGAACTGGTATCCCGGCGACAAGGAAGGCAAGGGCGGCATCTACAACTTCGTCACCAAGCGTGGCGATTGCCGTGGCAAGAACTCCAAGATCTCCTGGACGCAGGTCGAAACCGGCTCGGCGATCACCTGGAAGTATCCATCCTGCATCCTGCGCGGCGACGGTTCGCGCGGCGAGTTCTATTCGATCGCCGTCTCGAACGGCCACCAGCAGATCGACTCGGGCACCAAGATGATCCACCTCGGCAAGAACACGTCGAGCCGCATCGTCTCCAAGGGCATCGCTGCCGGCGTTTCGGAAAACACCTATCGCGGCCAGGTCTCGGCCCACCGCAAGGCCGAGAACGCCCGCAACTTCACCCAGTGCGATTCGCTTTTGATCGGCGACAAGTGCGGCGCGCACACCGTGCCCTATATCGAGGCGAAGAACTCGACGGCACAGTTCGAGCATGAAGCGACGACGTCCAAGATCTCCGAGGACCAGCTGTTCTACTGCCTGCAGCGCGGCATCCCGACTGAAGCGGCGATCGCACTGATCGTCAATGGCTTCGTCAAGGAAGTCATCCAGGAACTGCCGATGGAATTCGCCGTCGAAGCGCAGAAGCTGATCGGCATCTCGCTGGAAGGCTCCGTCGGCTAAGGCCCTGAACTGAATATTGAATGGCGCGCACGTCGTGTTTGCGCGCGAACAAACGTTCGTTTCCCAAGAGGACGATAGAAATGCTTGAAATCAAGAACCTGCACGCCCGCATCGCCGAAGATGGCACCGAAATCATCCGTGGCCTGAACCTCACGGTGAAGGCCGGCGAAGTTACTGCCATCATGGGCCCGAACGGCTCCGGCAAGTCGACGCTCTCCTACATCCTCTCGGGCCGTGAAGACTACGAAGTCACCGAAGGCGACATCCTCTATAACGGCGAAAGCATCCTGGAGCTCGACGCTTCCGAGCGTGCGGCCAAGGGCATCTTCCTTGCCTTCCAGTATCCGGTCGAAATCCCCGGCGTTGCCACCATGCAGTTCCTGAAGGTGGCAATGAACGAGCAGCGCAAGTATCGCGGCGAAGACGAACTGACGACGCCGGAATTCATGCGCCGCGTCAAGGAAGCTGCAGCCGAGCTGAAGATCGCTCCGGAAATGCTGCGCCGTCCGCTGAATGTCGGCTTCTCCGGCGGTGAGAAGAAGCGCGCCGAAATCCTGCAGATGTCGCTGCTCCAGCCGAAGCTGTGCGTGCTCGACGAGACAGACTCGGGCCTCGACATCGACGCGCTGAAGATCGTCGCCGACGGCGTCAACGCGCTGCGCTCGCCGGACCGCGCCGTCGTCGTCATCACCCACTACCAGCGCCTGCTCGATTATATCGTTCCGGACACGGTGCACGTCCTCTACAAGGGCCAAGTCATCAAGTCGGGCGACAAGATGTTGGCGCACGAACTCGAAGCCAACGGCTACGCCGACATCATCGATGCCGCGGCTTGACGCCTGTTGAAGGAGTGTTCGAATGAATATGCAACAGGCAATCAAGATGACGGCGGCCGAGACGGCGCTCGTCGATGCCTATACCGCGCAGATCGGCGATTTGCCGGGCGACGGATCGGTGCTTTCGGTTCGTGACACGCTGGTGCACGAACTGAAGACGGCAGGCCTGCCGACCCGTCGCGTCGAATCCTGGCACTACACCGACCTGCGCACCCTGCTGCGCGCGGTGCCGGCAGCCGACCCGACGGCCTTTGCCGATCGCGTCGATGCGCTGGTTCCGGGCTCGACCGTACTTTCCGTCCGCAACGGCCAGGCTGAGGTCAAGGGTAGCCTGCCTGATGGCGTGACCGTCCGTTCCTATGTCGACAGCCTGCTCGACGGTTCGGCGGCCGCCGGCCTCGCCGTGCTCGGTTTCGACGACGCGATCGGCCGCATCAATGGCGGTCTTGTTCGCGGCGGTCTCGAAATCGACGTGGCTGCTGAAACTGCTCTGGAAGATCCACTGGAAATCCAGCTGGTGCAGAGCCTCGGCCAGGCCCACACGCGCTTCCCGGTCGCTTTCGGCGCCAACACCAAGGCAACCGTGATCGAGCGGCATCTTTCGACCGATGCCGGCGAGAGCTTCGTCTCGTCTGTCAGCGACGTGACGCTTGCGGAAGGTTCCGAGATCATCTGGATCATCCTGCAGCAACAGGGCGCTGCCGATACCCATCTCGGCCAGATCCGCTTCGACCTCGGCAAGAACGCCAAGCTGCATCTCTTCCTGATCAATGCCGGCGGTAAGCTGGTGCGTCAGGAGATCCACGGCAAGACGAGCGGCGAGGGCGCAGATTTCAAGCTGCGCGGCATCAACCTGCTCGGCGGCGAAAGCCACACGGATGTCACCTTTACGCTCGGCCACGACGTGCCGCACACGACCTCGACGGAGATCATCCGCAGCGTCGTCTTCGATCGCGCCAAGGGTGTTTTCCAGGGCAAGATCCTAGTCGCCAAGGACGCGCAGAAGACCGATGCGAAGATGGCGTGCAACACGCTGCTTCTGTCCGATGACGCCGACTTCTCGGCGAAGCCGGAACTCGAAATCTTCGCCGACGACGTTCAGTGCGGCCACGGCGCGACGGTTGCCGATATCGACCATACGCAGCTCTTCTACATGCTGGCGCGCGGCATTCCGGAGAACATGGCACGAGCGATGCTCGTCAAGGCCTTCGTTGCCGAGATCGTCGAAGAACTGGAAGACGACGAGGCGCTGGTTGAGGCACTCGAAGATGTTATCTCGACCTGGCTCGACAAGCACGCCTAAGAGGCTACTGCATAATTCCTTAAATCGGAATCGATTTAAGGATAAAATTATGCAGCAGTTCAACATGTTACAGCGACCTTAGCGCGTCTTAAAAGACGCGCGGCGCTGTAGTGCAATTGGATTGAAAGACATGGAACACTCTGTACCGGTGCCCGCCTACGACGTCGAAGCGATCCGCAAGGATTTCCCGATCCTATCGCGAACCGTTTATGGCAAGCCGCTTGTCTACCTCGACAACGGCGCATCGGCGCAGAAACCACAGGTCGTGATCGACGCGGTGGCCCATGCCTATTCCAACGAATATGCCAACGTCCATCGCGGCCTGCATTTCCTGTCTAATGCCGCGACGGAAGCCTATGAGGCGGCGCGCGAAAAGGTGCGCCGCTTCCTGAACGCCCCGTCGCCCGACAACATCATCTTCACCAAATCCTCGACCGAGGCGATCAACACGGTCGCCTATGGCTACGGCATGCCGAAGCTCGGCGAGGGCGACGAGATCGTGCTGTCGATCATGGAGCACCACTCCAACATCGTTCCCTGGCACTTCATCCGTGAGCGCCAGGGCGCCAAGCTTGTCTGGGCACCGGTGGATGAGAACGGCGCCTTCCATGTCGAAGACTTCGTCAAATGCCTGACGGACCGCACCAAGCTCATCGCCATCACCCATATGTCGAACGCGCTGGGTACGGTGGTTCCGGTCAAGGAGATCTGCCGCATCGCTCGCGAACGCGGCATTCCTGTTCTGGTCGACGGCAGCCAGGGCGCCGTGCACATGCCGGTCGACGTCCAGGACATCGATTGCGACTGGTATGTGATGACCGGCCACAAGCTTTACGGCCCCTCCGGCGTCGGCGTGCTCTACGGCAAGATGGACCGACTGAAGGAAATGCGGCCGTTCCTCGGCGGCGGCGAGATGATCGAGGTGGTGACCGAAGATCACGTCACGTACAACGATCCGCCGCACCGCTTCGAGGCCGGCACGCCGCCGATCGTGCAGGCGATCGGGCTTGGCTATGCGCTCGACTATATGGAAAAGCTCGGCCGCGCAGCGATCCAGGCGCATGAGGCGGACCTGACAGCCTATGCGCGCGAGCGTCTTTCGGCGGTCAATTCGCTTCGGGTTTTCGGCGACGCGCCCGACAAGGGCAGCATCTTTGCCTTCGAGATCGCGGGCATCCATTCCCACGACGTCTCGATGGTCATCGATCGTGCCGGGGTCGCAGTTCGTGCCGGCACGCATTGCGCCCAGCCGCTCTTGAAACGCTTCGGTGTTACCTCCACATGCCGTGCATCTTTCGGCCTCTATAATACCAGGGCCGAGGTGGACGCACTGGCGGACGCGCTGGAGCATGCACGCAAGTTTTTCGCCTAAGAAGTTGGTAAAAGGTTCAAAGAGTTCTCGTAGTCTTTTGAACCAAAAGAGAAAGTCCAGGAGGCCGATATGAGCCTTGATGCAACGGAAGAAAAGGTCGATGTTCGCGAGGGCATCGTGCATTCGGCGATCCCGGCCGAGGAACTGGCGCGCCTCAGCGACGATATCATCGCCGCACTGAAGACCGTCTACGATCCGGAAATCCCGGCCGACATCTTTGAGCTTGGCCTCATCTACAAGATCGACATCGAAGACGACCGGATGGTCAAGATCGACATGACGCTGACCGCACCGGGCTGCCCGGTTGCCGGCGAGATGCCGGGCTGGGTCGAGAATGCCGTCGGCGCCGTCGAGGGCGTGTCGGGCGTCGAAGTCTCGATGACCTTCGATCCGCCGTGGACACCGGACCGCATGTCCGAGGAGGCGCAGGTCGCGGTCGGCTGGTACTGAGCCGAGACCTGCATATTGATCCGTTAAGGCACGGATACTACATTTGATTCTGTAAGGCGCCGGGCCTTTACCCCGGTGACGACAAGGAGAATGAGCCCATGGGCTTTGCCGTAATGAGCCTGACCGATTCGGCCGCCGACCGCGTCCGTTCGATCGTCGAAGGCGCCGGTGCCGATGCCAAGGGCATTCGCGTCGGCATCAAGAAGGGTGGCTGCGCCGGCATGGAGTATGCCGTCGACCTGGTGACCGAGCCCAACCCCAAGGACGACCTGATCGAACATCAGGGCGCCAGGGTCTGGGTCGCGCCAGAAGCCGTGCTCTACCTGCTTGGCACGCAGATGGATTTCGAAGTCACGACGCTACGCTCCGGATTCACCTTCAACAATCCGAACCAGACGTCCGCCTGCGGCTGCGGCGAATCGGTCGAACTGAAGCCCGCCGACCTCGCGGCTCTGGCCGCACAGGGCGATGCGGTGGTGCGCGCCAACTAAGTTTCCTCCATTCCTTCAAACAGATAGGTCGGCCCGGTTTTCGCCGGGCCATTTTTCTGCTGAGATGCTTGGACATGGAACAGGGGATTGGGCATGGCGGCGTTCAATGAGGATCTCGTCTTCAAGGCGCTCTACGAGACGTTTCCCGATCCGGTGATCATCATCGACGCCGAGCGCGTCATCCGCTCCGCAAACAATGCCGCCCTGCACCAGTTCGGCTATACCGCCGAAGAATTCATCGACCGCTCGGTGCGGCTGATCTACGCCAACGACGCGGAATACGAGAAGCGCCTGCGGAACCGCGCGGCACGCGTCGATGAAACGGCCGCCCGGACGTCGAACTATCTCTATGTCAGGCGCGACGGATCGACATTTTCCGGCCACCTTCGCACGACGCCGCTGCTCGACGATCAGGGCGCGGAACTGGCGCTCATCGGCATCATCCGCGACGTTTCGGATCTGACGGAGGCTGTGAGCGAGCGGCAGAAAGCTTCCGAGATGCTCAACGCAGCGCTGGAAGCGATGCCAGAGGGCTTTGCCATTTTCGACCGGCAAGAACGGCTGGTCGTCTATAACAGGGCGTATCAGGCCATCTGTGGGCCGGCCGGCGCGGCGCTGAAGCCCGGCATCACGGCCGAGGAGATCCTGCTTTTGGCGCGACAGGGCGGTCATTATCCGGATGCCTTGCCAGGCACCCGCGAGGGCGACGAGTGGATCGCTTCGCGCCTGCGCGATTTCCGTCACCCTGATGGTCGACCCAAGATATACCGCTATGCCGATGATCGTTGGCTGCGCGTGGAGAACATCAAGGCGAAGGATGGCAACACCGTCGTCGCACGCGTGGACGTCACCGATCTCAAGCGCGCCGAGCTCGTGCTCGAGCGCCAGAGGCAGGAACTCGAGCATAAGAACGAGGCGCTCGATCAATTCACCGCGACGGTCTCCCATGATCTCAAAGCGCCGCTCAGACACATCGCCATGTTCTCCGAAATGATCGAGGACGATCTGGCGGCAGGAGACCAGGCTGAACTCGCCGAGAATGCGCGTCATCTGCGCGACAGCGTGAAGCGGATGAACCGGGTGATCGACAGCCTGCTCGACTATGCGCAGATCGCGCACCGGATCACCCATTGGACGGAGGTGCGGCTCGCAGACATTGTTGCCGAGACACTGACCATACTTGCCAGTGACGTACAGGATGCGCAGGCAACCTTCGAGATTGGCGACCTGCCGAAAGTGGAAGGGGATCCTGAGCTTCTCCGGCGCCTGGTCCAGAACCTGATCGGCAATGCGATCAAGTATCGGCACGCCGACCGCCAACCGGTGATCCGCATTCACGGCGGTGTCGCCGATCAGATCTTCGAGCTGGTGGTTGAAGACAATGGCATCGGCATCGACCCGCGCTTTTCGACGCGTATCTTCGAAGTGTTCCAGCGGCTGCACAAGGACGAGACCGTCTATGGCGGCACGGGAATCGGTCTGGCACTTGCCAAGCGCATAGCCGAAAGCCACGACGGCTCGATCCGACTTGACACCACCTTCCGCGAAGGCGCACGTTTCATCGTGCTTCTTCCGAGGCGGCTACGGAAGGCAAACTAGGGCGGAACAGGTGGTCTCGACGCCAAAGCGACTGCTCTTGGTGGAGGACGACGCGCACGACGCGCGCTTCGTCATGCGTGCCTTCGCACAGATCGACGAGACCATCGATCTGGTGCTGGCGGCGGATGCGGACGACGCGATCGCCCAGCTTGCCCACACCCATTTCGACTATGTGCTCCTGGATATCAAAATGCCCGGCAGCGACGGTATCGAGCTTCTGCGGCGCATCCGCAGGGCGCAGGCGACCGTCCTGATCCCGGTCATTGTGCTGACGTCGTCCAGCAACCCGACCGACGTGCTCCATTGCTACCGCGCCGGTGCCAATGCCTACGTCGCCAAACCTGCTTCGGTCGCGGGCTACAGGCACTTTGCCGAGGCCTTCGTCCGCTTCTGGATTGAAAACACCATCCTGCCTCCCGGAATGACCACGCGTCGGTAAGCGCGCACCCCCAAAAAAAGCGGGCGGACGAACGCGTCATGTCCAACTGCATGTTTCCTTTAATCGTAGCCGGTTAAAGGACAAAAACATGCAGCAATTCAATGTGCTACAGCGACCTTTGCACGTCTGATAAGACGCGCGGCGCTGTAGTGTCGATCCTTGTAGATTTCGGGAATCAATCTGGATGAGGGCACGCGCTGCGCGCTGCCACGGGCGCCGGAAGGCTCTGAGGAAACCGGCGGAGCGAGCGCCCCGCCGGTTCTATTGACGTTACTCTGCCGCTTCCGCGTAACTTTCCAGCGGCGGGCAGGTGCAGACGAGATTGCGGTCGCCAAAGACGTTGTCGACGCGGTTGACCGGCGACCAGTACTTGTCGACCCGGAAGGCGCCCGGCGGGTAGCAGGCCTGTTCGCGCGAGTAGGGACGATCCCACTCGCCGACCAGGTCTTCGACCGTGTGCGGTGCGTTCTTCAGCGGGTTGTTGACCTTGTCCATGCGGCCTTCCTCGATGGCGCGGGCTTCCTCGCGGATTGCCAGCATCGCATCGCAGAAACGGTCGATTTCGGCCTTGGTTTCCGATTCCGTCGGCTCGATCATCAGCGTGCCGGCAACCGGCCAGCTCATGGTCGGCGCATGGAAACCGCAGTCGATCAGGCGCTTGGCCACATCGTCAACGGTGACGCCGGCGCTTTCGACCAGCGGACGGGTGTCGATGATGCACTCATGCGCCACGCGGCCCTTGGACGACTTGTAGAGCACCTCATAGGCGCCCTTCAGCCGAGCGGCAATGTAGTTGGCGTTGAGGATCGCCACCTTGGTCGCCTGGGTCAGGCCTTCGCCGCCCATCATCAGGCAGTAGCTCCAGGAGATCGGCAGGATCGAAGCCGAGCCGAAGGGAGCCGCCGAGACCGCACCCTCGTGTCCGTCCGTTTCCGGATGGCCGGGCAGATAAGGGGCGAGATGCGCCTTGACGCCGATCGGGCCCATGCCGGGACCGCCGCCGCCATGCGGAATGCAGAAGGTCTTGTGCAGGTTCAGGTGGCTGACGTCGGAGCCGATGTCGCCGGGGCGGGCAAGGCCGACCATGGCGTTCATGTTGGCACCGTCCAAGTAAACCTGGCCGCCGTGCTTGTGCACGATCTCGCAGACCTCACGCACGTTCTCTTCGAACACGCCGTGCGTCGAGGGGTAGGTGATCATGCAGCACGAGAGGTTTTCCGCGTACTGCTCTGCTTTCGCACGGAAATCATCCATGTCGATGTCGCCGTTGTCGCTCACCTTGATGACGACGACCTTCATGCCGGCCATCTGGGCAGACGCCGGGTTGGTGCCGTGCGCCGAGGTCGGGATCAGGCAAACGTCGCGATGATCGTTGCCCTGCGCCAGGTGGTAGGCGCGGATCGTCAGCAGACCGGCATACTCGCCTTGCGCGCCGGAGTTCGGCTGCATCGAGATCGCGTCATAGCCGGTGACGGCGCAGAGCTTCTCCGACAGGTCCTCGATCATGTGCTGGTAGCCAGCCGCCTGATCCTTCGGCACGAAGGGATGGATCTCGGAGAATTCCGGCCAGGTGATCGGCAGCATTTCCGCGGTCGCGTTGAGCTTCATCGTGCAGGAGCCGAGCGGGATCATCGCCCGGTCGAGCGCGAGGTCGCGGTCCGACAGACGGCGGATGTAGCGCGTCATCTCGCTTTCTGCGCGGTTCATGTGGAAGATCGGGTGCATCAGATACTCGCTGGTGCGCAGCAGCGGCTGCGGCAGGCGGTAACCCGGCTCGAACTGTTCCACCTTGAAGTCGCCGCCGAAGGCGCGCCAGACGGCTTCCAGCGTGACCGGGCGCGAGCGCTCGTCAAGGCTGATGCCGATCTTGGTCTCGCCGATCTTGCGCAGGTTCACTTCCTCGGCGACCGCGGTCTTGAGGATGATGCCCTGCAGCTTACCGACCTCGACGGTGATCGTGTCGAAGAACACGTCGGGCTCGACGGTATAGCCGAGCTTTTCAAGGCCCATGGCAAGACGAACGGTCTTCTGGTGAACGCTCTGGGCGATCGCCTTGATGCCCTTCGGTCCGTGGAAGACGGCATACATCGAGGCCATGACGGCGAGCAGCACCTGCGCGGTGCAGATGTTCGATGTCGCCTTTTCGCGGCGGATGTGCTGTTCGCGGGTCTGCAGCGACAGGCGATAGGCGCGGTTGCCGCGCGCATCGACGGAAACGCCGACGAGGCGACCCGGCATCGAACGCTTGTGTGCATCCTTGACCGCCATGTAGGCCGCATGCGGGCCGCCGTAGCCGACCGGGACGCCGAAGCGCTGGGTGCAGCCGATCGCGATATCGGCGCCCATTTCGCCGGGCGACTTCAGCAGCGCCAGCGCCAGCGGATCGGCGGCAACGGTCGCGATCGCGCCGGTCTGGTGCAGGCGGGCGATCAGGCCGGTGAAATCGTTCACGTGGCCGTAGGTGCCCGGATACTGGAAGATCGCACCGAAGACGTCGACCGGATCGAGATCGGTGAAGGGATTGCCGATGACAATCTGCCAGCCGAGCGGCTCGGCGCGGGTCTTCAGAAGCGCAATCGTCTGCGGGTGGCAGTTCTCGTCGACGAAGAAGGCCTTGGCCTTCGACTTCGAGACGCGCTCGGCCATGGCCATGGCTTCTGCTGCAGCGGTCGCTTCGTCGAGCAACGACGCGTTAGCGACGTCGAGACCGGTCAGGTCGCAGACCATGGTCTGGTAGTTGAGCAGCGCTTCGAGGCGGCCCTGGCTGATTTCCGGCTGGTAGGGCGTATAGGCCGTGTACCAGGCCGGGTTTTCCAGGATGTTGCGCTGGATCACCGGCGGCGTGATGGTGCCGTAATAGCCCTGGCCGATCAGCGACACGAGCTTCTGGTTGCGATTGGCCGTTTCGCGCATCTTGTCGAGCGCCTCGCGCTCGGTCATCGGCGCGCCCCAGGCGAGCGGCGTCTTCTGGCGGATCGACGGCGGCACGGTGTCGTCGATGAGCGCATCGAGCGTCGGGTAACCGACAACCTTCAGCATCTCGTCCATTTCGGCCGGCGACGGGCCGATATGACGCCGGTTGGCGAAGTCATACGGCTTGTAGTCGGTAAAGGTGAAATCCTTGGGCATGCTCATCAGGCGACGAGCTCCTTGTAGGCCGCTTCTTCGAGAAGGGCGTCGGCTTCGCTGGGGTTGGCAAGCTTCAGCTTGAAGAACCAGGCAGCACCCTGCGGGTCGCTGTTGACGAGCGACGGGTCGTCGACAATCGCCTGGTTGACCTCGACGATTTCGCCGTCAAGCGGACAATAGACGTCGGAGGCTGCCTTGACGGATTCGACGGTGGCAGCGGTGTCGCCCTTGGCGAAGGTCGAGCCGGTTTCCGGCAGTTCAACGAAGACGAGGTCGCCAAGCTGGCCGGCGGCGTGCTCGGTGATGCCGACGGTTGCAACACCAGCTTCGATCTTCAGCCACTCGTGTTCCTCAGTGAACTTCAACATGTGCGCTCTCTCCTGATCAGCGTTTGTAGGTTTGTTTGACAAAGGGCAGGGCGGCGACCGCTACAGGCAGGTACTTGCCGCGCACTTCCGCAAAAAGGGTGGTGCCGTATTCGATGTGGCCGGCATCGACGTAACCCATGGCGACGGGGCCATCGACGGACGGACCGAAGCCGCCCGAGGTCACCTGGCCGACCAGTGTCTTGCCCTCGGAATCGGCAAACAGGCTGGCGCCGCCACGAACAGGGGCGCGACCCTCCGGCTTGAGGCCGACACGACGGCGCGAGGCGCCATCGGCAAGCTGGCCGAGAATGCGATCGGCACCGGGGAAGCCCCCCTCACGGGCACCGCCGGCCCGCCGGGCCTTCTGCATCGCCCATTCGATGGCGCCCTCGACCGGTGTGGTCGTGGTGTCGATATCGTTGCCATAGAGACAAAGGCCCGCTTCGAGACGCAACGAATCACGCGCGCCGAGGCCGATCGGCTTGACATCAGGATGTTCGAGCAGGCGCTGGGTCACATCCACTGCGGATGCAACGGGAATGGATATTTCGAAACCGTCTTCGCCGGTGTAGCCGGAGCGGGAAATGATGCAGGCAACATCGTGCAGATCGGCTTCGGCGACGTCCATGAAGCGCATGGCCGAGACGTCGGCCCACAATTCGCCCAGCACGGCTTCGGCATGCGGGCCCTGCAGTGCGATCAGCGCGCGGTCGTCGAGCATGGTGACATCGCAGGTGTCGGCAAGTCCCTTTTTCAGATGCTCGAAATCCGCATCCTTGCAAGCGGCGTTGACAACCAGGAACAGGTGATCGCCACGGTTGGCAATCATCAAATCGTCGAGGATGCCGCCTTCGAGATTGGTGAAGATCGCATAGCGCTGCCGACCCTCGCCAAGGCCGAGCACATCGACCGGCACCAGCTTTTCAAGCGCAAGTGCGGCGTCTTCGATCTTGCCGGACTTCGGCCGGACGATGACCTGGCCCATGTGGGAGACATCGAAGAGACCGGCGGCAACACGTGTGTGCTGGTGTTCCTTCATCACGCCATCAGGGTACTGCACCGGCATGTCGTAACCGGCAAAGGGCACCATGCGTGCGCCCAAGGAAAGGTGCAGCGCATGCAGCGGCGTATGTTTCAAATGGGGATTCTGTTCCAAATCCGGCCTCCAGGTCTGGCGCTCCCGCGCCGGCTCACACTTCCGGCGTCAATCGCCGTCGATTCGAGCCCCCTCTGTCCCTTTGCCTGAGATTGTTATCCCTTCGGCGAGCGCAAAAACGCTTCTCTCCAGAGTCCTACCGGCACCTTGCTGGTCCTTTGGCCTGAGAGTTTCCGGGGCGGTTGCTCCTTCGGCACCGGTTTGAGCCGGCTTCTCCCAACAAGATCGTCTCCAGATAACGGCGAAGGCGGGAGCTTGGCAAGGGGGCGGTGTCGCGGTGAAACACATTTTTGTCGCACGACCAAAGGCCGCAGCCCGGGCGGGTGCGGCAATTCTGTCTTTGCATTCTTCTCCGGTTGAGGATAACCCAAGTGAAATACCGGGGATGACCATGACAGGGCGCGAAGGAAAATTCGGGATAGCAGTGCGGCTCGTCGCCGTATTCGCGCTTGTTTTCCTGGCCTTTGCCCACAAGCCGCTCATGGCCAAGACGCTGACGCCGGCCGAGATCGCCGCCTATCAGCTGCCTGATGGTTCGATGGCCGAAATCTGCTTCGGCCTGGACGGCGTCGACCACCAAAGCGGCAAGGGCCAATCGATGGCCCCGATCTGCGAAGCCTGCCGGCTCTCAGGTTCGACCCTCCTGCCAGTTCCGCCGACCGAGAGCGTTCGCGCCGATGCCGGCGAATGGCAGCTATCGTCGGTTCACGCTGAGAGCGCCACCCGCTATCAGCATCTGCGCCTGCTGCCGCCTTCGCGCGGGCCACCTGCGCGTTCGTAATCCTCCTCACGCATTCCCATGACAATTCGCCGCCTTCAAGCGGCTTGGACCACCCCCGTGGTCAGGAGATTACGACATGAACACGACCAGACTGGCTTCGCTTTCGCTCGGCCTTACCCTTGCTGCCAGCGGTATCGCCCACGCGCACGCCACCTTCGAAAACGACGCGGCGCCGGTGGATAGCACCTTCAAGGCGGTGCTGCAGGTGCCGCACGGCTGCGACGGCAAGCCGACGACGGAAGTGCAGATCAAGCTGCCCGAAGGCTTTGTCTTCGCCAAGCCGCAGCCGAAGCCCGGCTGGGAGCTCGAGGTGATCAAGGGCGATTACCAGAAAACCTACGACAATCATGGCGAGAAAGTTTCGTCCGGCCCGGTGGAAATCCGCTGGAAGGGCGGCAACCTCTCGGACGATTACTACGACACCTTCGTCGTTCGCGGCAAAGTCTCGGGTTTCGACAAGGAGACCGTGCTTGCCTTCCCGACCACGCAGCTTTGCGGAACCGAAGGCAAGGTCGTCTGGGATCAGGTTGCTGCCGAGGGCCAGAATGCGCATGACCTGAAGAGCCCGGCGCCGACGGTGACGGTAACCATGGCCGACGCTGCCGATCCCCATGCCGGCCATGGTGGGCAAGTGGCTGCTGCCGACGGGGCAGCGAAACTTGGCGATCTCGAGATATCAGGCGGCTCGGTCAAGGCCATGCTGCCCGGCGCCAAGGTCGGCGGCGGCTTCCTGACGATCAGGAATGGCGGGGCAGGCGAGGATCGGCTCGTGGCCGTCGAAAGCCCCGCGGCCGCTCGCATCGAGATCCACGAGATGAAAATGGAAAACGACGTGATGAAGATGCGCAAGCTCGATGACGGCGTTGCCGTACCGGCCGGAGAAACGGTCGAGCTCAAGGCCGGCGGCCTGCACCTGATGTTCATGGACGTGAAGACGCCGTTCAAGGAAGGCGAAGCCGTTCCCGTCACGCTCGTCTTTGAAAGGGCCGGCAAGGTCGAGGCGACGTTCCCGGTCGGTTCGGCCAAGGGCGGCGAGGCGGCCGGCGGCGGCAAGCATCACTGATTGAGAGATTGCGACGCTCGCCTCAGGCGGCGTCGCTTTCATCCTCCTGGCCGGCCGGTTCATCCTGCCGGCCTTCGTTTTCCTGCTTCTCGGATCCGTCGTCGTCATCGCGCATGAATTCGAGATAGCGGCGCAGCGCTTCGGTTTCCGAGCGTTCCGGCAACCGGCCATCGGCGCTCATGAGCATGAAGGAGAGGGGCAGGGCGCCCTTGGTCTTGGGGATCGAGACCGGCGTCAGTGCGGGCTCCTCGGCGCGCCGGGTCGAAAGCAGCGTGATCGCTTCGTCGGTCGGACCGTCACCCCGCACGCGTGCAGACGGCTTCAGCGCTTCCGCTGCATAGGCCGCTGTCGTCGCGGATACGGTGACGACCTGTGTCACGTCCTGCACACCTTCTCGTTGCCAATCCTTTCCTTTCGCTCAGTTTCACTTGAAGGCGGGTGAAAACGCGCGGTCGCATTTTATGAAAATCGGTGGGATCGCCGCAAAGCCGACTTCCGCGAGGACATCATCGGAGGCGAGTCACCTATACTTGCGATGTTCCTAAAGTGCGAGCACACTCGCTCAAATAGAAGGACGGGAGGCTCCCCATGCCTAGATCAAGCGAACTGAAACGCACCGTGCAGGCCCTCTATCGCGCCCGCATTGCCAACGACATTGATACCATCATGGCCCAACTCGATCCGGAATTCAGTTTCCGCATCGCCGCAAGCGGCCGGCTCGGGCCGATGGCCATGGCGGTGAACACGCCAGAAAGCGTACGCAGCACGTTCCTGGATCTCATGGACAGTTGGGACCTCAGCGGGATGAAGACAGTCGGAACCTATGTCGATGGCGATACCGTCGTGACCCACCGATCCGGAACCGTCCGCTTCATTCCATCTGAAACCGAAGCCCAAACCGAACTCATAGACAAGTTCACGTTCCGCAACGGTCGAATTATCGATCTCACGGAATTCGTGGATACGTTGTTCGTCGCTGAGACGATCGGCCTCTTCGATGAACGGGGCGCCCAACGTGATGAAACGGCAGACTATTCTTCCTCGACCCTTGACAGGATCAACCTCTGAACCTCCGGCTCCTGTGAGCGGATGGCGTTCATCAACACAGCGAGGCGGCCGCGCAGGCCGTGGATTTGGTCGAGCAGCCGCATGGCGACATCGACGCCGTCGTCGTTGACGCCCATCGGACCCGTCAGATCCTGGATCAGACGGGCGCGGGCAAGGTCGTCCTCTTCGAAAAGCCAGCCTGCTTCCGCCTCCCTTGGCATCAGCCAGCGCTGTTCGATCCAGATGCGCAAGACCTTCACCTCGATGTCGAGATGTTCGCAAAATTCGCGGTCGTTCATGCCTGCCCTCCCATGCCTTTGCGCGGGTCTTCCGTCTTTCCGCCTGCCCAACTCTCAACGAAGGCGGACAGCGCCGGATCGGGGGTCTGCGGCAGCACGATCTTCAGGCTGACATAGGCATCGCCATGGCCGCCGCCGGACTTGTGCAGGCCCTTGCCCTTCAAACGCAATGTCTTGCCGGTGTTGGAGTGCGGCGGGATCGTGACATTGACCGCACCGTCGATCGTCGGAACCCGGATCTTGCCGCCGAGCACCGCTTCACTCAGTGAGATCGGCACCTCGTAGCGCACGTCGTCGCCATCGGCTGCAAAAAGAGGATGCGGCCTGACGCGGATATCGATCAACGCATCGCCGGCCGGTGCACCGTTGAACCCGGGCTCGCCCTTGCCACGCAACCGCAGCGTCTGGCCGTCGCGCGTGCCGGGCGGGATGGTGAGATCGAGTACCGGTCCGCCACCCGGCAGGTTGATTTCGGTCTTGGTGCCGTTGGCCGCATCGAGAAAGCCGATCTCCATGGAAAAGTGCTGATCGCGCCCGCGCTGGCGTTGTTGCTGGCCGCCGCTACGACGGGAAAAGAAACTCGAGAAAATATCGTCCGCATCCGCGAAATCCGAAAAGCCATGTGCGCTCTCGTAGCGTCCCGCCGTATCTCCGGATGAAGCATAGTCGCGGTAGTAGTGGCGGGGCGCAGTCTCTGCACCCGTCTCGTCAATTTCGCCGCGATCATATTTGCCGCGTTTCTCCTCGTCACTGAGGAGGGCATAGGCCGCTGAAACCGCCTTGAAGCGGTCCTCCGCTCCTTTGTCTCCCGGGTTAAGATCCGGGTGCAATTTCTTGGCGAGTTTGCGATAGGCGCTCTGGATGTCCTTCTGTGTCGCTTCGCGGCTGACGCCGAGCGTTTCGTATGGGCTCGTCATGCGGTCTCCCTCAGGCGTCAACGATCGAGGCCGCATCGCAGATGCCCTGCGTGCGTTGCGATCATGCGTCTTCAATCACTCGCCTAAGAGCATAGGGCGGATTTTCGCGCGCGACAGGGGCGCCGCACCATGCGTGACGCATTGTCGCCGGCGCGGCCCGTTGCGGTCCTGCACCTTCGACCATTTCGCGAATTCGCGATCTCTGATACAATCAGCGCCGGGAAGTTTTCTTCGGGTGCAACGTTGCCTCGAAGCTCGGGGAGGTCGAAATGTCCGTCCGACTGCAACTCGCCATCATGGTCGGCCTGATGATCAATGCCATTCTGTTTGGGATCGGCATCGTAACGGTTTTGTCGATCCCGGTTCTCGCCGACAACGCCAAGTATTCGATCCCAGCGCTGGTGGTTGCGTGCTTTGTCACGACGCCGTTCATCGCCTGGATCATGGCGCCGCGGCTTCGCCTCAGATACTGGCAGGAGCGGGAGCGGGGGAACAAGCAGCAGCCGATCTAGCCCGCGCGCTCATCGATTATTGACCAAGATTCACGTAAATCCATGGAAATCCTGGGTGCGCGAGCGGCCAGGTGGTCGCCGGTACAAATTACATCTTCAACGATCAAACGTTTTGTTATACCACCGACTAGATGCTGCTTGTCCCGTACGCTAATCCTCATATACCCACTAGTCTCAAGGACATAGCCGCTGTTAAGGCCCGAAAGGAACCGACTTCATGAGAACGATCGTATTGCTGTTCGCACTCGTCACTCTGGCCGCTTGCTCGCAGACCGGCGGTGGTGGCACGCGCTATGTTGGCGGTGACGGCGACTACTACCAGGGCATCGTCGCCCCACGGTAACAGCGGTCGTTTTCCGCGATCACTTGGCTGCCGCGAGCGCGCCTTGGCAAGAGGGAAAAGGTCCGGCTAGCCTGGTGGGCCAGCGCCCGCCAGGCGCAAAGTGACAGGCTCTGGCCGCCGCCGCATCGCGCTTGATGTTGCCCCGAGCGCGGCGCAAGGCGAAGCAGTCATGTTCAGCGATGGGTCCATGTCCAGCGGCCATCCTCCTGACAATCCAGCACAGCTTCGTAGAGATCACGCGCATCGCCTTCTTCGCCGTTGTTGATGCAGGTGATCGAGCTCTCGGCAAGCAGGTTCAGTACCTTCCGGAAGGTTTCATGCCCGAGGGTTGCTTCAAGCCGGTCAAGAAAGACATATCGCGGTCTGGCGAGAAGCACCTTGGCGACAGCCAAGAGCTGTTGCTCGCCCAAGGACATTTCCCGGTCCTGCTCCTTCTCCAGTGCTCGAGCATCGCCAACAAGGTTTTCGAGACCAACAGCCTGTACGACCTCAAGAATTCGACTGTCGGAGACATCGCCCGGGTAGTCCGGAGGCAGAAGAATTTGCCGGAGCGAACCCGGCGGCAGGTAGGGGCGCTGCGGTAGAAACATCAGGTCGTTCGGGCGCAGGATCCGCCCGGTGCCGGCGGTCGGAATTCCGGCGGTTGCCCTGAAGAGCGCTGCGCCTGCAGCCGCGTGCGACCCCGATATCAACACCGGTGTTCCCGGTGGGATCGATACCGACAGATTGTGTAGCAATGCGCGGCCGCCAACCGAGCCCAACGTCACCTGGTCGAAGACCAAATCGCCCTCTTGCTTGACCAGTTCGATGCCGGTCCCACCACCCCTTGCTCGGCTCTTTTCAATGGCTTCCAGTAGGGAACTCAGCCGGGAAACCACCGCGGCGAAGTTTGAGATCGAGTTGAATTGCCGAACGATCAAGGAGAACGCGCCCACGAGCATGGCAAAGGCCGCGCCTGATTGCGTGATCACTCCGAATTCGATTTCCCCCCGCATGAAAGCCGGAGCAATGATCAAGTCCGGGATGATCTGGATCATCCAATTGTAGCCGCTCGTAAAATAGGCCAGGTTCCGGTTAACCGCGGTAATGGTGAGGATGTTGGCGACCAGATCATCGAGGCGCTGCATCAATCGCGTCTTTTGCTGGCCTTCAACGCTCGCCACCATCACCGATTCAGCGTTTTCGCGCACATGCATAAGGCTGGACCTGAAGCTCGCTTCCTTGTCGAGTCGCTCATAGTTCAGGCCGATGAGAGGGCGCCCCAAAACGATCGTCATGTAGGAGCCGCAAGCCGCATAGAGCACGGCCACGACAAACAGCAGCGGACTTATGGACCAAAGCACGCCTGAGAACGTCACCACCGTCAGCGTACTGCTGAACAGCATAATGATGTAGGAGAGGGTGGTGACCGTGAATGCCTGGATGTCTTCGGATATCCGCTGGTCCGGGTGGCTCAGCGTCCCTGAGACCTCCAGCCGATAGTAGGCCTCATTCTCCAGATAGAGATCGACGGCGCGTCTCGTCAGGAACTCGCGCCAAAGCAGCGCCAGCCGTTCTTCGACAAAGCGCGCGATGACGCCGACAACGGTGAGGACGGCAAAGACACAGACGTAAAAGACCGCTTGCCGAACGAACTCATCCATCTGGCGCTCGGCGATCGCAGTCATGAAATTGCGGCCGACGTAATTGTTCACGACGTTGAGGCCGTTCAAGCCGAAGAGCAGCGCCATGAGCCCGGCAAACATCCACCTGGCTCTGCCGCCAACCTCGGATGCCAGGAAAAATCGAACAGCTCTTGCGAAACGAAATGCGGTCGTTCTGATCGGTACTGGCTGGCTGTCCATCTGAGTACCTTTTGTTGGTTTGGCCCTCAGAGCCAGCCGCCGGAAAAACCTGCACGCCTCAAACCCACCACCACGGGCGCGCACCGGCGCATGATGTTCCACAGCAAGCCAGTTCGGTAGTTCTCGATCATCAGGACGACCGGGCCCTGGTCGATGCCGAAGTGGTAGGGGCTGACCCACCAACCGGCTTCGGTTCCTTCCACCGGAAAGCTTCGGTTGAACGATGGCTTGAAGCCGTAAAGCCTGGTCATGCCGAGCTTCATGCGGGCGCAGTTCCAGATTGTCGGGATGACGATCTCCGGCGCGAACGGCAGCGAGGCGACGACGGCCCAGGGCGACACGGTTCCGTCATCCGGGCCGAAAGGCGCGCCGCGGGCGAGATAATCGAAAAACTCCCTTTCGCTGCCGTTCACGGTACGCTTGGTCCAGCCTGGCCCGTCGCTCGCCGTGAAGCCCCAGCAATGCTCGCCGTAGCCGACGAAATTCAGCGGATTGCGGATGGCATATTCCTGCTGGACGAATGTCGCGTGCCGGCTGTTCTGGAAGTAGTCGCTATTGTGTTCGCGCATGAACTCGTCACGGATCCCGCGGAAATCGATCCACATATGCGAGAGCTGGTGCGTGAAGAGAGGGCCCGAATAGAGCAACTCGCGACCGTAAAGGTTCCGCCAGTCGTAGCTTTCGGTATAGGCGGCGTAAGCTTCGGCCGGCAGCGGATGGGTCGGCGAGCCGAGGCCGAGTATGTAGAGAAGCAGGCCCTCGTCGTAGCCGCGCCAGCGATAGGGAATGAAGCCGTTCTCCGGCCGCCAGCCATGGGTCAGCGTAAGTCCGTGATCGCAGGCCCAGTTCCAGTCGGCACGCTCATAGAGCGCATTTGCCGACCGGCGAATTTCGATTTCATCCGGCGTATCGCCGTCAAAATAGGCGGCCACCGTCAGTGCCCCGGCGAAAAGGAAGGCGGAGTCGATCGTCGACAATTCGCATTCCCAAACGCGCCTGCCGGTCTCGATATCCAGGAAGTGATAGAAGAAGCCCTTGTAGCCCGAAGCGTCCGGCTCCGGCCCTTGCGGACATTGCAGAAGAAACTGCAGCCGTCGACGCGCGATCTTTGCGGCGAACTTGCGAATGACAATGCCCCGCTCGATAAGCACGGGGATCGTCGCGAGCGCCATGCCGATCGCCGCAATACTTGCGGGTGCATCTTCCTGTGTCTTGTCGCGCACGAGGCCGTTGTCGGGATTGGTGCAATGCAGATAGTACAGAAGCGTCGTGAACTGGAGCCGGGCAAGATCCTGCTCGGTCGGCATCCGGTTCAATTCGGGGTCTGTCGACAACAATCCCGGCATGGCTAGGCCACCACGAGACGGACGTCGTGATCTCGTCCGTCATCCACGAGTGGAACACTTCGGTCAGCGACCTTCTTGCCATCGAGGCTCAGCGAATAGTGTTCCTGTCCTCGTTTGGAATCTCGGCTCACCTTGATACGGTATGTTGATCTGCCATGCCGAAAATCAACATCGTATGTCGACCATTGTGTGGGAATGCACGGCTCGACAAAAAGCCGGGGTCCCTGACGGCGAATGCCGAGAATGGCCTCAAGACCAACCCGGTACAGCCAGCCCGCCGATCCGGTATACCAGGTCCAGCCGCCGCGGCCGGTGTGAGGAGCGGCCCCATAAACGTCGGCGCTGACAACATAGGGCTCGACCATGTAGCGGTCGGTGTCTTTGGGTGACAGGGCATGGTTGATGGGATTGAGCATGCTCCAGAACCGAAACGCCCGATCGCCATCCCCCAGCAATGCTGTCGCCAGCGCCACCCACGTGGCCGCGTGGGTGTACTGGCCGCCATTCTCTCGAATTCCGGGCACATAGCCCTTTATGTAGCCGGGCTGCAGCGAGCCCTTGTCGAACGGCGGATCGAAAAGCTGTATCAAGCCGCTGTCGGTACGAACGAGCCGCTCCCAAACCGCGCGCATTGCCTGCGCGGCGCGCTCGGCATCTGCAGCACCCGAGATAACTGCCCAGGCCTGCGGGATCGCGTCGATCTGGCACTCGTCGTTCGACTGGGACCCGAGGGGAGTGCCATCGTCGAAGTAGGCACGGCGATACCAGGCGCCATCCCAGGCATGGGTCTCCAGGGATATGCGCAGGGTCTCGGCGCGCTCCTTGCACCATTTGGCTCGTTCGTCATCTGCCATCGCCGATGCGATGGCGGCAAAGGATCCAAGGACGGTTAGAAAGAACCATCCGTTCCATACGCTCTCGCCTTTGCCTTCCGCGCCGACCCGGTTCATGCCGTCGTTCCAGTCGCCCGTTCCCATAAGCGGAAGCCCGTGGCTGCCTAGCCGCAAACCTCGGTCAAGTGCCCGACAACAGTGCTCATAGATGGTCCCGCTTTCCTGGCTGGCCGGAGGGACCTCGTAGCGCTCCTCCTCGTCGTCCGTTAGAGGCGGCGAGACGAGGAAAGGAACCTGCTCGCTGAGGAGCGCGTAGTCTCCGGAGACCGATACATAGTGCTGGACGACGTAGGGTAGAAAGTAGAGGTCGTCCGTCATGCGTGTGCGCACACCGGCACCCGATGGCGGATGCCACCAGTGTTGAACGTCTCCCTCGGTAAACTGCCGCGAGGCAGCGCGAAGGATGTGCGTTCGCGCTTCATCGGGCGCGCAATGGACGAGGGCTGCGACGTCCTGGAGCTGGTCGCGAAATCCATAGGCGCCGCCGGATTGGTAGAACCCTGTTCGCGCCCAGATACGGCAAGCCAACACCTGATAGAGCAACCAGCGGTTCATCATGAGGTTGAAGGCCGTATCTGGCGTTCGGACCGTGACGGCGTTCAGCAGATGATCCCACTGTTGTGAAACGGCTGCCAGCGCGTTCCTGGCGCCCCTCGGTTCGGCATGTTCGCGGACGAGCCTGCGCATTTCCTCGCGGCTTTCGGCCTGCCCGAGCACGAATACCAGCTCGACGGTCACCGCCGGCGGGATTGAAATGCTGACCATGAGGGCTGCGCAGGGGTCGAGCAGAGAACCGGTTTGTCCCCCGAGATCGAAGCCTTCCAATCCCACCGGCTGAGCGATGGAACCGTTTCTGCCGAGGAACGCGCGCCGATCGCATGTGAACGATCGGACAGGCGCGCTTGAGGCGGCGAATGCCAGCGTTCCGGAAAAATCACCCTCCCAGACGTTCCGGGCAACGATAGCACCGATCTCGCTGTCAAATTCGCATTCGACCCGGGAGAATGCGCTTTCGCGCAGCGTGCCGAGAACCCATTCAACGAAGTAGGTGGCGGTAAGGCGGCGAAGTCGTTTTCCGTCGTTGCGAATAGCAAGGCGCACAACCTTGATCGCTCCCGAGGCCGGCACGTGGACAGCCATTTCATGATGCAATGGTCCGCGACTGCTTTCGTAGCACGTGTAACCTTGGCCATGCCTCGTTCTCGTCGTCGATGTTTGACCAAGAGGCAAAGGCGTCGGCGTCCATAGCTCCGCCGTCTGCTCATCGCGCAAGTAGATAACTTCACTCGGCGGGTCCGAGACCGGGTCGTTCGACCAAGGCGTGAGCCTGTTCAGTTGGCTGTTGCCCGCCCAGGTGTACCCAAGACCGCTGTCGCTCGTCAGGCAACCAAACGCGCTATTGGCAAGGACGTTACACCACGGCGTTGGCGTCGCATCCGCTGCGATCACATATTCGCGCCCGTCTTTGGTAAACCCTCCACGGCCATTCCAAAAAAGCAGGCCATCTCGTGGTGCCTCGTGACGCCTTTCGCGGGCAGCGGAGACATGCGTCCTGGTCTCCTTCAGCGTCGGAAAAGTGGTAGCCGCTCTCGCCGAAAGTTGAGCTGAAAGGGATCCTTGACTGCAGCAAAGGACGAGGCGCGCGGCGGCCGTGATCGCATTTTCTGCACCGGCCGAAACACTGGCCCTCGGTGGGAAATGAATACCCCCGGCTTTGCCGAGGGTTTGCTCCACATGGGCCGTCGCCTTGGCGCTCAACTGCAAGCTTTCGCTGGATTCCCTTTCATCAAGGACCACGAGGTCGAAGGGAAATCCGCGACTGGCAAGGAATGCGTGGGCATTGATGACGTTGTCGACGAGAGCGTTCTCGTCTGTTTTGTCGATACGCAGCAGGAGAATTGGGATGGCTCCCGATAGTCCCGCCGATCCCAAGTCGTCGCGGTTCAGCCGCCTCGTGTCGGGCGTGCTGCCTTCCCTTAAGCCGGGAACAGAAAATGCCAGATACGCAGCGAGCCGATTGTAGACGGCCAACTCTTGCGGAGAGGGTGACCGGGGCGGGCCTTCATTGTTTTTCTCGGCATCCACCAACGCTTGACGCGCGGCGTCGATATGGGCGAAGCGTCTTGCTATTGCCGAAGCGTCTACATCACTATCGGCTGCGCCCGTTACGAACGCGATCACTTCCGCTCCGGAGGGTTCCAGATCGACTGTCCGGCGCAGGCTGAAGATAGGATCGAGCACGGGACCCGTCGTCCCTGATAGACGGCTCCCCGGCACCAGGGCGTCAGGGTTTGACGCCGTCCGCCGCCGGCCAAGAAATCTGTAGCGGTCCGTTTCATATTCCACCGCATGGCCCTGGCGGCTTGACGCAGACACGTGCACCGCCCAGACGGGGCGCTCCGATGCGCTGCGCGGCCGGCGCCGCGCGAACAAAGCGGTTGTTTCGGTATCGAACCAGGTTTCGATGAAAAGCTTGGCAAATGCCGGATGTGCGCTATCGGCGCTTCGGCCATTCAGGCAGACTTCGGAATAGCTTGTCAGCTCAAGCTTTCTCGCTTTCCCGCCCTTGTTGCAGAGTTTCAGCAAACGCACCTCGGCATCGCAATCCTGTGCGACCGACACGTTCCATCGAAGATCGATGTCTCCGAGCAAACAGCGATACTCCGCACGATCGCCGTGAAACGTGTATTCGTAGATCGCATCCGGATGGCAGATCGGCTGCCGGCCAATCGTCCAGACCTCGCCGCTCTCAAGGTCGCGGATGTAGCAGAACTGGCCCCAGCAATCGCGTGTGCCGTCCTCTCGCCACCGCGTGATATCGAGGCCGCGCCAGGTCTCATACCCGGCACCGGCCTCGGTCAGAAGCACGTTGTAGTTCCCATTCGAAAGCAGGGTCGTGTCAGGAGGCACGCCTGCCGGACGTGTCGCACTGACGTCAACCTTGCCAACTGGCCGGACCATCAGACCGATCCTTCATTGCGGGCTACACGTTGTCACCCTCGGTCGACGTCCTCGGCTTCGCCTGTTGCGCACCCTGAACGCCCCATTTCCAACCGCTGATCGACGGCATGTCATCGCCATGCTTCTCGATATATTCGCGATGCTCGATCAGCTTGGCTTGAATTGCCTGCTTGAAATAGGCCGCGCGCGCCCCGAGGTGGGGCAGGCGGTCGATGACATCGCCGGCGAGATGGAAACGATCGAGCTCGTTGAGCACCACCATGTCGAACGGCGTCGTCGTCGTACCTTCCTCCTTGTAGCCACGAACATGCAGGTTGCCGTGGTTGGTCCGGCGGTAGGTGAGGCGATGGATCAGCCACGGATAGCCGTGGAAGGCGAAGATGATCGGCTTGTCCCTGGTGAAGATACCATCGAAATCACGGTCCGTGAGGCCGTGGGGATGTTCTTCCGCCGGTTGCAGTTTCATCAGGTTGACGACATTGACGACCCGCACTTTCACTTCCGGAAGATGCTCGCGCAGCAATTGCACCGCGGCCAGCGTTTCGAGCGTCGGAACGTCGCCGCAACAGGCCATGACGACATCCGGTTCGCTGTCGGCATCGTTGCTCGCCCAGTCCCAGATGCTGACGCCCATGCTGCAATGGCGCACGGCCTGTTCCATTGTCAGCCATTGCGGCCCGGGTTGCTTTCCCGCCACGACGACGTTGATGTAGTTGCGGCTGCGCAGGCAATGGTCGGTGACAGACAGCAGCGTGTTGGCATCCGGCGGCAGGTAGACGCGGATGACGTCAGCCTTCTTGTTGACGACGTGGTCGATGAAGCCGGGATCCTGATGGCTGAAGCCGTTGTGGTCCTGCCGCCAGACATGGGAACTCAGGAAATAGTTCAGCGACCCCACCGGCCGACGCCAGGGGATCTCGTTGCAGACTTTCAGCCACTTGGCATGCTGGTTGAACATTGAATCGATGATGTGGATGAAGGCTTCGTAGCAAGAGAAGAAGCCGTGACGGCCGGTGAGCAGATAGCCTTCGAGCCAGCCCTGGCACTGGTGTTCGCTCAGCACCTCCATGATGCGGCCATCCGGTGAGAGGTGGTCGTCCTCCGGATAAATCTCGGCCATGTAGCAGCGATTGGTGACCTCCAGCACGTCCTGCCAGCGATTGGAATTGTTTTCATCCGGACTGAACAGGCGGAAGTTCTTGGCGTCCATGTTGGATTTCATCACGTCGCGCAGGAACTTGCCCATGACGCGGGCTGCTTCCACAGTGGTCCCGCCGGGACGGGGAACCTCGACGGCATAGTCGCGGAACGCCGGCATCTTCAGGTCGCGCAGCAACAGGCCGCCATTGGCGTGCGGATTGTCGCTCATGCGGCGATGCCCCGTTGGCGCGAGCGCTGCGATCTCCGGCTTCAGCCGGCCTTGATCGCTGAAAAGCTCCTCGGGGCGATAGCTCTTCATCCATTGCTCGAGGATGCGGATGTGCTCGGGCTTGTCCATTTCGCCCATCGGCACCTGGTGCGCCCGCCAGTAGCCCTCGCATTTCTTGCCATCGATCTCCGGGGGGCAGGTCCAGCCCTTCGGCGTGCGGAAGACGATCATCGGCCATGCCGGCCGCTTCAGATTGCCCCTCACGCGGGCATCGTCCCAGATCTGCCGGATCTCGGCCATCGCCGTATCCAGCACAGCGGCGAGTTGCTGATGCACGCTTGCCGGATCATGCCCCTCGACGAAATAGGGCTTGTAGCCCATGCCCTCGAAGAACTTCTGCAGCTCGTCGCGCGGAATGCGGGCGAGGAAGCACGGATTGGCGATCTTGTAGCCGTTCAGATGCAGGATCGGCAGCACGCAGCCGTCGCGGGCAGGGTTCAGGAACTTGTTGCTCTGCCAGCCTGTCGCAAGCGGCCCGGTCTCGGCCTCACCGTCGCCGACCACGCAGGCGACGACGAGGTCCGGGTTATCGAAGGCGGCACCGTAGGCATGGCTCAACGCATAACCAAGTTCGCCGCCCTCATGGATGCTGCCGGGCGTTTCCGGCGCCACGTGGCTCGGGATGCCGCCTGGAAAGCTGAACTGCTTGAAGAGCCGCTGCATGCCCTCGGCATCTTCACCGATGTTCGGATAGAACTCGGTGTAGGTCCCTTCGAGATAGGCATGCGCCACCAGCGACGGCCCGCCGTGCCCCGGCCCAATGATATAGATCATGTTGACATCGTCGCGCTTGATCACGCGGTTGAGATGCACATAGAGCATGTTGAGGCCAGGCGAGGTGCCCCAGTGGCCGAGCAGGCGCGGCTTGATGTGTTCGCGTTTCAGCGGCTCGCGCAGGAGCGGATTGTCGAGCAGATAGATCTGGCCGACAGAAAGGTAGTTCGACGCGCGCCAATAGGCGTCCATCAGTCGGAGTTCGTCTGCCGATAATGGCGTTGTTGAATGCGAGCTCCCGGATGCCGTCTCTTTCATCGATACCGTTTCAGGCGAAACCATCTGAACCTCCCGATCATTAGGACATTGCCTGGATTTCTCCGGCTTGCCGTCGTGCAAGCCACTGCAGTCTCTTGAATTCGATGCGGTTGTTGCTGTTTCCCGGTGGCGGCGGAATGGTGGAGCGCCTGTCTTCGGACGACAGCGGCAGGGATCGTCTTGCTAACTCGGTGCCGCGAACACCTGCGTGTCGCGGCACACTTAAAAGGGGCGCTATTGCGGATATGGTTCCGAGAAATGCTCGACCACGCCCCGAACGCCGCGGACATTTTCGGCAACGATCCGTGCGGCCCTCCGGCACTCGGCGGTCTCCACATTGCCCCAGAGATGAACGATGCCATCGGTCACGGCGACCTTCACATCCAGTCCTTCGAGGCCGGTGTTCTCGCCGAGGCGCACAAGAATGCTGCGTCGGATGGCTTCATCACCTGCGGCAGTCTCGTCCTGCTTTGCTGACAAAACCGCCTGCAACAGATCGGCGCGGCTGACGATGCCGACCAGTACGCCGTTCCTGAGAACGGGAAGGCGCTTGATGCCACGTTCCTGCATCAGCGCCGCCACCCGCGCGAGCGGCGCATCCTCGTCGATGGTAACGGGATCGGCTGTCATGGCGTCGCCCACCCTCCAAGAGGATCGGCGTATATAGGCGTGGGCCCTGTCGCCGGCCGCAAGCGTCGCGTCCGCCAGCGGTCCGCCGCCACCGAGTTCCGTGCGCCGGATCAAGTCGCCCTCGCTGATCAGCCCAATGAGACGGCCTTCATCGTCAACGACCGGAAGGCCGCTGACGTGGCTGTCGAACATGATCCGGGCTGCCTGTCTGACGCTGTTGTCAGGCGAAAGCCTGACGATCTTTGTCGTCATCACATCTTTGACGCGCATGTCGATCCAACTCCGAAAAGGACCTTGGTACCGTCATTAGCGGGCGTAAGGTAAACCTAACGCGGCGGTTCGACAACCTGTTCGTGGGGGAGATGTTCGAGTTGGGCGCTGGCGCTGGCAGAACCCATGCTGCAGCTTCTAGGCGAGCGCAAACACTCGTGCACAGCCCGACTGGATTTAACTATCTCTCGACGCGCGCGGTGGTGTTCTGGTGGAGCCGAAGGGAGTCGAACCCTCGACCTCCGCAGTGCGATTGCGGCGCTCTCCCAACTGAGCTACGGCCCCATTGCATCCAGTCAACACGACACGCGCCGAGCATGTCAATACACTTGAGACGACGCGCCTGGTTGGACATCATTGCGCGAAGCGACGCGCTCGATCGGTTCGTCGGGCGATCCGTCTCAAAACCGTTTCTTCGAAAGTAAGGGGCAGACGCGCCATTGCCGCTCGGGGCCTTCATCGACGCGCGCCGCTGTATGTTACAGTAGGTCACGCCCCCAAGCGCGGGGAGCCATTGTCGAACTATGCTCGCGGGTTTACGCTGATGCCTAACGAAAGCGCGGCCCGAACCTCGCTGAAATTCTGGCGATGCGTGTCAACGATGAGATGACGCCCGAGTCCCGGCCGCGAACGTCCATGGCGTCCGGATCAATGTGCACTTTTTCGGTATCCGACGTAGGCGCCTGCCGGCTCCGCACTTCCCTTAATGGGCCTCTCCGTGGGCCTGGCGATTTGGAGGAGGATTAGCAATGGCCCAGACGATGAAGGCCGCCGTCGTTCGACAGTTCCGCGCGCCCCTCGTGATCGAGGAAATGGCGGTGCCCACGCCGCAACCGGGGCAGATCCTGGTCAAGTATGAAGCAACGGGCGTCTGCCACACCGACCTCCATGCAGCAAATGGAGACTGGCCGGTGAAGCCTAGTCCGCCGTTCATTCCGGGCCACGAGGGCGTCGGCTATGTCGCGGCAGTGGGTGCCGGTGTCAAGAGAGTGAAAGAGGGGGACAGGGTCGGCGTTCCCTGGCTTCACAGCGCATGTGGTTACTGCCCGCATTGCCGCACCGGTTGGGAGACACTCTGCGCATCACAGTCGAACACCGGATATTCCGTCAACGGAACATTTGCCGAGTATGGACTGGCGGATCCTGACTTCGTCGGCAGCCTGCCCACCGGGCTGGACTTCGGCCCTGCTGCGCCGGTTCTTTGCGCCGGCGTGACCGTTTACAAGGGATTGAAGGAAACGGAAGTACGGCCCGGCGAATGGGTCGCCGTCTCCGGCATCGGTGGCCTTGGCCACATGGCTGTGCAGTACGCAAAGGCGATGGGCATGCATGTCGTCGCCGCGGACATCTTTGACGACAAGCTGGCACTTGCAAAGCAGCTAGGCGCCGACATTACAGTCAACGGCAAGGCGAAGGATGCCGTAGAGCAGGTCATCAAGGCGACCGGCGGCGTGCATGGGGCGCTCGTAACTGCGGTTTCACCTGCTGCAATGGAACAGGCGTTCGGATTCCTGCGATCGCGGGGCACGATGGCGCTCGTCGGCCTTCCCCCTGGGATGATCTCCGTGCCGGTATTTGAAACGGTGCTCAAGCGCATAACGCTGCGCGGATCGATCGTCGGCACCCGCCAGGATTTGGAGGAATCGCTGCAGTTTGCGGCTGAAGGCAAGGTGGCGCCGCATTTCTCATGGGACAGCCTGGAGAACATCAATGAGATCTTCCACCGGATGGAGGCCGGCAAGATCGACGGGCGCATCGTGATGAGCCTGCAGTAGCCGGCGCAGACGCGTCTTCTGATCGCAAGCCCGTCCGTCGAGGGGCGGCGGCGCATCGATCAAGGGACCTGCGGGCGCCGCATCATCGCCCGATATGGAGCATGTGACGCGCACGCAATCTGCGCGCCTCCTCAAATCGCCGACCACACCAGGGCCGTTTGGCGAAATGCCTATAGACCTTTTGCAGAAAGGAAATGGCAATGAGCAAGGGCATGTTCTCGGATCAGCACGGACTGTCCAGACGAGATCTCCTGTTGGTGGCAGGAACTGCGGCGGCCACGCTTGCCACATACAGCCAGGCTGCCCGGGCAGCACCGGGCGAAGGCACCCTTGCGATCGATGAGGTGAAGCAGGGCGAGGACGTCTTTGCCTATATCAGCAGGATCAAGGGCGCTTTTGACGAAACGACCTATCTGCAGGTGCTGGGCTGTGCGAACGCGTTCAAGGAAGGAGATCAGACGATCGGTGTGGCGGCGGACAATGAGACGTCACGTTCGAATGCTCGGACCCTTCTGGCAAACACGAAGATCGGCGACCTTCATCAGCGCCCGCTGCTTGAGGACGATCTGCAACGACTGATCTGGCAGACCACGGACAAGGCCCAGCATGACAAGGTCAAAGACTGGACCATGGGCCAACTGAAGGAATTTCTTCTCACCGGATCGGAAGAAGAGATCAAAGGCATCATGAATGGCCTGACCAGCGATACCATCGGCTGCGTGCCGAAACTGATGAGCAACGAAGAGCTCATCTCCGTCAGCCAAAAGATCTTCAACGTCATGCCGGACACCAAGTTGGGGGCCAAGGGGTATATGGGCGCGCGTATTCAGCCGAATTCGCCAACCGACCACCCCGACGACATCATGTGGCAGGTCTTCGACGCATTCTCCTATGCGACTGGCGACATCGTCATCGGCACCAATCCCGTGGACAGCACCGTCAACAGCGTCGTCACGGTGGAACGTGCCCTCAAGGATATCGTCGATACCTTCAAACTGGTTGACGTCATTCCCTGGTGCGTGCTCGCCCATATCGACGTTCAGGCCGAGGTGAGCGAGAGCTTCCCGGGGACGGTATCCACGGTGTTCCAGAGCCTCGCGGGAACCGATGACTGCAACAAGATCTTCGATATTACGAATGAGAAGATCCTGAAATATGCGAGCGCGAAGGCAGGGGAGAGATATGGCCTCTACTTCGAGACCGGGCAGGGCTCGGAATTCACCAACGGCGTGGCAAACGGCGTCGACATGATGGTGCTCGAGTCGCGAAAGTACGGCTTCAGCAGGGCCGTCGGCATGGAGCTTGCGAAGGTGCAGCCCAAGGGCGCCTGGCTCCATGTCAACGATGTGGCCGGCTTCATCGGGCCGGAAGTGTTCAAGAGCCGCGAACAACTCGTCCGCTGCTGTCTCGAAGACATGGTCATGGGCAAGCTCCATGGGCTGACCATCGGCCTCGATATCTGCACCACCCTGCACATGACGGTGAGCCTGGACGATCTGGATTGGTGCCAGGACCAGATCATGCCGGCCAATCCGGCCTACCTGATTGCTCTACCCACCAAAAATGACCCGATGTTGAGCTATCTCACGACCGCATTTCAGGACCACGTACGCGTTAGGGAGAAATTTGGCTTCAAGGTCAACGATGCCATGTGGGATTTCTACAAGCGCATCGGGATCGTCGGTAACGACAACAGCTACACGTCAAACTACGGGGATCCCCTCTGGGTCTATTATCAGTACCGCCTCGCCAAGGGTGACAAGCGGCCAAAGGAGGCTGTCTACGACGAAGGCAAGCAGATGATGATGGAGGTCGAAGCGAGAGGCGTCGACCTGGCGACGGGCCACGGAGAGAAGATCTGGGATCTCAACCCGGCGCTCGCGACGAAAGTAAGGGGTCTGTATGACGACGCCAAACTATCGCTTTGGGCCGAACTTACGCCGGAGTTCGTCGCGGCCGTGCCCAACGTCGTTCCGGTTCGCACCCTGTCCAAGGACCGGAACGACTACATCGCACACCCAACCACCGGCGAAACGCTGAGCCCGGACTCAATCAGGGAGATTGAACGGATAAGGGCATCCTGGAAAGACGACATGCCCAAAGGTCAGATCGTCATTTCGGACGGCCTGAACGCCAAGGCCATCATGGACGACGGCCATCTTTCTCCTTACCTGGAGGAGATGCGCAGGTTGCTTGGAGACGCCGGTGTCACGGTGAGCGACAAGAACATCCTGGTGACCAGCGGCCGGGTGCGGGCCGGCTACAGGATCGGCGAGATGCTTTTTGGAGATGCAGATCCCAACAGTTTCCGGGGAATTCTCCACATCATCGGCGAGCGGCCCGGAACCATGCACCACGCCTACTCGGTCTATATCACCGTCGCCAAAGGCAAGCGTTGGGCGGAGAAGGACATCGATCACGACATGACGAAACTGGTCAGCAACGTCGCCGATACCGCGCTTGCACCCAAAGAGGCGGCAAGGGAGACCTTGACCATCATCCGGGAGATCATCGGCAAGGATGTGAACGGCAGCCGTCGTTATGGATGATTGCACGTCGTGCTGCAGGACAGCAGAGCGGTATCTGCCCTGGGAGCGGGGACAGCGGTGTCAGCTTTGCACACAAGCACGACAGGACGCGTGACCGTGTCAGGTCTCGTCCACGAAAAAACCCAGGGGCACGGCTCAACGCCCCTGGGCAAAATTCTGGTCGGGAGACAACCGCGCGTTCTATGAAAACCGCCTGACTGACTGATTCGTCACCACAACCATATCTCGGTGGAGAGCCGCTTAGCTGCAGCCGCTGGTCGCGCCGCAGGTGTCGCACTTCTCGCAGGTGCCGTTGCGCACCATCGTGAAGTTCTGGCACTCGGTGCACATGTTGCCGGTGTAGCCCTGCATGATCGAACGGGCGCGGCGTTCGGCTTCGAGCTTCTTGGCGTCCGTCTTGGCCGATGCCGCTTCCGCAGCCGCCTTGTCGGAGAAGAGAGCCGTCACTTCCGTTACCGTCTCGACCGTTTCCTCGGCGATCTCTTCGGCAAGTTCCGCTGCACGCTCTTCGTAGTCGCGCTTGAAGGCGACGATTTCCGACGTGGCAATCGAGGTTGTCGTCTCCAGCTTGCGCACCGTGTTGCCAGCGATCGCCGTCACCGTCGCGCCGGACGAGGCGCGGGCAGGGGCTGTCGTGGCCGAACCCTTCGGCTCGCCGGCGCGATCCGCCGTGCCGCCGACGATGGTCGGCTTGTAGCCACGGGTCCAGCCAGTGGAGATCAGGTTGGTCTTGCCTTCCTGGATACCCTTGCCGAGTGCGGTGTTACTGAAGTCCGACGTGTCGACATGGGCCAGATCGTGGCGGCCGAGATAGGATACGGCCAGTTCACGGAAGACGTAGTCAAGGATCGATGTCGCGTTCTTGATCGCGTCGTTGCCCTGGACCATGCCGGCCGGCTCGAACTTGGTGAAGGTGAAGGCCTCCACATATTCTTCGAGCGGCACGCCGTATTGCAGGCCGAGCGAGATGGCGATGGCGAAATTGTTCATCATCGCACGGAAGGCAGCCCCTTCCTTGTGCATGTCGATGAAGATCTCGCCGAGGCGGCCGTCACCGAATTCGCCAGTGCGCAGGTAAACCTTGTGCCCGCCGACGACAGCCTTCTGGGTGTAGCCCTGGCGGCGGTTCGGCAGCTTTTCGCGGGCGCGGATCACCTTTTCGATGACGCGCTCGACGATCTTTTCGGTGATGGTGACGGCCTGGGCGGCGGCCGGCGCCTGGATCAGATCCTCCAGCGCATCCTCGTCCTTGTCGTCCTCGATCAGCGAGGCGTTCAGCGGCTGCGACAGCTTGGAGCCATCGCGATAAAGGGCGTTTGCCTTCAGTGCCAGCTTCCAGGAGAGCATGTAGGCGTTCTTGCAATCCTCGACGGTCGCCTCGTTCGGCATGTTGATCGTCTTGGAGATGGCGCCCGAGATGAACGGCTGGGCAGCCGCCATCATGCGGATGTGGCTTTCGACCGAGAGGTAGCGCTTGCCGATCTTGCCGCAGGGGTTGGCGCAATCGAACACCGGCAGATGCTCGTTCTTGAGGAACGGGGCGCCTTCGAGCGTCATCGCTCCGCAAACGTGGATGTTGGCCGCTTCGATGTCCTTCTTCGTAAAGCCCATGTGGTCGAGGAGGTTGAAGTCCATCGCGCCGAGCTGCTCGTCCGTGACCTTCAGCGTGCCCTTCAGGAAGTCGGCGCCAAGCGTCCACTGGTTGAAGACGAACTTGATGTCGAAGGCGCTCTTCAACGCGGCGTTCACCGCTTCCACCTTCTCGTCGGTGAAGCCCTTGGCCTTCAGCGTCGACGGGTTGATCGCCGGCGCCTGGTTCAGGTTGCCATGGCCGACTGCGTAAGCCTCGATCTCGGCGAGTTGGCTTTCGCTATAGCCGAGCGAACGCAGCGCTTCCGGAACGGCGCGGTTGATGATCTTGAAGTAGCCGCCGCCGGCGAGCTTCTTGAACTTGACCAGCGCGAAGTCGGGCTCGATGCCGGTCGTATCGCAGTCCATGACGAGACCGATCGTGCCGGTCGGCGCGATCACGGTCGCCTGGGCGTTGCGGTAGCCGTGCTTCTCGCCGAGTTCCAGTGCCTTATCCCATGCGCTCATGGCGTGGATGACGAGGTCCTGGTCCGGATTGTCGCCATGGATGAGGGCGACCGGGTTGACCGAGAGCGCCTCGTAGCCGGTCGTCTCGCCATAGGCGGCGCGGCGGTGGTTGCGGATGACGCGCAGCATGTTGTCGCGGTTCGGGGCAAAGCCCGGGAACGGACCCAGCTTCTCGGCCATCTCGGCCGAGGTGGCGTAGGAGACACCGGTCATGATTGCGGTGAGCGCACCAGCGATGGCGCGGCCCTCGGCGCTGTCATAGGGAATGCCCGAGGACATCAGCAGGCCGCCGATGTTGGCATAGCCGAGGCCGAGCGTGCGGTATTCGTAGGAGAGTTCGGCAATCTCGCGGGACGGGAACTGCGCCATCATGACCGAGACTTCGAGGACGACGGTCCACAGGCGGACGGCGTGCTCGTAGTCGGCGATGTTGATGCGCTTGGTCGCTGCATCCTTGAACATCATCAGGTTCAGCGAGGCGAGGTTGCAGGCGGTGTCGTCGAGGAACATGTATTCCGAGCACGGGTTCGACGCACGGATCGGGCCGGCGGCCGGGCTTGTGTGCCAGTCGTTCATCGTCGTGTTGAAGTGCAGGCCCGGATCGGCAGACGCCCAGGCGGCGTAGGAGATCGACTCCCAGAGGTCACGGGCCTTCAGCGTCTTCATCACGCGGCCGTCCTTGCGGGCGGTCAGGTGCCAGTCGCCGTCTGCTTCAACGGCGCGCAGGAAGTCGTCCTTGATCGAGACGGAATTGTTGGAGTTCTGGCCCGAAACCGTCAGATAGGCTTCCGAATCCCAGTCGGTGTCATAGGTCTTGAACTCGAGGTCCTTGTAACCCTGCTTGGCGAACTGGATGACGCGCTGGACGTAGTTTTCCGGAACCAGCGCCTGCTTGGCGGCGCGGATCTCGCGCTTCAGCGCCGGGTTCTGCTTCGGGTCGTAGCAGGCGTCGTCGGTGCCGTCGCAATTGACGCAGGCCTTCATGATCGCCTTCAGGTGCTTGGCGACGACCTTGGAGCCGGTGACGAGGGCAGCAACCTTCTGCTCTTCCTTGACCTTCCAGTTGATGTATTCCTCGATATCCGGATGGTCGATATCGACAACAACCATCTTCGCGGCGCGGCGGGTGGTGCCACCCGACTTGATCGCGCCGGCGGCGCGGTCGCCGATCTTCAGGAACGACATCAGGCCGGAGGACTTGCCGCCGCCCGAGAGCTTTTCGCCTTCGCTGCGCAGGTGCGAGAAGTTGGAACCGGTACCCGAGCCATACTTGAACAGGCGCGCTTCGCGCACCCAGAGATCCATGATGCCGCCTTCGTTGACGAGATCGTCAGCGACCGACTGGATGAAGCAGGCATGCGGCTGCGGATGCTCGTAGGCCGACTTGGACTTGGTCAGCTTGCCGGTGAAGGGGTCGACATAGAAGTGGCCCTGGCCGGGGCCGTCGATGCCATAGGCCCAGTGCAGGCCGGTGTTGAACCATTGCGGCGAGTTCGGAGCGACACGCTGGGTGGCGAGCATATAGGCAAGTTCATCCTGGAAGGCGGACGCGTCTTCTTCGGTGTCGAAGTAGCCGCCCTTCCAGCCCCAATAGGCCCAGGTGCCGGCCAGGCGATCGAAAACCTGGCGAGCATCGGTTTCGGAACCGTAGTGTTCTTCTTTCGGCAGCGCCTTCAGCGCGTCCTGATCGGGAACGGAGCGCCAGAGGAAGGAGGGGACATCGTTCTCCTCGACGCGCTTCATTTTGGCAGGCACGCCGGCCTTGCGGAAATACTTCTGGGCGAGAATGTCGGCCGCGACCTGGCTGAACTGGGCCGGCACGTCGATATCGGCAAGGCGGAAGACGATCGAACCATCGGGGTTCTTGATTTCACTCGTAGCCTTGCGGAATTCGATTTCCGCATAGGCGGATTGCCCGGCCTTCGTGAAACGACGTTCGATCTTCATTGTCCCTGGTCCTTCGTGTTGCCTAGCGCCCGCCACAGGCGCAATTGTCCCCGCCCGGCCGCAAGGGGCATCCCGCAGCCAGTCTCAGCTTCCGTCCATGGAGAGAAACCCATAACTGGGTGACCCTGTATCTTGTGAGATAGGCTGACTGCAAGCACTAAATATAGTGTTAACAGCTGATTTATGCCAGCCAAATATTGCCCCGGCAGGCCCAAAAAACCGCACAGAAATCCTCACGGCGACCGCATGGTGAAATCCATGACTGCCGCCTGTCAGAACCGCCGATTTGGTGAGATGAACCGGGCGCTAAACAATCCGGTCCGCCGCCGTCGCAACGTGAAATCCATTAACCGTGAATCGTCCGGGGGCGTCAAGGGGTGGTTTGTGACGGAAGTTTGAGCGCTAGATGTTGTGTGGACCGACTGTGGAAAACGGGGACATCGGCCAACCCCATGAAAATCAGGCACTTCCAGAGGTTGCCTGTGAGACTAACGCAACGGTCAGCGCCAAATCAAAAAATTGACGGGTAAAAAACCGCATAAAAACCATCCCCAACGGTACCCTCGGTTGCGCTGAGGAAAACGATATGGGGTGGGCGTGGTGATTCGCGCCTTACGCCTTGAGGCCGCTGGCCTTTTGGCTTCCGAACGGAGTACCGGCACTACCTATAGCGCCTATTTAGATCTCACTCCTGGCCCGTGAAACGGCGCAGGTACAAAGACTGGCAGGTTCGTGAGAGGTGAGCGGGATCAGCGGCACGCACTGATCCCGCCTTGGAACTCAATCGACGCGCTTCTGCAACTCGCGGGCACCATTCGGCGCATTCACCTTGCCCTCGGTGATGAAGTAGGCAAACACATCGCGCGGCTCTTTCTTGGCCTTGCGGTCCGGGGCGCTCTTTTCAAGCCCGCTCGGCTCGTCGCCACTGGCAAAGCTCTTGGCGCGCTCGGCCCAGAGGTCGAGCTTGTCGGCCGCATAGCAGGTCTCGATATCGTCGCTGCCCTTCTGCAGACGCAGATAGACGAAATCGGCGGTAACGTCGGCGATCATCGGATAATCCGCATGTTCGGCGAGCACCACGGCAACGCCGTATTTCTCCAGCAGCGCCACGAACTCCGGAGCCTGGAAGGTAGGATTGCGCACCTCGACCACATGGCGGAGCGGAAGCCCATCCTGCTTTGCCGGTAATAGTTTCAGAAAACCCTCGAAGTCGCCAGGTTCAAACTTCTTCGTCGGCGCGAACTGCCAGAGGATCGGTCCAAGATGCGGCCCGAGTTCGGTCAACCCTTGTGTCAGGAATCGCTCCATGGATTCACCGGCTTCCGAGAGAACCTTGCGGTTGGTGACGAAGCGGCTCGCCTTTAGTGAGAAGATGAAATCCTCAGGCACCTCGGAGGCCCACTTGGCGAAGGTCTCGGGCTTCTGCGAAGAGTAGTAGGTGCCGTTCACCTCGATCGCACGCAGCTGCTTGCCGGCGTATTCGAGCTGCCGCTTCTTGGCCAGCGTGCTCGGATAGAAGGTGCCCTCCCAGGGCTCGAAGGTCCAGCCGCCGATGCCAACGCGGATCTTTCCGGATTTTGCCATGCCATCCTCCTCAACAACGGTCGTCGCTTGACCGCGTGCTTTCAGTCTTTGATCGATTTCGTCATGTCCACGAGTGTCCACCCTGGACGATAGGGATTGGGTCGGCGACCCGTTTCTTGAAATCCATAGGCGCGATAGAGCGCGATGTTTCGCTCCATTCGTGAATTGGTGTAGAGCCGCACCTCCGGCAAGCCCCACTCGACCGCCTTGCTGTCCAGGAATTTCAGCAGTTCAATGCCCAGCCCCTGACCCTGACAGGCTGGCGCAACTGCAATGCTGAAAATCAGCAGGTGATCGGCGTGCCGCTCGAAAACGGCAAGGGCCGCGACAACGTCATCCTGCTCCCGAAGCCAAATCTCGCTGCGAAGAATGCGGGGCGCGTAGTCTTCGGTTACCGGGAGCGGCGGCCCGCCAAGCAGCGCCCGATAGGGCTCGTAGGCCGCCTCCGTGACGCTTTGCATCGCAGCCAGATCTTCCAAACGCGCAGGCCGCATCACAACGCGCTCACCTCTTCCGGTCGCTGATAGGCGCCGAGGCGTTCACTCCGCCGCCTCGACCTTTTTCATCGGCCGGCGATCGAGAAGTTCCTTCAGGAACTGGCCGGTATAGGAACGCTTCTCCTTGACCACCTCCTCAGGTGTGCCCTTGGCGATGACCTCGCCGCCACCATCGCCGCCCTCGGGACCGAAGTCGATGACCCAGTCGGCGGTCTTGATGACTTCGAGATTGTGCTCGATGACGACGACGGAATTGCCCTGGTTGACGAGCTCATGCAGAACTTCAAGAAGCTTGGCTACGTCATGGAAATGCAGCCCGGTCGTCGGCTCGTCGAGGATATAAAGCGTACGGCCTGTCGAACGTTTCGACAGTTCCTTGGCGAGCTTAACGCGCTGGGCTTCGCCGCCCGAGAGCGTGTTTGCCTGCTGACCCACCTTGATGTAGCCGAGGCCGACCTGGTTGAGCGTCACCAGCTTGTCGCGCACGGCCGGGACGGCGGCGAAGAACTCGACGCCTTCCTCGACCGTCATGTCGAGCACGTCGGCAATGGACTTGCCCTTGAAGTGCACATCGAGTGTTTCGCGGTTGTAGCGCTTGCCGTGGCAAACGTCGCAGGTGACGTAGACATCCGGCAGGAAGTGCATTTCGATCTTGATGACGCCATCGCCCTGGCAGGCCTCGCAGCGGCCGCCCTTGACGTTGAAGGAGAAGCGGCCCGGCTGGTAGCCGCGCGTCTTTGCCTCCGGCAGACCGGCGAACCAGTCGCGGATCGGCGTGAAGGCGCCGGTATAGGTCGCCGGGTTCGAACGCGGCGTGCGGCCGATCGGCGACTGGTCGATGTCGATCACCTTGTCGATATGCTCGAAGCCATCGATACGGTCATGCTCGGCTGGGTTCTCGCGCGCGCCCATGATGCGGCGGGCGGCGGACTTGTAGAGCGTTTCGATCAGGAAGGTCGACTTGCCGCCTCCGGAAACGCCAGTTACGGCGGTGAAGACGCCGAGCGGGATCGAGGCGGTGACGTTCTTCAGGTTGTTGGCGCGCGCGCCGACGACGGTGATTTCCTTTTTCTTCTTGGGCTTGCGGCGCTCGCTCGGAACCGCGACCGAAAGCTCGCCGGACAGATACTTGCCAGTCAGCGATTTCGGATTGGCCATGACATCGGCGGGCGCCCCTTGCGCGATGACCTCGCCGCCGTGGATGCCGGCGGCCGGACCGATATCGACGACATAGTCGGCCGTCAGGATCGCGTCTTCGTCATGCTCGACGACGATCACGGTGTTGCCGATGTCGCGCAGGTGGCGAAGGGTTTCGAGCAGGCGGGCGTTGTCGCGCTGGTGCAGGCCGATCGACGGCTCGTCGAGCACGTAGAGCACGCCAGTCAGCCCCGAACCGATCTGCGACGCGAGCCGGATGCGTTGGCTTTCACCGCCCGAGAGCGTGCCGGAGTTGCGCGACAGGCTGAGATATTCAAGGCCGACATCGTTGAGGAAGCGCAGGCGGTCGCGGATTTCCTTGAGGATGCGAACTGCGATCTCATTCTGTTTGGTGTTGAGATGCGCCGGCAGCGCTTCGAACCAGTCGCGCGCGATGCGGATCGACATCTCGGTGACCTGGCCGATGTGCAGCTTGTCGATCTTGACCGCCAGCGCCTCGGGCTTCAGGCGGAAACCGGCGCAGGCCGGGCAGGGCGCCGCCGACATGTAGCGCTCGATCTCCTCCCGCGCCCAGGCGCTGTCGGTTTCCTTCCAGCGACGCTCGAGATTGGGCACGATGCCCTCGAAGTTCTTGGTGGTGTTGTAGGAGCGGGCGCCGTCCTCGTAGTGGAAGACGATCTTCTCTTCCGTTCCGTGCAGGATCGCATTCTGCGCCGCGGAGGACAGTTCGTTCCAGCGATTGCCGAGCTTGAAGCCGAAGGCCTTGCCGAGTGCTTCGAGCGTCTGGTTGTAGTAAGGCGAGGAGGACTTGGCCCAGGGCGCGATCGCGCCGTCGCGCAGCGTCCGGTGCTCCTCCGGAACGATCAGCGCCACGTCGATCTTCTGCTGGCTGCCGAGACCGTCACAGGTCGGGCAGGCGCCGAAGGGGTTGTTGAACGAGAACAGGCGCGGCTCGATCTCGGAGATCGTGAAGCCGGAGACCGGGCAGGCGAATTTTTCCGAGAACAGCACGCGCTCATGAGTCTCGTTGAGCGACTTGTTGGCCGAACCGCCGGCGGCCGTTTCTTCCGGCGGCAGCGGCTTGTCGGCGAATTCTGCAACGGCGAGACCATCGGCAAGCGTCAGGCAGGTCTCGAGGCTGTCGGCAAGGCGCGAGGCAAGGTCGGGCCGAACGACGACACGGTCGACCACCACATCGATGTCGTGCTTGTATTTCTTGTCGAGCGCCGGAACCTCGGCGATCTCGTAGAAGGTGCCGTCAACCTTGACGCGCTGAAAGCCCTTCTTCATCAGTTCGGCGAGTTCCTTCTTGTATTCGCCCTTGCGGCCGCGAACGAGCGGCGCAAGAATGTAAAGGCGCGTGCCTTCGCCGAACTCCAGCACGCGGTCGACCATCTGGCTGACCGTCTGGCTTTCGATCGGGAGGCCCGTCGCCGGCGAATAGGGCACGCCGACGCGCGCAAAGAGCAGGCGCATATAGTCGTAGATTTCGGTGACCGTGCCGACCGTCGAGCGCGGGTTGCGCGAGGTCGTCTTCTGCTCGATCGAGATCGCCGGCGACAGGCCGTCGATCTGGTCGACATCCGGCTTCTGCATCATCTCGAGGAACTGACGGGCATAGGCCGACAGGCTCTCGACATAGCGGCGCTGCCCTTCGGCATAGATCGTATCGAAGGCGAGCGAAGACTTGCCGGAGCCGGAAAGGCCGGTCATCACGATCAGCTTGTTGCGCGGCAGATCGAGGTCGATGCCTTTCAGATTGTGCTCGCGCGCACCACGAATGGAGATGGTCTTGAGTTCACTCATCGGAAGCCAGCTTTTGCATGTCGGTTGAAAGCCCCCTATGTAATGACGCTAACGCCCATGTCGAGGCGCAATCGGCAAAACAGGCGACCAATTCGAGTCGGTTGACAGGATCATAGCCAAATACTAGAACAAATAAAGAACAAAGCGCACATAAAACGACCAAAACTGTTGTGGATTATGTGCTGGGCGGGGCGTATCGGCGGCATCGGGCCGCTAAGATGCGCGCTCTTGAAATTCCAAACCGGGCCGACGGCCCGGTGAAACCACGGGAAAAGCAACATGGCTGGAAGCGTCAACAAGGTAATCTTGATCGGAAATGTCGGGGCTGACCCGGAAATCCGGCGCACGCAGGACGGCCGGCCGATTGCCAACCTGCGCATCGCAACCTCGGAATCCTGGCGCGACCGCAACAGCGGCGAGCGCAAGGAAAAGACCGAATGGCACACGGTCGTCGTCTTCAACGAGGGCCTCTGCAAGGTCGTCGAACAATATGTGAAGAAGGGCGCCAAGCTCTATATCGAAGGCGCGCTGCAGACGCGCAAGTGGCAGGACCAGAACGGCAACGACCGATATTCGACCGAAATCGTGCTGCAGGGCTTCAACTCGACGCTGACGATGCTTGACGGTCGCGGCGAGGGCGGTGGCTCCGGTGTCAGCCGTGGTGGCGGCGGCGACTTTGGCGGCAGCAACTACGGCGGCGGCGGCGGCGGCGGTGGTTACGACGACTACGACCAGTCGCGCCAGCCTTCCGGTGGCGGCCGTTCGGGCGGTGGCCAGGGCGGTCAAGGCGGCCAGGGCGGTGGCTTCTCGCGCGATATGGACGACGACATTCCGTTCTGATCGCAGACCGATCGGCATTCACAAAAAACGCCGTGTCCTCGGACACGGCGTTTTTTGTTGTCTGCACTCTTGCCGCCCGTCGACGGCGACGAGAGCTTAGAGCGCCATTGCGGATTTCACGCCGTCGACGACGAATTGAACCGCGAGCGCCGCGAGGATGACGCCGAGCAGGCGGGTGAGGATGGCGCGACCGGTGACGCCGAGAAAGCGATCGATGCGCTCGGCGATGACAAGCGCCAGAAACAGGCTGAACATCGACAGCGCGATGACGATCAAGAGCTGCGTGCGCTCGACCGCCGTCGGGAAGGAGCCGGCAAGCAGGATCGTCGCCGAGATCGCGCCTGGCCCGGCTATCAGGGGAAGCGCGAGAGGAAAGACCGCGATGTTGTGGATGTGGTCCTTGATCGTCGCGTTCTCGCCGGTCTTTTCCTTCCGTTCCTGCCGCTTCTCGAAAATCATCTCGAACGAGATCCAGAACAGCAAAAGACCGCCGGCGATGCGGAAGGCGCCGATCGATATGCCGAGCAGCCCCAGGATGCCGTTGCCGAACACGGCGAAGGCGGCAAGGATGAAGAAGGCGATCAGCGAGCCGCGTGTGGCCACCTGAAAACGCTCCTGCCGGCTGAGCCCGACCGTCAGGCTCAGAAAGATCGGCGCGAGGCCAGGCGGATCGAGCGTGACGAGAAGCGTGGTGAGCGCATTGACCAGGAGGTCGACATTGAACATCCGTTTCCCCTTCCGGATTTCGCCCCGGGTCTTCCCGGTGGCATGAAGGCATTGTTAGGCAAGCGGCGAGCGCTTGGAAAGAGGGCGGCAAACAAAGTCTCAGCAATGACTTAATGAGCAATCCATTGCGGCAATCGGAGCGCAAATGCGCGCCGTCGCGGCGATTGGCGGCAGGGGTCTTCCGATTTCCCGCGCGATGCCCTAGAAAAGCCTGCTCCGGCGGCAAAAGACTGTTCACAACTGCCGCATGGCTCTTCGGCTCCCGATCCGGAACGTCGAACGAATCATGCAGCGAATCAAAGCGTTACAGTGACATCTTCACACTTGGGCGGACGAATGGTGCCGTGGGCCGCAAATTGGCGATTCCGGTGGTAATCCGCTATAAATATCCGACTGATTCTGAACAAAGATCGTGATCACCATTGACTGAGCAAAGCACTCCCGGCGGCGGAAAAACTCCGCCAGGCATCGAGCCGATTTCCATCATCGAGGAAATGCAGCGGTCCTATCTCGATTACGCAATGAGCGTCATCGTCAGCCGCGCGCTTCCCGACGTGCGTGACGGTCTGAAACCCGTGCACCGCCGCATCCTCTACGGGATGAGCGAGCTCGGCATCGACTGGAACAAGAAATACGTCAAATGCGCCCGCGTCACCGGGGACGTGATGGGTAAGTATCACCCGCACGGCAACGCAGCGATCTACGATGCGCTGGCGCGTATGGCGCAGGACTGGTCTCTCCGCCTGCCGCTGATCGACGGCCAGGGCAACTTCGGTTCCGTCGACGGCGACCCGCCGGCAGCCGAGCGCTACACCGAATGCCGCCTGCAGAAGGCAGCGCATTCGCTGCTCGACGATCTCGACAAGGAAACCGTCGACTTCCGCGACAACTATGATGGCACGCTGAGCGAGCCGTCCGTCGTTCCGGCGAAGTTCCCCAACCTGCTCGTCAATGGCGCCGGCGGTATCGCCGTCGGGATGGCGACGAATATCCCGCCGCATAACCTGGTCGAAGTCATCGACGGTTGCATGGCGCTCATCGACAATCCGGCGATCGAACTGCCGGAATTGATGGAGATTATCCCGGGCCCGGACTTCCCGACCGGCGCATTGATCCTCGGCCGCTCCGGCATCCGTTCGGCCTACGAGACCGGCCGCGGTTCGGTCATCATGCGTGGCCGTGCGCATGTCGAGCCGATGCGCGGCGACCGCGAGCAGATCATCATCACCGAGATCCCCTTCCAGGTGAACAAGGCGACGATGATCGAGAAGATGGCCGAACTGGTGCGCGAGAAGCGCATCGAGGGCATCTCGGATCTGCGCGACGAATCGGACCGTCAAGGCTATCGCGTCGTCATCGAACTGAAGCGCGACGCCAATGCCGACGTTATCCTGAACCAGCTCTACCGCTACACGCCATTGCAGACCTCCTTCGGCTGCAACATGGTGGCGCTGAACGGCGGCAAGCCGGAACAGATGACGCTGCTCGATATGCTGCGTGCTTTCGTCTCCTTCCGCGAGGAAGTCGTTAGCCGGAGAACGAAGTACCTGCTGCGCAAGGCGCGTGACCGCGCCCACGTCCTAGTCGGTCTCGCAATTGCCGTTGCCAACATCGACGAAGTGATCAAGCTGATCCGGCATGCGCCTGATCCGCAGACCGCACGCGAACAGTTGATGGAACGCCGCTGGCCCGCCCATGACGTCGACAGCCTCATCCGGCTGATCGACGATCCGCGCCACCGGATCAATGAAGACAACACCTACAACCTGTCGGAAGAACAGGCCCGCGCCATCCTCGACCTGCGCCTCCAGCGCCTGACTGCGCTCGGCCGCGACGAAATCGGCGACGAACTCAACAAGATCGGCGAGGAAATCAAGGATTACCTCGACATCCTGTCCTCGCGCCTGCGCATCATGACCATCGTCAAGGACGAGCTCATCGCTATCCGTGACGAATTCGGCACCCCGCGCCGAAGCGAGATCATGGAAGGCGGCCCCGACATGGACGATGAGGACCTCATCGCCCGTGAAGATATGGTCGTGACCGTCTCGCATCTCGGCTACATCAAGCGCGTGCCGCTGACGACCTATCGGGCGCAGCGCCGCGGCGGCAAGGGCCGCTCGGGCATGGCGACCAGGGACGAGGATTTCGTTACCCGGCTATTCGTCGCCAATACCCATACGCCCGTTCTGTTCTTCTCCTCGCGTGGCATCGTCTACAAGGAGAAGGTCTGGCGCCTGCCGATCGGCACCCCGCAATCGCGCGGCAAGGCGCTGATCAACATGCTGCCGCTGGAGCCCGGCGAACGCATCACCACGATCATGCCGCTGCCCGAGGACGAGGCGACCTGGGAAAACCTCGACGTCATGTTCTCGACGACCCGCGGCACGGTTCGCCGCAACAAGCTGTCGGACTTCGTCCAGGTCAACCGCAACGGCAAGATCGCGATGAAGCTCGAGGAGGAGGGCGACGAGATCCTCTCCGTCGACACCTGCACGGAGCATGACGACGTCATGCTGACGACGGCGCTCGGCCAGTGCATCCGCTTCCCGGTCGACGACGTACGCGTCTTTGCCGGCCGCAACTCGATCGGCGTTCGTGGCATCAACCTCGGCGACGGCGACCGCATCATCTCGATGGCGATCCTTGGCCATGTCGACGCCGAACCATGGGAGCGTGCAGCCTATCTCAAGCGCGCTGCCGCCGAGCGGCGCACGACGAATGGCGAAGAGGAAGAAATCGCTCTGGTCGGCGAGGAAGTCACCGAAGGTGGCGAACTCAGCAACGAACGCTTCGAAGAACTAAAGGCACGCGAACAGTTCGTGCTGACGGTCTCGGAGAAGGGCTTCGGCAAGCGCTCGTCGTCCTACGATTTCCGCACCTCGGGCCGCGGCGGCAAGGGCATCCGCGCCACCGACACCTCGAAGACGGCGGAAATCGGCGTACTCGTTGCGGCCTTCCCGATCGAAGACAACGACCAGATCATGCTTGTCTCCGATGGCGGCCAGTTGATCCGCGTGCCGATCAATGGCGTCCGGCTTGCAAGCCGCGCGACCAAGGGCGTCACCATCTTCTCGACCGCCAAGGACGAGAAGGTCGTTTCGGTCGAGCGCATCAGCGAGCCTGAGGGCGACGAGGAAGGCGAGGAGACGGCTGTCGAGAACGGAGCGCCGGAAACGCCGGCCGAATCCGAGGGTTAACTGCCGACGCGATAGACGCGCCAAATTATTAAAAGCCCGCCATCTTGGCGGGCTTTTTTTTGGCGGTGCACGCGTCCCTTAGCGGGCGATGCAACTTGCCCACGAGATCGAGGCGTGTTGCGCGCGAACCATGGAAATGTCGGCAACGTCAACGCTTCGATTATTCGCACCATTCATCGAATGGTGGGTTGTCGCGCGCTCCTTTTCCTAAGGCAGCAACCCGCCGCAAGAAGGGTTTTGTTTATCCGTCTTGCGCCTCCAGGAGACGGACATGTCAGATCACGAACTGAAACAGGTTATCCAAGCTACCGACCGTGCAATCACGGCGGAAGATTTTGAGAGCCTCATGGACTTCTACGCCGACGACGCGACGCTGGTCGTCAAACCCGGTCTCAACGCGACCGGAAAGTCCCAGATCCAAAAGGCGTTCGTGGCGATCGCCGCCCATTTCAAGAACCAGATGAAAGTCCGCCAGGGCGAGATGAAAGTGGTCGAAGGAGGGGGCACCGCGCTCGTCATCGTGGAAACGGTGGACGCGGAGGGGGGCCGATGTCTCCATCGTGAGGCGGGCAACCTATGTCTTCCGCAAGACGGATGCCGGCAAATGGCCTTGCGTCATCGACTATTCCTACCGCACAACGCTGCTTGATGGCTAGTCGCCGCGCTAGATCATTTCAGTGTTTCATTGAGACACTGAAATGATCTAAGTCTTTGAAATTACGCAATTCCGGACGGAAAACCGTTTCGCACTTTTCCTGGAGTTGCTCTAAGTGGAAGCATCACCGTCCTGGGCCGCAGGTGCGACACCACGAATGTAGTCGCGCAGCCCCTTGGCGAGCGCATCGAAAGTGACGCGGCAGCGCGGCGCCGTCTTCAGGTTCTCGTGCATCACCAGCCAGGTGTCGAGCTTCATCTCGAAGAGGCCAGGCAGCACCGGCAGAAGGTCGGGGTCGCGCGCTGCCAGCCCGTTCTGGCAGATACCGATGCCGAAGCCGGCGCGGATCGCTGCGAGCTGGGCAAGGTTGCTGTCGGCCTTGAGCGCAAACCGTGCGGCCGGCAGTTCGGGCGACCGGGCGATGATCGCCCGGATCGCCGCGGTTTCCCGGTCGTAGCCGATCAGGCTGTGATCCGCGAGGTCGGTCAGTGCCCGAGGCATGCCGCGCCGCGCGATGTAGCGGCGGTGGGCGTGAAAACTGATGGGGACGACGCCGAGGTGGCGGGCGATCAATGCATCCTGCGCGGGCGCGACCATACGCACCGCGATATCGGCCTCCTGGCGCAACAGGTCTTCGACCGCATCGGAGGCGGAAAGTTCGATCGTCAGCTCCGGATAGGCCTCGTGCAGCTCCGCCAGGATCGGTGGCAGGACCTCGATGCCGATGACCTCGCTGGCGCTGATGCGCACGGTACCGCTGACGGCATCACGCTGGCTGGACGCCGCCCGCAACAGCGCCGCAGATGTCGCGGAGAGCGTCTCGGCATAGGGCTTGAGCGCCAGCGCGGCATCGGTCGGCAGCAGGCCATGCGGGGAGCGCACGAAGAGCGGATAGCCAAGTGCCGCTTCCATGGCGTCCACGTGCCGGCCGACGGTCGGCTGCGTCAAGCCAAGCTCGCGGGCGGCCGCCGATAGCGACCCCTCGCGCAGCACCGCGAGGAACGTTCTGTAGAAGTCCCAGCTCAAATCTATTCTGCTCATACATTTCAGTATATCTGGTCAAGACTTTTCGGCAATTCCGTTTAGCTCGGCGATGCGTGATCCTGTCTTCATCGAAACGGATGGAGCGAGACATGGCCGAGATGCAGGAAAGAATGAGGATCGCGCTGGTGCTCGGGGCGACGGGCGGTATTGGCAACGCCGTGGCACGCGGGCTCAGCAAACGCGGCTGGCAGGTGCGCGCCTTGAACCGAAACGCCGAGAAGGCGGCGCAGGCGGAGCCGGCGTTCGACTGGCGGCAAGGCGATGCCATGAACGCGCGCGACGTTCGCGCTGCGGCGGAAGGGGTCGATCTGATCGTGCACGCCGTCAATCCGCCCGGCTACCGCAACTGGGGAACCCTAGTGCTGCCGATGCTCGACAACACCATCGCGGCTGCGAAAGCCTCAGGCGCGCGCATCCTCCTGCCGGGAACGATCTATAATTTCGGCCGGGATGCCTTTCCTGTTCTGACCGAGGACGCACCGCAGTACCCGGACACCGACAAGGGCCTGATCCGCAAGGAGATGGAGCGTCGCCTGAAGGACGCGTCCGAGGCAGGCATCGGCGTCATCATCGTCAGGGCAGGAGACTTCTTCGGCCCGGGAGCCGCCAACAACTGGTTTTCGCAAGGGCTGGTAAAGCCCGGAAAACCGCTCAGGGCGATCTCCTATCCCGGCCGTGAAGGCACCGCGCACCAGTGGGCCTATCTACCCGATGTCGCGGAAACCATGATCCGCCTCGTCGAGCGTGCCGAAAGCCTGCCGCGCTTTGCCGTCTATCACATGCGCGGCTTCCTCGACCGGAACGGAACGGAGATGGTGGCGGCGATCCGCCGCGTCGTCGGTAAGCCGGAGCTACCCGTTCGGGCTTTTCCCTGGCGGCTGATCGGCCTTGCCGCGCCCTTCGTCCCGCTCTTCAGGGAACTGCGCAAGATGCGCTACGTTTGGCGCGAGCCTCTGAGAATGCCGAACGAGCGGCTGTTGGCGGTTCTCGGCGAAGAACCGCATACGCCGATCGACGAGGCGGTTGCAACGACGCTCAGGGGACTTGGTTGCATGCCGACAGAGGCAGAGGGCAGCACAGCCACCGGTGATCGCGTTCTTGCGTGAATCCCTTCGCTAACCGCATGGCTAGCGCGTCGAACCGTTGCAGCCGGCGTTAGTTCTTGAAGACAAGGCAGGCGCCGCCGCTCTTGCGAATGGTGGCGCAGAGCTTGTTGGCTTCGGCCTGGGTCTCGCGGCCGATGCGTGCGGCGTAGCGGATCCGGAGGCCAAAGCTGGCATTGCGCTCCCTGAGCAGGAGGGCCTTCTCGCTGCGGATCGGTTCCGGCAGACGCTTGGCAGCACGCACAAACAATCGTTGCGCCACCGACTTCTGGAAGTGCGCAGCGAGTTGCACGCCCCAGGGCGCCCATTCGGCTTCGTCGATCACCTCGATATCGCGAAGGTTGCGGGTGCTGGCGAGCGCCACGCAACCATCGAGAAACGACTTGCCCTTGTCGAGCGTCAGGTCGAGCGTCTTCGGTGGATTGTCGCGCCAGTCCTCGACGCTGTAGGCGGTGATCGCCTGGACGTAGTTGCGCGTCTCGGCCGGCAGCCAATCGACCTCGAGAAAACGCTCCAGCCCGTTTTCTCCGGCATTGTAGGCGGCGGCGGCAAAGCCGAGATTGCCGTAGCGCGACTTGAGCTCGTTCAGATATTCCGCCGACTTGCCCAGCGCCTCGACGACGTCGAAGCTGTTGTTGAGCCCCCGCATCTTCGCCGTTCCCGGCATGAACTGCGCGATCCCTTCGGCGCCCTTGGGGCTGACCGCATTCGGCCGGAACAGACTTTCACGCCAGATCAGGCGGGCGAAGAAGGCCGCGGGCAGATCGTTCACCGCCGCATAGTGGTCGATCACGCCGCAGACGTCGCGGGCGAAATTCTCCTTGCTGATGCAGAGTGCCTTCGCCGGATCGATGACCGACCGCCCTGAATAGACGCATTTCGGTTGGGGGACGAGTTCATCGATACGAGCGGCCGCGGGGACCGCTCGGTATGCCGGAATGCCGACAAGCAGCGCCAGCGCCGCTCTCGCGACCCGTGCCCAAGCGCCAGATCTCACCTTCCGCCGAAGACCCACGTTGAAGTGTTTCCAGAAACAATCCTTGCGCGTACATAGCATCTCCGACCGCCTCGACAAACGGTCATTGTCGAGGCGACCTAGCGCGGCGAACCTGTCGGGAGCACCAATTGCATGAATGTCAGATCGAGCCAGCGGCCGAATTTCGTGCCAACCTCGCGCATGCGGCCGGTCTCGACAAAGCCCAGTTGGGCATGAAGGCGGATCGAGGCCGTGTTCTCCGATTCGATGCCCGCGATCATCACGTGTTTGCCCAGCCGCTCGGCCTCGGCGATCAGCGCGACCATGAAGCTTGCGGCCAATGCCGCCCCCGCGCCGATGCTTGTGAACGTAGACGGAGTGCTCAACCGTGTGGCGATAGCCATCGAAGGCGCGCCAATCGCCAAAGGACGCATAACCGACGACGTCGCCTTCGTCGGAGACGGCCACAAGCACCGGATAGCCTGCGTCCGCGCGGGCCTTCAGCCATGCCTTTCGATTGGCGACATCCACCAGGGTCTCGTTCCAGATCGCCGTCGTGTTCGCCACGGCGTCGTTGTAGATCTCGCAGATGACTGGCAGATCGTCTTGGATGGCCGCCCTGATCAGCATGCTTGCTCCTCGCGTTCGTTCACTATATGACTACGATATGAATACTAAAGTAGACAGTCTGGATCGACGGCTCAGTGAACGAATTCGTCTCGAAAGGGAAGCGCGCGGCTGGTCGCTGAGCGAGCTTTCAGAGCGCTCAGGTGTCTCGCGCGCGATGATCCACAAGGTCGAGCGTGGCGACAGCAGCCCGACGGCGACATTGCTGGCCAAGCTTGCGGGGGCGTTCGGGCTGACCATGTCCAGCCTGATTGCGCGCGCAGAAATGAGCCAGGGCAGGCTGTCGCGGCGCCAGGATCAAGCGGTGTGGCGCGATCCGCAAACAGGATATCTCCGGCGCCACGTGTCACCGATGTCCGAGCTGCCGCTCGAACTGGTCGAGATCGAGCTTCCGGCAGGCGCCGATGTGCCGATCCCGGCATCCGCCTATGCGCTTCATCGTCGGTGGATATGGGTGAAGCAGGGCAGCCTGGCCTTTGTGGAAGGCCTTGAGACCCACGTTCTCGGCGTGGGGGATTGCCTGGAGCTTGGCCCGCCGCAGGATTGCGTTTTCCGCAACACCAGCGGCGAGACCTGTATCTACGCCGTCGTCCTCTTGAGGACCGGCTGAGCTTAACGGTCGAGCTCGGCGATTGCGATCTGAGCCATTGTCAGGTCGCTCGCCACGCAGAAGTCGTCACCGTCCTCCAAGAACCAGGCGGCGGAAAGCCCGGCATAGGCCAATACCCAATTCAGGATCCGACGCGGGTGAAGGCCGGTCTCCTCGGCCACGATTGGCAGGTGCCGCTGCAGCCGGCCCGGCGCGGTGACCAGCGGCAGCTCCGGATTGCAGAACAGGTTGGCATAGTCGTAGCCGCGATCACCGAGGACGCGCTTCGGGTCGATTGCCAGCCAGCCGCGGTCGCCGAAATCGAGGATGTTGGCGTGATGCACGTCGCCATGCAGCACGACAGGTGGTTCCGGATCGGCAAACAGGCCATTCGCCGCCTCGAGCGCACGCGCAAAAAAGCCGCCTTGAGCAGGAGCGGCGGCCTCCAACGAGGCGAACCATTTGTCGAGCGGCACGAGATCCTGGGGAACGGGTGTCGAACGCGGTGCGTGAAGCTCGGCAACCGTGCGGCAGATGATGCGCGTCACGTCTTCATCGCTTCCCGTCATCGCCATGTGAAAGAGGTTGCGCTGGCTGTCCGTGCGCTCCATCAGGACGGCATCACCATCGGACTCATAGATTTTCGCGGCGCCGTGCCCGTTCCAGTAGAGCATCGGCAGGCGACCGAACTTTTCCTCGGGATCCTGAGCGACTTTAAGCATCGCCGATTGGTTGCGGTAGCGGACGGGATGAAGATGGCTGGAAGGCGTAACGATAATTTCGCCGTCAGGCTGCAATGACCATTTTTCAAAATATCTAGAAAACATAAGGGGTTAATTTCCCAATGGACAAATGCCCCGTCGAGTGACGGGGCATGGGCCATGTGGGAGCGTCAGGCTACCTGTTCAAGGGCCGGATAGTCCGTGTAGCCCTTGGCGCCGCCACCATAGAAGGTCGCTTGATCCGGCGGGTTGAGCGGCGCGTCGCGCTTCAGCCGCTCGACGAGATCCGGATTGGCGATGAACGACTTGCCGAAAGCGACGAGATCGGCTTCGCCGTCCTTGATCGTCTTCACCGCCAGCGTCCTGTCATAGCCGTTGTTCGTCATCCAGGCAGCCTTGCCGCCGGCCGCGACGTAGGTGGAACGCAGAGCGTCATAATCGAATGGCCGGTCGCCCTGCTGGTGGTCGCGTGGACCACCCGTCGCGCCTTCGATGATGTGGATGTAGGCGAGGGGATAGCGAGCGAGGTTCTTTAGCACATAGCCGAAGAGCGTTTGCGGCTCCGGATCGAAAACGTCGTTGGCCGGCGTGACGGGCGAAAGGCGGATGCCGACGCGTCCGGCGCCGATCTCCGTCGTCACGGCATCCATGACCTCAAACAGAAAGCGGGCACGGTTCTCGATCGAACCGCCGTAGGCATCCGTGCGGTGGTTCGAACCGGAACGCAGGAACTGGTCGATGAGATAGCCGTTGGCCGCATGGATCTCGATGCCATCGAAGCCGGCGTCGATCGCAGCGCGCGCAGCCTTGCGGTAGTCCTCGACGATGCCTCCGATCTCGGCGACATCAAGCGCGTGCGGTTCGGAGGTTTCGGCAAAGGAACCGGTACCGTCAGAATTGATCAGATAGGTCTTGGACTTGGCACGGATTGCAGAGGGCGCAACCGGCTTGAGACCATCCGGCTGCAGCGAATTGTGCGAGATACGGCCGACATGCCACATCTGGACGACGATCCGGCCCCCCTTCGCATGCACCGCATCCGTCACCTTGCGCCAGCCTTCCAGCGCCTCCGGCGTATAGAGACCGGGCACGTCGGCATAGCCCTGGCCCTGCTGGGTGATCGCCGTTCCCTCGGTGATCAGCAAGCCGGCCGTGGCGCGCTGCTCATAATAGGTGACGTTCAGTGTGTTCGGTACCGCGCCGGGAGAACGATTGCGTGTCAACGGCGCCATGACGATGCGGTTCTTCAGCGCGATGTCGCCGATGGTGATGGGGTCAAAAAGCGAGGCCATGGGAGGTCCTTTCATGGAGGTCTGCTTGGGAGGAGCTGCTGGGTTTCAGAGATCGCCGATGCTTTTGAGGAAGGCGGCAATCGTCTCTTCATCGCGGCGGTAGAAGATCCACTGGCCAACCCGGCGTGTTGTCACGAGGCCGGCGCGCTGAAGCACTGCGAGATGCGAGGAAACGGTCGACTGCGACAGGCCGCAGCGTTCGAATTGACCGGCGCATACGCCGAGATCGAGCGGATGTTCCTGCGTTGGGAAATGGAGCTGGGGCTCTTTCAGCCAGGCGAGGATGTTCACCCGCACTGGATGGGCAAGCGCCTTCAATATCTCGTCTCGGTCCATCGTATATCGCCATATCGTGTTTTATCGATAGATGTATCGCTAAAACCCGATATTCAAATCACAAGACCGTGAACACCACGAAGGCAAAAAAAGAGGGCCTCAAGAAAACTTGGGCCCTGTAGTTGTGAAGGTAATTAGAACCTCCAGAGGGGAACAGCTAATGCGGTGGCGGGGGAGGAGGAGCCACCAAGAATGCATCAGCTGCATTTTGATATGGGAAGCGAAGTATCGGCTTTCAATAGCCGACTGTGATTTTCGTCACGGCTCGCTCGTCTTCAAATAGTAGACAAAAAAAGAGGGCCACAAGATGACTTGGGCCCTTATAAGTTGTGAAGGTAATTAAACCTCCAGAGGGGAACAGCTGCTGCGGTGGCACTGGGAGGAGAAGCCACCAAAGATGCATCAGCTGAGTTTGGTATGCTGCTTTTTTGGGCGGGCAGCAATCATTTAATATGCATGACAGCCATGTCATGTGCGCATCCCTGCCTATTTCTGCATCGCACAATAAAAATGCGCCGCATAAAAGTGAAAGCGCATTCAAAATCTTACATCAAAAACAGATAGTTATGATCACTATAAAGAAATGCTCACAAAAAGAGCATTTGCCGAATGGACGTCAGAAGTTCCAGTTCCGGGCCTTGGCGACGATGTAATCGCGGAAGACCTTGAGCTTCGCGGCATTCTTCATCTCGTCCGGATAGCAGAAATAGGTATCGAACGAGGGGATGTCGGCGCTGATCGGAAGCTGTATGAGGCCCGGGTCGCGGCCAACGATATAGTCAGGCAGCATCGCAACGCCGATGCCCAAGAGGCAGGCGCGCTTGATCGAGGTCTGGCTGTTGATCTGCAGGTGCGACACGCGCGGATTGTCAGAATCGCGGCCTGCGATTTCGAGCCAGTTGACATCGAGCAGATAGTTCGGCGCCGGTTCACCAAAGGTGATGATGCGGTGATTGTCGAGGTCCTCGACCGACTGCGGCTCGCCGTATTTGTTGATGTAGGAGGGTGCTGCATAGACGTGCATGTGCACCGTGAACAGCTTGCGCTGAATGAGGTCCGACTGCTGCGGCTGGCGCAGGCGAATGGCGCAGTCCGCATGACGCATGTTCACGTCGAGCTCTTCATTGTCGAGGATGAGCTGGACCTGCACATCCGGGTGCAGCGACATGAACTCCTGGATCTTGTCGGTGAGCCAGCCCTGGCCGAGGCCGACTGTCGTGGTGATGCGCAGCTTGCCACTCGGCTTGTCGGTGGTTTCGCTCAGCTGGACTTTTACGCTTTCGAGCTTCATCAGCACTTCGTGCGCCGTCCGGTAGAGGATCTCGCCCTGCTCGGTGAGGATCAGGCCGCGCGCATGGCGGTGGAACAGCTTGATGCCGACGTCCTGTTCGAGCGAGCTCACCTGCCGGCTGATCGCCGATTGCGAAAGATGGAGCTTGTCTGCCGCATGCGTGAACGACCCAGCCTCGGCCGCCGCGTGAAAAATGCGCAGTTTGTCCCAGTCCAGCGACATAAAGTCCCCCATAAGAAACCACTCCGGAAGACGGGGTCCTGTCTTCCGGATGTGGCTGATGCGTCTGTTCCCACACGGGGCGAGGTGCCTCAGCGGCACCACCCCGATTCGCAGCTTCTATTCGGCTGCAATTGCGACGGGCATATGACCCGCCAGGTATTTCTCGGTCTCCAGCGCTGCCATGCAGCCCATGCCGGCCGCCGTCACCGCCTGACGATAGATGTCGTCCGTGACGTCGCCTGCGGCAAAAACGCCAGGCACATCGGTCGCCGTCGAATCGGCCGCGGTCCACAGATAGCCGTTGGACTTTTGCCGAAGCTTGCCTTTGAAAAGTTCGACCGCCGGGGCGTGACCGATCGCGACGAACACCCCGTCGGTGACCATGTCGGCGGTTTCGCCGGTCTTGGTATTGCGCAGCTTCACGCCGTTGACCGAGGCGGGCATCGGCGGCTTGGCCGGTGCGCCCAGATATTCGACGACCTCATGGTCCCAGATCACCTTGACGTTCGGCTTGGCGAACAGGCGCTCCTGCAGGATCTTCTCGGCGCGGAAGGAATCGCGGCGGTGCACGACGGTGACAGTCTTGGCGAGATTCGACAGATACAGCGCTTCCTCGACGGCCGAATTGCCACCGCCGACGACGATGACATCCTTGTTGCGGTAGAAGAAACCGTCGCAGGTGGCGCAGGCCGAGACGCCGAAGCCCATGAAGGTCGGTTCGGTCTCGATCCCGAGCCACTTCGCCTTGGCGCCGGTGGCGATGATCAGAGCGTCCGCCGTCCAGTCGGTGCCGCTATCGGTCTTGATGCGGAACGGACGCACGGACAGATCGACGTCGGTCACGAGATCGTTGACGATCTCGGCGCCGACATGGGTCGCCTGCTTCAGCATCTGCTCCATCATCCACGGGCCCTGGACCGGATCGGCATAACCCGGATAGTTCTCCACGTCGGTGGTGATCATCAGCTGGCCGCCCTGTTCCAGGCCGGCGATCAGCACCGGCTCGAGCAGGGCGCGCGCCGTATAGATGGCGGCCGTATAACCGGCCGGGCCGGAGCCGATGATCAGCACTTTCACGTGACGGGCAGTCATAGTCTTGTCCTTCGTTCACGGGGAGAGGGAACGCTCTCGTCCGATTCCATTGCGTCAATGGGAAATAGTTCCATAGTTTAGGTATTCCCTACCATGACTTTCAAGGGCGTCGGCCCTGATACACACAAGAGCTTGAGCGCCAAGCCTCGTTTTGCCACCAGATGACGCGTTTGTGCACCAGGTTCGGCCATGCGATCGGGGATACCGAGTCTTTAGGCCGGGAAGTAGTGCGACGCCGGAATGAACGCCGCATCGGGGCAAGCCGATGCCGCTTCGGGCCGTGGCAGCCCATTTTTGCGGTAAGACCGGTGTCAGCCATGCCATTTTCCCGCGAATAGTCGGCGGGACTGCTTGTTGTCCAGCGGGTTTGGCGATATTTCACGCGGATTCACTTTGCTGGAGAAGCATATGGGGTTGAATGCCGGCCGTGCTTGGTTCCATCGCGAACGCGCTGCGCTCGGCCACGCACCGACTCGAGACGACCTCGCCCTTCTGAAGCGCGCCTTGCCGAAAATCTCGACCGAGATGATCGCGGCTGCGCCGGGATAGGGGACCAGTCAACGTCGCCGGACATCGGGGCCAGCGCAACCATCAGCAAATACAAAGTTTTCGACTTTGCCCTCGCGCAAAAAGTCACCACGCAAAAAGGACGAACGTTCATGACGAAACAAGTCGAGCTCGACGCAATCGATCTCAAGATCCTTCGCGAGCTCCAGCGTGATGGCCGGATGACCAATGTCGATCTCGCCCAAAGGGTCGGCATCTCTGCGCCGCCGTGCCTCAGGCGCGTGCGCAAGCTCGAGGAAACAGGCGTCATCAAGGGCTATCACGCGCTCCTGAACGCACCGGCACTCGGCTTCGACCTCGTCGCCTTCTGCATGGTGGGGCTCAAGCGGCAGTCTGAGACCGATCTCAAGGCTTTCGCGGCCGCCACCGCCGAATGGCAGATCGTCCGCCAAGCCTGGACAGTTTCCGGCGAAAGTGACTTTCTGCTGCATTGCGTCGCCGAGAATCTGACGACTTTCCAGGATTTCGTCATCGAAGTGCTGACGGCCAACGAACGGGTCGACACGGTACGCACGATGCTGACCATTCGCCAGGTCAAGGACATCGGCCTCGTTCAGATCTAAGGCCCGCCCATGAGCAAGCTTCCGCTTTCCGCCTTCATCATCTGCCAGAACGAAGAAGCGTATCTCGGCAATTGCATCGAGAGCCTCGAGCAATGCGCGGAAATCGTCATCGTCGATTCCGGCTCGAGCGACGGCACGCCGGCGCTCGTGCAGTCCTATATCGACAAGGGCTGGCCGATCCGCTTCCTGCATGAGCCCTGGCGAGGGTATGCCGACCAGAAGCAGTTCGCCCTCGATCAGTGCACGCAGCCGTGGTGCCTCAACATCGATTCCGACGAACGCCTGGATGAGCCGCTGAAGGCGCTGCTGCCATCGCTGCTCGATGCACCGGCGGAGACGGTCGGCTGGCGCGTCGCCCGCAGGCCCTATCTGATCGGTTACGGCTACACGCCCGAGCGCGTGCACGAAAGGCGGAACCTCAGGCTAATCCGCCAGGGCAGGGGACGCTACGACCTCAACCAGAAGGTCCATGAGGGGATCGTTCCGGATGGCGCCGTCGGTGCCGCACGCAAGGGCAGCCTGCTGCACTACCGGCCGCTGATCATCGACGAGCAGATCCTCAAGGAAAACAAGTACTCGACGCTGAAGGCAGACCAGCAGTTTGCGGCAGGCAAGTCCGCGCGCCCCTACAAGATGCTGTTCAGCCCGCCGCTCTATTTCTACCGGCTCTATTTCCGCAATGGCCTTTGGCGCTGCGGCTTTCCGGGCTTCATCGAAGCGATGACGGGGGCGGTCTACGCCTTCCTGACCGCAGCCAAGATCTATCAGAGGCACGCGCTGAAGCGCCGTCCGAACCATGACGACATGGATCGGCGCCAGACCAGCCCGTGAGGTTCCCATGAAAATCATGCACTTTCATTTCGGCAAGGACGGCGGCGCGGAGCGCTTCTTCGTTCATCTGGTGAATGCGCTTGGCGAGCGCGGCGTCGAGCAGACCTCGGTCATCCGGCCCGGACGCATCTGGCGGAAGGATATCGAAGGTGCGACGCGCATCATCGAAAGCAATTTCCGTAACCTGTCGCTCGACCGGATCCTTTTGCCGATGAAGGTCAGCAGCATGGCGCGCCGCGAGAAGCCGGATGCGCTCTTTGCCTGGATGCCGCGCGCGAGCCGTCTCATGCCGAACTACAAGGGTTGCATCAAGATTTCCCGCCTCGGCGACTATCCGCTGCGTCTCGACTATTTCCGCAATACTGATTGCCTCGTCTGCAACACGCCGGGCATTGCCGAACATGTGCGCAAGCTCGGCTGGACGCGCGACGTCGAGGTTATCTCCAACTTCACCGGTACCGAGCGGGTCGCCCCTGTCAGCCGGGCGACACTTGATACGCCGGAGAATGTGCCGGTCGTCATGTCGATGGGACGCTTCGTTCCGCGCAAGGGTTTCCATACGCTGATCCAGGCGATCGCCAAAGTACCGGACGCCTATCTCTGGCTGGTCGGCGACGGCGAGGAGCGGGAAAACCTGGAGAAGCTGGCGGCCGATCTCGGCGTGTCGAAGCGTGTGCGCTTTGCCGGCTGGCAGAAGGATACGCGGCCTTTTCTCGCCGCTTCGGACATTTTCGTCATGGCATCGAGCCATGAGCCGCTCGGCAATGTCATCCTCGAGGCCTGGGCCCAAGGCACGCCTGTCGTCTCCAGCCGTTCGGAAGGGCCGCAGTGGTTCATGCGCGACGGCGAGAACGGCTTGATGGTCGATATCGGCGACGCCGACGGTTTCGCCCAGGCGATCGACCGCATCGCGAGCGACGCGGCACTGGGCGACCGCCTCGCCGAACGCGGCCACGACACCCTGATGAACCAGTTCTCAAAACAGGCGATCACTGACGCCTACTTGAAACTCTTCGCTTCAAAACGCTGAACTTCGCTCGCGCGGCTGCCATCAAAATGGCAGCCGATCAGGAGCGCATCAACCGTTCGTAGACGGCGTTGATCGCACGGGCCTCGCCCTCGATCGCGAAGGAGGCGCAGGTCAGCCCCAGGCCATTGGCGCCTGCCATCGTACGACGGCGATCATCGTCCATGAAGCCGGCAGTCGCCTCAACCATCGCCTGCAGGTCGTTGGCCGCAATGACTGTGCCGGTTTCCTGCTCGCCGACGACGACCAGTTCCGAAAACGCGCCGACATCGGTCGCAACAACCGGGACCGCGGTTGCCATGGCTTCGAGCGGCGTCAGGCCAAAACCTTCCCAGCGCTGCGGCGCGATGAAGAGATCAAGCGCGCGATACCAATCGGGAATGTTGGTGTGCTCGCCGACGAAGCGGATACGGTCTGTCAGCCCGGCCTTTGCGACCCGTTCCTTCAACTCGTTCTCGAACGCCACATGCGGGCCGGTCGCGCGCCCCGCGACGATGGCGCTCCAGCCCGGCCGGCAGGGGAGCAGCGCGATCATGCTATCGACGAAGAGATCGGTTCCCTTCTGCTTACGCACCCGTCCGAAGCAGCCGACATACTTCTGCGCCGGATCGAGCCCGAGCGCAGACTTGGCAGCGGCTGCATCCGCGGGCGGCTGGAAGCGTTTCGTGTCGATGCCGTGCAGGATGACCGTGTTCGGTACTTCGAGATAGGCGGAGGTCTTGCCGCTCGTTGCGATCACCGCATCCATCCTGGAGATCAGGAACTTGCTCCAGCCGGTGTGACGCCGCTGCGAAGCCGAGGTGAAGACGATCTTCAGCTTCATTCCCAGGAGATCGCGCAGCACGATCGCCGGCAGCATCTCGACGTTACGGCGAGCGTGCCAGACCCGGCAGGGCCGGCCATCCGGTGCGCTCCACAAGCGCAGCAGATCGCGGAAACGCAGCGAGGGCAGGGTGTCCGGCAGCCCCGGGCCAAGCACGGCGATCTTTTCGCCGAGCGCGCGCTGGATCGGAACCAATTGGATAATGGTGGACGTCACGCCCGAGAGGCGGCGCTTGAAGTTGGGAGCGATGACCTCAACGTTCCGGATATCGGCCACGAAAGCGCACTCCTTGCGCGAGCAACGATCGTCTTTTGGAAAGAGAGAAATGGGGCGAAGGGAAGCTTCGCCCCTGCCAGGGCTGATCAGCCCCAGTTGACCGCGAGAATTTCGTAGGCCTTGGAGCCGCCGGGGGCGTTCACTTCGATGGAATCGCCGACTTCCTTGCCGATCAGGGCGCGCGCGATGGGCGACGAGATCGAGATGCGGCCAGCCTTCACGTCGGCTTCCTGGTCGCCGACGATCTGATAGGTCTTTTCTTCTTCGGTATCCTCGTCGACCAGCTTGACCTTGGCGCCGAACTTGATCTTGGAGCCGGACATCTTTGAGAGATCAATGACTTCCGCGCGGGCGATCAAGTCTTCGAGCTCGGTGACGCGGCCTTCGTTGTGGCTCTGCGCCTCCTTGGCGGCATGGTATTCGGCATTTTCCGACAGGTCGCCATGTGCACGGGCTTCGGCAATCGCCTCGATGATTCGTGGTCGTTCTTCCTGCTGGCGCCAGCGCAGCTCCTCCTGCAGGTTGACGAATCCACCCTGTGTCATCGGCACTTTTTCGACCATTTCATTGTCCTTCATCAAGCACGAGGCGCCGCCCTTGGGGCGGCGCCAACGCAAAAGAAAACGGTCTCCGGCGCGTAAACACCGGAACCGTCCGAAACTTTGAACCTTCGTTATAGCAGAAACGGAAGCGCGAAAGCCAGATATTTCGCCACCATCCACCGAAGCCAACATACCATCCGCAACTTGTAGACGAACGAAACCGGTGGCAAGTTTTGCAGAAACCGCTTTACCTCAACTGCGGTTGAGGTCGTATCAGAACTACTCCTGCAGAACGTCACGAGGAAGCATGGCCCATGGATCTGGCCAAGGATCACAACATCAAGACAGGCCCGAACGCGGAGCCGCAAGCGGATGGCCGCTGGAGCGAACTGCTGCGGCCCGACTATCTGGTGGCAACGGTCACGCTTTGCCTTGGCGTCGCACTCTTTGCGTTCAATGAATTTTTCATTTCGACGGCGCTACCGACGGCTGTCGCGCAGATCGGCGGCGCCACGCTGCTTTCCTGGGCGGTTACGCTCTATCTCGTCTTTGCGATTCTCGGCGGGGCGCTTGCTGCCAATCTGAAGGCAAGGTTCGGCGCACGTGGCACGCTGATTGCAGCCGCCATCGTATTTGTCGCCGGAACCATGATCGCGACGACCGCGAGCAGCATGCCGCAGGTGCTTGCCGGGCGGGTGTTCCAGGGATTCGGCGAAGGTATCATCGCCGCGGTCTGCTACGCGCTGATCCCGGAACTCTTCCCGCCGCGGCTGGTGCCGAAGATCTTCGGAGCCGAAGCCATCGTCTGGGCAATGGCTGCCTTCGGCGGTCCGCTCGTCTCCGGATTCCTGACGGAGCATTGGTCCTGGCGGGCAGCCTTCGGCGTCAATATTCCGGCAGCAGCAATCTTCGTCGTGCTCGTCCTCGCCATCGTGCCGGCACAAAAGGTACCAGCCGGCAAGCCACGTCCGATCCCGCTCCTGCGGCTGATTGTCGTCGGCGCCGGCATATTGCTGATATCGGTATCGACCACGGCCAGAAGCGTCCCCTTGATGGTCGCGGCGCTGGCGACAGCGCTGACGATCCTCTGGGCTGCGGTCCAGACCGACCGGCGCGCAGAACATTCCATCCTGCCTGCCGGCGCTTTCGCGCTCGCAAAGCCGCTTGGCACCGGCCTTTGGGTGGTGCTGCTGATGCCGCTGGCGCAGGCATCCGGCTCGATCTACCTGATCTATGGCCTGCAACATGTGTGGAACTTCAGCCCGACGGCTGCCGGCTTTTCCGGCGCGCTGATGGCGATCTCCTGGAGCCTGACCGCAATTCTCGTTGCGAGCCTGCGCTCACATGATCTGCGCGTGAAGCTGATCCAGACCGGGCCGGCACTTCTCAGCATCGGACTTGCCGGTCTGACGATCGCGGTCGCCATCGACGAATTCCGCCTGGTCTTTCCGAGCCAGATCGCGATTGGCGCCGGCTTCGGCATCTCCTGGGGCACGCTCAGCCAGTTGATGATGGATGTGTCGCCGCATAAGGAACGCGACAAGACGTCGGCCTTTTTGCCGACTCTGCAATCGGCCGGCTACGCCATCGGCGCTGCAATCTGCGGGCTTACCGCAAATCTCCGCGGCTTTGACGAGAAGGCAAGCGTCACGACGATGCATGTCGCATTGTTCACCGTCTTCATGGTCGCATCCGTGATATCGACGGCAGCGCTCTATTTCGGCGTCAGAACCGTGCGGCTTGCCGCCAAACGATCGCGGCACGCTCAAGGAGGAGCGGCGCTCGGGGCGCTCGCAGGAGACTAGAGCGCCGTGCGTTTAGACAGATGACGTTCTACAGCGCCGCGCGTCTTATCAGACGCGCAAAGGTCGCTGTAGCACTTTGATTTGCTGCATGTCTTTGTCCTTAAATCGAAGTCTATTTAAGGAGACATGCAGTAGGCAGCCGCGTGGAGCGGCGTACCGACGTGGCGGCGCCCAAGAAGCGCCCGTTGCTCGCCGCCGCGCCCGATCGACGGCACGATCGTCGCGAGCAGCCTGCGATTGCTGGAGAAGACTTCGACCTTCAGCGATCCATAGTCGGCGTCGCGGCCGATCTTGTCGGCGATGCGCTGGCCGTAATAGAGGGCCGAGCCCTCATCGAAATGGATAATGCCGTCCTCGTCGACGAAGTGCTCGTCGCCCCAATGCAAATCGAAAAAATAGAGTTGCACGATCTTGCCCCGCAGCGCGCCCACCGGAGGCCCCTCCGATCCCTAGACGCTGACATATTGGAGCATGGTGCGGACGAACGCAGCCTGAACCGCCCATTCATGCTGCATTCAGCCGGGCGAAGTGGACGAAAGGCGATCGTTCAGAATGGAAGCGGCGCGCGATTGTCGCGCGCCGCTCGCCGTATCAGACCTTGAAGTAGCTCTGCAGCGGACGCACTTCGAGGCTGCCGGCCTTCAGCGCCTTGATCGCGTGGGCTGCCGCTTCCGCGCCGGCCATAGTGGTGTAATAGGGCACCTTCTGCATCAGCGTCGCGCGGCGCAGCGACTTCGAGTCCGAGATCGCCTTGTTGCCGTCGGTCGTGTTGATGACGAGCTGGACGTGGCGGTTGCGGATCGCGTCCTCGACATGCGGCCGGCCTTCCTGGACCTTGTTGACCTTGGTGGCGGCGATGCCGTTTTCACCCAGGAACCGAGCCGTGCCGCCCGTGGCCATGACCTTGAAGCCGATGTCGACGAGAATGCGAATTGCCGGAAGCACCCGGGTCTTGTCTTCGTCGCGCACCGAAACGAACACCGTTCCGTCGCGCGGCAGGTCGACGCCGGCGCCGAGCTGCGACTTGGCGAAGGCCAGCGCATAGTCGGTGTCGAGACCGATGACCTCGCCGGTCGAGCGCATTTCCGGGCCAAGCAGCGTGTCGACGCCTGGGAAGCGTGCGAAGGGGAAGACGGCTTCCTTGACGGCGATGTGCTTGAGGTTGCGCGGGTCCGGCTTTTCGCCGTAGGCGGCGATCGCCACGTCAAGCGCTTCGCCGGTCATGACGCGGGCCGCAATCTTGGCGATCGGCGCGCCGATCGTCTTGGCGACGAAGGGAACGGTGCGCGATGCGCGCGGGTTCACTTCAAGCACATAGATCGTGCCGTCCTTGATCGCGAACTGCACGTTCATCAGGCCGCCGACATTGAGCGCCTTGGCAAGGGCTGCCGTCTGGCGCTCGAGTTCGTCGACCATGGCCGTGTCGAGCGTATGTACCGGCAGCGAGCAGGCGCTGTCGCCCGAGTGGATGCCGGCTTCCTCGATGTGTTCCATGATGCCCGAGACGAAGACGTCCTTGCCATCACAGAGGCAGTCGACGTCCACTTCCGTGGCATTCGTCAGGTAGCTGTCGAAGAGCAGCGGGTTCTTGCCGAGCAGCGTGTTGATCTGGCCGGTCTTGTCGTTCGGGTAGCGCTGCTTGATGTCTTCCGGAACCAGGCCCGGAACCGTGTCGAGCAGGTAGGACTGCAGCATGCTTTCCGAATGGATGATCTGCATGGCGCGGCCGCCGAGAACGTAGGACGGGCGCACGACCAGCGGGAAGCCGATTTCGGCAGCGACGAGGCGGGCCTGCTCGACCGAGTAGGCGATGCCGTTGTTCGGCTGGTTGAGGTCGAGCTTCATCAGAAGCTTCTGGAAACGGTCGCGGTCTTCCGCAAGGTCGATCGCGTCGGGTGCCGTGCCGAGGATCGGGATACCGTTCTTTTCCAGCGCTTCGGCGAGTTTCAGCGGGGTCTGGCCGCCGAACTGCACGATGACGCCGACCAGTTCACCCTTTTCCTGCTCGGCGCGCATGATCTCGATCACGTCTTCGGCCGTCAGCGGCTCGAAGTAGAGGCGATCGGAGGTGTCGTAGTCGGTCGAAACCGTCTCCGGATTGCAGTTGATCATGATCGCTTCGTAGCCGGCATCCTTCAGTGCGAAGGCCGCGTGGCAGCAGCAATAGTCGAACTCGATGCCCTGGCCGATACGGTTCGGACCGCCGCCAAGAATGACGACCTTCTTGCGGTCGGAAACCTCGGCTTCAGACCGGGCCGCACCGACGAACGGTGTCTCATAGGTCGAGTACATGTAAGCGGTCGGCGAGGCGAATTCGGCGGCGCAGGTATCGATGCGCTTGTAGACCGGACGGACATTCAGCGAATTGCGCAGTTCCGCCACTTCCTTCGGGCGCTTGCCGCCGAGGGTGGCGAGGCGCGCGTCGGAAAAGCCCATGGCCTTCAGCATGCGCAGGTTCTCGGCATCCTTAGGCAGGCCGTGCTCGCGGATGCGGGCCTCCATGTCGACGATCGCCTTGAACTGAGCGATGAACCACGGGTCGATCTTGCTCGCCTCGTGAACCTCGGCCTCGCTCATGCCATAGCGCAGCGCCTGGGCGACCATGCGCAGGCGGTCCGGCGTCGGCGTTCCGATCGCGGCGCGGATGGCATTTCGGCCATCGCCGTTCTCGTCCATGTCAGGAATTTCGATTTCATCGAGGCCGGTGAGGCCGGTCTCAAGGCCACGCAGCGCCTTCTGCAGCGATTCGGCAAAAGTGCGGCCGATCGCCATGACTTCACCGACCGACTTCATCGCGGTGGTCAGAACCGGCGAAGCGCCCGGGAACTTCTCGAAGGCAAAGCGCGGGATCTTGGTGACGACGTAGTCGATCGAGGGCTCGAAGGAAGCCGGCGTCGCGCCGCCGGTGATGTCGTTGTCGAGTTCGTCGAGCGTGTAGCCGATGGCAAGCTTCGCGGCGATCTTGGCGATCGGGAAGCCGGTCGCCTTGGAGGCGAGAGCCGAGGAGCGCGAAACGCGCGGGTTCATCTCGATGACGACGAGACGGCCATCCTTCGGATTGACCGCGAACTGCACGTTCGAACCGCCGGTCTCGACGCCGATCTCGCGCAGCACCGCGATCGAGGCGTTGCGCATGATCTGGTATTCTTTGTCCGTCAGCGTCAGCGCCGGAGCAACGGTGATCGAATCGCCGGTGTGCACGCCCATCGGGTCGATGTTTTCGATCGAGCAGATGATGATGCAGTTGTCCGCGGTGTCGCGGACCACTTCCATCTCGTATTCCTTCCAGCCGAGCACCGATTCTTCGATCAGCACTTCGGTGGTCGGCGACGCGTCGAGGCCGCTGCCGACGATGTCGAAGAATTCGGTGCGGTTGTAGGCAATGCCGCCGCCGGTGCCACCAAGCGTGAAGGACGGGCGGATGATCGCCGGCAGGCCGACGTCATCGAGCGCCTGCGCGGCAATCGCCATCGCGTGGTTCATATAGCGCTGCTTGCGATCGCCTTCGCCGAGGTTCCAATGGTTTTCGAGATCGTCGAGCGCCTTGTCGAGGTCCGGGCCGGAAAGGCGGCCCTTCAGTTCGGCGCGCTCGGCCTCATGAACCTTGCGGTCGTGGTCCTTGATGTCGGTGGCGTTGGCCAGCCGCGACTTCGGCGTTTCGAGGCCGATCTTCGCCATCGCCTCACGGAAGAGTGCGCGGTCCTCAGCCTTGTCGATCGCGTCGGGCTTGGCACCGATCATCTCGACATTGTAGCGGTCGAGAACGCCCATGCGGCGCAGCGACAGTGCGGTGTTGAGCGCGGTCTGGCCACCCATGGTCGGGAGCAGCGCGTCGGGGCGCTCCTTGGCGATAATCTTGGCAACGACTTCCGGGGTGATCGGCTCGACATAGGTCGCATCGGCGAGGCCCGGATCGGTCATGATCGTCGCCGGGTTGGAGTTGACGAGGATGACGCGGTAGCCTTCCTCTTTCAGCGCCTTACAGGCCTGGGTGCCGGAATAGTCGAATTCGCATGCCTGACCGATGACGATCGGCCCCGCGCCGATGATAAGAATGGACTTGATATCTTGGCGCTTCGGCATGGTCGGTCATCCGTTTCTAGCTGCGCGAAAAACCGGCCAAGGTGGGAGGTCACCGGCCGGGCACGCATTGATGGTCTTTTCAGGCTAGAAGCGGCTTATAGGCAAATGTTTATGCAAGCGAAACCCCGAAAATTCCGGAATCGACAAGAACCCGGCATATTTGCGCGTCCTCTGCTTTATCACCCGCTCGGCGGCACTAAAACCGCGCCAAAGCGTCAGGCGCCGCCGGCGCGCGCCGGCGGCTTCGACCTAGACAAGCAGGTCGTGCGGATCGGGCAGGGGCTTCTGCACTTCGGCCACGCCGAGGCGACCGGTAGCTTCAAGCCGCAACGCCTTCATGAACGCGCCTCCGCGTCGCTGTCTGCGGGTGGCTTAGCATCGGCAAAGCGGCTTTACGTCACGGAGAGCGGAGCAGACTTCAGCCGGCGGAGTTTTCGCTTCCTATGTTTGTAACGGGAGCTAGCCGCCGCAACAAAAAGTTTGGCCAGATCGCGAACTTACGGGTGGCAATTGCGTTTTACAACGACGTCGGGTGAGTCCTATAAAAGAGCACACCGACAACGCCTGTTTACAGAGGCTGGGAGGACAGATCATGGAATGGAAAGGCCGCCGCCAATCCGAAAACATCGAAGACCAGCGCGGCGCGAGCCCGGGTGGCGGCAATCCGTTCGGGCGCGGCGGTGGTTTCCGCATGCCGGGCGGCGGAGGCGGTATGCGACGCGCCGGCGGCGGCATGAGCTTCGGAACGATCATCTTCCTCGTCATCCTCTATTTTATCCTCAAGGCCATGGGCATCGACATGCTGCAGGTGCTGGAAGGTGGCGGCAGTCAGGTACAGTTGCCCGGCTTCGAACAGAGTGACGGCTCGCCGGCCCCGCGCGGTTCGGCCCAGGAAGAGGAAATGAAGTCTTTCATGGCGACCGTGCTCGCCGAGACCGAGGATACCTGGAACGGCATTTTCCAGGCGAGCGGCAAACAGTACGAAGAGCCCAAGATGGTGCTCTTCCGCGGCCAAGTGCGCTCCGCCTGCGGCTTTGCGTCTGCCGCCTCCGGACCTTTCTATTGCCCGGGAGACCACAAGGTCTATCTCGACATGAGCTTCTTCGATGAACTCGCCCAGAAGTTCGATGCATCCGGCGACTTCGCCCAGGCCTATGTGGTTGCGCACGAGGTCGGCCACCACGTCCAGAACCTGATCGGCGTCTTGCCGAAATTCAACCAGATGCGCCAGTCGATGAGCGAAGCCGAAGCGAACCAGATGTCAGTCCGCGTCGAGCTGCAGGCCGATTGCTTCGCCGGTGTCTGGGGCAAATACACGGAGCAGAAGGGTCTGCTCGAGCAGGGCGACGTCGAAGAGGCGCTGAACGCAGCCACCCAGATCGGCGACGACACGCTGCAGAAGCGCATGCAGGGCTACGTCGTTCCGGAGAGCTTCAACCACGGCACCTCCGAACAGCGCATGCGCTGGTTCAAGCGTGGCTTCGACAGCGGCAAGATGTCGGCCTGCGATACTTTCTCAGGCGCCGTTTAACCGCTCCAACCCAAGAAACCGTCAGGGCCGGCACGATTGCCGGCCCTTTCGTTTGTCGGGGTCAGCGTTCGCTGTCCATGTGGGCGAGTTGGGCCTCGGGATAGCGGGCGCCCGCGGCGGCGTCTTTCGGAACCGCCTGTTCGATCACCGCCAGTTCGCCGGCACTGAGATGGACATCGTGCGACGCTAGGGCTTCCGCCAAGCGGTCGCGCCGGCGTGCACCGATCAACGACACGATGTCCTTGCCCTGGGCGGCCACCCAGGCAATCGCGATCTGCGCCACCGAAACGCCCTTCTCTTCAGCGACCTGTCTCAGCGCTTCGACGAGGGCAAGGTTCTTGTCGATATTGCCCTCCTGGAACCGCGGGCTCATGGCACGGAAATCGCCATTGCCGGCCGCGCCCTTCTGCCAGTGGCCACTGATCAGCCCACGCGAGAGAACGCCGTAGGCCGTAATGCCGATGCCAAGTTCCCGGCATGTGGGCAGAATGTCGTTTTCGATCCCGCGTGAGATCAGCGAATACTCGATCTGGAGATCGACGATCGGGTGGACGGCTGCGGCACGGCGAATGGTCTCTGAGCCGACTTCGGAGAGGCCGATATGGCGGATATAGCCAGCTTTCACGAGATCGGCGATCGCGCCGATCGTCTCCTCGATCGGGACATCCGGGTCGAGCCTTGCCGGACGATAGATGTCGATGTGATCGACGCCAAGCCGCTGCAGCGTATAGGCGAGAAAGTTGCGAACCGCCTTCGGCCGGCAATCATAGCCAGCCCAGTTGCCGGCAGCATCACGCAATGCGCCGAACTTCACACTCAACAGCGCCTTATCGCGCCTTCCGCCCTTCAGCGCCTCGCCGATCAGCATCTCGTTATGGCCCATGCCATAGAAGTCGCCGGTATCGAGCAGCGTGATGCCGGCCTCCAGCGCGGCGTGGATGGTGGCGATGCTTTCGGCACGGTCGGCCGGGCCGTACATGCCGGACATGCCCATGCAGCCGAGGCCGAGCGCCGACACCGAGGGGCCGGTCTTTCCGAGTGAAACGTAATCCATTGTCGTTCTCCTTCGACAAGGCCGAATCCGCCGGCCGTTGATCGGTCTCTTGTTTACTTCGTATGGCGTCGTGCGATAATCCGACCTCAATCGAACAACTTGTACGAAATTCCGCACAATGAACGACCTGCCGCTTGCCGATCTCGATGCCTTTACCGCCGTTGCCGCCGCGCGCAGCTTCCGGGCCGCAGCCAAGAAGCGCGGCGTTTCCGCGTCCTCGTTGAGCGAGGCGCTGCGACGGCTCGAAGCGAAGCTGCAAGTGCGCCTGCTCAACCGCACGACCCGCAGCGTGACGCTGACGGAGGCGGGCATGCGGCTGCTCGATCGGCTGACGCCGGCACTCGGCGAGATCGCCGGCGCGCTCGATCAGGTCAACGAAATGCGCGACAGCCCGGCGGGAACGCTGAAACTTAATGTCCCGACCATCGTCGCCCGCGAAATCTTACCACCGATCGTCGGCCGCTTCCTGCGCGAGCATTCGGCGATCTCGTTGGAAGTGACGGCGGAAGATGGGTTCGTCGACGTTCTGGCGGCAGGTTTCGACGCCGGCGTTCGCTATGAGGAACGCGTCGAGCGCGACATGATCGCCATACCGATCGGCCCGAGCCGACAACGCTACGTCACCGCCGCGGCCCCGGAGTATCTCGCCAGGCGCGGCGTGCCCCAACATCCGCGCGATCTGCTCGAACATGGCTGTATTCGCCACCGTTTCGCCAGTGGTATTTCTCTTCCCTGGGAGTTCGGTGAAGGCGACGCGGCGCTGACGATCGCGCCTCCTGCCGTCGTGACCGCCAATACGATCGACCTCGAACTCGGCGCTGCCGTTGACGGGCTTGGCATCATCCGGACCTTCGAGGAGTTCGTCGCCCCGGCCATCGCGGCAGGACGGCTCCTGCCCATTCTTGAAGACTGGACGACGAGTTTTTCCGGACCGTTTCTATACTATGCGAGCCGCAGGCATATGCCGACGCCGCTGCGCGCCTTCGTGGATTTCTTGAAGCTTGAACAGCGGCGCGACAACGGGTGAAGACGGCTGCACGTCACCCGTCACATCAACCATTGCGATAGTCCCATCAGATAATTTGAGACGTTCACGGATTGTTTCGCGCGAAATGATCCGTTACACCTAAATTGGTAGCGTTGTTCACGTTCTGTCCCACATCCCGGGGCAGGCCGCCTGGGGGAGGGATCGCATGCGCGACGAGAAGTTTGTGCGACGCGGCCTGTTCCTCGTCTTTCTCATCCTGTTCCTTGATATCATCGGCATTGCGATCATCGTTCCGGTGCTGCCGACCTATCTGGAGGAACTGACCGGCTCCGATATCAGTGAAGCGGCAATCGACGGTGGTTGGCTGCTGCTCGTCTATGCGGCGATGCAGTTTCTCTTCGCACCGCTGATCGGCAACCTCAGCGACCGATTCGGCCGGCGTCCGGTGCTGCTCGCATCGGTCTTCACCTTCGCACTCGACAATCTGATCTGCGCGCTCGCCACCAGCTATTGGATGCTGTTCATCGGCCGTGTTCTCGCCGGCATCAGCGGTGCGAGCTTCGGCACCGCATCGGCCTATATCGCCGACATCAGCCATGACGGAAACCGCGCCAAGAATTTTGGGCTGATCGGCATTGCCTTCGGCACCGGCTTCGCCCTCGGCCCGGTGCTTGGCGGTCTGCTCGGCGAATTGGGGCCACGCGTGCCGTTCTACGGTGCCGCGGCGCTCTCCTTCCTGAATTTCATTCTCGGCGTATTTCTGCTGCCGGAGACGCTGGATCGCGCCAATCGGCGTCGCTTCGAGTGGAAGCGCGCCAATCCGCTCGGCGCCCTCAAGCAGATGCGCAATTACCCGGGCATCGGCTGGGTCGGGCTCGTCTTCTTTCTCTTCTGGCTCGCCCATTCCGTCTATCCGGCGGTCTGGTCCTTCGTATCCAATTACCGCTATGGCTGGAGCGAGGGACAGATCGGGCTATCTCTGGGTATCTTCGGCATCGGCGGCGCGTTCGTCATGGCCGTCATCCTGCCGCGTGTCGTGCCGCGGCTTGGCGAGTGGCGGACGGCGGTGCTGGGACTGACCTTCACCACCCTTGGCGCCATTGGCTATGCCGGTGCCTGGCAGGGGTGGATGATCTATGCGGTGATCATCGCAACCGCGCTCGAAAGCCTCGCAGATCCGCCCTTGCGCAGTATCGCTGCCGCCCACGTGCCGCCATCGGCACAGGGAGAGCTTCAGGGCGCGCTGACCAGCATCGGCAGCATCACCACGATCATCGGCCCGCTGATCTTCACCCAGGCTTTCGGCTATTTCACCAGCCCCAGCGCTCCCGTCGCCTTCGCCGGTGCGCCCTATGCGCTGGCTAGTTGCTTCCTCGTCGGCGCGCTCGTCGTGTTCCTGTTGAAGATACCGAGAAGCAGGGCGGTAGGACCGCAAGGGCTGGAGGAGGCCATCGAGCCGGCTGCGGTTGCAGCAGCCGAAGAGGCTGAAGGGATCGAACAGCCACGAGTGCACGGAAATTGATCAATTTTCGTGATCTATCGATGAAAGTTTGAGCAACCTCGCCCTTGCGGCTGGCTCTTTGCCCGGGGGTATTCTATCTCCGGTTTTCCTCCCTCCGATTTTTAGTTGCGGCCTGGAGCTGCATCGACCGCCAGGAATCTGCCATGCTGACCACCAATGCGAGCGCGACGTCACCGACGACCGACAACTCCTGGCGGACGCATTATCGCGCGAGCTTCTATCTCGGCGTGCCGTTCATTGGCGCGCAACTCGCCCAGCTCGCGATCAACACGACGGACGTGCTGATGGTGGGCAAGCTCGGCGCCACCGAACTCGCGGCGATCATTCTCGCCACGCAGATGTATTTCACCGTCTATGTTTTCGGGAACGGCTTTGCCAACGCGGTGGTTCCGATGGCAGCGCAGGCCGTTGGTCGAGGCGACAAGGTTTCGGTGCGCCGCTCCGTGCGCATGGGCATGTGGGTCGTGCTGCTCTACGGGGTGCTGACGGCGCCGGTGCTCTGGATGGCCGAACCGATCCTGCTTTTCGCCGGTCAGCAACCCGAGGTCGCAGCCCTTGCGGGGGAATACATCCGCATCGCCCAGTGGGCGATCTTCCCCGGCCTGATTTTCATGGTGCTCAGAGCCTTCTTGAGCGGCCTCGAGCGGGCAGGGATCATTCTCTATGTGACGCTGGCGACGCTCGTGCTCAATGCCGCTCTTTGTTACGTGCTGATCTTCGGCCATTTCGGCTTCCCGCAGCTCGGCATCTTCGGTGCAGCGGTAGCGGCGCTCGGCGTCGCCGTGCTCGGCGCAGCGCTGACGATCGGCTACATCAAGAGCAAGCCTGAGCTCAACCAGTACGAACTGTTCGTCCGGTTCTGGCGGCCTGATTGGTCGGCGTTCTGGGAGGTCGTGTCTCTCGGCATTCCGATCTCGTTGACGATCCTTGCCGAAGTGAGCCTCTTCACCGTCGCTTCGCTGCTGATGGGCACGATCGGGACGATTGAACTTGCCGCGCACGGCATCGCCCTGCAGTTCGCCTCACTCGCCTTCATGATCCCGCTCGGGCTCGCGCAAGCCGCCACGGTGCGTGTCGGCCTTGCCTACGGCCGAAACGACATGCTGGGCGTCCGGCGCGCGGCGATTGCATCACTCGCGCTCGGTGCGGGCTTTGCCGTCGTCGGGAGCGCGATCTTTGCCTTGTTCCCGAGCCATCTCGCCGCCCTCTATCTCGACACCAACCGCCCGGATGCCGCGGCAGTACTGGCCTTCGCCGCCCCGCTCATCGTCATTGCCGGCGCCTTCCAGCTCGTCGACGGCATGCAGGCGATTGCGGCCGGCATGCTGCGCGGGCTGAAGGACACCAAGGTGCCGATGCTGCTGGCGTTGATCTCCTATTGGCCGATCGGCTTCGTCTGCGCCTGGGCCTTCGCCTTTCCGTTCAACTTCGGCGGAATGGGCGTCTGGTTCGGCTTCGTCCTCGGGCTCGCGGCAGCCGCCGTGCTTTTGAACTGGCGCTTCTTCCGGATGATCGGCGCGATTTCGACCACCCCGCCGAGGCAGACCGCGATTTAGCGAAAGGCTCCAGGCTGCGGGCAAAGAAAAAGCCGGACGGGCAGGGGATGCCGTCCGGCTTACAACGGCGACCGCCTCAGGGGAAGGGAACGGCGTCGCCTACTACCAAGCTTCGATTACGAAGCCTCGAAACCGCTAGACGTTGAAACCGTCAAGCCGCTCCGAACCCTGGCGATCGCGCTGGAGGTCGCGTATCGTCCGGGCAAAATCGATCAAAAAAACGAAACTGACGACCGCTGCCGCGATCATGAAGAGGGTGGCCATGACGCTCTCCGTCAACGGAAGATCTTCTGGGTCACGAATTGCTCGCGCCGGGCACGGGACTCATTGCGAAGTCCATGTATCGTCGCAAAGAGCATCGTGAAAAACATCGCCATCGAAAACAGAGCAAGTGCCATAGCCGTAATCCTTTCGCATCCTAAACGGCAGTACGTTCGAAAAGTTCCGTTGTTTACTGCGCTACACTAGCGTTCTGCGTGTGAAGCACCGTTGAACATGGCATTCATCTAGCATTCATTCTTTCTGTCACGCTGTTTCCCAGGGAACAGCTCTAGCCATCGGCACAACTCTTGCGATCCGTCGCCGTCCGTGACAAAAGGCTTCACCAAACGGAAACAGGTGCGATGACCACGGCATTTTATCCCGGCTCCTTCGATCCGATGACGAACGGCCACCTCGACGTACTCGTGCAGGCGCTGAACGTGGCGGCGAAGGTCATCGTCGCAATCGGCATCCATCCTGGGAAGGCGCCGCTGTTTACCTTCGACGAACGCGCCGAACTCATCCGTCGGTCGCTTCAGGAATTCCTGCCCGACCGGGCCGGCGATATCGACGTCGTCGCCTTCGACAATCTGGTGGTCGACGCGGCGCGCGAGCGCGGCGCGAAATTGCTGGTGCGCGGGCTTCGCGACGGCACGGACCTCGACTACGAAATGCAGATGGCCGGCATGAACCGGCAGATGGCCCCCGACATCCAGACGCTATTCTTGCCCGCAGGCACGGCATCGCGGCCCATTACGGCCACATTGGTCCGCCAGATCGCGGCCATGGGCGGTGACGTCAGCGCCTTCGTGCCCGCGGCAGTTTACCAAGCACTGCAGGCCAAACGCCGCGCTTGAGGCGCGGCCCTCTTTACACCACGCAGGGAGAAACCATGAAAATCCTCCACCTCGCTTTTGCCGGCGCCCTTGCGCTTGCCTCCTGGACGGGAACGGCGATCGCACAATCGGCCGACAACGTCATCACGATCACGCTCAAGGATGGGCCGGTCGTCGTTGAACTGCGTCCGGACATTGCCCCCAAGCATGTCGAGCAGATCAAGGCGCTTGCCGCCGCTGGCGAGTATGACAACGTTGCCTTCCACCGCGTGATCAAGGGCTTCATGGCCCAGACCGGCGACGTGCAGTATGGTGATATGGAAAACGGCTACCAGCCGCAGGCTGCCGGCACCGGCGGTTCGTCGAAGCCGGATCTGCCGGCCGAGTTCTCCGACGTTCCGTTCGAACGCGGCACGGTCGGCATGGCCCGCTCGCAGGATCCGAACAGCGCCAATTCGCAGTTCTTCATCATGTTCGCACCGGGCGACTTCCTGAACGGCCAGTACACGGTCGTCGGCAAGGTCGTTTCGGGTATGGAGAACGTCGACAAGATCAAGCTCGGCGACGATGCCAACAACGGCTCCGTCACCGATCCCGACCGCATGATCAGCGTCAAGGTCGGCAAGTAAAGTCAACAGAAGGAGAAAACCCATGGCCGAGATCAAGGATCCGGAAAACACGATCATCATGGAGACCACCAAGGGCAAGATCGTCATCGAGCTTCTGCCTGACGTCGCTCCGGGTCATGTCGCCCGCATCAAGGAACTGGCTCGCGAAGGTGCCTATGACGGCGTGGTGTTCCACCGCGTGATCGAGGACTTCATGGCGCAGACCGGCGACGTTCAGTACGGCAAGACCGGCGGCGAGCACTTCAACCCGGCGCGTGCCGGCATGGGCGGCTCCTCCAAGCCGGATCTGAAGGCCGAATTCTCGAACGTCAGCCACGTTCGCGGCACCTGCTCGATGGCCCGCAGCCAGATGCCGAACTCGGCAAACTCGCAGTTCTTCATCTGCTTCACCGATGCCCCCTGGCTCAACAAGCAGTACTCCGTTTGGGGCCAGGTCATCGAAGGCATGGACAATGTCGACAAGATCAAGCGCGGCGAACCGGTGCGCGATCCCGACTCGATCGTCACGATGCGGGTTGCCGCAGACGCCTGATTTGCGCTAATGCACGGACCCGCCCCGGTCGCCAACTGCGCCGGGGCGGGTTTGCTTTTGTCTGAAGATAACAATGCGCGTAGACCTGTTCGACTTCGACCTTCCGGAAACCTCGATAGCGCTTCGGCCCGCAAGCCCGCGCGACAGCGCCCGCATGCTTGTCGTTCGCCCAGACGGCGCGGACGTTCTGTCCGACAAGGGCGTGCTCGATCTGCCGTCGTTCCTCAGGGAAGGCGACGCACTGGTCTTCAACGACACCAAGGTGATCCCCGCCCAACTGGAAGGCATCCGCCGCCGCGGCGAGGAGATCACCACACCGGTTTCGCTGACGCTGCACATGCGCACGGCACCCGATTGCTGGAAGGCTTTTGCCCGCCCGGCGCGGCGCCTCAAGGTCGGCGACCGCATCGCCTTCGGCCATGGCGGCACGAGCTGCCTGCTCGGCACGCTGGACGCGACAGTCGCGGAGAAGGGCGATGCCGGCGAAGTGACGCTGCGCTTCGACCTCTCGGGTCCATCGCTCGACGAGGCGATCATGGCGGTCGGCCACATTCCCTTGCCGCCCTATATCGCATCGAAGCGCGCCGAGGACGCACAGGATCGCGCCGATTACCAGACGATGTATGCGCGCGAGGAAGGCGCTGTTGCGGCGCCCACCGCCGGACTGCATTTCACCGACCGTCTTTTCGCCAAGCTCGACGAGGCCGGCATCGAACGGCATTTCGTGACGCTGCATGTCGGGGCAGGGACATTCCTGCCGGTCAAGGCCGACGACACCGACGACCATGTGATGCACCAGGAGATCGGCCACGTCGACGCCCGCACGGCCGAGCGGCTGAACGCCGTCAAGGCGAGGGGCGGGCGGATCGTCTGCGTCGGCACGACTTCGTTGCGGCTGATCGAAAGCGCGACCTCGGCAGAGGGTATCGTCAAGCCGTGGTCCGGGCCGACCGGCATCTTCATCACGCCCGGCTACCGCTTCCGCGCCGTCGACATGCTGATGACCAATTTCCACCTGCCGAAATCGACGCTGTTCATGCTGGTTTCGGCATTCTCCGGCCTGGACACGATGCGCGCGGCTTACGCACATGCGATCGAAACCGGCTACCGCTTCTATTCCTATGGCGACGCCAGCCTGCTTTTCCGGAAAGACTAGATGACCGAGACCTTCCAGTTCAAGCTTAACAAGACCGACGGCAAGGCCCGTCGCGGCGAGGTTTCGATGCCGCGCGGCACGATCCGCACGCCGGCCTTCATGCCGGTTGGCACGGTCGGAACGGTCAAGGCGATGTATCTCGACCAGGTGAAGGATCTCGGCGCCGACATCATCCTCGGCAATACTTACCACCTGATGCTACGCCCCGGCGCTGAGCGCGTCGCACGGCTCGGCGGTCTGCACGGCCTGATCCGTTGGCAGGGACCGATCCTGACCGACAGCGGCGGCTTCCAGGTCATGTCGCTTGCCGGCCTTCGCAAGCTCGACGAGCAGGGCGTCACCTTCAAGAGCCATGTCGACGGCGCGCTCTTCCACATGTCGCCGGAACGCTCGATCGAGATCCAGGGTCTGCTCGACAGCGATATCCAGATGCAGCTCGACGAATGCGTGGCGCTGCCGGCGGAGCCCAAGGAAATCGAGCGCGCGATGGAAATGTCGCTGCGTTGGGCCGAGCGCTGCAAGGTCGCCTTCGGCGACCAGCCGGGCAAGGCGATGTTCGGTATCGTGCAGGGCGGGGACATGCCGAAACTGCGCGAACGCTCGGCCGAGGCACTGAAGGGCCTCGACCTCAAGGGCTATGCGGTCGGCGGTCTGGCCGTCGGCGAGCCGCAGGAGGTCATGCTGCGCATGCTCGACATCACTTGCCCGATCATGCCGGTGGACAAGCCGCGGTACCTAATGGGCGTCGGCACGCCCGACGACATCCTGCGGTCGGTGGCCGAGGGCATCGACATGTTCGACTGCGTGATGCCGACCCGCTCGGGACGCCATGGTCTCGCTTTCACGCGTCACGGTCGCATCAACCTGCGCAATGCGCGGCATGCCGAAGACATGCGCCCGCTCGACGAGCAGTCTTCTTGCCCGGCGGCGCGCGACTATTCGCGCGCCTATCTGCATCACCTGATCCGTTCGAACGAGTCGCTCGGCGGCATGCTCCTGAGCTGGAATAATCTGGCCTACTACCAGGAACTGATGGCCGGCATCCGCCTGGCGATCGACGAGGGTCGCTTTGCCGACTTCATGGCGGAAACCCAGGAGACCTGGCGGCGAGGGGACCTTCCGCCGGTCTGAGCGGCATGCCCGTCCACCGCGGACGGCTCAAATCGCCGGCCCTGGCGCCTGCTGCAGCATCATCACGCCGTTGATCTTGTAGCTCCCGTCCGGTTGCTTCACCAGTTCGTAGATTGCCGTCCAGTCCTTGCCGTCAGGGGCCGAGATCAACACCTCCTGCAGGACCTGATCGCCGACGACCTTCGACCGGCCAAAGGCGAAGTTGCCGGGCCGGTAGACGGGCTGGTAGCCGCGTTTGACCATGTCGAAGAATGTGGTCTTGTCGGGAAACTTGCCGCGGACCGCCGGTGACGCGAAGGAATAGGCGGTCTCTGCGTCGTCATGCAGAAAGGCTGCGATCTGCTCCTGAATGATCGCGCGCGCCGTATCGACAGGTTCTTCAGCGCGAGCGGCACTCGCGGCGACAAGGTTGGTCACCAGTCCGAGGGCAATGGCAAAGGTCCTGAACATCACCGATCTCCATGCAGCCAGCTTCCAAAGAGCATAGGACAGCGGTGCACCTTGGAAACGGAGGCGCCAGTCTCTTTAGGCGTCTTCGCATCGCGCGCGAAACAATACCTGTGTTCAAATTCAAATGCTTACATCACAATTTATGTAAGTGACTTTAAATATCATAAATTGGTGATATTTGCGAAAATGCACCGAACGGGCAGGGTAGACCGTCGCCGGCGAAGCATTTCCGAACGACGGGGACGTCACAGCATCGGCTGGTCCATCGTCGCTGAACACCGGGTAGGGCTCTTCAAGTCGGCTAGGTACCTGCTGCTGCCGCCCGCCTCTTGGCAACCGGACCCTTTTCTCAGATAGTCGCTTCACCACCCAAGGTAGCAGGAGACGATCTTGATTACGGAGTCCCGAGCCGCACTCGACGGTACGCAAGATCGCCGAGACTATTTGGGGCCGGTCCAGGTGTTGTGCCTGGCGGGCCTGTGCGCGGTCGGGGCGGAACTGCTTGCTGCCTATGCCGATAATACCGGAAACGTCCCTGCAGTTCTGTTCGCGCTAGTTTTCTTTGCCGCGCTATACGGCGCTCCAGCTTTGCTGGCGCGCGAGGTTGCCAGGCGGGCCGGGTGGGGCTGGCCATCCCTGCTTTTGCTGACGCTTGCGCTTGGGATCGCCCAAGCCTGCCTCATAGATCAGTCGCTTTTCAGTGAGGACTACTTCGCCTACGAGGGTTGGGCCGAATCCCGGCTGGCCGCGTTCATTCCCGCGCTTTCCATCAGCGCAAATCAGGCCCTGAACTTCATCATCGGCCACGTGATTTTCAGCTTTGGTGCGCCGATTGCGATCGCCGAGGCGTGGCGACCACGAAGGGCTTTGCAGCCCTGGCTGGGGCCAGTGGGGATGACGATTGCGGCGGTTGCCTATGTGGGTACCGCGCTGCTCATCGCGTTTGATCCGGAATCTCAGAACGCCTCTACTGCGCAGTTCATCACATCTGCTGCTCTCGTCACCGCATGCGCGCTGGCAGCGTGGCTTGTGGGAACAACCTTCGGCTACAAGGAACGCGCAGAGGGGCGCGCTTCGTCCGCCAGTCCGGTTCTGGTTTTCGCAGCGACGCTGCCGCTGGCGCTCCTGTTGGCAAGCGACGTCCTTGGGGAGAGTTGGAGCGGAGTTGCCTTCAACGCGACCGTGATTGCGGTTGTTGGCGGCCTGGTCTGGTGGCGGGCGCAACGGCCGGGTTGGAGCGTCCGCCACGCCGCCGCCGTGGCATTGGCTTTCCTTGTGAGCAGAGGTGCGCTCGCCTTCACCTATTTCCCGTTGGTCGGGCAGGTGGAGCCAACTGCCAAATATGCCCACAACGTCGTCATGATGTTGCTGATCTTCATGGCAGGTTGGTTTGCCCTCTGCCAACAAAGGTGTTCAGGCAACATGGGCCGAGACGCTAATGCCGAAGACGAAGCGTCAGAAATTGATGGAGCCTGAACGTGCTTCTTGTACTCATCGTCGGCCTTGTCGCCGGGGTCATCAGTGGCATCATCGGGACGGGATCCTCGATCATGCTTTTGCCGGTCCTGACGTACGTCTATGGCCCGAAGGAAGCGATCCCGATCATGGCGGTGGCGGCGGTGATGGCAAATGTCTCGCGCATTCTTGTATGGTGGCGCTCCGTCGATTGGCGCGCGGTTGCGGCCTATGCGGCAACCGGAATACCGGCGGCAGCATTGGGCGCGCGGACCATGCTTGTTCTGCCCCCACACGTGGTGGATGCAGCCATTGGAGTTTTCTTCCTGGCCATGATCCCGATGCGTCGGCGGTGTGCCGCATATTTGCGGCAACTGCGCTTGCGGCACCTGGCCTTTGCCGGAGCCATCATCGGCTTCCTGACGGGTATCGTTGTTTCGACCGGCCCGATATCCGTTCCGGTGTTCATCGGATACGGGCTGACGAAGGGGAGCTTCATTGGCACCGAAGCCGCAGCCTCGCTGACGATCTACATCACCAAGACGCTCACATTCCAGAGTTTCGGAGCGCTGCCGTTTGCCACGCTGGCAAAGGGATTGACGGTTGGCGGATCGTTGATGGTCGGTTCGCTGCTGGCCAAGCCGTTTCTTCTTCGCCTCACACCTGAAACGTTCAGGCACATCATGGACGCGCTTTTGCTTGGCACGGGTGCAAGCCTGCTATGGGGCGCCGCAAGCTGAAATCTCTGGTGTCATCAAAACCCGGAGAGAGTGACATTCCAACTTTGCAGGATCAGGACACTTTAACTTTGCGGTGTGAGTTCACGCCGAACTGCGACTTGCGCGTGCAACGCTAACCGACACGTCGCATTTGCGCGAGCAGTTTCTTGCG
>NZ_JBBBBO010000003.1:0-543343 GCF_037120565.1 Ensifer sp. CCNWLY38
TCCGGCGCCTACGGCATGGGCATCGATTACGCCGTCACCATGGTTCACAAGGGTGACGAACGCGTCCGCCACGGCAACACGATCGGACCGAACCCGGCGAAGTGATCCCGGTCCGACCAGCGAACATCCACAATCGCTTCGGCATGAATGGCAAGGCCGGCCCCGCAGGGGCCGGCCTCTCCGTTTATGCGATGTCATCCTCAGAAGAAGAGGCAGGAAGCGTCATCTGGGGCGCAAGTCCGCCTTGGTTCTGCGGCCAGGGATCGCGCAGCAGCAGGACGTCGGCTAGGGCTTTGCGGTGGTGATGCATCTTGGGTCACCTCATGTCGCAAGCCCCGTCGCGGGCGCTCGATTGCGACTTTGTCATTAAGGAATGCAACTGCTTTCCAAATTCGATTGACAACCCGGCCTCTCGCGCGCATTTTAGAAAACAATAGTTTTCCTAATTTGGCGAACGGCGTTTTGGACCGCCCCGCCACACCGGGGAAAGGAACCGGCCATGAACCAACACACGCCAATCGCCATCATCGAGAAGCCCGCGCCGACCGCGGAGACAATGCCGACCATTCGGCTCCCCGAGGAACTGCCTGCAATCCCGCCTGCCGTAGCGCCAGCAGCGAACATGCCGGCAAAGCGGTGGCTGCGCGGCCTGTTCTTCGCCTCCGTGGCCGTCGCGGCCCTGGCGACTGCGGCCGATTTCGGGTGGGGGTACTGGACGACAGGCCGCTTCCAGGTGTCGACCGACGACGCCTATGTGAAGGCTGACAGCACGACGATTGCACCCAAGGTCTCCGGCCATATCGCCGAGGTGCTCGTGGCCGACAACGAGCGGGTAAAGACAGGACAGGTCCTCGCCCGCATCGATGACCGCGATTTCAAGGTGAGCCTCGAACGGGCCCTTGCCGAGGTTGAGGCAGCCGAAGCCAACATCGCCAACAAGCAGTCGGCCCTGGTGGCTCAGCAATCCGCGATCGACGCGGCAAGGGCGACTGTCGAGGCCGACAAGGCCGACCAGACCTTTGCCGAACAGGACGACAAACGCTATTCGAAGCTCGCCAGACAGGGCTTCGGCACCATCCAGAATGCCCAGCAGGCGGCCTCGCGCATCACGGCGGCGCGTGCAGCGGTAACGCGTGACACGGCGGCACTTGCCAATGAAACCAAGCAGCTCGACGTGATCAGGGCCGAGGTCGCCCAGGCGAAGGCGGCACTCGACAGCGCCAAGGCGGCGCAGGACCAGGCCCGCCTGAACCTCTCCTACACCGCTCTTGCCGCCCCCATCGATGGCGTGATCGGCAACCGCACCCTGCGGGTCGGTCAATATGTGCAGGCCGGCACTCAACTGATGGCGGTCGTCCCGACGGAGGCGGCTTACATCGTCGCCAACTACAAGGAGACCCAGCTCACCGACGTCTTTCCCGGCCAGAAGGTGACGGTCGAAGTGGACACCTTCCCGGGGCAGGTCTTCGAGGGTCACGTCGACAGCATCGCGCCGGCGAGCGGCCAGGAATTTGCGTTGCTGCCGCCGGACAATGCGACGGGGAACTTCACCAAGGTGGTGCAGCGCATCCCGGTCAAGATCGTGCTCGACCGCGGAACCCCACGATCGGTGACCTTGCGGCCCGGCATGTCAGTCTACCCGACCATCGACACCAACCCGACGGCGACTGAGGTCGCGTCAAAGTCGGACAAGATCTACTAGAGCGCCGTGCGTTCAAGTGCACGCACAAAGGGCGCTCTAGAATTTTGAATCCAGGGCATCTTTCCGCTTCCAGTGATTCCACTTGAGAGCGGGATGCTCTAGGGGGCGATTAGGCGCCCATCTCACCAGCCAGACAAGGCAGGAGGGTGTTATGTCCACCATTGCTGAAACGGTTGCGCCCGGCTCGCTGCCGGCCGCTGCGGCGCCATCGGAAAAGGCGAGCACGACGGCATGGATCGCGGTGCTCGCCGGCCTGATCGGCGCCTTCATGGCGATCCTGAACATCCAGATCACCAACGCCTCGCTGCTCGACATCGAGGGCGGGATCGGCACCGGCGTCGACAACGGCGCCTGGATATCGACCTCCTATCTGATCGGCGAGATCGTGGTGATCCCCCTTACCGACTACTTCAGCCGCGTCTTCTCGTTCCGGCGCTACATCCTGGCAAATGCGATCCTATTCCCGATCTTTTCCGCGGCTTGCGCCTTCGCCCATGACCTCGGCTCGATGATCGTGCTGCGCGGTCTGCAAGGCGTTGCGGGTGGCGTGCTCATCCCCATGGCTTTCACGATGATCCTGACCCGGTTGCCCAAGGCGCAGCAGCCGTTCGGACTGGCACTCTTCGCCCTGTCCGTCACCTTCGCGCCGGCGATCGGCCCGACGATCGGCGGCTACCTCACCGAGAACTATGGCTGGCAGTCGATCTTCTTCGTCAACACGCCCCCAAGCATCATCATGGTGGTTACGCTCTATTTCACGCTCGAGAAGAAGCCGATGCAATTGTCTCTGCTCAAGGAGGGCGACTGGGCCGGCATCGTCACCATGGCGATCGGGCTCTCGGCTCTGCAGACCGTGCTTGAGGAGGGCAACAAGGACGACTGGTTCCAGTCACCGTTCATCGTCAAGCTCGCCTTGATCGCAGCCGTGTTTCTGACCGCCTTCGTCATCATCGAGCTCAAGGTCGAAAAGCCGCTGGTCAAGCTACGCCTGCTCAAGCAGCGCAACTTCGGCGTCGGCGTTCTCGTCAATGTGCTGGTCGGCGTGGCGCTGTTCGGCACCGTTTACATCCTGCCGCAATATCTGGGTCAGGTGCAGCGCTACAATGCCGAGCAGATCGGCTTCGTGCTGGCCTGGACCGGATTGCCGCAGCTCCTCATCATTCCGCTCGTGCCGGCACTGATGAAGCGGTTCGACGCGCGCTACGTCGGCTTCGTCGGCATCAGCATCTTCGCAGCCAGTTGTTTCATGAACACGACGCTCTCGCTCGACAGCGCCGGCGACCAGTTCTTCGTGCCCAATATCGTGCGTGCCATCGGCCAGGCACTGGTGCTGACGCCGATCACGGTGATCACGACCGCCGGCATAGCACCTGGAGACGCGGCCGCCGCCTCCGGCCTGTCGAACATGCTGCGCAATCTCGGCGGCGCCGTTGGAACGGCCACGCTCGCGACCGTGCTGACCAAGCGGGAGCAGTTCCATTCCAACATCATCGGCCAGTCCGTCACGCTTTCCCGCGATGCGGTCCGTGACCGGATCAGCGATCTGACCCAGCACTTCATGACGCATGGCGTAACCGACGCCGCCGTTGCACAACACAAGGCGATCGCAGTGATCGGCGCGACGGTTCGCCGCCAGGCGCTTATCCTGGGGTTCAGTGATACCTTCGCGGTGATCGGCACTGTGTTGGCGCTCGCCGCCATCGCCCTGCTTTTCACCCGGAAGATCCAGCTTGGCGGCGCAGGTGCGGGTGGCGCCCATTGAAAGCCTGCAGGTCAAAAGACGTGCACTCAGAGGAGGCAGGTTATGAACAGTTTGACGCCCGGTCGTCTCTTTCTGGACGACCTCTTTGTGGGCCAACGCTTTACAAGCGGGACCCACACGATCGACGAAGCACAGATCAAGGCTTTCGCTATACAGTTCGACCCGCAGCCTTTTCACATCGACGAGGCGAAGGCCAAGGACACGCTCTTTGGGGGTCTGGCTGCAAGCGGATGGCACACCGCCGCCATCACGATGCGCCTCAATGTCGAGACCGGCCTGCCATTTGCCGGTGGTCTCGTTGGCGCAGGCGGAGAAATCAACTGGCCGGCTCCAACGCGCCCCGGAGACACGCTGCATGTGGAAAGCGAGGTCGTGGAGATCATACCTTCCCGCTCGAAGCCTGATCGAGGCATCGCCGTCGTTCTCAGCAGCACCATCAACCAGCACGGTGAGGTGGTGCAGAACCTGAAGGCCAAACTCGTCCTCCAGCGAAAAGCGGCGGGTTGACGCCGATTTAGTCCGAATAGATGCAAGGGCGGGCGACCTTCATTCCGTCGAGACGAAATCGTCCTCCCGAGAGTTCAGCAGCGCCGCCAGCGTACTGAGGCCAATGTCGAGCTGATCCATCGCCGGACTGGCCAGCGCGAGCCGGACCGCGTTGGGTGCGTGGCCCGGCGTGATCGCGAAGGTCGTCGACGGGGTCAATGCAATGTCGCGCCTGGCGGCAGCCGCAACGAACGTCTGCGAACGCCAATGCGCCGGCAGCGTCAGCCAGAGATGGTAGCACTTTGGGTTGGCCTTGACCTCGAAGCCATGGAGATGAGCGGCGGCCAGCTTCTGCCGCGCCTGCGCATCGAGGCGTTTCATCGTCATGAGCGCGGCAACGGTGCCATCGGCCATCATCCGCTCGGCCGCCGCAAAGGCAAATCCCGTCGCGGTCCATCCACCCGAACGCACAGAGGCGATCACACTTTCCCGTAGCCGCTCGGGCGGCACGATGAAGCCGAGCGCCAGGCCGGGCGCCACCTTCTTGGAGAGGCTGTCGACGACAATGCAGCGATCCGGCGCGAGCGCGGCAAGCGGCGGCTCGTCGTCAAGGAACCCATAGACATTGTCTTCGATAACAGGAAGATCAAGCATCTCGACCACCCGCAGAAGATCGGCCCGGCGCGCCTCACTCATCGTCGCGCCCAGCGGATTCTGGACCGCCGGCTGGATGTAGATGGCCGAGAGATGCGCCTCGCGATGCGCTTTTTCAACGGAATCGGGCCGCACCCCGCCTTCGTCCATCGAAAGCGGTACCAATGCAATTCCAAGCCGAGCGGCAATGCCCTTGACGAAGGGATACGTCAAAGCCTCGACACCGCAGCGACCACCCGCCGGAACGACAGCCGCGAGAGCCGCAGCAATGCTCTGCCGGCCATTGCCGGTGAAAACGAGGTGATCAGGACTGGGCGACCAGCCACCCCTGGAGAGGTGTGCAGCTCCGATGTTTCTGATCGCCGGCGTTCCGATGCTGATCGCCTGGCGCGATGCAACGTCGAGCAAGGCAGGAGCAGCCAACCCCTCCAGGCTTCTTGCGATAAGCGCTGTCTGGTTGGGCAAGATCGGATAGTTGAACTCGAAGTCGGTACGGATACCACGCGGTTCTGTGAGCGCCGCCACGCCACGTCTCACCTCCCCGGAGATGAAGGTGCCCCTGCCCACTTCGCCGACAACCAGACCGCGGCGCAACAACTCGGCATAGACGCGGCTTGCCGTGGATACGGCAATCTTGCGTTCATAGGCAAAGCTGCGCTGCGGCGGCAGGCGGTCGCCCGGCCTGAGCGTCCCGTCCGCGATTTCCGCGGCGATCGTGTCGGCAAGCTTCAGGTATTCCGATCTCGACATTATTGCACCGAGTACAATGTTTCAATTGCACCGAGAATTATATCGGAACATTCTATTCTCATCAAATCCCATTCGCCCGGAACCACGACGGTTTCGCAGGCCCGAGCGCTCTTTTCGAAGCGCGCTCGGGCTGGCGGCATCGCACGCCCGGAGCAAGGGCTGGAAACGAGACAATGCCTGTATTTCTCAACCTACCGACCGCTGTCGCGTTCAAGGTGCGCGCGAATGCGGAGGCACTCCGATGGAACTGACCGTCCCGACGATCCTGGTCGCCTTTGCCGGGGTATTCCTGATCTGCTTCATGAAGGGGGCGTTTGGCGGCGGATTCTCCATAGTCGGCATTCCGCTGCTGTCGGTAGTGATGGACCCGGTCACCGCGGGCGGCCTTCTCGCGCCGCTCTTCGTCGCGATGGATCTGTATGGGTTGCGCTACTTCAAGCGCACCACCTGGTCTGGTCCCGACCTCGTGCTGCTGCTTCCGGGGCTCATGATTGGCATCGCGCTCGGCTATCTCCTGTTCCGCTTTCTCGATCACCGCACCGTTGCGATCGTGATGGCGGCGACGACCCTGCTCTTCGTCGGCCTGTGGCTGGCAAGGGGCGCAGAGGTGACGGCGCGCCCACGCTCGACCCCGAAGGCGATTTCTGCCGGTCTCGCCTCAGGCATAACCACGATGGTCGCCCACTCGGGCGGACCGCCGCTGGCGATGTATCTGCTGCCGCTCGGTCTCAGTAAGGAGGTCTACGCGGGAACGACGAGCCTTTTCTTTACCATCGGCAATGCAACCAAGGCCCTGCCGTGGCTGTTCCTGGCGAAGCCAAACGCCGATCTCGGAGTGCTGATGGCGATTTGCCTGCTCGCCATTCCAAGCGGCGTTACGCTGGGCTGGCGGCTCCAGGGTAGGCTCGACCAGCGGCAGGTCTATCGCGCCTGCTATGGTTTGCTGGTCCTGGTCGCGCTGAAGCTGTTGTGGGACGGCGTTTCCGGCTTTCTCGTCTAATCGCCCGCATTGCCAGGTCACCCAAAAGAGATGGTACGGCCGAGAAGCGTCTCGGCGCTATGGGCATATTGCGCAAGCTGCGCCTGCAAAGCTTTTCACTTTGCGTATTGACCTAAGTTTCTCAAAGGGTTGAAGTGCTCTGGCCATTCAAGCGAGGTACCTCACCCTGCAGAGCAGCGCCCCTTTCACGGCAGCGGGAGAGATGGGTCGGTTGATCCAGTCTTACCGCTGGGACGACAGCCCGCTCGGCCCCATGGAGGCTTGGCCGCCATGTCTGGCGGCTGCGGTCGACATCATGTTGCCGGCGCAGGCGCAGATCGTGATGTTCTGGGGCGAAGAATTCGTGGCTCTCTACAACGACGCCTATGCGCCGACCATCGGTGACAAGCACCCTCGCGCGCTGGGGCGCCCGGCGCGCGAAAACTGGGGTGAACTCTGGAGCGACCTCGAACCTCTGTTGCGACGCGTGCTGGAACGCGGCGAGACGGTGGTCGCGAAGGACCGTCCCTTTTGCATCGAGCGACACGGTTATCCCGAAACGGCTTACTTCGATATTTCCTATTCGCCCGTCCGGGACGAGGAACAGACGGTTCGAGGCGTGTTCTGCATCGTCAACGAAACGACGGAACGCGTGAAATTCGACAGCGCGCTGCAAGCCAACGAAGAACGGCTTCGCGCCATTTTCTCGCAGTCGGCCGCCGGCATCTGCCAGATGGACCTGACGGGCCGCTTCCTCCTGGTCAACAATCGGTTCTGCGAAATCGTCGGCAATAGCGAAGCCGAACTGCTGACGATGCGGATGCACGACATCACGTTTCCCGAAGACGTCGCCCAAAGCGCTCGCCTGTTCAAGACGATGGCGAGCACCGGCGAAAGCTACGAAATCGAGAAGCGCTATCTGCGCAAGGATGGCAGTCTTGTCTGGGTGACGAGTTCGGTCTCCGCGCTTCGCGATGAGCGCGGCAATTTTCGGCAGGCGGCCGCCGTCATCGTCGACATCACCGAGCGCAAGCGGGCCCAGGAGGTCGAACGTCGCCTTGCGGCCATCATCGCATCCTCCAACGACGCCATTCTCGGCATCGATCTCAGGATGAGGATCACGACCTGGAACGCCGGGGCCGAAAGGCTCTACGGCTATTCGGCCGAGGAAATGGTCGGCCGCTCCGTCATGACGCTGGTTCCCGAAGACCGGATTGACGAAGAACCCGCAATCCTCAGGCAGGTCAGCGCGGGTCTCAAGGTCGAGCCATATGAGACCAAACGCCTGCACAAGGACGGTCGAAGCGTCGAAGTCCTGCTTAGCGTTTCGCCGATCTATGACGCCTATGGCAGCATCGTCGGCGCCTCGAAACTGGCCCACGACATAACCGTGCGGAAAGAGGCGGAGCGCCTTCAGACCGTCCTGGTCGGCGAACTGAACCATCGCGTCAAGAACGTGCTTGCAACCGTCCTGGCCATTGCCCGGCAGACTCTTGGTCGCAGCGACAGGACGGACGCCGGAGAGGTGCAGACTTTTGAAGCGCGGCTGGTTTCGATGGCACGGGCGCACGACCTGCTCACCCATGGCAACTGGGAACGGGCGGAGTTGAAGGCGATCATCGACCAGGCGATCTCCCCCTACTCGCAGGAGAAGTTCGTCGTTTCCGGCCCGCCGATCCAGGTTCCGCCGCGGATGGTCGTATCGCTGTCCCTGGCGCTGCATGAGCTCGCCACGAACGCCGCCAAATACGGCGCACTTTCGACCGGGAACGGACGGGTCTCCATCATGTGGTCGCTCCAGACCGGCACACCGACCCGGCTGACGCTGCGCTGGCAGGAATCCGGCGGGCCGTTGGTAGAGCAGCCATCGCGCAAAGGATTCGGCTCGCGCCTGATTCAAACCCTGTTGGCTGCCGAACTGAATGGCCAGGTGGAGATCAGCTACCATCCCACGGGCCTGGTGTGCTCGGTCGACGCGGCCCTGCAAAGTGGGTGGGACGAACCCACCGCACCCTAACGGCGCATTGGTAACCCCCAAGTATCGCGCCCGGTCGCGGCTTACGCCTTGCCGGAGAGCACAAGCACACGATCCAATGCTGCGGCAAATCCCTTGAGCGACACGGAGAACGTCACGTTCTTTTCCGTATCGCTCGCAAAGGCACCGATCTTCAGGGCCGTTCCGCTGCGCAGCAACGCGACCGTCCCCTCGGTAAAGGTCAACGACACGATGCAGCCTATGGGCAGGCAGGTGCGGAATGGCGTCGGCTTGCCGCCGGTCGCCTCATCGACGCCGAGGTTCACGCCCTTTTCCAGGTAGAGGCCGAAGGGAAGCGCGAGGCTCCCCGCCAGACCGGCGTTTTCAGCCGGCCGAAGCTCGAGCGTCAGCACGTGCTGGCCACTCTTGTGAAACTGCTGCTGCGACAGGATGCAATGCTTCTTGCCCTCGGCCTCGACGCAGGCGACGCTCCAGTCCTCATAGGTTTCGGAAAGCTGAGAGGGCGCGGCAGCCTTCCCGGCCGCCGCGTCCTCTCCGTAAAGCGGCGAGATGGCGACGAAGGTCGCCATCAGCACTGTCGATAGCCAGACGAGCCGGCGCATCAGAAGCGCACGTCAAGCTTGGCATCGACCGCATTCTGCGTCGTGCCGGAGCCGAACTGTCCGGTGTAGGTGACGCCAAGGCTCGCATTGCCGGTCAGCGCGAAATCGATGCCGGCCTCGATGATCGCCGCGTCTTCGGCAATCGGCGTACCGGCAACCGAGAAGGCGCTGCCCGTGCCGAAGGCCATGGTCGAGAATGGCGTCGTGTCGCCAAAGGCATGCTGCCAGCCGAGCATGCCGCGCACCTTCGCATCTGTCGCGCCGAGGCTGAGCGGAGCGGAAGCGCGCAGGCCGAGCGTCGTAAACGTCGTGTCGGTCGTGTTGCTCTTGCTCGACAGGGCGGCCGCGGCACCGCGCTCGGTGAAGCCGTCGGTGTGCAGGCTGACATAGGCGAGGTTCGCAAAGGGCTCGAGCGCCACATCAGGCAAGTCGATGCGGTAGCCGACTTCGCCGAACGCCTGGAACGTCCCAGCATCATAGTCGGCCTTCAGCTGATCGGTGAAGCCCGGGAAGGCAACACTGCGCGACGTGTTGATCGAATGCCAAGTGTAGGCAAGGCCGGACCTGAGCGCGACATCGCCCCAGCGACCGCCGCTATAGACGCCCAGGTGGTAGTTGTCGCTGTCACCGCTGGAGGCACGGCTGTCGACGTCGAAGTTCGTCCGGCTGTAGCCAGCCATGATGCCGATCAACGCATTGTCCGAGACTGCCGCATCGAAGCCAGTGACGAAACCGCCCGTCGACTGATCGAGGCTGCCGGCGTTACCGTTGCCGTCGGTATTGGTCCAGGAGCCGAACACCTGGCCCCAGCCGACCATCGCCGGCGGCGCGGCGGGAACGGCGTTGACGGCGGCGACGGCACCGGTCGTGATCTTGTCCTCAGGGCCGTAAGCAAGAACCGGAACGCTCGCGGCGCCGACATCGCCGAAAGCGTCGCGAATGCGGTTGTTGGCGGCATTGCGCAGCAGGCTGCTGTCGTTGATCAGCGCCGTCTGCGCCGAAGCATGGACTTCGCCGGACAGAAGGTCGAAGGCGCGGCGCGCGGCATCGCCGTCCTGCAGGATGAGCGCATTGTAGAGTCCGAGCGACGGGCCGCTTTGGGCAAGCGTGTTCAGTGCCAGTGCCGTCTGCCGCTGATTGCCGGTGGCAGCTTCGCCTTCGAAGACGCCGGGCTCGGGTTCACCGGGCTTCGGTTCACCGGGTTTTGGCTCGCCGGGTTTTGGCTCGCCGGGCTTGGGTTCGCCCGGCTTCGGTTCCTCACCCGGTTTCGTTCCGCCGTTCTTCACCTTGATCTTGAGATCGACCTGCTTCTCCCTCTGGTCCAAGGAGACCTCCAGGAAGGCCGATTTCGAGATCGCTTCGGCGAACTGTCCTTCGATGGCCCGATCGGCCGTCAGGATGGTGTAGGTCTGGCCGGTCTTGTAACTGGTGTTGGCGTCGAGCGCCGTCACTTGAACATTCGTGCCGCTGCCGATCCTGGCGATACCGGTGTTTTCGTTAGTACCTATGCTCTTGACGACGATCCGGTCGGAGCGGCCGTCACCGGCGATATCCGCCTCGTAGATCGAACCCGTCGCCATATCCAGTCGACCCATGATCGTCAAAGTGCCGGTGGAATTGTTGCCGGGCGAAATGATCGCCTTGGAGTCGATGTATGTGTCGCCAACCGTGCCGGAGCCGCCGAGCCTACCGAAAGAGGTCGAGTTCGGATCGCGGATGCGGTTCATCTCGCCGAACACATTCACCTCATTGGTATAGAAGCGATCACCTTGTACCCGTCCCGTCTCACCATCGACGATCAACGTACCACCGCTCACTTCGAACCGGGTCTCGCTGTAGTCCAAGGGGCCGTTATCCGGGTCGTTGTCGATCGTGTCGAGGTTGCTCTTCAGAACCAGCTTGCCACCAGAAACGTTCACCTTGCCGTTGAACTTCGTCAGGTCGCCGTTGACGATGGTTTCCCCGGAGAAATTGCTGATCGTGCCCTTGCCGACGAGCGTGTTGGCAAACTCATAACCCGTGTTCGTGTGGTTGAAATTGACGTAGCCCTTCCGCGGGCCAAAATCGATCTTCGTCGACGGATCGACCGTGCCTGCCGCCTGCGCCTGCCGAGCACGTGGCTCAGCGATATTGTTCAGGTCGACCTTGCCGCCAATCGTCAGGTTGCCCATGCCTTCGTTGCTTACGCCACCGATATCGGAAAGCACGATGCCGCCGCCAGCCGAAAGCTTGGCGCCGTTGGCGACGGAAAGGTTGACCCTTCCGGCTTCGCCGATCGTCAGCTTGTCGGCGACCTTGAACTCGCTGCCGGCGCCATCGACATAGACCTGAATGGTGTCGACGCTCTCATCCTCGCGCAGCACGGCGGTGTTGGTCGAGACCACGGCGCCGTTTTCGATCGTGAGGCTGTCGCCGACCGTGAACTCTCCGGTGTTGACCCAACGCGAATTTTCACCGGTCACCAGAACCGTGCCGTTTTCGAAGTAGGCCGTCTTGGAGTTGATGAGGCCGCCGTTCTCGATCCTGACCGCAGCCGTGTTGAGCGTCAGGGCGCCGTCGGCGACACCCAGATAGTCGGTGGCAAGCATGGAGCCGGCGCCGCGCACCACGAGCGTTCCGTCGCCCTCCTGCAGAGCGCCGACATGGGTCTCCTTGGCGGATACCTTGCCGCCGTTCTCGACGATCAGAGTGCCCTTGCCGCCGTAGATGCCCCCCTCAAAACCGCCGACAAAAAGCACGCGGTAACCGTTCGGATTGGCATCGACAATGTCCCAGGTCGATCCGGAACCGGAGACCACGACCGTACCGACGGAGCCTCTCCCGTCGGCGATGTAGCCGTTGAGGCTCTTGACGACGGCACCATTGTTGATCGTCAGCGTGGCGCCGGCGGGACCGCCGCGGATCACGAGATTGCCGTTGATCGTATGGTCGCTGGACCAGGTCTCATCGTTTGGAACAAGCAGTCCGGCCGCTTTTGCCGGCGACGGTACGAGCGGCATCGCCGCCAGCATCATCGAGACAAGACCGACGCGGCCAAGCGCTGTCGAACTCAGAAGGTTGATCCTCGAAACGTCCGCCTTCGCACAGATATTCAATGTCTGCCCCTTTTCCTTTGCATTCATGGGCGCACAACTCCCAGGCGAACGGTGACGCCGGGAAAGCGCGGTCATGGGCCGGCTATAGCAAGCCCGCGAAGGGGGAGAATTCGGCTTTCTGCAAACGGCAAATTGCAGCGCTGAAGGGCTGTGGCTTTCTGCAAACGGCGTGATTTCGCCGACGAGCGTCAATCGACAAGCTTGCCGACTTCGCGGATAAAGCCTTGCATGGCGCGAACAAATGGCACGATTTCGGCGGATGAAGCAGAGTATGTCGCGGGCGTTCGCCGGGCAACGCTCTCCTTCGGCTTCCTCTATCAATTCATGCAGTTCGTCATCAGCAGCGCGCTGTGGGCGATCCTCGGATACGACCCGATCAAGATCGCGCCGATCACCCTGATCCTGATGTTGAACGGGACGCTGATGTCCTATGCAATGGCGGCGATCCTCTTTCACTTTAGGGAGAGGTCCATTCTCTTCAAGCTTCTGCTCGGCTCGGCCCTGTCGCTCGTGGCGGCAGCCATCAATGCCGGCATCGACTTCCTCTGCCACGGCCTGATCGAACATGGCGACCCGGGCGACATCAACTGGACCAATGTTGGCTACACCATCATCTACTGTACGGCGCTCTTCCACGGATGGGCGTTTCTCTACATCGCGCTTCTCGCCAATTTCGAGCTGCGCGAGCGCGAGCGCCGCCTCGCCGTGACACGCGAGGAGGCACTGGCGGCGCAGATGCGGGCGCTGCGCTACCAGGTCAATCCGCATTTCCTGTTCAACACTTTGAATTCGATTGCCGGTCTGATCGAAGAGGGGGCTTCGACGGTGGCCGGTCGCATGGTGCTTTCGCTTTCTTCCTTCCTGCGCACCACGCTCGAACTCGACCCGATGCAGGACGTCTGTCTGGCCGACGAACTGGCGCTGCAGCTCGGCTATCTGAACATAGAGGGCGAGCGTTTCTCCGACCGTATGCGGGTCAAACTCGACATCGCACCCGGGCTTGAGCAGGCGCTCGTGCCGAGCCTCATACTCCAGCCGCTGATCGAGAACGCCGTGAAACATGGTGTCGGCTGTTCAGCCGGCGCGGTCGAGATCCTCATCACGGCCGCGCGCCGTGGCGAAACCCTCGAGCTTTCGGTCGAAAACGACCTGACGGCCGGGCCGCAGTTGAGCGCCAAAAGGCCAACCGGCACCGGTACGGGGCTCAAGAACGTCGCCGACCGCATCAATGCACGGTTCCCGGAGATGGGCGCCTTCATATCCGGGCTCGTGGCGCCGCAACGTTTTCGCGCATCCATCACCATGCCCCTGCGGATAGCTGGACCCTAAGCCGCCGTCGAAACGGCAAGCCGGCAAAGCCAACAGGCACCCACATTCCGCAAACGGCACAGAATCGCGCAGGAAGCGCCGCGGCTTTCTGCAAACCGCTTGAAATCGCCGACGAACGGCAATCGACATCGGCGCCCGCTTGAACCATAAAAATGGAATGAAACCAGAGGATGAAGCCAAATCAGTGGACGAAAGCGCCCATATCGCCAGCGTGCGGCGCGCGACGCTCTGGCTCGGTTTTCTCTACTGGTTCGTGGAATTCCTCATCAGCAGTATCCTGTGGGGTATACTCGGGATCGATCCGATCGTGTCTGCCCCCGGCAAATTGCTGCTGATGTCCTGTGGCATGGTTCTTTCCTACGGTATCGCGGCGACGATGTTTCGCGTCCGGCACCGGCATATCGCCACCAAGATCGTCGTTGGATTCTCGACCTCTCTCATTGCCGCCTTTGCCAATACCGGCATCGACTTCCTGCTCTATGTTTTATTCGTGCGTCCCGACCCGATCACGGTCGACTGGACGAATACCGGTTACACGCTCGTCTACAGCATGGCGACCTTCGTCGGGTGGTCGTTCTTCTTCGTCGCGCTGCTCTACAGCTTCGAGCTGCGTGAGCGCGAACGGCGACTGGCGATCTCGCGCGAGGAAGCACTGGCTGCGCAAATGCGCGCGCTGCGCTACCAGGTCAATCCGCATTTCCTGTTCAATACGCTGAACTCCATCACCGGGCTGATCGAGGAAGGGCAGACCGTTGCCGCGACCCGCATGGTGATGTCGCTTTCCAACTTTCTGCGTACGACCCTGGAGCTCGATCCTTTGCACGACGTGCGGCTGGCGGATGAACTGGCCTTGCAAGCCGGCTACCTTCACATCGAAGGCGAGCGCTATTCCGACCGGATGAAACTCAGGATGAACATTGCCAGCGGCCTGGAAGAGGCACTGGTGCCAAGCCTGATCCTGCAGCCCCTGATCGAGAACGCGGTCAAACACGGCGTTGGCCGCTCGCCTGAACAGGTCGAGATCGTCATCAGCGCCGCCAAGGTCGGTCAGTCGCTCGAGATTGCCGTCGAGAACGATATCGCCGCAGGGACCGATAGTGGGCGGCGCCAGACCTCCGGCACCGGGATCGGCCTCAAGAATGTCGCCGATCGCGTCCAGGCGCGGTTTCCGGGGGTCGGGGCCTGTGTATCCGGGCTCGTGACGCCAAGGCGTTTCCGAGCCGCAATTACAATGCCCCTGAGGCTTGCATGAACGAAATCCAGACAGTCCCCCTTTCGATCCTCATCATCGACGATGAACCGCTCGCCAGACGCCGCTTGCTGCGCCTGCTCGGCGCGATGCCAGGGGTCGAGGTCTTGGGGACGGCCGGCAATGTCCAGCAGGCCTGCAGTCTCATCGCCGAGCTGCAGCCGGACGTGATCCTGCTCGATATCCAGATGCCTGGCGGCACCGGCTTCGACATCCTGGAGCAAGTGGGCAGCAACGCGCCCGCGGTCGTCTTCGTGACCGCCTTCGATCACTATGCGCTTCGCGCCTTCGAGGCGGCCGCCGTCGACTATGTCACCAAGCCGATCGAGGCGAACCGCCTGCGCACCGCAATCGAGCGGGCACGCGTGGCGATCGCGGCGCGAACGAGCACCGAACGTGTGTTGGAACTCAACGAAACCGTGCGGGCGCTGAGACAGGCGCTGCGCAAACACGAAACCCAGTCGGCCGATCTCTGGATCAAATCCCGCGGAGAATTCGTTCGGATCGCGCTCGACCGGGTCGTGCGTTTCCAGGCGGAGCGCGATTATGTCCGCATCCACATCGAAGGCCGATCCTATCTGCATCACGAAAGCCTGGCTTCGCTTGAAAGCCGGCTCGATCCGGCAGAGTTTTTGCGGCTTCACCGCAGCTCGATCGTGCGCCGCGACTGTATCGTGGGGCTGAAGCAGGCCCCCTTTGCAGCCCTCATCGCCCTTCTCTCCGACGGCAGCGAAATTCGCGTCGGGCGAACCTATGCGCGCCATATCCGGCCGACCACCGGCGAGCGCCCGCAAGCGGACTGAGGGCCTAACCGGGACGCCGGATCCGCGGCTAAAGCATGCGCGCAAAAGTGCGCAGCGGTTTTGCGACAACGACATGCGAAATATTTAAAACTTAAAGCGCAAGGAGCGAAACTGAACGATCGCGACGCGCTTTAGCGCAAAACGCCGCGCAGCCGCGGCACCGCAAAATCCACGAAGGCCCTGAGCTTCATCGGCACGAGACCCTGCGGGAGATAGACCAGCTGGACCGGAAGCGGCGGGTGTTCGAACACCTCCAGCAACGGAACGAGCAACCCTTCCGAAACCGGACGTGCCACCTGATAGGAGAGCACCCGCGTCAGGCCGAGGCCGGAGATGGCGGCATCGACAGCCGATTCCGCCGTGTTGACGATCAGCCGCGACCGGATCGGGGCCGCCAGTTCGCGCCCATCGTCGAGGAAGCGCCAGACATGGGCGGCCGTGACGTTTTCGAAGGTGATGCAGTCGTGCTCGGCGAGTTCGTTCGGATGCCCGGGCGCGCCGTGCTGCGCGACATAGCCGGGGCTTGCATAGACCACGCGGCGGACTGAGCCGAGCCTTGTCGCCACCAGGTTGCTATCGGGAAGGTTGCCGATCCGAAGTGCCAAGTCGATATGGTCGTCGACGAGATTGGCAAACCGGTCGCCCAATGCAAGCCGCATGTCGATCTCAGGATGAGCCTTCAGGAAGTCCACGACGACGGGAAGAACGTGCAGGCGACCGAAGACGATCGGGGCAGAGATCGTCAGGTCGCCCTTGACCGCGCTGTATTCGCCGGCGGCCACCCTTTCCGCCTCCTCGACCCGCGCCAGGATCTCCTTGGCGGCCTCCACATAGGAGCGGCCGGTTTCGGTCAAGAGAATCTTGCGGTTTGTGCGAGTGATGAGCTGGGCGCCCAGATGCGCCTCAAGCTCCGAGACCTTCCGGCTGACTGTGGCAAGCGGCATCTTGAGCTGCCGTGAGGCAGCCGACAGGCTGCCGCTGTCGATGACGGCGAGCAGAACCCCCATGGCGTCGAGGCGATCCATCTTTCCTTCCAAAAAACGGGAATCAGTCTATCGTTCCCGCAGTCTACTGCCAAAAAATGGAAAGTCATAGATTGATCTCGAAGGCGGTTCATCCCGAACCGTCGGAGGGCCGCGACGGTTCTCATGCTCTTCGAGGGACATCTCCCATGAAACTCTATCGCCATCCGCTGTCCGGCCACTCGCACCGGGCTCAGCTCTTCCTGTCGCTGCTCGGCGTACCGCACGAACTGGTCGACGTCGATCTCAAGGCCCGGGCGCACAAGGAGCCGGAGTTCCTGAAGCTCAACCCGTTCGGCCAGGTTCCGGTCCTCGATGACGACGGCACCGTCGTTGCCGACAGCAACGCCATCCTCGTCTATCTCGCCAAGAAGCTCGGCCGCGTCGATTGGCTGCCGGAAGATCCGGCTTTGGCCGCCAGGGTGCAGAAGTGGCTTTCGGTTGCTGCCGGCGACATCGCCTTCGGTCCGGCGGCTGCCCGGCTCGTCACCGTGTTCGGTGCCAACCTGCGGGCGGAAGAGGCCATCGCCCGGGCCCATCGCGTGCTGGCGCAGATCGATGCGGAACTGAGCGGCCGCGACTTCCTGCTCGGCGCCCGGCCGACCGTCGCCGACGTTTCCCTCTACAGCTACGTTTCTGCCGCGCCCGAGGGCAATGTCGATCTTTCCGATTACCCGCAAGTCCGGGCCTGGCTTACCCGGATCGAGCGTCTGCCCGGCTTCGTCGGTTTCCAGAAGACTGCAGTCGGCCTCGCCGCCTGACGAACCGGCCCCGGGGCGGCCACACTGCCCCGGGCCTCACCCCAACGAGGTTTCAGATCATGCCGGACAATGCACAACAGAAGCGGCCGGACTCTCCCTGGCACGAAGGCGAACTCGCCATCCAGCGCAGTCTTGGCGTCGTCGAACGCATGGATGCGACGGGGCGCAATTTCGTCCGCAGCTTCATGCCCGAGCAGCACCAGCAGTTTTTCCCGATGCTGCCCTTCGCCGTCTTCGGTGCGATCGATGCGAAGGGTGACGTCTGGGCGACGATGCGCGCGGCGGCCCCCGGCTTCATGCAGGCGCCCGACGCCTGGACCCTCGACGTACGGCTGCCCCGTGATCCAGATGATCCGGCGGATGCCGGCATGGGCGACGCACATTCGATCGGTATGCTCGGCATCCAGCTCGAAACCCGGCGCCGAAACCGGCTCAACGGCGCGATCCTGCGCGACGGCGACGACGGTTTCACCATTCGCGTGCGCCAGAGCTTCGGCAACTGCCCGCAATATATCCAGCTTCGGCAATTCGCTTTTTCCCGTGAACCGCACGAACCGTCAGCAGAACGGCCGGTCCGCTACGCGGCCCTCGACGATCGCGCCCGGGCGATCATCGCCAATGCCGACACCTTCTTCGTCGCCTCCTATGTCGACCGCGATACCGGCGAACGGCAGGTCGATGTCTCCCATCGCGGCGGCAAGGCCGGCTTTGTGCAAATCGGCGAAGACGACGTTCTGACGATCCCCGATTTCTCCGGCAATCTGTTCTTCAACACGCTCGGCAACTTCATGGTCAATCCGCGCGCCGGCCTGCTGTTCGTCGACTTTGCGACCGGCGACATGCTGCAGCTGACCGGCAGCGCCGAGGTCATCCTGTCTTCGCCCGAAGTCGCCGCATTCCAGGGCGCAGAACGCCTGTGGCGGTTCCGGCCCGAACAGGTCGTTTATCGCCGGGATGGTCTGCCGCTTCGCTGGGCTTTCGAGGATGGCGGTTGGTCGCCCAGCCTGCTGACAACGGGCGACTGGGGACAGGCGAAGGTACGCCTGCAGGCCGCGGCCCTTGCCGAGGCGTGGCGCCCTTTTCGCGTGGCGCGCGTCGAAGAGGAGAGCACGACGATCCGCTCGCTCTACCTCGCGCCCGACGACGACGTCGGCCTCATGGCACACCAGGCCGGCCAGCACCTGCCGATCCGGGTGAGGACAGACGCAGATGGCAAGGCTCTTGTCAGAAGCTACACGCTCTCGTCCGCCCCGACCGACGCCCTCTATCGCATCAGTGTCAAGAACGACGGCACCGTCTCGCAATACCTGCACGGGCTGAAACCCGGCGACCGGATCGAGGCGCGCGCGCCGGCCGGCAGCTTCACGATCGATGGCACCGAGCGGCGACCGGCCGTGCTGATCGGCGCCGGCGTCGGCATCACGCCGATGATGGCCATGCTGCAGCACATCGTCCACGAGGGGCGCCGCAAGCGCCGCACACGCCCAACCTGGCTTTTCCAGGCCGCGCGTTCCCGGGACGAACGGGCCTTCGAGCGGGAGATCGCCGCTCTGGTCGCGGAAGGCCAGGGCAACATCCGCCTCATACGCGCGCTAAGCCAGCCGGAGACCGCGACCGAAGGGCAAGACTATGACGTCGGCGGCCGGATCGATATCAGCCACCTCAAGTCCACCCTGCCCTTCGACGACTACGACTTCTATCTCTGCGGCCCAGCGGCTTTCACGCAGTCGCTCTATGAAGGATTGCGCGGGCTCAATGTGGCCGATGCCCGCATCCATGCGGAGGCCTTCGGGCTCTCGTCGCTGACCCGGCGGCCGGATGGCGGTGCTGGGCCGATCATGCCACCGCCCGCCAGCGCTCCCGTGCACGTCGTCTTCGCGAAATCCGCCAAGGAGGCCCGGTGGCAGCCGGGCGACAGCAATCTTCTCGACCTCGCCGAAGCACGCGGGCTGACGCCGGAATACGGTTGCCGCAACGGCAGTTGCGGCTCCTGCAGAACGCCGGTGCTCGAGGGCAAGGTGACCTACCCGTCGCAGCCCTCCTTCCCGGTGGCAGAGGGCGAGGCGCTGATCTGCTGCGCCGTTCCGGCGGAAGGCGAGGAACGCAAACTGCATCTTTCGCTCTGAGCTCTGGTTCGGCTATTGATGATGCACCACATCATCAGGCAGTCGACGTCGACCGAGCGGGATGCGCCATGAACGACCAACAGATACGCGATATCGTGCTTTGGCTTTCCGAACAGGGCCTGAAGGGACTGGACGAGCCAGAGCTGTTTGCCGGCTTCTGCGAGCAATGCCGTGCAGCCGGTCTTGACCTTGCCCGCGCGCTCGGGCTGATCGACACCCTGCATCCCGAATTCGAGGGCCGCGCATTCCAGTGGAACGACGAAAGCGAAATCACGCCGGAAGTCATCCAGTATGGCTCGACGACGACGGGCGAAGCGCTGCTCAACTGGCAGAACTCGATCTTCTACCACATGCTGTGCGACCGGACGGCCGAACGCCGCATCCGGCTCTCCGCGGATGAAGGCACCACCTACAACATCCTGGACAAGCTGAAAGGCGAAGGTCACACCGACTGCGTCAGCATGATCCACCACTTCACCGACCAGGGCCGCGTCGGCGAGATGGATTGTTTCTATTCCTATTGGACCACGCGGAGCGACAGCGGGTTCAGCGAGGATGACATTGCTGCGCTCCGGATTCTGCTGCCGACCCTTGCGCTTGCGGTGAAGGCCGGCTCATGCGTGCGCATCATCAGCACGCTCGCAGACGTCTATCTCGGCGCCGATGCCGGCCAGCGCGTCGTCAAGGGCAGCATTGCCCGCGGCTCGGCGGAACGTATCGAAACGGTCATGTGGTTCTCGGATCTGCGCGGCTATACGCGCATCTCGGACACCGCCGCCCCCGACGAGATCATCCCGCTCCTCAACGACTATTCGGGAACCGTAATCACCGCCGTTCACGACCACGGCGGCAGCGTGCTGAAGCTCATCGGTGACGGCGTGCTTGCGATCTTCAACGCCGACGATCCGGCAACCGCCTGCGCCAACGCGATCGCGGCGGAACGGCAGCTGCGCCGCATGCTCGCCGAGCTCAACGCACGCCGGCAGGAGGAGGGCAAGCCGACGACCGACGTCTATCTTGGCCTCCATATCGGCGAAGTCTTCTACGGAAATATCGGCAGCCAGACGCGGCTTGATTTCACCGTCGTCGGCCCGGCCGTCAACGAAGTGAGCCGCATTTCATCGATGTGCCGTTCGGTCGAGCGGCACATGATCATGTCCTCTGATTTCGTCGAGGCCTGCCCGCCGGAACATCAGGTTCATGCGGTGTCGCTGGGTCGTTTCGCGCTGCGCGGCATCGCCCGGGCAAAGGAACTGTTCACCTGGGATCCGGAGTTGCCGGTGAATTGAAAAGGCGCCGTTACTGGCTCATCACGCCTTGAGAGACACGCGAGAGGTGGCGGTGCTGCAGCTCGGCCTGAACCTCACCCTGGAAGTCCATTACCTGCCGGCGTACCTCGTCTTCCGAGCAGCCGCAGGCAAGAAGTTCGTCGGCAAGGGCGCGGCAACGGCGGCGCCAGAATTGCAGCGCTTCGGCGCCATGCAGGTCCTCGAGCTCGGCGGCAGCGGTGCGGATGGCGGTCAATCTCCTCGCCACTGGAAACGGAACGATCGTGCTTACATCGGATTCCGTGGCTTTCATTGATTGATTGCCTGCCATCGTCTCATTCGCCCCCTGGAACTTCGTACGTTGACGCGAACGCTTGAAGACGCCCTACGCTTGTCGATATCGAGCACCTCAGATGCCTCCGATGTCCCCAATCGAAGGCGAAGCACTCTGGTGATTCCTGTTCTACGAAGCTTATAGTTAACGTTTCCTTCCCGCCGACGCCGCCAAGCGCGGATTGATCCTTTGCGAGACGGAAGATGTCGGCCCCGTCAAACACACGACACGGTTTTCCGCTTTTCTGGGTTGGTTTCCGGCACAAAACATGACATTGGAAATCATATTTCTGCTGACCCTTGGTCGCCGCCCCCCAGTGAGTGCACGTGCATGTTCAAGCGTTTCTTCGCGTTTTACCGCCCCTATCGCGGCCTGTTCATTCTCGACTTCTCCTGCGCCGTACTGTCCGGCCTGCTCGAACTCGGTTTCCCGATCGCGGTGAAGCTGTTCGTCGACCAGCTGTTGCCGAGCCAGCAATGGACGCTGATCCTCCTGTCCTCGGCCGGCCTTCTGCTCGTCTATCTGCTCAACACCGGCCTGATGGCGACAGTTACCTATTGGGGTCACATGCTCGGCATCAACATCGAGACGGACATGCGGCGGATGGCCTTCGACCATCTGCAGAAGCTCTCCTTCTCGTTCTTCGACAACCAGAAGACCGGCCATCTGGTCGGACGCCTGACGAAGGACCTCGAGGAAATCGGCGAAGTCGCCCACCACGGGCCGGAGGACCTGTTCATAGCGATCATGACCTTCATCGGCGCGCTGTTGCTGATGCTGATGGTGCATTGGCAGCTGGCGCTGATCACGGCTGCCGTGGTGCCGATGACCGCCTGGGTCACCAGCCGCTATGGCGGGCGGATGACCCGAAACTTCCGCAGCCTTTACGGCCGTGTCGGTGACTTCAACGCCCGCATCGAGGAGAATGTCGGCGGCATGCGGGTGGTGCAGGCCTTCGCCAACGAAGCGCATGAGCGCAGCCTGTTCGAGACCGACAACCAGAACTATCGCCGCACCAAGCTCGAAGCCTATCGCATCATGGCCGCGAGCACGTCGCTCAGCTATATGAGCATGCGGCTGACGCAGCTGATCGTCATGATCACCGGCTGCTACTTCGTGCTGACGGGTGAACTGACGAACGGCGGCTTCGTCAGCTTCCTGCTGCTGGTCGGCGTGTTCTTCCGTCCGGTCGAGAAGATAAATTCGGTCATCGAGACCTACCCCAAGGGCATTGCCGGCTTCAAACGCTTCCTCGAACTCATGGAAACCGAACCCGATATCGAGGACCGGCCGGGTGCTGCCGACGTCTCCGGCCTCAAGGGCGACATCACCTATCGCGGTGTCTCGTTCGGCTATAGCGCCGAGAAGCCGATCATCCAGAACATCGACCTGACGATCCATGCCGGCGAGACGATCGCCTTCGTCGGCCCCTCCGGCGCCGGCAAGACGACGATCTGCTCGCTGCTGCCGCGCTTCTACGAGGTCAGCGAAGGTTCGATCACCGTCGACGGCACCGATATCCGCGACATCACGCTGTCTTCGCTGCGCGGCCAGATCGGCATCGTGCAGCAGGATGTCTTCCTCTTTGCCGGCACCATTCGCGACAACATCGCCTATGGCCGGCTTGGCGCCAGTGAAGCGGACATCCTGGATGCCGCGCGGCGCGCCAAGCTCGACGGCATGATCGAGGCATTGCCGGACGGCATGGACACGGTGATCGGCGAGCGCGGCGTCAAGCTTTCCGGCGGGCAGAAGCAGAGGCTGGCGATCGCCCGCATGTTCCTGAAGAACCCGGCGATCCTCATCCTCGACGAGGCGACCTCGGCGCTCGACACCGAAACCGAAAGGGCGATCCAGCAGTCGCTGGCCGAACTTTCCAAGGGCAGGACGACGCTGATCATCGCGCATCGGCTGGCAACGATCCGCGATGCGGATCGCATCGTCGTCGTCGACGGCAGCGGCATTCGCGAACAAGGGCCGCATGAAACGCTGCTCGCCGCCAAGGGTGCCTATAGCCGCCTCTATCACGCTCAGGCAGGCGCCGGCTGACGCGGCCGCGGAGCCGCAGGCATTGCATGCGGAAGGAGGGGGCGATACGAACGGAACACAACGCCCCTACCCTCCGTCCGACAGATCCTTCAGCGCCATGAACACTTCTGATCTTTCCGTCCTCGAACGCGCCATCGCAGCCTTGCCGCAGCACTACCCCGGGCCGGGCGGCGTTGCCGGCGTGGTGAGAGACGGCGAGGTCCTCTTTCGTCACGCCTGGGGCTATGCCGACCTGCGGGCCCGCAAGCCGATGACGATGGCGACGCGGATACCGATCTGCTCGATCACCAAGCAACTGACCTGCGCCGTTCTGCTGGATACGGTCGGCGATCCCGAGAAGCTCGATCGTGCGTTCGACGCCTATCTCCCCTTGCTCGAAGGCAAGCGCCCGACCCCTGCCCATCTCTGCCACAACCAGTCGGGACTTCGCGACTACTGGGCATTGACGGTGCTGCAGGGCGCTAGCCACGACGGCGTCTTCCGCCGCGAGGATGCGCGCCCGCTGCTCTCCAAGGCGCGCTCGACACACTTCGAGCCCGGCACCCGCTATTCCTATTCCAACGGCAATTTCCGCATTCTCGCCGATCTCATCGAGGAGCATACCGGCCGCTCGATGGCGGAACTCTATCAGCGCTCCGTCTTTGATCCCGCGGCCATGCAGACCGCCGCCCTGACTCCGGATACGGGCCTGCCGCCGGACGGCATCGTCGGCTACGAGGGCAACGAGACGACAGGCTATTTCGAGGCGCTGAACCGCATCTACTGGGCGGGTGACGCCGGTGTTTCCGCATCACTTGACGACATGCTGGCCTGGGAGTGCTTCATCGACGGGACGCGTGACGATGCGGACGGGCTCTACCGCCGCCTTTCTGCACCGCAGACCTATGCCGATGGCCGCCCGGCACCCTACGGCTTCGGCCTCGCACACGAAATGATCGGCGATGCCGTCATCAGCGGCCATGGCGGTGCGCTTCGCGGTTTTCGCTGCCGCAGGCTCTACACACCGGCCGAGCGCCTATCGGTCGTGGTGATGTTCAATCACGAAGGCGATGCCCATGCGGCGGCGGTCGCGCTGATGAAGATCGCCCTCGGCCACGAGGATACCGAGACCACATCCGGAAGCTGGAACGCCAAGGGCAGCGGCAGCTTTCTGGATGCGGAAACGGGCCTCGCGCTTGTCACCAGGCCCACCGGATCGTCCCGCGTCGAACTGCGGTTTGCGACCTCTCCCGAAACGCTTTCCGTCAGCGCCGACGGCAGCGCCCGTTCGGCCGCAGTGACGCTGACCGCGCAAGGCGCCTCGCTCCGCATGGAACGGCCTCGCGAGAATCTGACGGTGAACGCTGACCGCATTTCCGGAACGGCGCTTCCCGATATCGCCGGCCGCTACCATTCGGCGGAACTCGACGCCCATCTCGACATCGCTTCCACCAATGGTGTCTTCTACGGTGGCTTCGACGGTTCGCTCGGGACCGGCGCGATGCACGCCCTGCGACCGCTGGCCGAAGACGTCTGGCTTCTTCGCTGCAAGCGCTCGATGGATGCACCGGCACCGGGAGACTGGACCCTGCTTGTCCGACGCGACCAGCAAGGCAACGTGGCCGGCCTCACCATCGGCTGCTGGCTCGCCCGGCGGATCGACTACACGAAGATCGGCTGAAGCCGCGGTCGAAGCGACCGGATCAAGCAGGGGTACGGCGATGGGCCGCACATGACCAGAGACCGGAAGATCACAGCGTGAAGCAGAAGCGACCCACAGCCGCTCGAGATACCGGCCGCCGCGCCGTGGCCGATGCCGGCAAGCGCGTGACAGTTGCCCGCGCGCTTTCCAAGCTCGGCTATTGTTCGCGCACGCAGGCCGAAAAGCTCGTGCTCGAAGGGCGCGTCAGCGTCGGCGGACGCAAGATCACGGACCTTTTACACTGGGTCGATATCGACAAGGATCGCATCACGGTCGACGGCAAGCCGGTGCTTGCCGAAGAGAAGATCTATCTGATGCTGAACAAACCGCGTGGACTGGTCACTACCCGCCACGACCCGGAGGGCCGGCCGACCGTGTTCGATTGCCTGAAGGATATGGACACCGCGTTCCTGTCCCCGGTCGGTCGCCTCGACAAGGCGAGCGAGGGACTTCTGCTCTTCACCAACGACACGGTACTCGCCCAGCGCCTGCTCGATCCTGAAACCCATCTCGGCAAGGTCTACCACGTGCAGATCGCCGGGCAGATCGATGACGGTCAGCTCAGGCAGATGGTTGCCGGCATTGAGGAAGGTGGCGAGGTCCTGCATGCCGCCCGTGCCGCCCACCTCAAGGGCGGCGACAAGAACACGTGGATCGAAGTCGAGCTGGAAGAGGGGCGCAACCGCCAGATCCGCCGTATGCTCGATGCGCTCGGCTTCGAGGTGCTGCGCCTGCTGCGCGTTTCGATCGGGACGATCGCTCTTGGCGATTTGCCGAAGGGGACGAGCCGCAGCCTGACCTCTGAGGAAATCGCCTATCTGAGGCAACGCACGGGTCTTTGACGGCAGACGGCCCTCAGTTTCCGAAACGGCCTCTTACCACACGCATTATCTCCGCAAAGCGCGGCAGTGAGCGCAAGCTGTCCAGATCGTTGTCGTTTTCCATCCACACCAGTAACTCACCGCTCATCTTCGACGCGATGCGCTCGAGCGCATCCAGGGCCGCTTCCGCGTCACCGCTGATCGCCCAGGCACAAACCAGATTTGCCTGGAGCTGGATATTGTCGGGCTCCAGCAGACTGGCACGCGATGCCCATTCGTTGGCCCTCTCGCGATCCCCGAGGAGGGCGAGGATACCGGCGCCGTGCCCGATCGCACCGCTGTGATCCGGCTCCGCAGCGACGATGCGCTCAATCCTGGCCAGGGCACGGCGACAGGCCTCAAGTGCCGCCTGCGCGTCGCCCTTGCCCTGGTAACATTGGATGGCCATGGCGGCGGCGTTGTAGTCTGCCGGGGCCAGCGCTGCCGCTCGCTCGAAGTGGTGAATGGCGTCGTCGTAACGACGCTGCATGATGAAGGTTCGCCCGGCGGCGAGATTGGCGGCGTAGTCGTCCGGCTCGAGCTGAAGGGCAATTGCACATTGCCGCTCCGCCTCTTCGAACTGTCCTCGATATAGAAACAGCAGCGCCTTTGCGGCATGCGCACTGGCGAGACCGGAATCGAGTTCGAGGGCGCGGTCGATTTCCAGCTCGCCTGTTTCCGCGCCTCCGACGCTGCGCCGCAGCCGGTTGAGGGTTTCGCCGAGAAGGGCCCAGGCCCGTGCACTGCCGGGCTCCAGCTCGGTCACGCGACGGCAGAGCCGAATGATCAGCGGCAGGTGCCGCTCGGACCCGGTGATGTTGTATTCGCGCGCCAGGAGAAACAGCTTGTACGCCTCCGGATCGGTCGGCGCTTTGCGCTCCAATACCTGGCGCTCCGCAGGCAGGAGCTGAAGCCGGAGCGCCTCGACGACGGCACTTGCCAAGTCTGACTGCAGCAACAGCACGTCCTTGATGTCACGGTCGAAGCGTTCGGCCCAGACGGTCGCTTCGTTTGCGCCATCGATCAGCTGCGCCGCCAGTCGGATTCGGTCACCGGCCTTACGCACGCTGCCTTCGAGGATGTAGGCGACATCAAGTTGTTGTGCGACGATCCGCGCACTCTGCGCCTTCATGCCGAAGGAGGTCGCCCGCGAGATGACCGAGAGCGACGAGAGCTTACTCAGATCGATGATGATGTCCTCGGTAACGCCGGCACTGAAATAGTCCTGCTCCGGATCGCCGCTCATATTGGTGAAGGGCAGGACGCAGATGCCGAGCCGTTCCCGCTTGCCACCGGTCTCTGGCGGCCCGCCAGGGTGAATTGCAAAGGCGCGGACGGCGCGCTCGATGTTCTTGAGCGACATCGGCCCGAGGTCTTCCAGGGCAAGGCTCAGCTTTCCCGCGACGTGCTCGCGGACCGCTTCGGAGAGAAGGATCCCACCGGGCTCGGCGAGAGCTTGCAGCCGCGCCGCGATGTTGACGCCTTCCCCATAGAGATCGCCATCTTCGGAGATCACGTCACCCAGGTTGAGCCCCATGCGAAAGCGGAGTGAAGGGTCGGTTGCCGCGGCCACGCTCTGAAGCGCCATTGCGCATAGGGTCGCATCGACTGCACTCGCAAACTCGATCAGGGCGCCGTCACCCATCAGCTTGACGATCCGGCCATGGTGCCGCACCAGCGTCGGATCGAATGCCGCAAATGCCGCCTTGACGCGGACAAGTGTACCGGCCTCGTCGCGTCCCATCAGCTTGCTGTAGCCGGCGATATCGATGCAGAGAACAGCGGCCAGTTTGCGCATCCAACCATTCCCATGGGCGAGCGCTCACTGTGAAGCTTTAGCCTCCCCGAGGGCAGTCCAACACACCCAGGCATAAGAAACAAGCGACGACACCTGATCTCCCCTGAACCCAAGCGGACGACACCGCGCCGCGCCGCAATGGGTGGAAATCCACCCACGCGATTGGCCGCATGTTTCCAAATCCACCCAAATCAACGACCGCGCCCGACAAATACCTACCGTCGCCCCGCTAAGCCATTGTCTGTGCTATGATTGCGTTTGCAAATGAGGGTACCCAGAACCGGCGTGGGAGGAAACCTTGCCGGCTGGCCGATATTTCATCCGGGAGGAAGAGATGAAAACCCTGAATGCCCTGCTCGGCGCTGTTGCCGCCCTGTCGCTTTTCGCCGTTTCCGCCAATGCGCAAACCTATCCCGAACGTTCGATCACCATGGTCGTGCCGTTCTCGGCCGGTGGCCCGACGGATACCGTCGCGCGTCTCGTGGCTGAATCCATGTCCAAGGATCTCGGCCAGCAGATCATCGTCGAGAACGTCGGCGGCGCCGGCGGCACGCTTGGCGCCGGCCGCGTCGCCCAAGCCGATCCGGATGGTTACACCGTGCTGCTGCATCATATCGGCATGGCGACGAGCGCCACGCTCTATCGCAAGCTCGCCTATGATACGCTGAACTCCTTCGAATATGTCGGCCTCGTCACCGAAGTGCCGATGACCATCGTCGCCCGCAAGGATCTGGAACCGGCCGACCTCAAGGGTCTCGTCGAGTACGTCAAGGCGAACAAGGACACCGTCACCGTCGCCAATGCCGGTATCGGCGCCGCCTCGCATCTCTGCGGCATGATGTTCATGAGCGCCATCGAGACGCCGCTGACGACCGTGCCCTACAAGGGCACCGGCCCGGCAATGACCGATCTTCTCGGCGGCCAGGTCGACATCATGTGCGACCAGACCACCAACACCACGAAGCAGATCCAGGGCGGCACGATCAAGGCCTATGCGGTCACCTCACCGGAACGCCTCAAGGTCTTCCCCGATCTGCCGACGACCGCCGAAGGCGGCCTGCCGAACCTTCAGGTCGGCATCTGGCACGGTATCTACACCCCGAAGGGCACGCCCGCCGAAGTGACCGAACGCCTGTCGAAATCGCTGCAGGTCGCGCTCAAGGATCCGAACGTCGTCGCCCGCTTCGGCGAACTCGGCACCGAACCCTCCTCCGACGCCGATGCGACCCCGGCCGCGCTGAAGGCAAAGCTTGAGAGCGAAATCGCCCGCTGGAAGCCGGTGATCGAAGCAGCCGGCCAATACGCCGACTGATCCACGGCTCGTCGCGCCGCGTCCGGTTCACCCCGGAGCGCGGCGCCTCTGACATTGGGGAAGCTGCGACGGTGCCCGGAGAGGGATCAAATGCCGTCAACCGTTGTTGACAGCTGTCAACATGCGCCGCCCAATGCGCGAACCCGGCGTGACGCCGGCACTGCCAATGCGGGAGGCCGTCGGACAAGCCTCGGCCGGCTGCCCCGCCCAGAACATATGGGGACACGATGAAATCACTCTCCTTCGACACCACCAATGCGCTCTGCGGCGGGATATTGACAGCGGTCGGGCTGTTCTTCACCTGGCAGGCCTTCAACCTCGAGCTTGGCACCGCCTTTCGCATGGGCCCCGGCTACTTTCCGCTGGTGCTCGCGATCATCCTGACGCTGCTCGGCATCGTGATCCTCGTGCAGTCCACCCGCGTCCAAGGCGAGCCCATCGGCCCGATCGCGCTACGCGGCATGGCCTTCATCCTGCCGGCACCCGTCTTCTTCGGCCTGACGGTCCGCGGATTGGGCTTCGTGCCGGCGCTGTTCTTCACCGCGCTGATCGCCTGCTTCGCATCGGGCCGGATGAAACCGCTCATGGCGCTGGCGCTTTCACTGGCGCTGACCGCCTTCTCGGTCGCAGTGTTCAGCTATGGCCTCGGCCTGCCCTTCCAACGCTTCGGCCCCTGGGTCCAGTTTTAGGAGACGCGCGATGGAACTCTTCAGCAATCTCGCGCTCGGCTTTGCGACCGCCGGCTCCCCTGCCAATCTGCTCTTCTGCCTGATTGGCGTTTTGCTCGGCACCTTGATCGGCGTGCTGCCAGGTATCGGCGCCACGGCGACCATCGCCATGCTGCTGCCTATCACCTTCCAGCTCGAACCGGTCTCCTCGCTGATCATGCTCGCCGGCATCTACTACGGCGCCCAGTATGGCGGCTCTACCACCGCCATCCTGATCAACATGCCAGGCGAATCCTCCTCGGCGGTTACCGCGATCGACGGCTACCAGATGGCCCGCAAGGGCCGTGCTGGTGCCGCACTCGCCATTGCAGCGCTTGGCTCATTCTTCGCCGGCACCGTCTCGACGTTCCTCGTCGCAGTCTTCGCGCCGCCGCTGACCGAGATCGCTCTGCAGTTCGGCGCGGCCGAGTACTTCTCGCTGATGATCGTCGGCCTCGTCTCGTCGATCGCGCTTGCCCATGGGTCGATCACCAAGGCTCTGGCCATGGTGGCGCTCGGCCTGCTGCTTGGCCTCGTCGGCACCGACATCTATTCCGGCACGCCACGCTTTACTCTTGGCATTCGGGAGTACGCAGACGGCCTCAACTTCGTCGCCCTCGCCGTCGGCGTCTTCGGCATTGCCGAAATCCTGCGCAATCTTGAAAACGAACGCACCCGCGAAGTGCTGATGGCCAAGGTTTCGGACCTGATGCCGACCCGAGATGACTTCAAGCGCATGTTCGGGCCGGTGGTTCGCGGCACCATCATCGGCTCGGCGCTCGGCATCCTGCCCGGCGGCGGCGCAATCCTTGCGGCCTTTGCCTCCTACACGGTGGAAAAGCGTGTCTCGGATCACCCCGAGGAATTCGGACATGGCGCCATTGCCGGCGTCGCCGGTCCGGAAAGCGCCAACAATGCCGGCGCGCAGACCTCGTTCATTCCACTGCTCACCCTCGGTATTCCGGCCAACCCGGTGATGGCGCTGATGATCGGGGCGATGATCATCCAGGGCATCGTGCCCGGCCCGAACGTCGCCACAGAGCAACCGGCCCTCTTCTGGGGCATCATCGCTTCGATGTGGATCGGCAACCTGATGCTGGTGGTCCTGAACTTGCCGCTGATCGGGCTTTGGGTGAAGCTGCTGAAGATCCCCTACTACCTGCTCTTCCCGATCATCATGGCTTTCTGCTCGATCGGGGTCTACAGCGTCAACTCCAACGTCTACGACCTTTATGCCGTCGCCTTCTTCGGCTTGGTCGGTTACCTGCTGTTGAAGCTGCGCTGCGAGCCGGCGCCGCTGCTGCTCGGCTTCGTGCTCGGGCCGCTGCTTGAGGAGAACCTTCGCCGAGCCATGATCCTGTCGCGCGGCGATGCGACGACCTTCGTCACCCGACCGATCAGCGCGATCCTGCTTCTGATCGCGGCGTTGGTGCTCATCGTCGTATTCCTGCCGAGCGTAAAGGCCAAACGGCAGGAGGTCTTTGTCGAGGAGGATTGATGGCTGCCAGCCGTTTTCACGACAATAGTTATATAAATCAATAACTTAATACGCCGCGCCTCCAACCGGACGCGCGGCGTTCTCTTGACTGCGGCATTCTGCCCCTGCGCGGTTTGCCACATTGAGCTTTGTCAAGCCGCTCGCCTATCTCTCACTCATCGAACAAAGAGACGAGGACGAAGCCGAGCGATGACACGTCGCACAAAATCAAGGTGGGACAAGGCCCTACGCACCCTGTGCGCCATGGCTCTTTTCCTGCTGGGTTTCGCCCATCTCGGCCCTGCCCTCGCCGCCCCAATCTCGTCAGCCGATTACGCGCTCTACGCCCTTCCCGACGGTTCACTTGCGGATTTCTGTCAAACCGGCATTGACGCGGACGGAAAGGAAAAGCCGGCGCAGAAACATGTCTGCAGTGCCTGCCGGTTCTTCTGGGCGCTGCTGACGCCGCCGGATGACACCGTCGGCGAGCGGCTGCAAGGAAGCCTTGCGCCCACGGTTGCGGTGACCGCCGTACAGCCGCCAACACAGGTTCATTCGCCGAACTCCAGTCCGCGCGGACCGCCCAAAACCAACATCTGGCTTTGAAACCGCGTTGACAGCTGTCAACGCCCTCCTTCGATGTCGGATGGCAGCGAGGCGCCATGCCTCCTTGTATCCGCAATGCGGACATACCCCATGCCCGAGACCCAATCCACAGCCGCGCCCTCCGCGGCCCCTCCCCTTGCGTCCTTGAGCAGGCCGCCGCGTCTTCCTGCCCGCAGCCGTGTGGTCGGTGAAAACTCGACGCTGCTTTTTGAAGGGGGCCGCAACTACTCGCTCTTTCGCGTGCTCGATGGCTGCATCGTTCTCTCTCAACTGCTCGACGACGGCCGCAGGCAAATCACCGATGTGCTCGGTCCCGGCCGGCTTTTCGGTTTCACAGTCGATGGACGCAACATCGCCACGGCGGAGACCTTGAGCACCGCGCGTATCGAATCGCTTGGCGATGCCGAACTTCACGCAACCAATCCGGCTGTCGCCAGCGAGTTGAAGACGACGCTGCATCGGCTGCAGACGCATGCCACCCTGCTTGGTCGCAAGACCGCGAGCGAGAAGGTGGCCAGTGCCTTGGTCGAGCTGTCGCGCCTGTTCAATCGCAGCGGCGTCCCTGCCCTTCTGAGCTTCCACCTGCATCTCACCCGGGCAGATCTCGCTGATTGGCTCGGCCTTACCGTCGAGACCGTCAGCCGGTGCCTCAATCGCTTCAAGCGCGAAGGCCTGATCGATTTCAGCCACCCGAAGTCCATGCGCGTGCTCGATCCCGAACGCCTCGAAGCTGCTGCCGGCCTCACCCGCCAGCGGGCGGCAAGCGGCGAGCAACCCCGGAACTGAATACCTCCGAATAGTCCATCCCCACCCGGACTGCCCAGAAAAGGAAGAACAATGATTGCCAGACTTGTCTACAACGTGCCGGTGTTCGGCTGGATGCTAAAGGAAGCCGTACAGGGATCACAGACGGCAAAGGTCCTGTTTCTGATCAACTGCGCATTGATCTGGCTGCTCGCGATCGTCGCCTTCGGCTACCCGGCGATCATCATTCCGGCGCTGGTTCTTGTACCCGTCGTCTTCGTGCTGCTGATCCTGATCACCACGGGCTAATCCAGCGCATGGCCTAAAGCACCCCCCAGCCGCGGTAGCGTCCGCGGCCGGTCATTTCGCGGATGCCAAGTTCCCGCACGAGGTTCAACGCACCACGCGGCGTTACGCCGACATGCTGCGCGACGAGCGTGGCCGAAACTATCGGTCGCGATAGCACCAGCTCGATCAGTGCCGGCAGGCTACTATTGGAGCGGCGATCGCGGATGCGCATCTCCATCTGGGTCTTTGCCAGCGACAGGCGGTCGAGTTCCTTGAGCCCCAGATCTGCGGTCGCCGTCATCGCGTCCAGGAAGGCGCTCCATCGTGTCACTGGGTCTTGCGAGCGCCGTCGCTCATGGCGGACAACCTTCTGTCCGGCGTTAAAGGCGAGCAGATGCGAAGTAACCTTGCCGCGTGATCTCAGATAGGCGCCAACGAGCAGCGAGCCCATCCAGTGTTGGCGGCGCAGCGGCTCGAGCCGCTCCCAGGCGTCGAAGAGCAGGGCGGCGCCAAGGCTGGCCGGCAGCTGATCCGCTGTCGCGGTCACCTGGCGCCATTCGTCGATCCGTGCGTCTTCGTCCCATTCCTCGTCAAAGAGCAGGCCTAGCTGTCCCATGGGCTCCTGTGCGGTCACGCGTGCCGCGCGCTCGGCAACTTCAAGCGTATCCTTGTCGTGCGCTTCCAGCAGCTGTTGTGACCGAGCGATCGCCGTATCGATGGCTGCAAACTCAGCGGCCATGGGATTGGCGTCCTCCTCATCGTCCGCCTCAAGATGGCGGTCGTTGCCGGCAGCCGTCGATTGTGGCTCCAGCCTTGCCTCTGCAGGCGTACCGCCGGCACTAGCCGGAGCCGGTGGAAGCTGTTCGCCTCGAAGGGCGGCGAGGCCCTGAGGCGAAAACGCCCATGCGGGTTCGGCCAGCCAGATCCGCCGCCGCGCGCGAATAACCGAATGGGCAATCGTCAATTCATGCGTCGGGGCACGCGCGTCCATATGGGCATCGTGCAGCACGAGATCCTCGACATGGACGAGTTCACCGGCAACCCAAAGGGCAGCCGCAGCGTCGAAGAAATGGCCGCGCTCGCGGAAGCCGTCTTCGACCGCGTGGCGGTTTGTTCGCTCGTCCAGTCGCGCCAGGCCATCTTCTGCTGAAATCAGCAGTGGAAGCAGTGTCGGATGATAGGGATCGGGGATCTGGTATCGCATTTCAAACTAAGGGTGCCAGTGTCGAAATGGAACGTAACACGTTATTCATTTCCGTCACAGATGCGCGGTGTCGCAGTCTCGGCTATATGAAAGAGCGCACCGCCGGTCTAGGCGTAGCGTCCGCGATGGACTTTTGAGCAGCTCTATCGTTCTCCGAATTGAGCCTAGCACAACAAGGCGCCGAACTCTGGTGGCGATTACCGCCGGCCTGCATTGGGCCTAAGTGCATCGACTGTTGACAGCTGTCAACGCGCTACGAAGCACCGAGCCAGTCTCCATCTGGAGAAATGCGCGGAACTCATCAAATGGCTCACGCGGGCATGATCAAGCGATCATCCAGTTCTCCGGGGCAGGGCGGGGCCAGAGGTTAGCCGGATTTGCTATCGCTTCCATGATCGTCTGCGCTGTCCGCTCCGGCGCTTCCGTGTTTGAAACCACCCGCCCGAGCGTATGCAGGTTTCGCTCGATCGCCTCGTACGTGCGCACGACAGCATGCCCCATTCGTTCGCGCCCGACACGGCTCGCTTCCCGATCAATGACGCGATCGATTGGCGCCCAGAGCGTGAAGACAAAGACCGGTGTTTCAAGAGGTAGCCCGCTGCAAAACAGATCGAGCTTCTCGGCGTCATCAAAAACATAATCGAAGAGGACCTGGGCGGCACCCATAGCAAGGTAGGCGGCTGCAAGCGCAGCGCCGGCGCGGTAAGTCGAACCAGGCCCCAGAGAATTTCGAACATCTTCCGGAGCGAAATGGCGCAAGGCGTCGCCCGCGATGTTGATCCTACCGGAATTGCCCTGTACCAGAAACCGGCTCACCGTGGTCTTGCCGACACCCGCCGGGCCGTTGATCACTACGACATGAGACATTGGCCAAGGCCCCCCGGCTGATTCGTGGCCAACATTGTCGCCGGAAGTGGGGGCGAGTCCAAGCGTTGAGCTCAAGAACTCCGCCTTGAGACCGAGCGGCCCTGCTCTTTTATCCCGGGAAATTGCTGGCTGAATTTCGGGATTGCTCGACCCCGTCGGCCTCGAATTGCTCATTGCCCATGCTCAGCTAACTCCGTTGACAGCTGTCAACACGAGGCTTGCTCAACAAGAAGCACAATTGCCTTGCCGGTGCACTTTCCAACCCGCACTAACGTTCGGAATTTAACCGGAAGAGTTGTTTTCACAGCCGGCTATTACCGGTCCTAAGGGATGTGCGCCAATCCCCGCGCATGGCAACCCAACCGACCACGTCCAGCACCGTCCGGACGACGGAAGCAAATGCCCCTTTTCTTTCCGAAAGAGACCAAACAATCAATCTTTTCTGGGAGATGGCGGAGATTCAAATTGTATCTTGAGCACTACAATATCCCAAAGATATCAACGAATCCCTGCACTTCCAGTTTCCCGCATTTGGTTATCTTATACAAGCTCGCTTCGATCTGCGAGAGAAGTAGCCTCTACATCGCAACATCGCACTTAACTCCCGCCGAATAGACGATCCCCTCATTCACCCAACGACCGCAGGCTGCGCGCGTAACCGTGCCGATAGCATTGCCGAGACAGCGAAGGATTGGCTCTTCGCGCGGCGCGTCAGGTCACGCAGATAGGCGCCGGCGGAATGAATGTGCTCAGCTCGCTCCAGAAGGCACGCCAGCACGGTCGCGGTCGTTTCTGGCCCAAGGATGGCGCAGGCTTCGTTGTAGGCATCAGGGCTGATCCCAAGCATGCTTTTGACGACTGTGGCGGCCGTCAGGAGATCGCGCCAGTTGTCGATACGTCCGGATGGGCCGTAGTCGCGGATTTGCGGGCAGGCCTTCAATACGAGTGGCAGCGGTGTAGCACGGTTGAGGGGAGGGGTTGCCGGGGGATGCGAGCGACGTTCCGGCAGCAGCGATGTTTCGATATTTGCAGGTGGATCACTCGCATTTTGGCCGACCGGCAGCACATCCGTCGACGCTTTGCGCGAAAATTCCACTCCAAGTCTTTCATCAGCCGGTTCAGATTCAGAAAGATAATCGGATTCTGAATTCTGTATGTGCCGCTCATTTTGGCGTTCATTGGCAGCCGTATTTTGTGTTTTCAGTAGATTTTCCAGACGATTAGTCAGTTCGTCCTGCAGCAGGGCAAGAACAGGGAGGAGGCGCTCGATCTCGGCGATGGAGGGCTTGCGCGAGAGGGACATAGAGACGGCCTGGCAGCGCGCTTCGGCCTCTTCAGCGTAGGCGATATCGGATGGGCGCAACAGATCGACCAGCTTTGCAACGTCACGGCGGCAGAGGCTCATGCGTTCACGCATCATCTGAAGGTAACGCCGGTCGGCTTCCAGACGAGCAGCCTCAGCTTCGAACTCGGCCGCGCGAGAAAGCAACGGTGCAAGGTCGAACCCGAATGCCTGGCCGATCGCTCCCTTGCGGTCACGGCGCGCATAACGCTTACCGTTGGGGCTGTCACGCCGGAGAATGAGGCCAGCCTCGACCAGAGTGGCGAGATGCCGCCGGAGCGTTGTCTCGGCCATGCCGTGTGTTCTCAGGGAAAGCTGAGCGTTGGAGGGAAACACGACGAGACCGTCGGCTGCCTCGAGTTCCGTCTTCGGGTAGAACGACAGCAATGCGTTCAAGACGGCAAGAGAGCGATCGGAAACGCCAAGGTTCGACTTGGCGGCGCAGACCGTTCGAAACAATTTCCATTTGTCGACCTTGCCTTCGTCGACGGCCGAAGCGCTGGAAAGTTGGTGCGCCAACATCCCAAGCGACATCGCCCGCCGCCCGAAGGGCGTCGTGACAATCCCACAATCCATTTGTCTTCACCTTTTTCAAGGCAAAAGAAATTCGTTCGCCGAAACGACGTTGAAAACTCTTGACACCGATTCGCGGAAATGGGATTCTCTAGTTGCTACACGAGAGAAGGGTTTCCGCAGCGCTAGTCGTTCGGAAGCCTTTTTCTTTTGCTCTGTTTAGTCTCCTGTTTCCTCTTGGTATTCGAGGTACAGAGATTTGAGCCTCTGCCTCACGAAATCTGCAAAGCCCGGGGCCTTCTTCCTGCTGAAGGACAGCGTCGTTTCGCCATCCGTTTCACGGATCCGGACCGGGGTTGTATCGTCGGGCGCCACCCACGAGATGGCTCTGGCGCGCGCCTTGGAGGCGCTCAGGACGGCGCAAAGCGCATCAAAACGCTGATCGCTCCCGGCAGCCTGAAATTGTTTTTCTTTGACAAAGACGCCTGCAGCTTCGGCCCTTCCGTCCTGGTCCAGAAGGTCGGCGAGTTCGAACCAACGACGCCGACCAATCGTCGGCGCCGGCCCAATCGCCTCGATCAGGGCGGTCGGTAGCCGACGAACGACGGAAATCATCTTTGAAAGTGCGGCCTTGTCGACTCCAAGCGAGGACATGATGATCTCGCGGGAGAAGCCGCGATCCTCAAGGCGCGTGGCGAAGAGTGATCGCTCGATGAAGGACAGATCCGTGCGCGTGTTGTTTTCCTGCCCCTGAGAAACGACCAACTGTTCGTCGCTGAGATCGCGGACAACCGCGCGGACCTTGCTGCCAAGCTCGCGTGCAGCTGCCAATCGGCGATGACCGTAGGCAACCTGGTACCGCCCTTCGGCATCCGGATGCGGACGCACGAGGATCGGAACCTGTTGTCCGTGCTCGCGAATCTGTTCTGCAAGAGCGGTTTGTGCATCTGCCCCGATCTCGAGACGGTCAACGACGAAAGAGGCGTCGATGAGTGCGGGGTCGAGATCGACGATTGTCAGTCCTTCGGCAAGCTGGCGCTCCAATTCCTGGGCGCGCTCAACTTTCTGGGTGATGTTCGACAGGGACCGCGTAATGCCGCCGACGGCGCTTACTGGCCGCGTCCCGACACTCAGGCCGGCGATCGGCCGGGCTGTTGCCAGGCGTTCGAGAGCCGTTTCAGTGTCGTTTCCGGCCGTGTCGTCCGTAATTCCAATCAGATTCTTACGGGCCATGGATTACTTCCTCCCCCAAACCTGACGGATCAGTTCTTCGATCTCGCCATTGACCTGGTTCAGCGAATCCATGGCGCGGTCGTAGGTGCCGCGGACGAACTGCGAGCGCTCGACTTCGTAGAGTGTCTGCTTGGTCACGCCGGCATCGGAGATAGCCGTCGACTTCACCATCGCATTCTGCAGCATGCGGTTGCCGAAAATGGCGCGCATGAAGCCGGTCATCTGGCTCTGCGGACCGTCATTCGGCTCGAAACGCGTGCCGAGATAGCGCATCCAGTCGTAACTTGTGCGCCCTCCGGCCTTCTCGACGACACTCATCAGCTCACTCGTCATCGACAGGAACTGCGACATCGACATGACGTCGAGCATCTGTGGATGCACGGTGATGAGAACGGACGTCGCGGCGCAGAGCGCCGACATGGTCAGGAATCCGAGCTGCGGCGGGCAGTCGATGACGACGATATCGTAGAAACTCTCGATTTCCGCCAATACGTCGCCGATGCGCGCGAAGAAGAGGGTTTCAGCAGCGCCACCCACCATCATTGCCTTCGGCGTCTCATGCTCGAATTCCATGAGCTCGAGATTGCCGGGAATGAGGTGAAGGTTGGCTGTATAGGTCGAACGGACGATGTCGGCGATCGGCCGCGGCTCGTCGTAGCGGATCGCGCCGTAAAGCGTTTCGCCCTCGCCAACGTCCAGTTCCGGCTGGTGGCCGAAGAGGGCGGAGAGCGAAGCCTGTGGATCAAGGTCGATCGCGAGCGTCCGATAGCCGCGGAGGGCCAGATATTGGGCAAGGTGGGCAGATGTCGTCGTCTTCGCCGACCCGCCTTTGAAATTCATGACCGATATGACTTGAAGCTTCTCGTCGCCGCGGCGGTGCGGGACGTATTTCCCGGATTTTCCGCCTTCGTCGAGAACGCGGCGGATGCGCTCGATGTCCTCAACGGCGTACATGCGCCGACCGTTTGACAAGGGCGCCGGGCCGTGGCCCTCTGAGGCCACCTGCCTCAGGTAGCCTTCGCCGATTCCAATGAAGGCGGCGGCTTCGGCAGGGCTGAAGAGGCGCATTGCCTTTTGGGCTTGTGGAGGGAAGATCTTCTTTTGATGCTGCTGCAGCTGATGCGCCAGTTCCAAAGCATCGGCAGCCAGAAGCGTCGGCAGATGCTCCTGTTCGTCGTGACCTTGAATTTTCTGTTGCAACATTGGGTTCCCCGAAAACTGCGCAAAAATCGTCATATCGGAACAATATGCGCAGATGCACTATGCTCCGATTCGGTTCGGTTTTACAAATGCATAGCGATCTATACCCAGGGCCCTGATTTGGCGGCGAAGGTACCGGGGATCGCGGCCAGTTGTCCGCGGACAACTGCGACTTGGTGGTGAAGGTTACCACGGCCTGGCGGGCCATTCCCGGCCGGGACGAAAAGCCCTAAAAGAGTATAGAATTTATAGACTATTGACAGATGAACGGATTGTGTCACGATTGTGTCCATCAGAGACGAGACACGAGAAGGTTCGCTATGTTCTATCTTGGTGGAATGACCCTCGGTTATCTGGCACCGCCGCCGCCGAAGAAGACACGGCAGCCACGCGTGGAGGTCGGGTCAGCTTCGGTTGAAAAGTCGGACTGCGAAGAGTCGGACCGCAATCAGGAATGGGCGCGTGCATTCCTGACGCCCTGGCATCTCCTTTATTGATCAGCGGGCGGCGGCGAGGCCTTCGCCGCTGCGGATGTTGACACCTGTCAACAGTCGTGTGTTTCCGACTTCCGCCGCCATGGTGGAAAAGCGAGAAACAGCGAGAGAAGGGCTGTTTCGCCGCCGGGAAATGATTAAGTTCGGTGTCATGGACACCAAGCAACACCGAACCGTTTCGAACGCTCAGCCCGACGATGCCGTCGATAGCCAAGGGCAGCCCTTGTCGTTGCATCAGCGTATCCTCGGCGATGTGGAAGGGCGCATCCTCTCCGGGGAGTGGCCGCCGGGTCACCGCATCCCATTCGAACACGAATTGACCGAACAGTATGACTGCTCGCGGATGACCGTGAACAAGGCGCTGACCGAATTGGTCAAGCGCGGATTGATCGAGCGGCGACGCAAGTCGGGCAGCTACGTCACCTTTCCGCAGGTGCAGTCGGCGGTCATGGAAATCCACGACGTCAAGCTCGAAGTCCAATCTCTGGGGCTCGACTATAGTTTTCAGTTGGACGAGCGAAAGGTTCGCAAGGTGGAGAGCCGGGACGTCGAACGCCTGGATCTTCCGACATCGGCGAGGCTACTGGATGTCACGTGCCGGCATTTTGCCGGTGGGCGTCCCTTCTGTTTCGAAGAGCGCCTGATCAGCCTTGCGGCGGTGCCCGAGGCGGAGGCGGAATTGTTTGAGACCGCGGCACCCGGTTCGTGGCTGCTTGGCAAGGTGCCGTGGAGCACGGCCGAACACCGCATTCGCGCCGTTGCGGCGAACAAATTGGCGGCGCAGGCGCTCGACATTTCCACCGGCACCGCCTGCCTGGTCATCGAACGCCGCACCTGGAGCGGTCGTGCGCCGGTCACGCATGTGCGGCTGACCTATCCCGGCGATCGCCACGAACTCGTCGCTCAGTTCGCGCCGAGTCCGATCGGATAGCCGGCTAACACTCGCAGCCCCGCAACGTGCCAGTTGTCCGCGGACAACTGGCTATCCTCCGACCACGCGCAAGACCGGGGCCGGGCCGTTGCCGGAAAAGGCGAAGACCTCGATCGGCTCGCCAATGCCCCTGACTGGATAGGAGCCGAGGTGCTCCATGCTGGAGGCGCAACCGGCCAGCTCGACGAAGGCCCGCGACAGAAGCACCGGCCGCTTCGTTTCCTTGGTCAGGCTCTCCAATCGCGAGGCGATGTTGACCGCAGGGCCGATCACCGTAAAGTCCAGCCGGCGACGCGAACCGATATTGCCATACATCACGTCGCCGACATGGACGCCGATCCCGTAGCCGAGGGGCTCACGGCCTTTTTGGGCGTTGTCCTTGTTGAGGAGAGCGATCGCCGCTTCCGCCTCACGGATCGCCTGCAGCAGGTTTTCGGCAGCATTCGCATTGCTGAGCGGGAAGATCGCCAGCAGCCCATCACCCATGAACTTGAGGATCTCGCCGCCGTACCGCTCGATCGGCTCCGACATGGCGTCGAAATAGCCGTTGAGCAGATCGATCACGTCGTCGCGCGGCCACAGGTCGGAGAGTTTCGTGAAGTCGCGCAGGTCGCAGATCAAAATGGCGGCGCCGACGGTAACGCCACTGCCGCGCGTCGTAGCGCCGGCGAGGATCTGTTCGCTGGCATGCGGGCCGACATAGGTTTCGAGCAGCGTGCGCACGAACCGGTTCTTCAGCCGGATTTCGCTGACGAGGGCCAAGGCGGGTAGAAGATCCGAGAGAAAGCCGACGTGCTCATCCTCGAAGCCGCCCTCTCGGTCGGTGGTGAAGGTTACGACATGGCGTTTGCCCAGCGTGTGTTCGAGCGGCCAGGCAATGTACTCGGTCAGGCCTTCGGCCCTCAGGTCGGCATAAAGTGAGTTTTGGGACTGCTCTTCCGTCAGGGCTTTCAGGTTCGTGCGAACCTCGGTGCCGCCGTTGTTGATCACATAGAGCGGGCTGTTGAGGTAGAGCGCGGTGTTTTGGGTGCCATAGTCGTAGAGATCGATTTCGGCCTCCGCCAGGCCCTTGCGCCACAGAATGCGAGCACCCAGCCACTGCGGATGGTTGATCCGGAAATGCAACGTTGCGCGCGCAACCGGGACACCGACTGCCTGTAGCCGTTCGCACATTTCCACGAGGATATTGTCGATAAACCGCTCGTTGCGGGTTTCGATGATCAGCCAGTCGAGCACGCTCCGGCGCCGAGCTGGCCAGCTTTCTCCTTCGATCGACGGGGAGGGGGGCTGCGAAGACATCTGCATTTGCAATTCTCCATGCTGGTCGAACGCTCAGCCGTTCCTCCGGCGAACGTTCGCGATGTATCGCTGCAAATGTGGAGCATCAGCGGCGCCTTGATAAGGGGGAAGCCGAAAGCTTTTGAGAAAAGGGGATGGTTGCGTCCGCGTTCACGCCGATTGGTGCGCCCGACGGCTTTCGCCGAGAAGCGGCAAGTGCAAGCGGACGCGGGCCCCCTGCCACGGGCCGGCAAGGATGTCGACACGGCCACCATGCAGACGGGCGATCTCCCGTGCCAGATTGAGCCCCAAACCGGCGCCGGTGGAACGTGGACGCAAGCGATAGAAAGGCTCGAATACGCGCTCGCGTTCCTCGACAGGAATTCCGGGGCCCTCGTCCTGGATTTCCAACCCGCCCGCGGCATTGACCAGCACGGTGATCGTGCCGGTGCCGCCGCCATGTTCGATGGCGTTGCGCAAGAGATTGGCGACAGCCTGCTCGATCTGGCGTGGCCGAGCGCTGACACGGGCCTCCGGCACCTCGGTTTCGAACGCCAGCTCGTAGCCTGCTTCGAACGCCAACGGCGCAAAGTCGGCGGCGGTGTTTCTCGCAAGGGCAACAAGATCGACCACTTCGAGTGCGCCACCGGCATGCTCGAGCACCTGCCGGTCGAGAAGCTGTTGGGCGAGGTGGGACAGACGCTCGATATCCAGCCTCAGGCGAGCACTTTCCGGGGCTTCCTGCAGAAGTTCGGCACGGGTTCTGAGGATCGCGATCGGGGTGCGCAATTCGTGCGCCGCGTCGGTGAGGAAACGGTTGCGCTGATCATATCCCTCGCCGAGCCGCGCCAGCGCCTTGTTGAAGGCCCGCACTAAGGGGGCGATCTCGGTCGGTACCTGTTCGGTTTCGAGCTGAACCGCGCGATTGTCGATATCGATGCGGCCGGCCTGGTCAGCGGTCGATATGAGGCTCGCCAAGGAACGCCGAACGACGGCCGGTGCCGTCACCAATGTGGTCACGCCCATGACCAGAACGATCGGCAGCAGGAAGCAGAGGATGAGCAGCGCGATCATCGGTACGACCTCGGTCCAGGTCGTCGTGCCGTCGAGGTCGCGTGCCATGTCGACATTGATGCTGATCTGCACGTCCAGCGGGCCATCGTCGCGCCGCGAAGCAACGGTCGAGGCGATGATCTGGACGCGGCCGGCGTCGGTGTCGGCGTTGTGGAGGACCGCGTCCGGCAGCGTTCCGCCATCATCGAAGAGCAGCTTCGCGCCCTCAACACGTCGAAGTAGGTCGCCGCCGCTTTCGTCATAGGGGGAAGGAACATTTCCCTGTCGGAGAATCTGACCGGTGTCGTCGCGGATGATGAACCAGAGATTGGGGTGGGACTGGCGTAGCTCGCGCAGCTCTTCGGTCTCACGCACCACCAACACGCCGCTCGCGTTGCGCCCGACGGCGCGGTCAAGAACATCCACCGCCGCTTCATTGTCGACGAGGAGGCGCGGCTGGACGATGAACATTGCCACGAAAAGCAGGCCGATGAAGACAAACAGCGTTGCCGCCTGCAGCAAGATGAGGCGGCGCACGAGCACCCATTGCAGCGAGCGGGGCCGAGCCTTCGTCATGTCGTTGCGCGCAGGAGATAGCCGAGGTTGCGGATGGCCCTGATCTCGACGCCGGCACCGACATCCTCGAGCTTCCGGCGCAGGCGCGACAGATGCGAGTCGAGCGCATTGGACTCGATCTCGTCTTCCATGGCGTAGACCGATTCCTCCAATGTCGCCCTGAGCACGGTTCGGCCCGGTCGACGCATCAAGGCTTCGAGCGCAAGGCGTTCTCTGCGCAAGAGATCGAGCGGCTTGTCGTCCACGGCCGCTTCGCGGTGGTGGAAGTCGTAGATCAGGCGTCCGACCTTGGTCTGCTCGGCCTTCAAGGAGACCGGGCGGCGGGCGAGCGCCCGTAGCCGGGCCATCAGTTCTTCGACGGCAAACGGCTTGGACAGGTAGTCGTCGGCACCGGCATCGAGCCCGGCGACCCGGTCGTTGATCGATCCCAATGCCGTCAGCATCAATACGGGCGCGCCGACACCGAGGCCGCGCAGCTTCGGAATGAGGTCCAGGCCCTCGCCATCCGGTACACGGCGATCGAGCACGACGACGTCATAGGGCCAGAGTTCGGCGACGGCTTCGGCATCGGCCAGCGTCGAGACGTGATCGACGATCACCTGACGCCGCTCCAGCGCCGCCTTCAGGGCCGAGGCCATCTCCGGCTCGTCTTCCAGCAGCAGGATGCGCATGCCAGTTCTCCCGATTGCAGGTCTTCCTGAGCAGGTTACTCAATGAAAACATACACAAATTCAAATACTTAAAATGAATTCCATCCGCCTCGCCAGTGAGGTTGAAGCCATCACTCGCATTCCAGCTTCGGCTGGCGGAAATTGGTGATGTACCAGCGGCCCTGCTGCATGCGCGCGTAGAAGGTATAGAAGCATTCCTGCTCTTCGACGTAGCCCGGCGTCGTGTATTCCTCGTAGCGCATTCCGCGTCGGGTGTCTTTGATTTCACCGCTCGATGTGCCGGAGACGACGTTCGTCGAGATCTTGCGCCATTGATAGGCCCGTTCGTTCCAACTGAGATCAAGAATGTTCGTCGGCGGACCGTAGTCGATGATGACGGATTCGACCGGCTGGCCGATATAGGTTTTCATGGTGTCGGAAGCGCAGCCGGCGAGAAGCAGCGTGGTAGCGGCAAAACATGCGAGGGCGCGGCGCCCTTTGCTGAAGAACATGACGGATCCCGGTTTGTCCCGCATCGCCAGGCGTCCACCCGGACGCCCAAAACGCACGGTCGTGCTTTGACCTGCCGCATGCCCGATTGTTATTCCGGGTCGAGGCGGCGACAACCCGCTGTTAAAGGGGCAAGATTACAGGGACATTGCGGGAGGGCGGCGTGTGGCCCGCAGACAAGCCAGCGTCAGATCGCGGAGATGTTTGACGCCTGCCGGAAAAGAGCCATGAAGCACTGGGTGGCTTCCTGACCGCGAGGCGGTGCAGCTCAGGCGGCCAGATTCGCTTCTTTCTTTGATGTGGCCGTATCGGCTGCGTAAACAAGGCCGGGCTCCACGATCCACTCGCCGGAGCGAAGCGACAACACGTCAAAGCCGCCACCCGCCAGCCGCGGAGCCACGCCGACGAAGCGATAGCAAAGGCCGCTGCCATCCCTTACCGCTTCCCGTATGGGCCTGCCGGCAAGGGAGCCGATCACGGCGCCCTCAAATGCGATATCCGCCAGAATGAAGTATTCCGTCGGCAATCGGCGGCTGGTCTTGGGGCTGGGCTTGAACCCGTTCGTGAATTTCATTGTCTTGCTCGTCGTGAGACGTTCCGGAACCGGGGAGGACCGGTGCCGAGGCGTCTATGCATTTCTCTCGTCGTTGCCACGCGGGGCGCGATGGGCGTCTAACCACCGCTGCAGTCAGGCTGCATATTGCAAAGATAACACGTACCGCATGCCGGCGATGTTCCCGGCGGCACGGCGCGTCTCAAGCCATCGAAAAACGGCGCTAAGAAGGCGGAGCCATCGGGGTTCGCTGCGGCATTTGCGCCGCCTCCTGTTAGCTCGAACCAAGGTAGGAAATCGCTTGGGAAGTCAGGCGCGGGGCATAAAGAACCCATAAAGGCTGGAGCATAGTGGCGTTTTCAGGCAGCGCCTACGCAGTACCGGCGGAAGGTCGCGTTTCGGATCGGCTGCGTCAAAAGAAATCTTGCCAACACCGTTGTATCGTTTCATTCGGCCATATTCTCGACACCGAGATTGTCGACCTCTTCCCGCAGGCTGGGACCACCCGGCGCTCACCGAGCGCCCGCTTCCGCCTCCTTTTCGGGGAGGCAGGGGCGGGCGTTTTGCGCCTTTCGAGAGATCATCCACTTGTCATACGACAAACCCTCCGGGCACGTCACGAAACGTATCGTGCTGCACTTTCCGGGCTTTGAGCCCTTGGATGCCGTCAGGCACCAGGCGCGCTACAAGCGATCGGCGGTGAAGACCGCCAAGCTTCAGGACTTCGAGGTCGAGGTGGGACCGGTACAGACCGAAGAGCAAAGCCGCTACTTCGATGTCGACAGTCAAGGTGCCGACTGGCAAACCTCGAGCCGCGTCTATGTATTCGATCACGACGAAATCGTCAAAAGCCTGAACGGCCGGTCGACGCTGCGCAGAATGGTTGCGGGATATTCGAGTGCCGCGCGCATCGTCTGGGAAGGTGGTGCTTTTTCCTACTTCAGGCATGCATGGCGCTTCGGGTTGTTCTTCCTCTTCCCATTCCTGCTGGTGGCAATCGGGCTCGCTCTGAGCGTGCTGATCGTCACCGCGCCCTACTGGCTTGCGCTTGACACATCCCTTCTGATCCTAAGCGCAATCGTTGCCCATATGGCCTTCTTCCGGCTCTTTCTTCCCTGGTCGGACCGGTGGCATACGCTGCACCTTTTTTCCGATTGGGAGCTGGCCGTCGCGGTCGCCAGCCTGGAAAAACCCTATTTCCAGCAGTGGGTTGAGGATAACGTGGCGTCCGTGCGGGCGGCACTCAGCGAGCCGGCCGACGAATACGTCATCAGCTCCCACAGCATGGGCTCAAGCATCGCCACTCAGGTGATCGGCACTTTGGTGGAAAGGGAGCCGAGCCTGTTTGCGGGAAAGCGGGTCGTCTTTGTCACGCTCGGCGGCGCGATCCTGCAATGCGCATTGCTTCGCTCGGCCGAGGTCTTGCGGGCGCGCGTCGGCGCGATCGCCCGTGTGAAGGACATCTTCTGGTTCGACGTCCAATGCCTGACCGATGCGATCAACTTCTACCGGTGCCAGGTCGTGGCACTGGCCGGTCACCATGATGCGCCCCAGCCACCGATCGTCTTCATACGGCTAAAGCACATGCTTTCACCGGAACGCTATCGCAGGATCAAGCGCGATTTTCTTCGGGTTCACCGGCAATATGTGCTTGATGCCGACGTCCGCGCGCCGTTCGATTTTACGCTGATGACGGCCGGACCGCTCCCGGCCGCCTCATTTGCAAATCCGAACTGACGAAGGCGTCTCAGGATTTCAGCAGGGAGATACCGCTTTCCCGATCGAAGAGGTGGAGACCTTCGGGCTCGACCGCGAAGGTGACAGCGTCGCCCGGTTTCGGGCAGGCGCTGGCCTTGACCAGCGCGCCGATTTCCTTGCCGGCAAAGAGGAACGTCACCAACGCGTCATTGCCGTGAAACTCGACGAGATCGGCAATGCCTGACATGCGATTGGCGCCGGCCTCGGCGATTTTCAGATCCGCCGGCCGTATGCCGAGCACCAGCGGTTGGCCATGGCGCAGGGCGAACTTTCCATCCGAGATCGAGAAGTTGCCGCCGGCACTGCGCAGCAGCCATCCGCCTTCGGTCTTCTCGGTGGCGACGTCGATGAAGTTCATGTTCGGCGTGCCGATGAAGCCGGCGACGAAGAGGGTGCGCGGGCGCTCGTAGATTTCGGCGGGTGTGCCGACCTGCTCGATCGCGCCGCCCTTCATCAGGACGATCCGGTCGGCAAGCGTCATCGCCTCCAGCTGGTCGTGCGTCACATAGATGGTCGTGGTCTTCAGCTTCTGGTGCAGCCGTGCGATCTCGACGCGCATGTGGTTGCGAAGCTTGGCGTCGAGATTGGAAAGCGGTTCGTCGAAGAGGAAGACGCGCGGCGTTTTGATCATGGCGCGGGCGATGGCGACACGTTGCTGCTGGCCGCCCGACAATTCGGTCGGCTTGCGCGCAAGATAGGGATCGAGCCCCAGCGTCGCAGCCACAGCACGGATGCGCGTGTCGATCTCCGCCTTCGGCACCTTCATTCGCTTCAGTCCGAAGGCGATGTTGTCGTAGATCGTCATGTGCGGGTAGAGCGCATAATTCTGGAAGACCATGGCGACGCCGCGGTCGCGCGGCGGCAGGCCGTTGACCGTCCGCCCGCCGATAGACACGGTGCCGCCGGATATGTCTTCAAGACCCGCGATCATGCGCAGCAGCGTGGACTTGCCGCAGCCCGAAGGCCCGAGGAACACGATAAACTCGTGATCGGCGACATCGAGGTTGAAATCCGTGATGACGTTGACAGCGCCGTATTGCTTGTCGACGCCGGAGCAGACGATGTTCGCCATGGCTCAATCCTTCCCACTGTCCATGAGGATCTGCAGTTTGATGTCGGTTGGCCGGGCTGAGGCGGCTCGATCGAAGGCTTTGATGCTGTCTTCGAACCGGAACGTGTCTGTGATCAGCGGCTTCAAGTCGACCTTGCCCGATGCGATCAGCTGCAACGCGCGGTCGAAGATATTGGCGTAGCGGAACACCGTTTCGATGCGGACCTCCTTCGAGATCGCGCCGGGAACGTCGAACTGAACGGCTTCGACCGGCAGACCGACCAGCACGATGGCGCCGCCCGGTCGAACGAGATCGAAGATCCCCGAAAAGGCTTTGGCACTGCCGCTTGCTTCGAACACGATGTCAGCGCCCCAGCCGCCGGTCTCGGTAGCGATGACGTCGGCAAAGGCGCGATCAGCGATGTTGACCGGGATGATGCCCGGATATTGGGCGGCGATCGCCAGCTTCTCGGCGCTGAAATCGGAGATGAAGACGCGGCTGCAGCCGCCCGCAAGGGCTGCCAATGCCACCATGATGCCGATCGGGCCGCAGCCGATGACCGCGGCGACATCGCCGGGGGCGATGCGGGCGCGGGCGGCCGCCTGCATGCCGATGGCGAAGGGCTCGACCATCGCCCCTTCGGCAAAGGAGACGTTATCAGGGAGCTTGTAGGTGAAGGCGGCCGGATGGACGGCGAAAGGAGCCAGGACGCCATGCACTGGCGGTGTCGCCCAGAAGCGCACCTTGGGATCGACATTGTAGATGCCGAGCTTGGAGGCGCGGGACGAAAGATCCGGAACGCCTGGTTCCATGCAGACGCGGTCGCCAACTTGAAGCGTTTCGACATTGCTGCCGACCGCGACGACGGTGCCGGCCGCCTCGTGGCCGAGCACCATCGGTTCGCGCACCACATAGGGGCCGATGGCGCCGTGGGTGTAATAGTGCACATCGCTGCCGCAGACGCCGACCGTGTGGATGGCGATCTTGACGTCATCCGGGCCGAGTTCCAGCGGGAGATCGATCTCCCTGAGCGCGAGCTTGCCTTTTTGCTCGAGGACCAACGCTTGCATGAAGGACTTCCTTGTTTTTCCAGTCTCGGGTTTCATTGGGTCTTGCGCTTGAAGGCGCTGTTGAGCATGCCGCTTAGGACCCCGATGAAGAGCAGCGGTGGAATGGAGAGCAGCACGACGGAGGCGTTGAGGATGCCCCAGGGCACGTCACGGCCGAGCTGGGTCAGTTCCGAGGCGACGATCGGCAGCGTCTTGGCGTCCGACGTCGTCAGCATCAGTGCGATCAGGAACTCGTTCCAGACGAGCACGAAGGCAAAGGCGACGGCGCCAATTAGCGAGCGGAGTGCGATCGGCAGCGCAATCAGGAAGAAGATCGCGTAGGGTCCGTAGCCATCGACGCGGGCAGCTTCCTCGACTTCCTTCGGCACCCGGGCAAAAGCCGGAACGCTCAGCCAGATGATGGTCGCAAGCGTCAGCAGCGAATAGGTGACGATCATCGACAGGCGCGTGTCGTAAAACCCGAAGTCGAGCCAGATCACCATCAGCGGAATGGCGATCGCGACCGGCGGCAGGAACCGTAGTGACAGGACGAAGAACTGGATGTCGCGCGACCAGCGGTTGGGATAACGCGCGATCGCATAGGCAGCGGGAAGGCCGAGTGCCGCGCCGATCAGAACCGCAGCGCCCGATATCAGCAGCGAGTTGACGAGGCCGGCAAAGACGCTTTCACGGCCGAGCACATAGGCGAAGTTGTCGAGTGTCGGCTCGAAGATGAAGAGCGGCGTCGGCGTAACGATGTCGACGCGGTTCTTGAAGGCATTGAGCGCCGTCCAGACCATCGGAAAGACGGCGGAGAAGGCGGCGAGGCCAAGGATCAGCCGACCGACCAAGCGGCCAACGGTGTGGGCGGTCATCACTGAACCCTCTTCCAGATGAAGGTGAAGGCGATCGAGGTGGCGATCATCATCAGAACGGCCATGCTCGAGGCATAGGAGATGCGGCCGGACTCGATGAAGCCTTGCGAGAAGGCGTACATGTCGAGCGTCTCAGTCGCGATGCCGGGGCCGCCGCGGGTCATGACGTAGATCAGGTCGAAGGCGCGCAGCGACTCGATCATCTTGACGAAGGCGAGCGAGATCAGTGGCGCCTTCAGCATCGGCAGGGCGATGAAGGCGTAGATCTCCCAGGTGCGGGCATGGTCGAGCTTTGCTGCCTCGAACGGCTGCGGCGGCAGGGTTTCCAGAAGCTTCAGCACGATGACGGCGAAGAACAGGCCCCATTGCCAGACGTCGACGAGCGCGACGGTCGCAAGTGCGGTTGCCGGATTGGAGAGCAGGTCGAGCGGCTGGCCTGTGATCGCCTTGTAGGGATAGGTTGCGATGCCGTAGAGCGGATGAAAGGCGAACTTCCAGACGAAGGCGGCCGAAACGCGCGGCAGGATCACCGGCACCAGAAACAAGAGCGCCAGCATATTGCGGGTGCGCGGCGAGACGCATTCGAACAGAAGGATGCCGAGGCCGACGGCGATCAGAAGCGTCATGCCGACCGTCACCGCTTCCCAGGTCAGGGAGACGCCGATGGCGTTGACGAAACGCCGATCCGAGAACAGGTCGATATAGTTGGCGAAGCCAATGAGGCTGCCGTCCGGACGGCTGAGCTCCCGGTTCTGGAAGGAAATGTAGATCGCATAGGCCGTCGGCACGAGGGCCAGGACGGCGAGGATCCCCATGGCCGGGGTGAGGAACACCGCCGGCAGGTTGTTTTTCTGCTTCATGTGAGACGTCCTACGGCTTGTCGCGCCGATGGTGCGGCGGTCCACCGGCGCGGCTTTCTGCCTGCCGATGGACCTGGGAGGAGCGGTGTTATTGGCTGCGGGCAACCAGGTCCTTGGCGAAGCCGTCGAGCTCGTCGAGGCCTTCCTTGATGTCGCTGCGCGTTCCGGTGATCAACTCTTCCAGGATGATGCCCCAGCGATCGCCGAGGTCAGGCCATTGCGGACTCTGCCAGAAATTGACGGCGGTGAGCTTGCCGGTGTCGGCCAGCGCCTGGCCGAGATCGGGGCCATAGAGCTCGGCGAATTTCGGGCTGGTCATGATGCTGGTGCGGTTGAGTTCGCTGAACTGATTGGCCTCGAGCCGCCGCGCCTCGTTTTCCTTGGAGGTCGCCCAGGCGATGAACAGACCGGCGCAGGCCTTGGAAGCCTCGTCCTTGTTGGCCTTGGTGCCGATCGCCAGACCGTGGCCGTAGCCGCCGCCCGTCAGCGGTGCCGGCGGCGGCAGGTAGCCGACCTTGCCGGCGACCTTGGAGGATTTCGGATCGATCGCCATGCCGACGAGCGGGGTGGATTCGATCAGCATAGCCACCTGGCCGGATGTGAATGCGCCGACCGCCTCGTCCCAACCACCGGTCTGGCTCCCCGGTGCCGAGTATTTGAACAGTTCGAGATAGGTTTCGGTCGCCTTGACCGCCTGCTCGCCATCGAAGACGGGCGTCTTGCCGTCGAACCAGTTGCCGCCAAAGCCTCTGAAGAACGGCATCCAGCGCCAGACATTGGCGCCCGAGCCGCGCTGGCCGCGAAGTGCCGTGCCATAGATGCCCTGGTCCGGTTGATTGAGTTTCTTGACCGCAGCGACGTATTCGTCGAGCGTCTTCGGCGGCGAAATGCCGGCCGCTTCGAGCAGGTCCTTGCGGTAGACCATCAGGTCGCCGCCACCGGTGACCGGAGCGAACCAGACCTTGCCGTCATAGGTCGCGACCTTTTGGCGACCGGGGTCGAAGTCGGCATAGTCGTAGTCTGCGGGATAGTAGTCCATCAGCGGCGCGACCCAGCCGGCGGACGCGAACAGCGCCACATTGGCCTCGTCGATGTAATAGACATTGTATTTGCCAATGGTCGAAGCGTCGGCCTTGGTCTTGGCGCGCCGGTCGTTTTCGTTGAGATAGTCGATCTCAAAGGATGCGCCGCCCGAGAGCTTTTCGAATTCGGACTTGTAGTCCTCGAGCAGCGTCAGGCCGTCACGCGGCTGGGCGAGCACCTTGATCGTGCCGGAGCATTCGGCAGCGACCGCAACAGTCGTCAGGCCGGTGGAAAGAAGGCATGCGAAGGCGATGCTCGAAACGAGTGTCTTGGCTTTTGTCATTGTGAAAAGACCTCCCCAGGTCTGCGATGCGCGCCGGATACTCCTCAGATCCAGTGCGTTTTCCTCATAGCGAACCGTTTCGCCAGGTTCGATGATAGGCCTTACGCTCCGCCGAACTAGCGTGCGCGATGCGGCTGTTCTGTACTTTTTTGCAGAAAATTGCCATATGCTAGCCGTTTGCAGCGCAGCAAACGCAAGGATTCATCGCCTGGGTGGGTGAAACGCGCCTAGGAACGGGAAGTACGACGCTGGCCCGTCAGCCGCCGGTAGGCCGAAGGCGTCATCTTGTGCTGGCGCAGGAAGGTGCGGTTGAAATTGGAGATGTTGAGGTAGCCGACCTCGAAGCAGATGTCGGTGATCGGCATGTCGGTTTCGGCCAAAAGCTTGCACGCCTGCCAGATGCGCAGCTTGTTGACGTGGTCGGTAAAGGTGTTGCCGGTGTTCTTCTTGAAAAAGCGGGAAAAGGCGGTCTCGCTCATCCCGGCGCGCCTGGCGAGGTCGGCAAGGTGGATGTCGGTGGCGATGTTCTCGTAGATGAAGGCCAGAGCGCCACGCAGCACGTCGAGCGATTGCTGGTCGAGCTCCGGCGCGAACTCGGGTGAAGAGAGCAGCTCGTATTCTTCCGTGTTCACGAGAAGGTCGAGAAGCTGGATGAAGAGCGAGAACCGCGAGAACCCCGCAAGGCCTCCCATGCGTTCGATCAGTTCGGCGCCCGTAGCACGGGCCTCGCCGTGAAACACCAGCCCGCGTTCGGCGCGGGCGAAGAAGGTCTCGAGTTCCGCGAACTCCGGCAAGGCGTCGGTGATCTCGCGCATGCGGTCCGGATGGAACTGGATGACGATGTCGCGACCTTCGATGATTTCGTCGGGCTCGGTCGCCGTCACCCAGTCATGCGGCAGATTGCTGCCGATGACAGTGAGGTAGCCCGGATCGAACTGGCCGATGTGATCGCCGACGAAGGCGAGGCCCGAAGCTTTCCGGATGAGATGGATCTCGATCTCCGGGTGGAAATTCCAGACGTTGCGCTCCCAGGGATAATCGTCGAGACGCCAGAGGAACGTCTCGTTGACGTTGGTGACGATGTGCTCGAAGGTCGGCGGATTGGTTGCGAGCGAAGTGAGCCTCGCCGGCGGGCGCTTGGAGCTTCGCGCCGTACTCATCGCCCAACTCTTGTTCGCGCGGTGTCGATCGATCGTCTCCTTTGGAGGGGGCGGCTCGCCTAGAATCCGAAGCCGCCCACACTTACCGGAATTGTTCAGGCGCGCTCCGCCCAGATTTTCGCCAGCTCGACGAGTGTCTTGACGCTGCGCTCCATGTCCTGGCGGCTGACCCATTCGAGTGGCGAGTGGAAGGCGTGGCCGCCGGCAAAGAGGTTGGCCGAAGGCAGGCCCATGAAGGAGAGCCGCGAACCGTCGGTGCCGCCGCGGATGCTGCCGCGCACCGGCTGCATGCCGGCGCGGCGGATCGCCTCGATCGCATTCTCGACGATTTCGGGATGTCGGTCGAGCACCGCCTTCATATTGCGGTACTGTTCCTTGACCTCGAAGCTGTAGGTCGAGCCGGGATAGGCGGTCATCACGTCCTTGACGATCGCCTCGAGCATGGCCTCCTTTTTGGCCAGCCCAGCCTCGTCGAAATCACGTACGATGAGACCAAGCTGCGCCCTGTCCATCGACCCGGTCACACCCGTCGGATGCACGAAGCCGTCGCGGCCTTCCGTGCCTTCGGGCGATACATCACGCGGTAGCCGGCTAATGATTGCACCGGCGATCTTGATGGCATTCTCCATCTTGTCCTTGGCAAAACCGGGATGGATGGCAACGCCGTGGATGATGATCTCGACGCCATCGGCAGAGAAGGTCTCGTCCTCGATATGCCCCGCCGTTTCGCCGTCGACCGTGTAGGCGAATTCGGCACCAAGCTTATTGAGGTCGACCTTGTCGACGCCGCGGCCGATCTCCTCGTCGGTGGTGAACAGCAGCTTGATCGTGCCGTGCTTGATTTCGGGATTGTCGACGAGGGTCTGCGCGGCCGTGACGATCTCGGCAAGGCCGGCCTTGTCGTCGGCACCGAGCAGCGTCGTGCCGTCTGTCGTGACGATGTCGTTGCCGATCTGGTCGTTCAAAACAGGGTGATCGCTAACGCGGATAACCTGCTGCGGGTCGCCCTTTAGCCGGATGTCGCCGCCCTGATAGTTGCTGACGATCTGCGGCTTGACGTTCGTGCCGGTGAAATCGGGTGCCGTGTCCATATGCGAGCACCAGCAGATGACCGGCACTGGCTTGTCCACATTTGAAGGAATGGTGGCGTAGACATAACCGTTTTCGTCGAGATGGGCGTCGGCAAGACCGATCGTCAGCAATTCCTCGACGAGCACGCGGCCGAGGTTCTTCTGCTTTTCCGTCGACGGCTGCGTCTTCGACTTGGGGTCGGATTGGGTGTCGATAACGACATAACGGAGGAAGCGGTCGAGAACGGTATCGGTCATGAGCGGGATCCAATGCTGGTGGGCGTGGAATCGCTATACTCCCGCCGCATGAATTCTCAAAATCGGAATCGATGATGAAGCGCCAGAGCGCGCAGGGTCATTTGATGTCAATGCTTCAACGATCTTCGCGTGTGTGCCAGATACGGAGGATGTAGATCGTTGTCTCATGAATCTCGTAGCGCATCTCGTAGTGACCAACGAGCAAACGGCGAACTTCGCGGGGTGCGAATTCGTCCAGCCGCTCGCCGAGACGGGGCTGCTCGACGAGATGGGTCGGAGCGACAACCAAGGATTGGACGGTCCGCGCCGCCGCCTTTCTGTTGACCGGCGCCAGAAACTCGAAAAGGCGCGCCAGATCGGACAGCGCCTTTTGCGTCCATTTCAGCTCCATCATCGCGGAACGGTAAGCGGTGTGTCGCTGTCGAGACTCTCGGCCCAGGCCTGTACGGCCTGGTGATCGATGACGCCCCCGGCATCGACATCGGCAAGAGCCTCCAGCGTCAATCGGCGTCGTTCTTCTTCCTGGTCTACCCAAGCCGCAAGCGCCTGCTTGATGATCCAGCCGCGCGGTCTCTCCAGACGGGCGGCGAGCTGGTCGACCTTTTCCGCAAGCGGCAACGGAACGTGCGCGGTCAGCACTTTCGTTTCCATGAGCATCTCCGATAATCAGCTTTAATCATAGCGATTAAAACTGATTAAGTCGACTGTCCTATGCTTTGGTATCTCGTAGCGCATCTGCCGCCGCGGCCAAGAAGATTAGTAAGGACCGCCTGTTCGCGCTACCTCGGCATTGCCTTGGCCGCTCCTGAAGTCCGCAGCCAGACGCGAGGTTGCGCCGACCAGCAGGCCGACGTCGTTGCCGACGGCGACGAAGGTGGCGCCGAGTTCGAGGTAGCGGCGTGCGAGCGCCTGATCCGAGGTCAGGATACCGGCGGCCTTTCCGTGAGACTGAATGCGCAGCAGCGCCGCTTCGACCGCTTCTTGCACTTCCGGCGCGCCGGGCTTGCCGAGGAAACCCATGTCGGCTGCAAGGTCGGCCGGGCCGATGAAGATGCCGTCGACGCCGTCGGTGCTGGCGATCTCGTCGAGGGCCGCGAGACCGGCGCGGCTTTCGATCTGCAGGAGCAGGCAGATCTCGTCATTGGCCGTCTGCAGGTAATCCGGGATGCGGTTGAAGGCGGACGCCCGCGCAAGGGCCGCGCCGACGCCGCGCACGCCATGCGGCGGGTAGCGCACGGCGCGCACCAGTGCCCGGGCCTGCTCGGCGCTTTCGACCATAGGCACCAGCAGCGTCTGTGCGCCGATATCGAGGATCTGCTTGATCATCCAGGTTTCGCCGATCGGCGGCCGGACGATGGCGTGGCTTGGCGAGGCTGCGAGCGCTTGAAGCTGTGCCGCGAGAAGCGGCACGTCGTTCGGGGCGTGCTCGGCATCGAGCAGAAGCCAGTCGAAGCCGGCGCCGCCACAGACCTCTGCGGTATAGGGATTGGCGAGCGCCAGCCAGAGCCCGATCTGCGTGTGTTTCTCGGCGAGAGCCTGTTTGAACGGATTGCGGGGAGCGGGCATGGGCGGTCCTATTCGAAGAAGCAGCTGACGGTGCCGGATGGTCCGAAATCGGCGACGATGGTATCGCCATGGCGGGCCTCGACCGGACGGATGAAGGAACCGGCAAGCACGATCTGTCCGGCCTCGATGCGGTCGCCGTAAAGCGAGAGACGATTGGCGAGCCAGGCAATGCCGCGGGCCGGATGGTTGAGCACGCCAGCGCCGAGCCCGGTCTCCTCCACCTCGGCATTGCGCGAGACGATCGCGCCCATCCAGCGCATGTCGATCGCGTCAGGCCGCATCTGCCGGCCGCCGAGCACGATGCCGGCATTGGCGGCGTTATCGGAGATGGTATCGACGATGGTGCGTGCCTTCTTGGTTTCCGGATCGACGCGCAGGATGCGGGTGTCGAGGATTTCGAGCGCCGGCGTGACGTAATCCGTGGCGTTCAGCACGTCGAAAACCGTGACGTTGGGGCCGGCAAGCGGCGCCTTCATCACGAAGGCGATCTCGGCCTCGATGCGCGGCTGAATGAAACGATCGCCCGGAATGCGCGCGCCGTCCTCAAACAGCATGTCATCGAAGAGCACGCCGGAATCAGGGATATCGATATTCAGCGCATATTGCATTGCCTTTGAGGTGAGGCCGATCTTCCAGCCGATCACCCGTCGTCCCCTGGCGATCTTCTGTTTCACCCATGCGGCCTGCACCGCATAGGCGTCATCCATGGTCATCTCGGGATGCTTGAGCGAGAGCAGGCCGGTCTGGACGCGTTCTCGTTCGGCGCTGTCGAGTGCGGCTGCGGCCGCCTCGATATGGGACTTGTCAAGCATAGGTCAGGCCTCGTCGGCGATCGGGTTGATGAGCGTGCCGATGCCTTCGGCTTCGACCTCGACGACATCGCCGGGCTTCAGCCAGATCGGCGGATCGAAGCGGGCGCCGGCGCCCGTCGGAGTGCCTGTCACGATGACGTCGCCCGGAACCAGCGTCGTGAAAGTCGAGACATAGTTGATAATCCTGCGGAAGGAAAAGATCATCCGGCTGGTGCGGTCCTGCTGCCGCACCTCGCCGTTCACCCGCGTTTCGAGCTTGATATCGGCAAGCTGGGCTTCATCGGTGAAGGGCACCAGCCAGGGGCCGATCGAGCCGGTTCGGTCGAAGTTCTTGCCCTGGGTGACGTTGAATTTGGCGTGGCGCACCCAGTCGCGGATCGTGCCTTCATTGCAGAGTGACAGCGCGGCGATGTGGTCGAGTGCTGACGCCTCCGGAATCCGGCGCCCGCCCTTGCCGATGACGATGACGATCTCGCCTTCGTAATCGAGCTGCGCGCTCTCGGGCGGGCGGACCAGCGGCTGCCCGTGCCCGGTGAAGGAGCGCGGGAAGCGGATGAACAGCGATGGATTGGAAGGTGCCGCCTGGCCGTCCTTGTATTCCTCATTGCGGTCGGGGAAATTGACGCCGACGCAGATGATTTTTTCGGGCGCCGGTACCGGGATTTCGTAGCGGATTTCATCAAGGGTGACGTCGGCCGCCAGTCCCGCCGCATCGTCGACAAGCCGGGCGAGCGCGCCCGCCTCGATCACCTCACGTAGCGTCGGCCAGATCGATCCGTGCCGCTTCGACAGGTCGACGACACCATCGCCGGAAGCGAGGCCATAGCCGTTTTTGCCACCAACCGAGAAACTCACAAAACGGGGGTGGTTCATAGGGCCGCTTCCGTATTCTTTCGATGGTTGTTCAGCGCACCGGCGACTTCGGTGATCACCTCGAAGGCGGTGTCGGCGTCCTCTTCGGTCATGTCGAACTGACCGGCCTGGAACCGGATCGCAACGTGGCCGTCGACGCGGGTTTGCGTCAGGTAGATGCGGCCATCGTCATTGATCGCATTGACGAGCGCAATGTTGTGAGCGTCCGGATTCCCTTGACTGCGGTGGCGGAACGAAAACAGCGACAGCATCGGCTCCGTGACGATCTCGAAATCCTTGTGCTTCGCGAGCCGCACCGCCAGTTGCTCGGACCAGCGCACATGGTTGCGGATCATCGTCTGCAGCCCTTCGAGCCCATGGAAGCGCAACAAAAACCAGAGTTTCAGCGCCCGGAAGCGCCGGCCAAGTGGGATCGTCCATTCCGAATAGTTGATGATGCCGTCGCGGCCATGGGTCTTCAGATATTCCGGCTGTATCGCCAGGGTTTTGACCAGATCGTCCGGGCTGCGGATGAAATGCGCCGAGCAGTCGAACTGCGCGCCCAGCCATTTGTGCGGGTTGAAGACGATCGAATCCGCCTTCTCGACGCCGGCCCAGAGTTCCCGGAATTCCTCGCAGATCATCGCGGCACCCGCCCAGGCGGCATCGACATGGACGTAGAGACCATGCGCGTGCGCGATGCGCACCACCTCGGCGATGTCGTCACAGGCGCCGGTGCTCGTCCCGCCGGTGCAGGCGATCACGCCCGCCGGCAGCAGCCCCGCCGCCTTGTCCCTGATAATGGCCGCTTCGAGCGCGCTTGCGTCCATCGCGCGGCGCGGCCCTCTTGCCGGAATACGCACGAGGTTTTCTTCGCCGACGCCTGACACCCAGATCGCCCGGTCGATCGAGGTATGGACCTGGTCGGAGGAATAGATTCGAAGTTGCGGCTGGCCTGCGAGGCCTTTCTTGTTGCCGTTCCAGCCCAGCGCCTTCTCGCGCATAACCAGCACGGCAGAGAGCGTCGCCGATGAGGCCGAATCCTGGATCACGCCGGAGAATCCCTCCGGCAGGCCAATCGCCTGGCGCAGCCAGTCGATCACCTTTGTCTCGAGCTCGGTCGCCGCCGGCGAGGTTTGCCAGAGCATGCATTGCGCCGCCATGGCGGTGACCAGATACTCGGCGACGACCGAGACGGGTGCGGCATTCGCCGGGAAATAGGCGAAGAACCGCGGGTGCTGCCAATGGGTCATGCCGGGCAGGATGATCTTCTCGAAATCCTCGAAGATCGCTTCCATGTCCTCGCCCGTCTGCGGCGGCCGCGACGGTATCTGGGCGGCAATCGCACCCGGTGCCGTCTGGGCCCGAACCGGCCGGCCGCGCAGTGATGCCCGATAGTCGGCACCCCATTGCGCCGCCTTCAGCGACCATTCTCCAAAAGTCTTCTGATCCATCTGCTTCCTCCCGTCCTGCTCTCTTGGCCGTACCCGATCCCTGTTGCCAACTGTCAGGGCGCGATGATCGGTTGGGCTTTCAGGATCGAGTCCCGTATCTCGGCACCGGCAAAGGCGCTGCCTTCCTCGAACCAGGATTTTGGCGCCGGCGCGCCCCAGAGGGTCTGCCGCTGCGGATCCTTCAGGTCCCATTTGATCGGCTCGAGATCGGGATCGACTGTCTGGTAGTCCGAGCAATAGATCTCGATGCGGTGGCCGTCCGGATCGCGGACATAGAGGAAGAAGGCATTGGAGATGCCGTGCCGGCCTGGGCCGCGCTCGATATTGGCGAGCCAGCCGGAGGTCGACATCAGGTCGAGCAGGTCGATGATATTGAGCGGCGTCGGCACCCAGAAGGCCGTGTGGTGCAGGCGCGGTCCGCGACCGTTGGTAAAGGCGATGTCGTGCACGCCACCCTTGCGGTGGGTCCAGGCGGCCCAGAGGCGGCCGGTTTCCTCGTCGGCGGTGTATTCCGTTACCCGGAAACCGATCTCGTTGTAGAAGGCGACGGCCTCGTCGACATCAGGCGAGAAGCAGTTGAAATGATCGATGCGCAACGGCTTCACACCGCGATAGAGCGCGTATTTCTGGTGGATCGGCGGCAGGCGGTCCATCTTCGAATAGAATTCGAGCGGGATGCCCTGCGGGTCACGGGTGCGGAAGGTGCGCGACTGGTAGGGACGCTCGATCCACTCGACCGGTAGGTCCTTGGCCCTAAAGAAATGCGCCGCCTTTTCGAGATCCTCGTCACCATAGACCTTGAAGCCCAGGTCACGGGCCTCGGCAGTCGCCGCCTTCTTCAGGATGATGCAATGGTGGCCACGCTCCTCCATGGCCCTGAGATAGATCGTGTCCGCCGTCTCGTCGGTGACCTGCAGGCCGAGCACATCCACATAGAAGGCGCGTGACTTGGCGAGATCGGTGACGGCGAGCTCCACATGGCTCAGCCGCACGATGTTGAAGGGCGGATAGAGGTTCGGTTTCGGCAAGGGCATTGATGTCTCCTCCAGATTTTTCTGCCAGCGCGCTCAGCCGCCGAGCTTGGCGATCGCATGCGCCGAGCTGGCAAAGGCGATGTTCTTGGTTTCCATATAAAAATCGAACGACCAGTCGCCGCCGTCGCGGCCGATGCCCGAGCTCTTGACGCCGCCGAAGGGCGTCGGCAGGTGGCGCACGTTCTCCGAGTTCACCCAGATCATCCCGGCTTCGAGGTGATCGGTAAAGCGGAAGGCGCGGGTGACGTCAGAGGTCCAGAGATAGCCGGTCAGGCCGTATTGCACATCGTTGGCGATCGCCAGTGCCTCCGCCTCGTCCTTGAACGGGATTGCCGTAAGCACCGGCCCGAAGATTTCCTCCTGGGCGATGCGCATGGTGTTGTTGGCACCGGTGAAAAGCGTCGGGGTGACATAGCAGCCACCGCCCGGACCGGCGAACTTCTCGCCGCCAGCGGCAACAGTAGCACCTTCCTCGCGGCCGATGCGAATGTAATCGAGCACCTTCTTCTCGTGCACCGGATGGATGAGCGGGCCGACGACGGTTTCCGGGTCGAGTGGGTGGCCGACCTTGATGCGCTTCGCCTTTTCGGCAACGAGTGCGGTGAACCGATCATAGATGCTCCCCTCGACCAGCAGGCGCGAGGACGAGGTGCAGCGCTCGCCGTTCAGCGAGTAGATCATGAACACCGCCGCATCGGCAGCGCGCTCGAGGTCGGCATCGGCAAAGACGATGACCGGGTTCTTGCCACCGAGTTCGAAATGAACGCGCTTCAGCGTGTCGGCTCCCTGCTTCATGATCATCGAGCCGGTGCGGCTCTCGCCGACGAAGCCGATCGCCTTGATATCGGGGTGCTCGGTGAGCGCGCGGCCGGCATCTTCGCCGAAGCCGTTGACGAGGTTCCAGACGCCCTTCGGCAGTCCCGCATCCTCGGCGATCTCCACCAGCAGCCGCGCCGTCAGCGGCGAGAATTCCGCCGGCTTGTGCACGACCGTGCAGCCGGCGGCAAGCGCAGGCGCAATCTTCCAGGTCGACAGCATGAACGGCGTGTTCCAGGGGGTGATGATGCCGACCGGGCCGATCGGCACGCGTGTCGTCATGTTGATCTGGTTGCCGCCGCGCAGCACCTTGCCGTCGCGCGCCTCCGGCGCCCGGTCGGCGAAGAAGCGGAAATTCTCGGCACCCCGCAGCGCCGCCTTGGCCATGAACTTCAGCGATTGTCCGGTGTCCATGCACTCGACAAAGGCGATCTCTTCGGCGCGGGCAACGATCGCGTCGGCAATCTTGTGAAGCAGTTTCTTGCGCGTTTCGCCGGGCATAGCGGCCCATTCGGCGAAAGCAGCCTTCGCGGCCTTTGCCGCCCGGTCGATATCGGCAGCCTTGCCGCGGGCGATCCTTGCAAGTGGCTTCAAGTCAACAGGCGAGATCGTCTCGAAGGTTTCGCCGTCAAGCGCGGGCACCGCTTCGCCGTTGATGTGATTGAGCACGCCTCCGCTCTTGAAGCGGGCGAGATAGCCTTCCGACTTGGCGAGGTTTTCATCGAGCTTGGACATGGTGTTCTCCGATGCTGGCGCAGACTTTCGCCGCGCGCTGCTGTGCTTTGGGGAGGGGCTGCGCCTAGCCTTTGGTGGCGCGCAGCCGGGGGTGAATGGCGTTCTTTTTCCAGCTCAGATCCGGGTCGATCTCCCGAATCTCCAGGCTGAGAGCGAAATGCGGCGTCTCGAAAAGCATCGCGAGTTCATCGCTGACGGCCTTGAAAATGGCTTCCCCAGTCGACTTCTTCTCGGCTTCGCTGCGGCCGCGACCGATGCGGAAGGACAGGTCGATGAAGCCATTGTCCGGCACAAGGTCGGCGATCGCATAGTCGGCGCTGCGGATCGTGCGCACCCTGATGGCGCCGAGCTCGAAAAGGCCGGTGCCGAGGATCGTCTTGTGGACGGTCCGGCAAAGTCGGGCGAAGTCGACGCGGTTGTCGAGATTGCCTGAGTATTCGATTGTCAGGTGCGGCATCTTTCCTCCCGATGCGCTCTCATATATTTAACACGTTAACGAAATCGATGGCGGTGTCAAGAAGGTCGAAGTCTCTGCCCGCGCCTGCCAATTGCAGAACGAAAGAAAATGTCCGATAGAACGCTCATGAGCCGCGAGAAAACCCCTGCTGACCTTGGCCACGACGCCCTTTTGCCGCACAACACCCGCCGTTCGCTGCCGATTGCCCTGTTGCGGGCACGCGAAGCGGTCATGGCGCATTTCCGGCCGATGCTGGCGCGCCACGACATTACCGAGCAGCAATGGCGGGTGATCCGTATCCTTGCGGAAGCCGGCCGCGTCGATGCGTCGGAAATGGCCGACAAGGCCTTCATCCTGGCGCCGAGCCTCACCCGCATCATCCGCTCGCTCGAGGAGCGGGGCCTGATCACCAAGCACAAGGATGCCGACGACGGCCGGCGCGTCCTCCTGGAGATTGCACCCGAGGGCATGCGGGTGATCGCCGACGTCAGCCCCGAGAGCCGTGCGATCTACGAGGACCTCGAAACCCGCTATGGCCGTGAGCGCGTCGAAGTCCTGCTCGACATGCTGGACGAACTGGCCAGCCTCAACGACTGAGTGCTTCGGATACTTCACGATCATATGAAACCCAGCTCTCGTGCGAGCGCCAGCGTCTCGTCGGCGTAGCGCAAGACACGCTCGCGGGCGCCGGGTAGTTCCGGCCGCGCAGAGAACCAGCCGATATAGGTGAGGCTGCGAAGCACGAGGAACAGCGGCAGGCTGGACAGCGTCTCGGCGCTGAGCGCGCGCCGGCTGCGATAGCCTGATATCAAGGCCGTCTCGATCATCCCGTAAGCCGGCTCGCGCCGATTCTTCAGCAGGGTGGTGGCGATGTCGAAAAGGCGCAAACCGTAACCCGCGTCGTCGAAATCGATGAATTTGACCCCCGCCTCGCCGACCAGCACATTTTCCCGAACGAGGTCCGCATGGATCAACCCGAAATCCTTAGCCGGAGTCGGCAGAGTTGCGACGCGCCGCCTGAGGTCACCGCGCAAAGCCGAAAGCGCCATGGCTTGCGCTGACGACAGACCCTCGCAATCCCAGAAGCGTCCCCAGAGCGGCCGCTCCCCAAGCAGGCCGTCCTCATCCCAGGCCGGACGCCAGAAGCCCTCGGTCGGCGTCCAGCCGTCGGCGAGATTGTGCATCTCGGCCATGGAGGCGCCGAGCGCCGAGAAGATCTCGACGAGCCTCTCGGGTGAGTGGGACAGCGGTTTACCGCTTTCGCCCAACGGCTCTCCATCCATCCAGTTGATCGCATCGGCATGCTGTGCGGCAAACGCGCCACCTTCAGGCAGGGCGACAAGCGAGCGCCCGTCCGTCGTCGCGATCGGTCGCGGCACCGCAAGGCCGCCGTTGCCGAGTGCTGCCATCCATTGCAGTTCCGAGCGCAGTGCCGCCGCACTGTGATAGCCGGCACGGTGGAGGCGCAGCGCCGCCGGGCGACCATCGGCCAGGTGGACGCGAAACACGGCGTTTTCCCGGTACTTCAGCAACTCCGGCTCTTGGTCAGCAACGCCCCAATGGGCGAGCGCCTGGCGAGCCCGGTTGTCGAGCGCGTCACGAAAGGGTTTCGGCAGATCCGCAGACATCAGCCGCTCACAGACCGGAAAGCACGTCGTCGAGCGTCGACAGCATGAGATCCGCGTTATCGCGGGTAAATGGCATCGGCGGACGGATCTTCGTCGTGCACTGGTGGATGCCGAGCTTGCCCATCAGCACGCCGCGGTCGCGCATGTCGTTGATCACCTTCGTTGCGAGCGTGCTCGCCGGCGTCTTTTCGGCGCGATCGGTGACGAGTTCCGCACCGAAGAACAGGCCGCTGCCCCTGATGTCGCCGATCATTCCATGTTTGTCCGCAAGCCGCGCGAGGCCGGCCTTGGCATAGGCGCCGACTTGGGCGGCGTTCTCGATGAGGTTTTCGTCTGCGATCACATCGAGCACGGCCATGGCCGCCGCACAGGACACCGGATTGCCGCCGAACGTGTTGAAGTAGCGAAACGCCTTGCGGAAGGCGTTGAGCGTTTCGGCGCCCGCCACGACGCCGCCGATCGGGTGGCCGTTGCCCATCGGTTTTCCGAGGGTGACGATATCCGGAACGAAGCCCGCCTTCTGGTGCCCCCACATATGGCCGCCGGTGCGGCCGAAACCGGGCTGGACCTCGTCGGCAATGACGAGCCCGCCCGCCTTTCTGACGGCGGCGACCGCACCATCGAGAAAGCCCGCCGACAGGTCCGGAAATCCTTCGTTGGCGAAGAAAGGATCGATGATCAGCGCCGAAAAGCCGTGCGGGCTTTGCTGCAACGAGGCGATCGCTTCCTCGACCTTGGCGGTGAAAGCCGCGGCAAAGGCAGCACCCGGCTCGCCACCGAGCGGCCGGTAGCTGTCGGGCGCCGGCACGTGGCGGACATGGCCACCGAAGCCGCCGACCGGCGGCATGCGGGTCGAGAGCTGTGACACGGCGGTCGTGTTGCCATGATAGGTATGGTCGGTGGCGATCACGCCGGTCCTGCCGGTCACCGCCTGGGCCATGCGTAGCGCGACGTCGTTCGCCTCGCTTCCGGTGCAGGTCAGGATCGCCGTATCGAGGCTATTGTCGAAGGTGGCGGTCAGCCGCTCGATATAGTCGAGAATGCCTTCGTGCAGGTAGCGGGTGTGGGTATTGAGCGTCGAGGCCTGCCGGGCGATCGCCTCGCTCACCCGCGGATGGCAATGGCCGACATGCGGCACATTGTTGTAGCAGTCGAGATAGCGGCGACCGTCGGCGTCAAAAAGCCAGACGCCTTCGCCGCGCACGAGATGCACCGGCTCCTCGTAGAACAGCGACATGTTGCGCCCGAGCAGCCGCTCGCGGCGCGCAATCAGGTCCCGGTTTTCGCCCATCGCGCTAGCCCCGTGCTGCGCTAAGGCCGGCATCGAGCGCCGAGAGGATACGGGCGACGTCGCCTGCGGTCACGATGAGCGGCGGCGACAGGATGACGTTGGCGCCTGACGTGCGCACCATGACGCCGGCATCATAGGTCACGTCCTGAACCTTCTGGACGACATCCTTTGCGGCACCGGCCTTCTTCTCCCTGTCCGAGACGAGTTCGATCGCACACATCAGCCCCTTTCCGCGCACGTCGCCGATCAATTCGTGTCGGCTCTTTAGAGCTTCGAGACCGGCGATAAGCTCTTCGCCACGTGCCTCGGCATTCGCCGCCACGTTGTGCTTACGGGTTTCCTTCAGGGTTGCGAGTGCGGCCGCAGCACCCACCGGGTGGCCGGAATAGGTGTAGCCGTGGCCGATCGAGCCCGCAGCCGTCTTGTTGCTTTCGAAAGCCTCGGCAACCTTGTCCGAGATCATCACGGCACCGAAAGGGTAATAGCCGTTGGTGATCGCCTTGGCGGTCGACATGAAATCCGGCTTCACGCCAAAGAGGCGTGAGCCGGTCCAGGCGCCGGTACGGCCGAAAGCGGTGATCACCTCGTCGGCGATCAAGAGGATGCCGTGCCGGTCGCAGATCTCGCGCATCAGCGGCATGAAGGTCTCGTGCGGCACGATCACGCCGCCGGCGCCGAGCACCGGCTCCATGATCAGCGCGGCGATCGTGTCTGCGCCCTGGAAAGCGATCTCGTCCTCGAAGAGCCGCGCGATCGCCCTGGCGATTGCAGCACCATCGGTCGTGTCGAAGGGGTTGCGATAGGTGTAGGGCGCCGGAAGGTGGTAGACGCCCGGCAAGAGCGGCTCGTAGTTGCGGCGGAAATTGGCGTTGCCATTGACCGAGGCGCCGCCGAAATGGGTGCCGTGGTAGCCCTTCTTCAGTGCGACGAACTTGGTGCGTTCCGGTTGGCCATTGAGCTTGTGGTACTGGCGGGCGAGGCGCAGGCAGGTCTCGACGGAGTCCGAACCGCCCGAGGTGAAGAACGAGCGCGTCAGCCCATCCTCGCGGAACCATTCGGCGAGCTCGTAGGAAAGCTCGATCAGCGGTGAGTTGGTGGTGCCGCGAAACGTCGAGTAATAGGGCAGCTCGTCGAGCTGGCGACGGATCGCTTCCTTCACCGGTTCGCAGGAATAGCCGAGGTTGACGTTCCAGAGACCGCCGACCGCATCGAGCACCTTTTTGCCGTGGATGTCGACGATCTCGACGCCTTTGCCGGCATTGATGATGCGCGGTGGCGTTGCCTGCATCTCGGCCGGGTGCGCCATCGGATGCCAGAGATGGCGGGCGTTGTTCTCGATGAGGAAGTTGGTTTCGCGCATGGTCATGCTCCTGTCAGTTCAAGGCCGAGCATCTGAAGCGCTCTGGCGTAGCTTTCTGCGGGTCGGGTGACGTCAAAATGGACGTGAGGCAGGCCGACGGCCCGCGCACCCTCGATGTTCTTCAACTGGTCATCCACGAAGACACAGGCCTCGCGCGGCAAATTGAGCTGGCTCAGCACCAGCTCGTAGGCGCGCGGATCCGGCTTCAGGATGTTGGTGTAGGTGGCGTCGACGATCGTCTCGAAGAGTTCGATCAGCGGAAAGCGCTCACGGAACGCGACGCCGTAGAAGAGGTCGAGCTCGTTGGAGAGGATCGCGAGCCGGATGCCTGCCCTGTGAGCCGTGAGGATTGCGTCGCGTGCCTCGGGCCGCAGCACCAGTCCCGGTTCGGCCCCACGCGCCCGCTCCACGAAGGTCTTCATGTCGCTCCAGTCTTCACAAAGCAGGCGGCCGACCTCGCGGGTGCGTTCCGTCCAATAGTCCCGTTCGGTAATCTCGCGCCGCTGCATGGCAGCCCAGAGCGGGTCGGTTGCGGTTTCGAATGGACCGCGCCAGGTGAGCGTGCCGGGCGCGAGCCCGAGCGCACGTTCGGTGATGTCGTGGGTCTCGAACAGCGTGCGGGTGACGACGCCACCGAAATCGAGGATCAGTGCCTTGTCCGTCATGGTGTTCGTCATGGGCGACCCTCGGGCACGATGCCGCGCGCCACCCAGTCGTCGAAGATCGCAAGCGCAGCTTGTGAGAACGCCGGCGCATTGATGTGGCTATCGACCTCGTGCAGGGCGACGCCTGAGGGGATCTGCCGGCGCATCTCCTCGATGAAAGCATCGAGTGCCTCCGGTTCGTAGAGCGGCTCGTCGGGCTGGTCCCATTCCTGGATCCCCTTGAGCGGCAGGATGAAGGCGACCTCGGCGTTGGTGCCCTTCAGTTTGCCGCCGATGACGCGGGCGATCTCGCGTCGTCCCTCGGAGGATGCGGTGACGGAGCCGAGCAGGCGATTGTGAGCGTGATAGGGGCGGTCGGCGAAGGCTTGCGGAACGGGCTGCCAGGCCGGCAGGTCGACCATGTCGACCGCGCCGGGCGCGACGATCTGCGGGATGCCGGCTCGTCCGGCATTTTCCAACCGGTCCGGGCCGGAGGTGACCACGGTGCCGTGGTGATGGTTGCTGACCTCCTGGATGCAGAAGTCGAAGACGGCGGTGAATCCTTTTTGCGCCGCGATCGCCTCGAAGGCGCGGCCGCCCATGCCGGTCGAATGGAAGACAGCGACGTCGTAGCCGCGGCGTTCCAGTTCCGGCTTCAGGTATTTCATGTATTTGAGGCAGCTCGAGCCGAGCGAGGTCATGCCGATCAGCGGCCGCGATCCGTCCGGCCTCGTGCCGAACCGGGCAGCGCCGACGACCGCGCCGCAGGCCTGGGAAAGAACGGAGCGGCAGATGCCGTTGAGGCCGTAGAGACCGCCGGCCCAGAGGATCATCATCAGGTCGGGAGCAATGCGCTCCGGCGGCAGCAGGTGCGAATAGGCGATGGTCGAGACGATGAATTTCGGCACACCGAGCGGCAGTGCGGCGGCGACGTCGAGGGCGAGATCCGTGCCCATCGAGCCGCCGAGGATGATGACGCCATCGGCCTGGCCGCTTTCATAAAGGGTGCGGGTGAGGGCGGCGGCACCCTCCGCCATCAGCGCCATGGCGCTGTGTTCGTCGCCGCTGGCCGCAATCGCTTCAATGGTGACACCCGCGGCTTCGGCGATGTCATGGCGCGAATATTCGGGCACATAGGGCGGATCGCCGAGAATGCTGACATCCATCATGACAGGCAGGCCGCCGGCTTCGCGGATGACGGACGCCATGAACTGGAGTTCGTCGCACTTGGTGTCTCCCGTACCCACGACCAGGATATTGGGGAGACGGTTCATGGCATTCATCAGCCGGCCCTCCTTGCCAGCGGATCGGCAGCAACCTGCTCCAACCCGAACAGTCTTTCGGAAATGCGTCTCGCCGCCGCCATCGCGGCGCGCCCCATCTTTTCCACCGTCTCCTTGTCGGCCCGCGTTGCGGGGGCTGCGATGGCGATCGCGCCGACCGGTGTGCTGCCTGGCGCGCGGATCGGTGCGGCGACACTGACGACGCCGGTTTCGAGCCCGTGATGGCAGATCGAGTAGCCGCGCCGGAGGGTCTCGCCCAGGGTCTGGCGCAGGACTGCGGGCTCCGTCAACGTCTGATCGGTAAAGGCCTTGAGCGGCGCCGACAGGGCCGCGTCGATGTCCTTCGGCGGGCAGAAGGCAAGGAAGCCAAGACCGGACGCGGTCGCGTGGAAAGGCAGGATGCTCCCGACATCGACTATGACGCGGTGGGCCCGCTGCGAGTCCTCCACGTGAACAGTCGAAAGGCGGCCGGCGGCGTATTCAGAAAGGTGAACGGTCTCGCCCGCTAGGCTCGCAAGCTCCCGGGCGAAGGGGGTCGCCACGCTCAGATAGGGGAAGCGCGCCTCACGGATACGGGCAAGCCGCACAGGCGCTCCGCCCAGACGATAGCGCCGGGTCTCCGCGTCCTGCTCGACGAAGCCGTGCTTTTCCAGTTCGACGAGAAAGCGCCGGGCAGTTGCCTTGTCGAGCCCGCAATGCCGCGCGATATCGCTGAGACCTGCTTCTTTCTCGAGCCGCGAGATCGCGTCAAGCAAAGTCAGGGCCTTACCGATGGTGCTCATCCATTCCTCCGTCGTTGAGCGCCGTCGCAAGTCATCTCTGCCTGTTCCCTTTCATGGGGCGGTGCGTCCGCCCTCGTGGTTGTCTCTGGCCGAGATACTTAACATGCGAAATAACTTGACAGGGCCGAACGCTTTTTGCAAGTCTATATTTGAAGCTAAGGTTCATATATTGAACCGAAAGACTTGCGCGGCCAAGACAAAAACAAATCCCCGCGCTTCAAGTCCGCTTCAGGGAGCTGCCGCCGGAGAGAAGGACCGGAGGCGAAAAGGCGCACGCGCCAACCAGGGGAGCCTAAGACCATGACCAATCCATCCTCGCCCGTGACCGGGGCGAACCAGTTGCGCAAGAACGCCCTCGGCGTCGGCGCGGTCACCTTTCTCGTCGTATCCGCTGCCGCGCCGCTGACAGCGGTCGCCGGCGGCGTTCCGCTGTCGATGCTGCTTGGCAACGGTGCCGGTATTCCCGGCACCTTCCTGCTCGTCACGTTGATCCTGCTGTTGTTTTCCATCGGCTACGTCGCCATGGCGCGGCATATCCGCAATGCTGGCGCCTTCTATGCCTATACGGCCCAGGGCCTCGGTGGGCTGATGGGCGGCGCCGCGGCAATGATCGCCATCCTTGCCTACAACGCCATGCAGATTGGCGTCTTCGGCCTCTTCGGCGCCGCGACGGCGGGGCTCTTCGCCGGCTTAGGGGTCGATCTGCCCTGGTGGGTCTGGACGTTCGTGGGCATCGCCGCCGTCGGCGTGCTCGGCTATCGCCGGGTCGACCTCTCTGCCAAGGTGCTGACCGTCCTCGTCATCCTCGAATATCTCGTCGTGCTCGTCATCGATATCGCGATCCTCGCCAAGGGCGGCGACAGCGGGCTGACGGCGGTCTCGTTTACGCCCACGGCCATTCTGTCCGGCTCGCCGTCGATCGGCATTCTCTTCTGCTTTGCCGCCTTCATCGGCTTCGAGGCGACGACGATCTACAGTGAAGAAGCCCGCGAGCCTCACAAAACGGTGCCGCGCGCGACCTATATCTCAGTGCTGATTATCGGCGTCTTCTACATGTTCACCTCCTGGCTGATGGTGAATGCGGCCGGTGCCGACAAGCTGGTGCCGGAACTGCAGGGCCTTGCCGATCCGACCACCTTCCTCTTCGGCCTTGCCGAGCGTTATGCCGGCGGTTGGTTGCCGCCGCTGATGAACTTGCTCTTCGTCACCAGCCTGTTCGCCGGCGTGCTGGCGTTCCACAACGGTGTTGCCCGGTATCTCTACGTCGCCGGCCGCGAACGGCTGCTGCCCGCCTCGATCGGCGTCACCCACCCGGTCTACCACAGCCCGCATGTCGGCTCGCTGATCCAGACCGTCATCGCCGTCCTCGTCGTGGCACTCTTTGCGGCGACGGGTCAGGATCCGGTGCTGGCGCTGTTTTCGTGGCTGACGAATGTCGGCACGCTCGCCGTCATGACGCTGATGGCCTTCACCGCCTTTGCGATCGTCGCCTTCTTCAGCCGCAATCCCGGCCTCGAACGGAACCCGCTGGTGACCAAGGTCATTCCCATCGTCACCGGCCTGATCCTCGTTGCCGTCATCATCGCGATCGCAGTCAATTTCGGCGATCTGGCGGGCGCCACCGGCATGCTCGCCGTGTTCCTGCCGGGCCTTGTCGTGATCTTCGGTGTCATCGGTCTGGCGCTTGCGGCATCGCTGAAGTCGGGCAATCCGATCGAGTTCGCCCGCCTTGGCGCAGGCCAGGAGATCTGATCGCTGCCATGCAGTTCCCGGAACGACGCCAAGCGGCTTCCGTCCGAAACTGCGTATCACCTAAGAAGGGATGGCGGGCCCTCCGCCGTCCCGGCAATGCAAACGGGACCGGACATCATGCAGGACAAGATCGACCAATTGCGTAGCCTCGCCGTCGAGGGCCAAAAGCTGTTCATCAACGGCCGCTGGCGGGAGAGCCTATCCGGCGAAGCGCTTGACGTCGTCTCGCCGATCGACGGCAGTCACCTGACGACGATAGCAGACGCGGGCGCGTCCGACGTCGACGCGGCGGTCCGTGCCGCGCGCACCATTTTCGAAAAAGGAAGCTGGTCGAAGGCGGCTCCCGCGTTCCGCAAGAAGGTGCTCACGCGCATTGCCGAAATCATCGAAGCGCAGGCGCTGGAGCTTGCGGTCCTTGGTGTGCGCGACAACGGCACCGAAATTTCGATGGCACTGAAGGCCGAGTCGGGCAGTGCCGCCGGAACCTTCCGCTACTATGCCGAGGCGCTCGACAAGGTCTATGGCGAGATCGCGCCGACCGCCGACAGCATTCTCGGCCTCGTGCATCGCGAACCGATCGGCGTGGTCGCCGCGATCGTTCCCTGGAATTTCCCTTTGATGATCGGCGCCTGGAAGATCGCGCCGGCGCTCGCCGCCGGCAATTCCGTGGTGCTGAAGCCGGCGGAGGGCGCCTCGCTCAGCTTGCTCAGGCTCGCCGACATCTGCGCCGAAGCCGGCCTGCCGGAGGGCGTCCTGAATGTCGTGACCGGGCGGGGTGCGACGACGGGTGAGGCTATCGGGCTGCATGACGATATCGACGTGCTTGCCTTCACCGGCTCCGGCAGCGTCGGCCGCCGGCTGCTCGAATATTCGGCGCGCTCGAACCTGAAACGCGTCTATCTCGAACTCGGCGGCAAGTCGCCGAACGTTGTCTTTGCCGATGCACCGGATCTCGATCAGGCCGCACGCATCTCCGCCTATGGCATCTTCCGCAATTCCGGCCAGGTTTGCGTCGCCGGCTCCCGGCTGCTGGTCGAGCGCTCCATTCACGAAGCCTTTGCCGAGAAGGTGGCGGCGATTGCGGCATCGATGAAGGTCGGCGATCCGCTGCTTCTTTCGACCGAGGCTGGCGCGATTTCGAGCGAGATCCAGCTCCAGAAAAACCTCGAATTCGTTCGCGGTGCCGAGGCCGAAGGCGCGCGGCTGCGCTCTGGCGGCAAGCGCATCCTTGAAGAGACCGGCGGCTTCTACATGCAGCCGACCGTCTTCGACGTTCAGCCTGAAATGAAGCTGGCGAAGGAAGAGGTCTTCGGGCCGGTACTTGCAATCATCCCCTTCGACGACGATGCCGACGCACTCCGGATCGCCAATGCGACCGACTATGGCCTGGCGTCGGCCGTCTGGACTGCAAACCTGTCGCGCGCGCACCGGATGGTGCGCGGCATCCGCGCCGGGGTCGTGCACGTCAATACCTATGGCGGCGCCGACAACACGGTGCCGCTTGGCGGTGTCAGGCAGTCCGGCAACGGCCATGACAAGTCGCTGCATGCGCTGGACAAGTACACCGACCTAAAAACCGCCTGGATCCAGCTCTGACCGGGCTTGCGGGGACCGCGACCGGTCGACCGCGCGCATCTGTCGGGAGCGTGCTATCCGAAGGCCAGCTCGAGATTTTGCCGGTCTCGTGCCACCACATGGCATTTGGTCTCGAAACCTTCGCCGGCGACGACCAGCACGAGTTCCGGTGGGATGCCGGCGGAATTTGAAACGGTGACCGCAGCGCCATCGGCGCCAAGCGACCGGATGGTGCACTCTATCTTTGAATGCCTGTCGTCGAAAAGAATGGTTCCGGCCTTCAGGACGCGTTGACGGGGGCCTGACGGATAGCCGACTTCGAGACTGCTCCACTCGACGCAGCGGTTCCGTCCGCTGGCCTTGGCGAGATACATTGCCGCGTCCGCCTGGGCGAGCAATGTACCGATCTCCCTGCTCTTGAGCGATAGCGCCGATGTGCCGAAGCTCGCGGTGACTGCAAGCTGACCAAAGTCACCATGGATCATTTGCGCGGCAATCGCTGCCCGCAGCTTTTCCGCGGCGGCGAGTGCGCCGTTCGCGTCCACGTGCGGCAGCATGATTGCGAACTCCTCGCCGCCGAGCCGCCCGAACAGATCGCTTGCCCGCAGATTGGACTGGCAGACGGCGCTCACGGCCTTCAAGACCTCGTCTCCTGCCGCATGCCCGTGCGTGTCGTTGACCCGCTTGAAGTGGTCGACGTCGAGGACGATGCACGATACGTCGTGCTGGTGCCTTATGGCGAGCGAAATCAGCTTGTCCGCCTCCTCGCGGAAGGCGCGGCGCGTCAACGTGCCGGTGAGCCCATCCGTCGCGGCCGACCGGAGCAAATCGATCCGGTCCATCGCCACGCCCGCCAGTTCGGTCAGGATCGTCAGGTCTTTGTCGGTGAAGTGTCTCGGCGCGCGGTCGATCGCGCATACGGTCCCGACCGTATGACCATCCCGCGTCTTGAACGGAACGCCTGCGTAGAACCGAACATGTTCCGGGCCGGTGACGGCGGATGTCGCGAAAACCGCGGATCCTGTGTGGCGTCGTGCACGACAAGCGGTTCCTCGGAGGCGATAACATATCGGCAGAAAGTGTCTTCCCGGGGAACTTCGTCGAATGCGAGCCCCGAGCAGGCCTTGTACCATTGTCGATGTGCGTCGACCAACGAGACGATGCCGATGTCGATGGCGAAGATCTGTTTTATCAGCCGCACGACCCGCTCAAGGCCTTCATCCCTTGGCGTGTCGAGAATGTCGAGATGTCCAAGGGCGGTCAGGCGATCGAATTCCCTGCCTTTCGCGTCCGTCGTCGGCCGTCCGGCTGGCTCAGCAACCACCATTCCGTTTTCCTTTCTCATTGCGCGCCAAGCAAATAGAGCGTTTTACGGAAAAAACAAAAGGCACTGAACAGCACGTGGATGTGGATTGCCTCGGCTCTTTGGCGAAACGTCCGTCAATGGCCGTGTTCATGTAGGCGGGGCGAGACCCCGCCTACGCCTAGCCGCCGAAACTTCCGAGCTGCGTCGGCACATGCACGTAGTTGCGATCGAAATAGAGCAGCGCATTGCCGTCGCTGCGCGAGCGGATGCCGACGACCCGGCCGATGAGGATGTGGTGTGTTCCAAGCAGCCGCGCCTCGGCGAGTTCGCAGTCGAGCGAGACGATGGCGTCTTTGACCGCGAAGCTGCCGGATTGCATCTCGACCCAGTCGGCCGCGGCATAGCGGGCGGCCATATCCGGCGTCGCGCCGGCGAAATGGCCGGCGAGATCCCTATGGTCGTGGCTGAGCACGTTGACGCAGAAGCGCCGGTTGTCGATGAACAGGCCGCATTGGGTGGAGTTGCGGTTCATGCAGACGAGCAGCGTCGGCGGCTCGTCGGTCACCGAGCACATGGCGGTGGCGGTGAACCCGCCGCGTCCGGCGGGTCCGTTGGTGGTGATGACATTGACCGGCGCGCAGACCCGCGCCATGGCGTTGCGAAACTCCGTCTTCGAAACGAGCGGTTCCATGACGGGCCTCATTCGGCGGCGTTGCGCAGAGCGGCCGCATCGTCGAGCGGCGGAAGCCAGGTGCTGCCGGTCCAGCCGTTCTCGTCATAGTCCGCCATGCACTGGTCGACGAGCGCTTCCATCTCCTTGAGACGCCCGCCGCGTTCGGCCCCTTTCAAGACCTGCAGCCGCACCTCTTCAGGCGCGCCGGCATAGTTGAGTTCGTAGAGCGCGTGGCGTCCGCCGAACTCCGTGCCGGTCGCGTCCCAGAGCAGTTTCATGATCTTGATGCGCGCGATGTGCCCCATATCGTTAGAGCCGCGGACATATTGCGCCAGGTAACGATCGATCTCGGGATTGCCGAAGTCGCGCACTGATGAGGGCAGGTAGATGAGGCCCGAGGCGATAACCTTGCGGATCGTCTCGATCACACGCGGGTAGGCCTCCGACATGAAGGTTCGATAGGAAAGCGCCGCCTCGAGATTGGGAAGCACGGCGCCATCGGCCCAGGGGATGGGATTGTGGGCCATGGCGTTGGAGAAGCTCCAGAACATGTGGCGGAGCGCGATGACCTCGCCGAGTGCTGCCTGATTGCCGCGGAAGGCGTCGCCGCCGGTTGCACGGAGCGCCTTGGCAAGCAGACCGGCGAGGAAGTCGAGTTTCACGGCGAAACGGGTGCAGCCCTGGAAGCAGTAGCCGTGCATGAAGCCGGAAGCCGGGTGGAAGGAGAGGATCTTGGCGGCATCGCGCAAGACCAGGACGTCCTCCCAGGGCACGAAGACGTTGTCGAGCACCAGGATCGCATCGTTCTCGTCGAAGCGCGACGACAGCGGATAGTCGAAGGGATGGCCGACGGTGTTGGCTGTCTGCTCGTAGGAGACGCGGCAGAACATCTTGATCCCGGGCGCGTTCATCGGAACGATGAACATCACCGAGAGCGAGGGATCCTCCGTTACCGTCGCCGAACTTTGCGCCAGGAAATTATAGTGCGTCAGCGCCGAAGAGGTCGCGACCACCTTGGCACCTGAGACGTAGATGCCGGCGTCCGTTTCCTTGGTGATGTGGACGAAGACGTCCTTGACCGCATCGGCCGGCTTGTGGCGGTCGATCGGCGGGTTGACGATCGCGTGGTTCATGAAGAGCGCCGCTTCCTGGGCGCGTTTATGCCAGGCGAGCGCGTTGTCCTTGAACGGGCCATACCAATTGGCATTGGCGCCGAGCGTGTTCATCAGCGCCGCCTTGTAGTCGGCGGTGCGGCCCATCCAGCCATAGGACATGCGTGCCCATTCGGCGATCGCGCCCTGCTGGGCGGCAAGATCGGCGGAGGAGCGGGCGACGCGGAAATATTTGTGGGTGTAGCCGCCGGACCCCGTGTCGGTCGGCGCCGTCAGGATGTCCCTTTTTGCCGGATCATGCAGCGCGTCATAGAGCCTGGCGAGCGACCGGGCGGAATTGCGCATCGCCGGATGGCTGGTCACGTCCTTGATGCGTTCGCCGTTGATATAGACCTCGCGGCCGTCGCGCAGGCTTTCCAGATATTCGGCGCCGGTGAAGGGCCGCGTCCTGTCGGCGCGGAAATCCTCTGCTCTCATTTTCTCCTCCTTGAGTTTCGTCAAGGCTAAGCGTTGAAATCATTGGCCGCCATGGACAGAATGGCAAAATGACTTGTACTTTTTTCGGTGGGCCATGACCGACGCCATTCCAAGTTTCTTCGTCTACGGTGAACCGGAGCAACAACTCGAACCCGGATTTTTCCATGTCGAGACGGTGATGGCGCGGCGTAACCTGCATCAGGGACAGGTGAAGGCGCATAAACACGATCAGATGGGGCAGATCACCTTCTGGATGAGCGGCCGCGGCACCTATTTCATCGACGACAGGCCATTGGACTTTTTGGCACCGGCCGTCAGCTTCGTGCCGAGCGGCATCGTGCATGGTTTTTCCGTCGATCCTGAGACGAGCGACGCGGTCGTCGTCTCGGTCGCCGATGGCGCGCTGCTGTCGATCCGGGAGAACACCACGCTTCCTGTTGATGCGCCGGTCATGATCCGTGGCGACGGCGAGGACCGGGGCTGGCGCCGTCTTGCCGAACTGCTCGATATCGTTGCCGACGAATATGCCGGCGGTGCGCCCGGCACCCAACAGATGCTCGCCTCGCTGGTCGCGGCCGTCCTCACCCAGATCGCCCGTCTGGCATCCGCCACGCCATCTCCGGCCCAGCCGTCGCAGGCGATGCTGGCGGCTCAGCTGCGCCGGCTTATCGATCTGCACTTCCGGCAAAACTGGAGCGTCGTGCAATACACCGACGCGCTGGCAACGACACCGCACCTCATCGCCAAGGCGAGCAGGGACGCCTTCGGCATGCAGGTCAAGGAGCTCATCAACGAGCGTCGATTGCTCGAGGCCAAGCGCCTGCTGCTCTTCACCGTACGGCCGCTGGAAGACATCGCCTATGAAATCGGCTTTGCTGATGCCGCGTATTTCTCGCGCTTCTTTCGCCTGAGGGTCGGTGAGGCGCCGAGCGACTGGCGCCGCGCACGGGTGAGCTCATCAGGAGCCGGCTAAGATTGCCGGCCCCGATCGCATTGCCACGTTGGTCGCCGACTATCGGCCGTAGTTCCGCATCACCTCCATCAGAGGCTCATGCCGGATCGCCTGGATCTTGAAGCGATCATGGGCCGTGCCGCCGGAATCTTCCGCCGCGATCATCGCGTTGACCACCGCTTCCTCGACGCTGTCGACAGTCGCGAGATAGACCGGGTCGAGCAGGTCGTCGTTGACGATCTCCAGCGACAGACGCGGCGGCGCCTTGTGCGCCATCGGCTGAGTGTTGGCCGTGGAAAAGGCGAGGAAGATGTCGCCGGAATTGTTGCCGCCGGGCGTGCCGTTGCGGCCGATGCCGATCGCCGCCCGACGCGCCAAGCGCTTCAGCTGATGCGGCGCCATCGGCAGGTCGGTGGCGATCACGACGATGATCGAGCCGCGCTCCTGCATCTGGCTTTGCGGCGTGCCGTCGCGCATGTGCTCGCCGACCGGAACGCCGCGGATCGTCAGCCAGTCGCGTTGGCCGTGATTGGCCTGTACCAGCGTACCGATCGTGTAGTCGCGGCCACCGAATTCGACGACGCGCGATGCGGTGCCGGTGCCGCCCTTGAAGCCATAGGCGATCATGCCGGTTCCGCCGCCGCAATTGCCTTCCTGCACCGGACCGGACGCGGCGCCGTCGAGTGCTGCGCGCACATCTGTCTCGGTGATCGGCTGGCCGTTGATGTCGTTCAAGACACCGTCATAGGTCTCCGCCACCACCGGCATCAGCCAGAGGAAATCATCCGTGTCATACGTCGACCGGTAGCGCTCCAGCATCCATTGGATGGTGGCGTGGTGCGTCATGCCGACGGCATGGGTGTTGGTGATCATGACGGGCCCGAGGAAGAAGCCGCCGTCCTCGATCCAGTGGGTGCCGGTCATCTCGCCGTTGCCGTTGAAGCGGTGCACGCCGGCATAGACGGGAACGGGCGTGGCTGAACCGGCATGCGGAAGGATGGCGGTGACGCCGGTGCGGACAGGACGCTTGCGGCCCGGGCGCGGCGTCTCTTCCGCGATCGTGCGGAAGCCGACGGTTATGCCTTCGACGTCGGTGATGGCGTTGAAGCGGCCGGTGCGGCCGGAAAACGGCAGCCCGATATCGCGGGCGCGAGCGGTGGGCGAGGCGGGAGTTTTATCGTTCATGATCATTTCTGCCGGGAGCGAAGGTAAAGGCCGAGCGAGGCGACGACGAAGGAGAAGGAGAGCATCATCACGGCAATCGCGTTGATCTCCGGTTTGATGCCGCGCCGAAGCATGGAGAAGATGAACATCGGCAGCGTAGTGACGTCGACGCCGGCGATGAAATAGGTGATGACGAGATCGTCCATCGAGATGATGAAGGCGAGCAGCGCGCCGCCGACGATTGCCGGAAAGAGCTGCGGCAGCACCACCCGGCGAAAGGTCATCCATTCATTGGCGCCGAGATCGGCGGACGCGTGCTCCAGCGTCCGGTCCATGCCGGCAAGTCGGGCCGAGACGACGATGAAGACGTAAGAGATCAGGAAGGTGCACTGGCCGATGATGATCGTCGTCAACCCCAGCCGGATGCCGGAATTGACGAAGAAGATCAGAAGCGCGATGCCGAGCACGATATCCGGCATCAGCATCGGCATGAACATCACCACCCGGTAGAAGCGCTGGCCGACGAATTCGAAGCGATAGAGGCCGATGGCGATCGCCGTGCCGAAGATGGTCGCAATGGCCGTCGTGGAGGCCGCGATGACCAGGCTGTTCCAGACCGCCTGCAGCAGTTGGCCCGTCGATTCGATGTAAAGCGCGCTTTCGGAAACCTTGGTCTTGAAGCCGAGAACCTGGGCGTACCATTCGGTGGTGAAGCCCGTCCAGGTCATCATGTTCACCGGATTGGCGTTGAACGAATAGACGGCGATGACGACGAGCGGAATGTAGATGAAGGCGAAGAAGAGGCCGGTGTAGGCGAGCAGGCTGCCGGTGAATAGGGATCGAGCGAGCTTCATGGGTCACCTCACCGTGCCAGGGCGGCGGCAGCGCTGCGCCGTCCGGAAAGCACCACATGGGCGATCATCATCACCAGCATTACGGTCATCACCATCATCGCCAGTGCTGCGCCGAAGGGCCAGTTGCGGGCCGCGAGGAACTGCTGTTCGATCAGGTTGCCGAACATCATCACCTTGGCGCCGCCAAGCACCGCCGGCACAACGAAGTTGCCGAGCGCCGGAATGAAGACGATGACCGCGCCACCGGCAATGCCGGGAGCCGTCAGCGGCAGGATGATGCGCCAGAAGGTGCGCAGTGGCCCGGCGCCGAGATCGAGCGAGGCGCGCACCAGGGTCCAGTCGAGTTTCTCGACGCTGGCATAAACGGGCATGAACATGAAGGGAATGAACACATAGGTCATGCCGAGGATGATCGCGCCCTTGGTGTAGATCAGGTCGAGCGGCCGTTCGATCAGCCCCGTTGACAGAAGCATCTCGTTGACGAGGCCGGTCTGGCGCAGGATCAGCACCCAGACGAAGAGGCGCACGATCAGGCTGGTGAAGAAGGGCAACGTGATCAGGAACAGGCAGAAGTTCTTCCAGCGCTCGGAAAGCCGGGCGATGCAGAAGGCGGCGGGATAGCAGACGAGAAGGGTCGCGAGCACCGTCAGGGCCGCGATCTCGACCGAGCGCAGAAAGATCGCGATGTAGATCGGATCGAACTCCTCGAACATCGGATCGGCAAAACCGAGGATCCGCCCGAAATTATGCGGATAGAAGGTCCACTCCACCCCGCCATAAAGGCCGGGTGCCAAGAAGCTTGTGACGACCATGATCGCGAGCGGACCGAGGAAGAAGACGGCGAGAAAGGCCGAGACCGGCCCGAGCAGAAGGCCAAGTTGAAAGCGGCGGCGGCTGGCGATCGACATCTCAGGCACCTGCACTTTCGCCGATCAGGTGCACGGCGGCGGGGTCATAGGCAAGTCGCGCCTTCCGGGTTCGCTCGACCGCGCCGACGAGATTGCGGCGGTTGGCCGGCACTTCGGCAATCACCCTGCGGCCCTCGGCGGTGCGGCCGAACAGCTCGAAGGTGGAGCCGACGAAAACAATCTGGTCGAGATCGACATCGATCGTCGGGAAGGGCGCATTTTCCTCAGCGAGAAAGAACTGCTCCGGCCGGATCAGTGCCGTCGCCTTTGTCGAGATTTTCCGCTCGCAGGGCTGGTGGCGGATCGCCATGCCATCCGTTGTCATCAGCCGGTCGCCGTCGAGCGTGCCCTCGAACAGGTTGCTGGCGCCGATGAAGGTGGCGACGAAGGTGTTGACCGGGTGGTCGTAGATGGCGCGCGGCGTATCGAGCTGCTGGATGCGGCCACCGGAGAGCACGGCGACGCGATCCGACATCGTCAGCGCTTCCTGCTGGTCGTGGGTGACGAAGATGAAGGAGATGCCGAGCTCGTTCTGCAGCGTCTTCAGTTCGATCTGCATCGCCTGACGCAGGTTCTTGTCGAGCGCCGACAGCGGTTCGTCGAGCAGCAAGAGCTTCGGCCGGGCGATGATGGCGCGGGCCAGCGCCACGCGCTGTTGCTGGCCGCCGGAGAGCTGGCGCGGGCGGCGCGCCTCCATGCCTTCGAGCCCGACCATCTTCAGCGCGGCGGCGACCTTTTCACGGCGCGCCGGCTTGGCGACGCCCGCGACTTCCAGCGAATAGGCGACGTTTTCGCCGACCGTCATGTGCGGAAACAGCGCATAGTTCTGGAAGACGGTGTTGACCGGGCGGCGGTAGGGCGGCCGGTCGGTGATGTCCTCGCCGTCGATCAGGATAGAGCCGCCGTCGAGCTCGACGAAACCGCTGATCGCCTGCAGCAGCGTAGTCTTGCCGCAGCCGGAAGGCCCGAGCAAGGTCAGGAATTCGTTGCGGCGGACATCGAGATCGATTCTGTCGAGAGCGGTCACGGTGCCGCCTTCCGGAGTGGCGAAGGCCTTGCTCGCCTCCACCAGCCGGACGATGGAATTCTGCATACTTCTGTTCCCCAAAATGTTATGCAAATAACGCTTGTGCGTTTTAGATATATGGATACCATTTGCTGATCGGAGTCAACGGCCACCAGAAGCTGTGATCCGGAAGCGGCCGGCAAGGGCCGTAGAGGGGCCGAACGGCCATGACCATCAGAGGAGAATGATGATGACAATGACGAATGGGGTGAGACGTGAAGGCAAGAGGCCCTTCGCCGCCCGCGCACGCACCATGGCCCTTTCGCTGACGACGCTTTTCGCGCTGTTCGGCACGGCGCAAGCGGCTGAGCTCAACATCTACAACTGGGGCGAATACATCAATCCTGCGGTGCTGAAGAAGTTCGAGGAAGAGACTCAGATCAAGGTGAACCTCTCCACCTATTCCTCGAACGAGGAGATGCTGGCGAAGATCCAGGGTGGGGCCACGGGTTACGACATCGTCTTCCCGTCGGTGCACATGCAGGACATCATGGCTAAGCTCGACCTGCTCGAAAAGACGGACATCAACGACTACGAGGGTTTCAAGAACATCGACCCGACCTTCCTGCGCGCCAAGAGCGACCCGAAGGGCGAATTTTGCCTGCCCTACGCCTTCGGCTCGGTCGGCATCCTCTACAACCGTAAACTGCTCGGCAAGGACGTAACCGGATGGCGCGACCTGATCGAGACGGTGAAGGCGAAGGGGCTGAAGTTCACGCTGCTTGATGACATGCGCGAGGTGCTTTCGGTCGGCCTGATCCTCAATGGTCACAAGGTCAATTCCACCGACCCGGCGGAATTGCAGCAGGCTGCCGATACGATCATCGCGATGAAGCCCGACGTTGCCGCCTTTACCTATGACACCCGCCCGATGGTCGCCGCCGGCGATGTGGCTGCCGGTCATTTCTTTGTCGGCTCTATGGTCGATGTCTTCGCCAACCCGAAGGATCTCGGCTACGTGATCCCCGAGGAAGGCGCGACGATGTACCAGGAGGATATCTGCGTCCTGAAATCTGCCCCCAACAAGGACAACGCCATCAAGTTCCTGCAGTTCTATACGCGCCCGGAAGTCGCGGCGCTCAATATCGAGCAGCAGACCAACGGGACGGCCAACGTACCGGCGCGGCAATTGACCCCCGAGCAGATCAAGAACAGCAAGGAAATCAACCCGCCTTCGGAGACGATGCAGAACCTGCAGATCTTCGAAGACCTCGGCCCCGGCGTGCGCCAGCTCGACCGGGTCTGGACGAAGGTGAAGACGGCGCAATAAAGACGCGATGCGACGACAGGAGCGGATGCGGCGGTTTGTTACCCGGCATCCGCTTCAAAAGCACTGCGTATTTCCTTACCTCCTGGCTGAGGATAAACATGCAAAAATTCAAAGTGCTCCAGCGACCTTTGTCCGTCTGAAATGACGAATGTCGCTTTGGAACGGGAGGGGACGTGGCACCGCGCATCCTGAAGCTGCTGCGCAGCGACGAGATGAGACGCTCGAAGTCGGACAAGCTCATCGCCAACTACATCGAGCGCAACCTCGCCGATATTCCTTTCGAGACGGCGCGCTCGATCGCGACCCGTCTCGAGGTTTCGCCGATGACCGTTGGGCGCTATCTTCGGCGCTTGGGCTTCGATGGTCTCGACCAGCTGAAACACGAACTCAGGCGTGACGGCTCCAACAATCCCGCCTGGCAGGTCAAGGGCTCGGTCGGCCGGTTGCGGGAGGATAACCGCGAAGGCAAGCTGCTCGCCGGCCTGATCCAGCAGCAGGTCGACAATCTCGGCATGATCTATGAGCTGACGACCGCGCCGGAATGGCAGCAGACGATCGATGCGCTGATTTCTGCCAGCGAGGTCTATGTCGCGGCCTATCAGAACGTTCGCGGCATCGCCCAGTATTTCGCCAGCCAATTGTCCTATACGCGGCCGCGCGTCCAGTTCGTCGACGGCCTCAACGGCACCTATGCCGAGCTGCTCGACGGCTCGGTCGATGGCCGGGTCCTGTTCCTGCACGACGTGCGTCGTTTCGCCGCCAAGGCGCGGCCGCTCGCCGAGGAAGCCCGTCGCGCCGGCGTCAAGGTCATCCTCTATACCGACGAGTTCTGCCCCTGGGCGCCCGAAGTCTCCGACATCTGCCTGGTCGTTCCCGGCTCGCACGGTCCGCTCTGGGATGGGGCTGCGACGACGGTCGCGGTGATGGACCTGCTCTTGAGCAACATCATCGTCGTGCTCGGCGACGATGTCGGCGAGCGCGTGGCGCAGCTGACCCGGCTGCAGAACGTCTTCGGCGATTTCGAGGACTAGGCGGAACTCATGGCCGACTACGTTTGTGGGATGTAGTCCCGCCCAATGTCGATCGATGCCGGGCGCCCGTCGAGGAAGAGCTCGCCGATGCGCGGCGCCGTTTTGGCGATGACCTTGCCGGCCTTGATGACGAACAGCCGGTTCGGTTTCAGCCGCAGGGCCTCGCTGACATCGGCCGCCTGCAAGAGGACCAGATCGGCCTTGCAGCCCACCTCCAGCCCATAGCCTTCCAGCCCCATGGTTTTCGCCGAGTTCACGGTGATCGCGTCGAATATCCTGCGCTTGTCCTCGATGCCGCCCATCTGCGCCACATGAACAGCCATGTGCGCGACCTCCAGCATGTCGCCAGACCCCATCGAGTACCAGGGATCCATGACGCAGTCATGCCCGAAGGAGACGTTGATTCCTGCCGCCATCAATTCCCTGACCCGCGTCATGCCGCGCCGTTTCGGATAGGTGTCGTGCCGTCCCTGCAGCATGATGTTGATCAGCGGATTGGGAATGACGTTGATCTCAGCCTCGACCATCAGCGGGATGAGCTTGGAAACATAGTAGTTGTCCATCGAGTGCATCGAGGTCAGATGCGAGCCCGCGACGCGTCCCTGCAACCCGAAGCGCACGGTTTCGGCCGCCAGCGTCTCGATGTGGCGCGACAGCGGATCGTCGGTCTCGTCGCAATGCATGTCGACGGGCAGGCCACGGTCGGCGGCGATGCGGCAGAGTGCCGCCACCGAGCGTGCGCCCTCTTCCATCGTCCGTTCGAAATGCGGAATGCCGCCAACTATGTCGACACCCATGTCGAGGGCGCGTTCGAGCGACGCCGCGCCATCCTGCGCCCGATAGTAGCCATCCTGCGGGAAGGCGACGAGCTGCAGGTCGATATAGGGCGCGACCTTCTCCTTGACCTCCAGCAGGGCTTCCGCCGTCACCAGCCGCGGATCCGAGGTGTCCACATGGCTGCGGATGGCAAGAAGACCCTGGCTGACGGCGAGATCGCAATAACGCAGCGCCCGCTCGACCAGCGCCTCCTTGGTCAAGGTTGGGCGCAACTCGCCCCAGAGCGCGATGCCCTCAAGCAGCGTGCCGGAGACGTTCATCCGTGGCAGGCCGAGCGACAGCGTTGCGTCCATGTGGAAATGCGGATCGCAGAAGGGTGGGCTCAGCAACCGGCCGGTGGCGTCGATCTCTTCGCCCGCGGTCGCGGCAAGGTTCGGCTCGATTGCGGCGATCTTTCCGCCCGCAACACCGGCATCGATGCCCTGGCGTCCGTCCGGCAGGTTGGCGTCGCGGATGATCAGGTCGAACATGGCTGGCTTCTCCAGATGTCAGGCCGCTTGTGGACCAAGCTGGCGTGCCTACGATCCGAAGCTCTTGCGATAGGCGGCCGGCGACGTGCCGAATCGACGAACGAAGGAACGACGGAAGGCGATATCGTCATGGAAGCCGATATCCGTGGCAATCTTTTTGAGTGGAATGCCGGTGTCTTCGGCAAGCCTGCGCCCCGCCTCCAGCCGCATGCTCTCCACATAGTCGGCGGGCGTCATGCCCACCTCCTGTTTGAACTGCCTGGAGAAGTTTCGCTCGCTCATGCCGACGCGCCGGGCAACCGCTGCGACGCTGAGGTCGGAAGAGAGATTGTCGGCAATAAAATCCTGAGCCGCACGAATGGGTGTCTTCTGTGCAAGCTGGCCGGCGAGAAGGGTGCTGAACTGGGTCTGGCCGCCGGGCCGCTTGAGGAAGACAACGAGTTCACGCGCGACCTTCAAGGCGATGTCCAGGCCGAGATCCTTCTCGACGATGGCAAGCGCCAGGTCGATGCCGGCCGTTACGCCGGCTGAGGTCCAGACGTTGCCGTCCTTGGTGAAAATGCGGTTGGGCTCGAGTTTCACCTCCGGGAAGCGCTTGCCGAATTCCGCCGCTTGCGACCAATGCGTCGTCGCCCGCCTGCCGTTTAAGAGACCCGCCTCGCCGAGCACGAAGGCGCCGGAGCACACCGATCCGAAACGGCTGGCGCGAGCCGATGCTTCCTTCACCCAGGCGAGAAGCGATGCCGGCAGTGGCCGTTCATGAATGAGCGGATCCCCGGCCACAAGCAACGTATCGATGTCGGAAACACCTTCCTCCAGCGACCGATCCGGCAGCAGCGTCAACCCGGAAGATCCGCGCACCGGACTGCCGGACGCGCTGACGACCTCCACGGAATAATGGTCGGTGCCGCTCTGACGGTTGGCCTCCGCAAACACGTCCGAGGGCCCGATAACATCGAGAAGCTGCACCCCCTGCATGGCGACGATGGCGACCTTGTGAACGGCCATTAACGAACCTCGAACAATCTGCCGGTCAGTATGATGCTGACCGTTCGATAGAAGACGACAGCGATGGCGCCGGCGAGAAACAGGAAGAACAGCCCAGCCAGGCCGGTGAGGATAGCGCTCTCGGCAGAAGCCGCATACCGGAAGAAGGCGATCGACAGGGCAGCAAGCGGAAAGCTGATGGCCCACCAGGCGACGCTAAAGGGAACATGGGAGCGGAACACCATCGGCGACAGGACGAGCATGAGAAACAGGGCAAAGTAGAACAGGACCGTGGCGAAGAGATCGACCGAACCCGTGACGTTAGTATAGGCAAGGAAGCCGACGGCAAAGGGGGCGACCAGAACCATGAGGGACGGCCGAGCCAGCGCCGGAAGCGGATCTTCGTGGCGCAGCCGCGAGAAGATGAGCGCGATAAAGACCGCGGCGATGACGCTGCCGACCGAAAAGGCAAACATATTGACTTCATGCGCCCAGGAGAACGGCATGGCGTGGCCAGTAACGGCGATATCAAGGGTGGCGACGCCGGGGATGAGTAGCGGCGGCAGGGTGGTATCGCGCGACTGCTGCCGGCCGAGGAAGCCTCTGGCGACGACATAGGCGAGGGCGAAGGTCAGCGCAGACGCGATGGTCCAGACGACCTCTGACAGCAGCGGGCTGTAAAGGTTCAGAAAGGCAGACTGCAGAAGCAGGCCGATTGCGACGGTCGCAAAGAAGTTGCTTTGAACCGGATGGGCGAATTCAGCGGCGACCAAGCCAGGGTGGCGGCGCCATTTGATGGCATAGCCCAGGGCAAGGCTCAGAAAGATCGAGGTACCGAGCCAGCCGACATATTCCCCGGGAAGGGCCGGCAGTCCGATCGTCCTGGTGGCTTCGCGCCAGGCGAGGCTCAGGCCCGTGATGCCCATTACCGATGCGAACAGGTTGATCGGAAGCTGCGAGATCGACCGCTTGGTCAGCGGCGTGCTGTTCGAGAGATCTATGGATTGAACGGTCATTGGCTTGTTCCTGTCCGAAAGAGTGCTGACAGGATTAGAACACGCTACACCTTTGTCTTGAATGATGCAAACAGTACGATTTCGGACTGGCTGCGTATGTTTCCGGCCAAGGACCGCTCAGTATCGCCGCCAGGTCGGTTGCCGACCACCGCGGCCGGGTCACGGTGCCCCGTAGCTGCGCCAGAGAACATAGAGGCTGACGGAAAAGATGATGGCGCGGAAAATCTGCGTCAGCGTATCGCGCTGGGTCGCAAGCCGGGTGGAGACGATGGTGCCGACGATTCCGCCCAAAATGCCGCCGGCGATGAAGTAGCCGGCGATGCGCCAGTCCACCAAACCCGAGGAAGCGTAGTTGATCGCGGTCGTCAGGCCGAAGGTGCCGACGGCAAGCAACGACGTGCCGACCGCATTGATGAGCGGCATGCCGGTTGCAAGCAGGAGGCCAGGGACGATCAGGAAACCGCCGCCGATGCCGAAGAAACCGGAGCAGGTACCGGTCAAAAGCGCCGTCACTCCGGTCTTGCCGTGCGTCCCGATCGAAAGCGATTGCGGCGTGGCCGCCGTGTCGCACTTTACCTTTTTCATGGCGAAGCTGACGAACATCATCACCAGCCCGAACAGGAACAGCAGGCGCTGGCCGTCGACCAGTTTGCCGAGGCTGGAGCCAAGATAGGCGCCGAGCGAGCCGGCCACCGTGAAGATCAGAGCGCACCGCCACCAGAGGTGGCCGCGAAGCGCATGGCCGATGAGGTTGAGATAGGCGTTTGCGGAAACGGCGAGCGCTCCGGTGCCGAGCGCCGTATGCACGTCGCGAATGCCGACCACATAGATGAGGAGCGGGGTTGCCAGGATCGAGCCGCCGCCACCGATCAGGCCGAGCGTGAAGCCGGTGAGCGAGCCGGAGCCGATCGCGAGCAGCATTTGCTGGAAAGGATCCGCCACGATGCCTCTACCCCCAGATCGAACCGGGAAGGGCGTCGAGCGGGATTTTCAGGTAGCGCCGGCCATTGTCTTCGGTGGCCGGGAGCTCGCCGCCGCGAACATTCACCTGCAGCGCATGCAGAATGAGTTTCGGCATCGGCAAGGTTCGGTCGCGGGCCTCGCGCAGGCCGACGAAATCGGCCTCGGACTTGCCGGCGACATGCGGGTTTTTGGACTTCTGCTCCGCGACGGTGCTTTCCCAGCGCGCCTCGCGGCCGCCGGGGCAATAGTCGTGACCTGTGAAGAGCCGTGTCTCATCCGGCAACGCCAGGATGGCCTGGATCGACCGCCAAAGGTCGGCAGCGCTTCCGCCGGGAAAATCGGCGCGCGCCGAGCCGCTGTCGGGCATGAACAGCGTGTCGTGGATGAAGGCGGCGTCGCCGATCACGTAAGAGATCGACGCGAGTGTGTGGCCGGGCGAATGGATCACTCGGGCCTTGAGTTCGCCGATCCGGAACGTTTCGCCGTCGACAAACAGCCGGTCCCATTGCGAGCCGTCGCAGGCGAAATCCGGCCAGTTATAGATCGCTTTCCAGATCCGCTGCACACCCTTCACGTGTTCGCCGATCGCCGTCGGCGCACCGGTCTTTGTTTTGAGATAGCGCGCCGCCGAGAAATGGTCGGCATGAGGGTGGGTGTCGAGGATCCATTCGACGGTCAGGCCGTTGGCGGCGACATGGTCGAGGATCGCGTCGGCGTTCCGCGTGGCGGTCGAGCCCGACTTCTCGTCGAAATCGAGCACCGGATCGATGATCGCGCATTTGCCCGTCGCTGGATCGGCAACAACATACTGGATGCTGCCGGTGCGGGCGTCGTAAAAGCCGGTCACATCGGGCTTATGCATAGGCGAGCGCCTCTTCAGCCGTTGCGCACGGGAAGAAGATTGCGCGAGCGGGGTCAAAATCGTAATCGGCTTCGAAGGTGGGCGCGTCCGCCGCCAGCTGCGCGACGCAATCGAGGATGAACTTCACCTTTTCGTCCGAAAGCAGGACGCTGAAGTTCAGCCGTGTGAACCCGGGCTTCTCGATCTCTTCGCCGGCGAGGATCGCCTGTCGGATCTGTTCGGAGTGTTCAGAATCGATCGACAGCAGCCGGTGTACGTAAGGCCCGGCACAGGCGCAGCCGCCGCGTGCCTGGATGCCGAAGCGGTCACTCAGCATGCGGGTAACGAGCTGCTGGTGGACGTAACCGCCCTTGCCGTTCCTGATGCGGAAGGAGAAGATCGGCAGGCGATCCGGTTCCTGAAGGCCGAGCAGCTCCAGCTGCGGGACGGTCTTCCAGGCGGCAAAGGCCTGTTTGGTCAGTGCGCGGTTGCGTCTTTCCATCTCCTCAAGCCCGATTGCATGCTTGACGATGAAGGCGAGGGCCGCGCGGATGTCGCCGACGACGTTCGGTGTGCCCGCTTCCTCGCGGGCCTCAAGGTTGCCACTGTAGTCGTGGGTATCTGGCGAAACGAACTTCACGGTGCCGCCACCCGGCCAGGTCGGCTTGTCGGTGGTGACGCCGTCGCGCCGAACGATCAGGATACCGGAGGCGCCCGGGCCGCCGATGAACTTGTGCGGCGAGACGACGATGGCGTCGATCTCGGCGCCGGCAGGCGACATCGCAATCGGAACGTAGGGGCCGGCGCCGGCGTAATCCCAGATCATCTTCGCGCCGGCGGCCTTGACCACCCGGGTGATCGCCGAGACGTCGCTGGTGATGCCGGTGATGTTCGAGCCGGCGGACAGAGCGCAGATGGTCAGATCAGGCGCACCGGCATTGAGCGCTTCGGCAAGCTCGGCGAGATCCGGCCCGCCCGCGGGGCATTCGGCCAGTTCGACGATCTCAGCGCCGCTTTCACGCCAGGGCAGGATGTTGGAGTGGTGTTCATAGGGGCCGATGATGACGCGGACTTCTTTGCCTGCCGCCACGGCTTCGGCAACGCCGAAGAGCTTGACCAGGCGGTTGATGCCCGAGGTCGCGCCGGAGCCGGTGAAAATGACAGCGTGTTTCGCACTGGCGCCGCAGAATTCGCCGATCAGCGCGCGCGCTTCCCGCCGCAACCGGGTCATGAAGCCCCCGCAATAGGAAGCTTCCGTGTGGCTGTTGGCGTAATAGGGCAGGACTTCGTCGAGCACGAAGCTTTCGATTACTCGCAGTGCCCGGCCGGAGGCGACATAATCGGCATAGACGAGCGGCTTCGTGCCGTATGGACCGACGATCTGCGCCTTCGCGCCGACGAGATCGTCGCGAAGATCGGCAATCACGCCCGGGCGGTTCAAAGCCTGGCGGAACTTGGCAAGCGGGCTAAGCTCCTCACAGGAGTGGCGGTGAACTGTTGGAACGATCATCTCGCTGACCTCCCTTGGAGCGAACATTGACAGCGATTATATTCCCCTTCATGGTCAAAAAATTCACCTATCTTCCTGCGCCAGTCGCGCTGTATTGTGTCAAATGATCGAAGAATCATCAAAAATAGATAGTTTTGATCTGAAGATCATGACGTTGCTGCAAAAGGATTCGAGCCTCTCGCAGCGTGAGTTGGCCGAGCGGGTCGGGTTATCGCAAAATGCCTGCTGGCGGCGCCTTCAGCGTCTGCAGTCGATCGGCATGATCCGGGGTTCGCACTGCGACATCGATCTCAGTGCTCTGGGCCTGGATCTGACGGTGATCGTGATGATCCGCACACGCCATCACTCCAAGGAATGGAGCGACGGCTTCCGGCAGCATGTCGAGCGGCTGCCGGAAGTGATTGACTTCTACAGGATCGGCGGGGACTGGGATTATCTGATCAAGGTGGTGACCCGGGGCATGGGCGGCTACGACGCCTTTTATCAGAAGCTCATCACGAACTTCGATCTCGCCACGGTCACGGGGTTCTTTTCCATGGAGGCGATCATCAACAATCGCCCGGTGGATCTCAGCCGACTTAAGTGAGGCGCCGGGCTCCGGCGCCTCACTTAGTGGTCACATCACGCCGAAGCGCTCGAAAGCATCGACGGTGCTCATGCCGGCCTCGATCGCGAGGCGGACCTTGCTTTCGGTTTCGGCTTTCTCCAGCGCCAGCGCGATTGCTTCCCGTTCCGCCTCGCGCGGGATAACGAGCACGCCGTCGCGGTCGCCGAAGAGGATATCGCCCGGCCGGATGCGGATGCCGCCGATCTCGATCGGGATACCGTAGTCGACGACCTTGCCGCGCGGCCCCTGGTCCTGCGCGTAGGATCCGTAGCAGAAGGTCGGGAAATCAAGCGCGAGGATGCCGGCGCTGTCGCGGCAATAGCCGTCGCAGATCGCACCCGCTGCTTTGAGTTTCATTGCCCGGGTCGACATCAACTCGCCCCAGACCGCATAGCGCGGCGAGGAACCGGAGCAGACATAGATCTCGTTGGGCTTCAGGCTGTCGAGCGCGTGGAACATCAGGCCGAAGGGCTTGCTGCTAAATTCCGAATGGCCGCTGGCCTCGGCGGTTGCGAAGAAATCGGCTTCGAGCACCGGCATCGCCCGTCCGACGGCGACCATGTCGTCGCGGAGCGCCCGGATCTGCGGCGGCAGGAACTGGTGTTGCAGCCCCATCGTGTCGAGGATGTCGCCGACCACGGCCGTGAACAGACGGCTGCGCATGGCGGCAAACAGTTCGGTATCGTCTTCAAAACGTGTCATTTCTCTTCCCTCAAGCCACGTGTGCCATGGCGGTAGCGATGCCCTGCATCACGCCTCTGATTTCCGCGAGGCCCTTCAACCGGCCGATCAGCGAATAGCCAGGGTTGATCCGCTCCTTGCCGATGTCGTCGGCCAGGAGGTGCCCGTGATCCGGGCGAAGCGGGATTTGCCAGTCGGCGCGGCCTTCCTGTAGCCGACGCTCCTGTTCCTGCATCAGCGCAAGGATCACTGCCGGCATGTCGCTCGATCCGCCGAGATGATCGGCCTCGTAGAAGGAGCCGTCCTCCTCCCGCTGGACATTGCGCAGGTGGGCAAAGTGAATGCGTGGGCCGAATTCACGAACCATGGCTGGCAGATCATTGTCGGTGCGCGTGCCATAGGATCCGGTGCAGAAGGTGATGCCGTTGGCTTGGCTGTCGACGGCGGCGAGGATGCGCCTTACATCCGCGGCCGTCGAAACGATGCGCGGCAGGCCATAGAGCGAAAAGGCCGGATCATCGGGGTGGATGCAAAGCCGGATACCGACCTCCTCCGCCACCGGAACGATCTCCTTGAGGAAGCGCGCCAGGTTGGCATGTAGGGCGTCTGCCGTCACGCCGTCATACTCGGCAAGGGCGGCCAGAAAGCTCGCCCGATTGAACTGCCGCTCGGTTGCCGGCAGGCCGGCAATGAGATTGCGTTCGATCCGGTCGATCTTCGCCTGGTCCATCTGATCGAAACGCTGGCGGGCGGCGAAAATCTGCCGTTCGGAGTAACTATCCGCGACGCGCGGCCGCTTCAGCACGAAGAGATCGTAGGCGGCAAAGTCGACCGCGTCGAAGCGCAGCGCATAGCCGCCATTCGCCAACGGCTGCATCAGCTCGGTGCGCGTCCAGTCGACCACCGGCATGAAGTTGTAGCAGACAGTCGTGATACCCGCGCGCGCCAGCGCTCGCAGCGTGTCCTTGTACCAGCCGATGTAGCGGGCGCTGTCTGATGTCGCGAGCTTGATCGAGTTGTGAACCGGGATGCTCTCGACGACACTCCAGCGCATACCGGCGGCTTCAATCAGCGCCTTTTGGGCAAGGATCGCTTCATCCGACCAGGGCGATCCGTCATAGATATGATGCAGCGCCGAGACGATCCCCGTGGCCCCCGCCTGCCGGATATGGCTGAGCGGCACCGGATCATTTGGCCCATACCAGCGAAAACACTCTTCCATCAGTCTCATGCAGAACTCCTACCCGCGTCAGTGGCTATTGTTGGACCACGCCCGTCAATAATGTCCGATTGGTCCAACAATTCAAGCCTTGTCGACGGAATTTTGGACGGCGTTGGCAACTTTGTGCGAAATTTGAGAGATTGCGCTTGACTGAAAGCGTAATCTGGACCAACAAATAGAGCATTGCAGGGAGGATGGCCGGTGAGCAGTTCTGTACGAGAAGAGGCGTTGTCGGGTGTGGAGCCCGTCGAGCCGGGCAAGACCTCGGCCGTGGACCGGCTGGTCGAGCAGATCCGCGACATGATCTCCGAGCGCGGTCTCGGCATCGGCGACGCGCTGCCGACCGAGCGCGATCTTGGCGAACAATTCCAGGCCGGGCGCAACACGGTGCGCGAGGCGCTGCAGGTGCTGCGCGCCTATGGCATGGTCGAGACCCGGCCGAAGGTCGGCGCCGTCATCAGCGGCGGCCACGGCGAGGCGATCCGCCGGCTTTTTGCCTTTCACAACGGCGTCTCGCCGGACTCTTTCCGCGACCTCCAGGGCTTCCGCCGCATCATCGAGACGGGTGTCGGCGAGCACATCATCCTGACGGCTACTGACGCCGATTTCGACCGGCTGGATGCGATCAACGCGCGGATCCTGGAAGCGGACAGCGTCGAGGAAGCGGCGCAGTGCGACTACCTGTTCCATCAGGCGATCGTGGAGCTATCCGGCAATCGCACGACGGTCGCCGCCTATCACATGCTGCGCTCCGTGATCGAGGAGGTCATGCGGCTCGGCAAGGCGGAGCGCCCGGTGCATGCGGCGACCTTCGAGGCCCATGCCGAGATCATCCGGGCACTGAGGGCCCGCGACCGCATCGCCTACGTCTACCTGATGAGCCGCCACCTGGAGTTCGGCATCCGCTTTGTCGATGCAGCACCCGGCGGCCAGCCGTCGCGATGAGCACATAGACATTTTCGCCTGGACCGCTCCCCAAATGGGCGGTGCTGGCATCCGTTTGCCGGATCCACTCGCCCGTTGGTCCGGCGGCACGAACAGGGCACTTGGGAGGAGAACCAAAATGAACAATTCGAAACGTCACATTCTGGCGCTTGCAGCATTGCTTGCCACCGTCAGCTTTGCGCCGGGTGCGGCACATGCCGGCGGCAAGGCGATTGCCGGCATCGTATTCCAGCAGGACCAGTATTTCCGCGGCATCCAGATCGGGATGGAAAAGGCGGCCGAAGCCGCCGGCGACGAGCTTCTGGCCGGCAACAGCGATAGCAAGCTGGAGAAGGAAGCCCAGCTGATCGATACCTACATCGCCCGCGGCGTGAACTCGATTGTCGTGGCGCCGCTTTCGGCCGACGCTTCGGTGCCGGCGCTGAAGAAGGCGCGTGACGCTGGCATCACGGTGGTGACCTATGGCACCTCGGCCAACGGCGACGTCGCCCAGGCGACGGTGATGAGTTCGGACCGCGATATCGGCATCGGCACCGGCAAGGCCGCGACCGACTTCCTGAAGACACTGGGCAATGGCGAGAAGGTCAAGATCGGCACGCTCGCCTTCAAGGCGCTGCTTCCCGAACAGTCGAATGCCCGCGTCGATGGTTTCCTAAGCGTCGTCAAGGATCAGGTCGACATCGTCGCGCAACAGGACGCCTGGCTCGCCGAAAAGGCACTCGCCGTCGCAAGCGACATGCTGACGGCCAATCCCGATATCCGGGTGATCTATGCTGCCAACGAAGGCGGCACGATCGGTGCAGTGCAGGCGGTCAAGAAGGCGGGCCTTGAAGGCAAGGTCTTCGTCTTCGGCACCGACGGTTCCGAGCAGCTCGCCAATATGCTCCTGAACTCCGACAACGTGCTGCAGGCAACGACGGCGCAGCAGCCGCTCGAGGTCGGCAAGCAGGCAATCGAAGCCGCGCAGAACCTGCTCGACGGCAAGAAGATCGAGACCAAGGTCAACGTGCCCGTTCTGCCTCTGACACGCGTCAACGCTGAAGGGGTCGCTGCCTACAAGGAAGGCCTGAAGGCCCTGAAGTAAGAGCCTGAAAGTGAACCGAGCGGCGGGCATCGCCCGCCGCTCCTTCGCCGCGCACAGCAGGAAAACCGCATGAGCTATCCGCAACTAAGGTCAGCCGCGTTGCAAGGGGTGCAGGGACGGCTGGACTTTCGGACCGTGACCAAGCGTTACGGCCCGACTGTCGCCCTCTCCGAATTCACCCACAGCTTCGCACCCGGCCAGGTGCATGCCCTCATGGGCAAGAACGGCTCGGGCAAGTCGACGCTGGTCAAGCTTCTCGCCGGCGTGACCGAGCCGACATCCGGCACGATCAGCGTCAATGGCGAGGACCGCCATTTCACATCGCCGCATGATGCCTTTGCCGCCGGCATCGTCACCGTGCACCAGGAGCTCTCGCTGGTGCCGGAGCTTTCTGTCGGCGAGAACATCTTTCTCGGTCGGCTGCCGCACCGCCGCCGCGCCGGCTTCAGCGTCGTCGACTGGGCCGGCCTGCACCGGCGCGCCGGCGAACTGCTCGCCGACATGGGGCTTGCGATCGATTCCCGCCAACCGGTCTCCGCACTCAGCGTCGGCCAGCAGCAGGTGGTTGAGATCGTCAAGGCAATGTCCTTCAACCCGTCTATCCTGCTTCTGGACGAGCCGACCTCGGCGCTCGCTTCCCGCGAGGTCAAGCAGCTCTTCGCGCTGATCGAGCGGCTGCGCGCCCATGGCGTGACGATGATCTACATCACCCACCGCATGAGCGAACTCTTCGAAATCGCCGACACTTGCACGGTTATCCGCGACGGCCACTATATCGGTTCCGTTGCGATGAAGGAGACGACGCCTTCCGCGATTGTCGGCATGATGTTCGGCGATGCCGCGCGCGCCACACGTCCGCCGCGGCGAACGCTTGACCGCGCCAAACCCGTGCTCGAGGTCCGCAATCTCAGTCGGACCGGACATTTTCAGGATGTCTCCTTCGACCTCTATCCCGGCGAGATCCTCGGCATCGCCGGTCTGCTTGGTGCCGGCCGCACCGAGCTCATGCGGGCGATTTTTGGGGCCGACCGGATCGACGGCGGTTCGGTCACGTTCGACGGTCGCGACATGACCGGTGCCAGCCCGCGCGACATGCGCAAGGCCGGCCTCGGCTACACGCCGGAAAACCGCAAGGAAGTCGGCCTCGTGCAATCGCTTTCGACGGCCGACAATCTCTGTATGGCAAGCCTCGGTCCGATCTCGCGCAACGGTTTCATCTCGCGCCGGCGCGAGCAGCCGCATGTCCGTCGCCAGATCGCCGATCTGCACATCAAGTGCGGCGATCCGGAACTGCCGGTGTCGTCGCTTTCCGGCGGCAACCAGCAGAAGGTGGTGATCGGCAAATGGTTGAACCGGCAGCCCTCCGTCATGTTCTTCGATGAGCCGAGCCGTGGCGTCGACGTCCAGGCCAAGCGCCAGATCTTCGACATCATCTGGCAGAAGGCGGCTGCTGGTCTCGCCAGCATCTTCGTCTCGACGGAACTCGAGGAGGTCCTCGAAGTCGCCGACCGCATCCTCGTCATGCACCACGGCGCTGTCGTCGCCGAGGTGGATCCGACGAAAACCGACCTTACCGAACTTTACGGCCTGTGCATGGAAGGGGCCAAGCAATGACACTTGTGAGCCAAACGACCGAAGCTGGTGGCCAGAACACGCCGCTCAAGTTCCTCAAGACCTACCCGATGGAGATCATTCTCGCGGCGCTGGTGATTTTCCTGATCCTGGTCGCGCCCGGCTTCGCCTCTACCGGCAACGTGCTGAACGTGCTCCGCACGGTCTCGATGCTCGGCATCATCGCCTTCGGCATGACCGCCGTGATCATCAGCGGCGAAATCGACCTTTCGGTCGGAGCCGGTGCCGCGCTCGCCGGCTGCATCGTCGCCTGGTTCGCCGACCGCTTCGCCGGTGTCTTCGGCGACTGGGGTGCGGTCACAGTCGGTTTTGGCGTGGCGCTGTTGCTCGGCTTCACGCTCGGCTACCTCACCGGTCGCTTCCGGCAATGGTTCAACGTGCCGACCTTCATCACCACGCTCGCGCTTTTCGCAGCGCTACGCGGTGTCGCCAATCTGATCACCGGCGGTTTCCCGATGTCGTCCTTTCCGCTCGGCTTCGATTTCCTCGGCGGCGGCTACCTCTTCGGCATTCCGTTCCCGGTCTATATCTTCGCGCTGACCTTTGCCGGCATGCACTTCCTGATGAAGTACACGAGCTTCGGCCGCGAGGTTTATGCCGTCGGTGGCAACATGGAGGCGGCACGACTCTCCGGCATCGACATCTGGAAGGTGAAGGCGCTGACACTGGGGCTCACCGGCGCTCTCACGGCCGTCTCCGGCACGCTGATTGCTTCGCAGATCGGCGCGGGCACCGGGACGACGGCGACCGGCATGGAACTCGACGTGATCGCAGCCGTCATCATAGGCGGCACCTCTCTCTTCGGCGGCAAGGGCCGCATCTGGGGCACGCTGATCGGCGTTCTGTTCCTCGGCTGCATCTCCAACGGCATGACGCTGATGAATGTCAGCGAATATTGGCAATACGTCGTGCGCGGCGGGATCATCCTCGGCGCCGTGCTTCTCAACCAGGTCCTGGAACGGGTGCGTTGAGACCGGAGCGGGGTGCACGCATTCCGCTCCCTTACGAAAATCGATCACGCTTGTGGTTTCGGATCTGTACGACCTGAAACCATCGCGATCCATCGCGGAGACAATCATGACTGAATTCAAGGGTAAAATCGCGCTGGTCACCGGCACGTCCGGGATCGGCCTTGCCTCGGCGATCCGCCTGGCGTCTCACGGTGCCACGGTGCTTGCCTGCGGCAACGACGTTGCCACAAACGAGATCTTCGATCGCGTGGCGAAGCAGCGCGACCTGCAAATGTCGACGCGGCTTACGGACGTGTCCGTGGAAGCCGAAGTGGAAGCGGCGGTGCGCGAGGCGGTGCTGCGCCATGGCGGCCTCGACATTATCGTCAATGCCGCAGCCGTCCACCCCTATGGCACGGTTCTCGATACCAGCGCCGAGACCTTCGCCCGCTGCCTCTCTGTTAATGTCGGCTCGATTTACCTGACCGGCCGCTTCGGCATTCCGGAAATGGTCAAGCGCGGCGGCGGCGCCATCGTCAATATCTCTTCGGTGCAGGGCCATGCCTGTCAGCAGAATGTCGCGGCCTATGTCGCCTCCAAGGGCGCGATCCACGCGCTGACCCGCGCCATGGCACTCGACCATGCGGCAGCCAAGGTCCGGGTGAACTCGGTGAGCCCCGGTTCGGTGCGAACGCCGCTGCTTTCGCTCGCCGCCCGCACATATGGCGGCGAAGGCGTCAGCGAAGCGGAAGCCTTTGCCCGCTTCGGTGCCGCCCACCCGATCGGCCGCATCGGCGAGCCGGAGGAGGTGGCGGAACTCGTCGCCTACCTCGCCTCCGACCGCGCCGCCTTCGTCACCGGCTCGGACTTCCGCATCGACGGCGGTCTTACCGCCGGCATCGGCGTCAAGTAATCAAACAGGAAACGATAAGATGAAGATCGGCCTTGGGCTTTACCGGGAACAGCTCACCCCGGACAATTTTCAGTTTGCGCAGCAGGCGGGTGCGACCCATGTCGTGGCGCATCTGACCAACTATTTCGCCGGCAAGGATCCGAAGATCGACAGCGGCGACCAGGGGGGTTGGGGCGACTGCTCCGGCGATCGGCTGTGGTCTTACGAAGAACTTTCGGGGCTGGTGAGGGACGTACGCGCCGGTGGTCTGGAAGTGGCGGCGATCGAGAACTTCTCGCCGCGCTTCTGGTCCGACGTGCTTCTGGACGGACCTGAACGCGCCCAGCAGATCGAGGGGCTGAAGCAGCTCATCCGCGATGCCGGCCGCGCCGGCATCCCCTGCATCGGCTACAATTTCTCGCTTGCCGGCGTCTATGGCTGGACGCGTGGCCCCTATGCCCGCGGCGGTGCCGAGTCCGTCGGCTTCGGCGTCGAAAACAGCGTCGCACCCAGTCCGGATGCGCCGATTCCTGATGGCATGGTCTGGAACATGCGCTATCGTCGCGGCGTTGCCGGTGCTGCTTCCGTCTCCGTCAGCTCGGCGGAGCTCTGGGATCGCCTTGCCCATTTCTTGAAGGAAGTGGTGCCGGTCGCCGAAGAGGCGGGTGTCGTACTCGGCGCTCACCCCGACGACCCGCCGGCGGAGGAACTGCGCGGCACCGCGCGGCTCGTCAACCGACCGGAAAAATACGACCGGCTGATGGCGATCGTCGACTCCCCCTCGAACGGCCTGGAACTCTGCCTCGGCTCGCTGCAGGAGATGCCGGGCGGCGATATCTACGAGCATGTACGCCGCTTCGCCCGCTCCGGCCGCATCGGCTACATCCATTTCCGCAACGTGCGCGGAAAGATGCCGCGCTACGTCGAAACCTTCGTCGACGAAGGCGATATCGACATGGCCGAAATCATCCGCATCCTGCGCGACGAAAACTACCAGGGCGTGATGATCCCCGACCATACGCCGGCGATGACCTGCGGCGCTTCCTGGCACGCCGGCAAGGCTTTTGCGCTCGGCTACATGAAGGCGCTGGTGCAAAACGCCGAGGCGCTCGGGCCGTCGCGGTCCATCCCGACGAGCATGGCGGCGGAATAGGAGGCAGCAATGGCGCGAGAGCTTGTTTGTGTCGCGCCCGTCGGCGACCGTTGCGGCGAGGGCGCCGTCTGGTCGGCGGCGGAAACGGCGCTCTACTGGACCGACATCAACCGCTTCCTCATCCATCGCTACGACGAGGCGACGCGTGCCGTCCGGACCTGGCTGTTCGACGAGCCGGTGGTCGCCATCTCGCTGACGAGCGAAGACGGGCGTCTGCTCGTCGCCCTCGGGTCGAAGCTGATCTGGTGGTGGCCGGAGGCCGACCGGCGTGAGGATCACGGTTTTGCTCTGCCCGGTGCGCCGCGGGTGCGCCTCAATGACGGCCGCACTGATCCGGTCGGAAATTTCTGGGTCGGCTCGATGAAGAACAATGTGCTGCCCGATGGTCAGCTCGGCGAGGTGGGGCCTGGGGAGGGCATACTCTATCGGATCGCGCCGGATGGCGCCGTCAGCGAATGGCGGCATGACCTCGGCATTTCCAATACGCTCTGCTGGAGCCCGGACCGAAATACCTTCTATTTCGGCGACACGCTCGCAAACGAGATCTACGCTTTCGACTACGATGTGGCGAAGGGCGCGATCTCAGGCGAACGGCATTTTTTCACCGGTTTCGATCGCGGTTCGCCCGATGGCTCGGCGATCGACAGCGAGGGGGTCCTCTGGAATTGCCGCTATGGCGGACGCTGCATTGCCCGCATTGCCCCGGATGGCAGCCTTGCCGAGGCGATCGAGATGCCGGTCACCAACATCACCACCTGCACCTTCGGCGGCGCAGGCCTCAAGACGCTCTACATCACTACGGCCGGCGCCGGACCCGACGAACGCCTCGCGGGCAGCCTCTATGCCATGCGGGTCGAGGTGCCTGGTTTGCCCGAAAATCGCTTCGGGGTGGCCACAAGGTGAGCGCGCAGACGACCAGACGCGCGCTCGCCTGGGCGCATGGTTGCCTCTCGGTGCAGTCGCTGGGCGGCATGCTCGGCCCCGTACTGTTCCTGCTGCCGGACGGGCGCCAGATCAGCCCCTTGCATGTCGCGCCCTGGGGCAGCGATCCCGAGCGCGAGACATTGCCAGAAATCCTGCAGGAATTGCGCGGTGAGTGGCCCTGCGTCCCCTTCGGCAGCGACGCCAACCGAACGCTCCCCGCTGGCTGGTCCGCGAACGGTGAGAGTTTCGAGGGCGCCGGCGTGCCGCATGGTCACGGCTCGAATGTCCACTGGACCTGGGGTGCCTGTGACGAGCGTCTGATCACGATGGAGTGCCGTTATCCGGAGAACCATCCGATCCGGTTGCTGCGGCGGCGGATCGTGCCTGATCCACACGCGGCTGCTGTCGACGTCACCTTGGAAGTCGAGGCAAGGCGTCCATGCCGCCTGCCGATCGGTCTGCACCCGACGTTCCGGTTGCCCGTTCGCTCCGGTTCCGTTGCCATTGAGCCCGGTGCCTATGATCGCGTCTGGAGTTTCCCCGGCGATGTCGAGCCGGGCGCGGCCTTGTTTTCGCCCGCGCGGCAATGGCCATCGCTCGGCAAGGTCGAGACGCGCGGCGGTGCCATGCTCGATGCTTCGCAGATACCGTTTGTCGAAGAGACCGAGGACCTGCTGCAGCTCTCGGGCATCGATGGCAGCCTGGGGCTCCACTATCGCGACGAGGGTTTTCGCGCCCGGCTCGCCTGGCAGAAGGAGCATTTTCCGAGCCTGCTGCTCTGGCACAGCAACCGCGGCCGCAAGGCCTACCCCTGGAACGGGCAGCACGTGGCGCTTGGCGTCGAGCCGATCGCTTCCGCCTTCGATCTGGGGCCGGCGGTCTCCACGGCGGCCAATCCCATTGCGGCATCGGGCATCGCGACCGCAATCGCGTTCGAACCCGACCAAACCTTCAGCACCCGCTACCGACTTTCCGTCGAAGCGGCTCCCACCGGCTGAGCGTCGCTCGCCCAGGCATTCCCATCGAAAGGCCAAGAGAATGAAATTGTTGCGCCTCACCGTCGACGGCTTCGCAGTGCCTTGCATCCTCGATCGCGAAGGCGGCGCGCGGGATGTCTCTTCGCTCGTGCAGGACTTCACGGCGGAGACTTTGCCTGATGTTGCCGCGACGCTGTCCGGCGTCGATCTGTCCGCCCTGCCCGCAGTGCCGGTGATCGACGCGGATATCCTGCCGCCGATGGCGCGGCCGGGCACGATCTGGTGCGTCGGCCTCAACTACTCCGACCATGCGGAAGAGGCGGGTCTGCCGGTGCCATCCGAACCGATCCTTTTCAACAAGGCGATCGGCACCTATTGCGGTCCGAACGCCCCGCTTCTCCATTCAGAAAAAATGTCAAAGCTTGACTGGGAGGTCGAACTTGGCATCGTCATCGGCAAACGCGCCCTGAATGTTTCGCGTGACGCGGCCATGGACCATGTCTTCGGTTATACCGTCGTCAACGATGTCTCCGAGCGCGCCTGGCAGATGGAGCGCGGCGGGCAATGGGTGAAGGGCAAGAGCTTCCCGAACTTCTGCCCGACAGGCCCATGGCTCGTGACCCGTGACGAGGTGGCGGATCCGCAGGCGCTGTCGATGTGGCTCGACGTTAACGGCGAACGCATGCAGGCGGGCACGACCGCACGCATGATTTTCGACGTCGCAACCATCGTCTCCTACATGAGCGAATTCTGTGTGCTGGAACCGGGCGATGTCATTTGCACCGGTACGCCTCCGGGCGTCGGCATGGGCAAGAAGCCGCCGCGTTATCTCAAACCCGGCGATGTGGTGGAACTCGGAATCGACGGCCTCGGCCGCCAGCGCCAGACGGTTGAGGCCATTTAATACGCGCGAAGGGAAACGGATCATGAGTGAAAAGACGGGACGATTGGCCGGACGCGTGGCTGTGGTCACCGCCGCCGGCCAGGGCATCGGCCGCGCCGTTGCCGAACGGCTGATGGCGGAAGGGGCCGAGGTTCATGCGAGCGACATCAACGATGGCCTGCTCGCCACGCTTGACGGTGCCGCGACGATACGGCTGGACGCAACGGATCATGCCGCCGTTGCCGCCTATTTCGCCGGCTTTACGCGGGTCGATATCCTCGTGCATGCGGTCGGTTATGTACACCAGGGCACGATCGAGGAATGCTCGGCCGAGGACTGGCGGCGCTCGGTGAACATCACGCTCGACAGTGCCTATAACGTCATTGCCGGCGCGATCCCGAAGATGAAGGCTGCTGGTGGCAGCATCATCACCATCGGTTCGGTCGCCTCGTCGATCAAGGGTTTTCCGCGCCGTGCGGCCTACGGTGCCGCCAAGGGTGGCGTCATCGGTCTCACCAAGGCGGTTGCCGCCGACTATGTCTCCCATGGCATTCGCTGCAACTCGGTCTGCCCCGGAACAATCGCGTCGCCTTCTCTGGAAGAGCGCATCGGCGAACTCGGCGAGAAGTTCGGAAGCCGTGACGAGGCTTACCGGTCTTTCATCAGCCGCCAGCCGGCCGGTCGCTTCGGCAAGGTCGAGGAGGTCGCCGCCATCTGCGCCTTCCTCGCCTCCGACGAAGCGGCCTTCATCACCGGTCAGGCGATCAATATCGACGGGGGGATTACGATCTGAGGCATCGTTTTCCTTCAGGATGATCAAACGCAAAACACCTCCGGATGCGCTCCGGAGGTGTTGGTTTTCGTGCCGACAGACCACGCCTGCCGGGATCGTCTGTCGCTTACGCCGACAGTGCCTTGAACTCGGCGAGGATGGCATCGCCCATTTCCGTGGTGCCGACCTTCTTGGCACCCTCGGCCATGATGTCGCCGGTGCGGATGCCCTTATCGAGCACGGCGGCGATCGCCTTCTCCAGATTGTCGGCTTCCGTCACCAGGTTGAAGGAGTAACGCAGGCACATGGCAAAGGAGGCGATCATCGCGATCGGGTTGGCAATGCCCTTGCCGGCAATGTCGGGGGCCGAGCCATGCACCGGCTCGTAGAGCGCCTTGCGTTTGCCGGTGACGCCGTCCGGGGCGCCGAGCGAGGCCGACGGCAGCATGCCGAGCGAACCGGTCAGCATCGCCGCCACGTCCGACAGCATGTCGCCGAACAGGTTGTCGGTGACGATGACGTCGAACTGCTTGGGCTGGCGCACCAGCTGCATGCCGCCGGCATCGGCCAGCATGTGCTCGAGCTGAACGTCGGAGTATTTCGCCTTGTGCGTCTCGGTCACCACCTGGTTCCACAACACGCCCGACTTCATGACGTTGCGCTTTTCCATCGAGCAGACGCGGTTCTGCCTCGTGCGGGCCAATTCGAAGGCGACGCCGGCGATGCGCTCGATCTCGTAGGTGTCGTAGACCTGGGTGTCGATGCCGCGCTTCTGGCCGTTGCCGAGATCGATGATCTGCTTCGGTTCACCGAAATAGACGCCACCGGTCAGTTCGCGCACGATCAGGATGTCGAGGCCTTCGACGAGTTCCGGCTTCAGCGACGAGGCGGCAGCCAGTGCCGGGTAGCAGATCGCCGGACGCAGGTTGGCGAACAGTTCGAGATCCTTGCGCAGGCGCAACAGCCCGGCTTCCGGGCGCACTTCGTAAGGAACCGCATCCCACTTCGGACCGCCGACGGCGCCGAACAGCACCGCATCGGCGGCGAGCGCCTTTTGCATATCCGCTTCCGAGATCGCCTGGCCGTGGGCGTCATAGGCCGAACCGCCGACCAGCCCCTCGTCCGTCACGAAGCCGGCGCCAAGCTCGGCATTCATGTAGGCGATGATTTTGCGGACTTCCGCCATGGCTTCCGGGCCGATGCCGTCGCCGGGAAGGATGAAAAGTTTGCGAGCCATTTTCGGCACTCCTGTGGTTTTCAGTCTCTAAAGCGGCTTCGCCGCGTGGGTGTTGTTGAAAGCTTCGCCTGTCTACGAGGCGACGCTATTCTCGATGCGCGGTAGCGGTCGGGCGCCCTCGATCTGCCCGATGCGCTCGCGCAGCGTGTTGGCGACGCTTTGCGAGGTCGGCGCGACGGCGATTTCGAGCCTGGCCTTGCCGCCGTCCACTTCGACGGCAAGCTTCGAAACGCTGACGCCGAGCCGGCGAACGATGTCGAGCAGCCGGGAGACGATGTTTTCCAGATCGCCGCTTTCGACGGTGTAACGCATCGTGTCGGTCACGCTGCCACCTTCGGCCAGGGACGCTGCTCAGGACGCATGGTTTCGTAAGCACGGGCAAGGCGCAGCACGCCGATATCGTCGAAGGACTGGCCGATGATCTGCAGGCCGATCGGCAGGCCGCGTTCGGTATAGCCGCAGTTGAGCGAGATCGCCGGCTGTCCACCCATGTTGACGGCGACGGTGAAGGCGATGTGTTCGAATGGCTTCTGCGGGTCGTTGACCGGGGAGGCCCATTCGGCGGGATAGGACGCGGTCGGCGCGGTCGGCGACAGGATGAAATCAAAGCCGCTCAGCGCCGCATGCAGCGCGTTGCGCATGGCTTCGATCTGGGCGAAGCCGGTATAGACCTCGCGGCCGGAAAAATTCTCGGCCGTTTTGATCCAGTCGAAGATATAGGGCAGGATCTGCGCCTGTTTTTCCGGCGAAAGCCGTGACACGTCTTCCCAGCCGCGCGCGCGCCAGAAGCGGTCGAGACCGTCGATCATCTCGCGGGTGAGGAACGGGCCGACCGGTTCGATGATCGCACCGGCATCGGCAAAGAGCTTGGCCGCTCGGCTGACGGCCATTTCGGTTTCCTCGGTGACCGCCTGGCCGAAGCCGGCGTCAAGCCAGAGGCCGATCTTCAGGCCCTTCACGCCGCGATCGAGATCGAGCCAGGGGATGTCGGCATAGGGCAGGGCCATCGTGTCGCGAGCATCCGGCTTCGACAGCACCGACATGTAAAGCGCCGTGTCGGCAACGGTCCGGGTCATCGGCCCGGCGACGCGGCCGATAAAGGGCGGATTGATCGGGACACGGCCGGCAGATGGTTTGAGACCGACGACGCCGCACCAGCCGGCCGGCAGGCGGACCGAGCCGCCGATATCGGTGCCGATGTGCAGGGGACCATAGCCGGCGGCGGCCGCAGCACCCGCGCCGGCGCTCGATCCTCCCGGATTGGCCGAGAGGTCCCACGGGTTGCGGGCAAGCTTGTGGAAGCTGGAGAGACCGGAGGAAAGCATGCCGTAATCGGGCATCGTGGTCTTGGCGAGCAGAATGCCGCCCGCCTCGCGGGTGCGGGCGGCCGGCGGCGCGTCGGCTGCGGCCGGCGTCAGCGACACGGCGGCACAGCCGAGCGGCACGGCCGTGCCCTTCGTTGCGATGTTTTCCTTGATCGTCACCGGCACGCCATCGATCGCGCCGAGCGGTTCGCCCTTCGCCCAACGCTCCTCCGATGCCCTGGCGGCCTTGCGGGCTTCGGCCGGGTCATAGGCCCAGAGCGCGTTCAGCTTCGGCTCGGAGGCGTCGATGCGGGCAATGACGGCTTCGGTGACTTCGACGGGAGAGAGCTTCTTCGAACGATAGGCCTCGACCAGGTCGACGGCGGAGAGATCGGCGAGTTCGGACATGGGGTTATTCCTAGGCAAAATGACAGCGGGCGGACCAGGCCGGCGTCACCGGCTTGGCCACGGGCGTGCGGGTGAGGCAGATCTCCTGCCTCATGGGACAGACGGCGGCATAGGCGCAGCCGGCTGCGGTTGTTGCGGTATGGACGGGCGTCTGCGGGGGGCCGTCAGAACGTATCCGCTTGCGGCGGCCGGAGAAGGGCTTGGGTACGGCAGCGACCAGCGCCTGAGTGTATGGATGGCGCGGGTTATCGAACACTTCGGCCGTCGGGCCCTCCTCGACGATGCGGCCGAGATGCATGACGGCGACCCGGTCGGTGATGGCGCGCACGACGCCGAGATCATGGCTGATGAACAGATAGGAGAGGCCGAGCTTTTCCTGCAAATCCATCATAAGGTTTAGCACTTGCGCCTGGATCGAGACGTCCAGCGCAGACACCGGTTCGTCGGCGACGATCAGCGCCGGGCGGGTGATCAGCGCCCGGGCAATGGCGATGCGCTGCCGCTGGCCGCCCGAGAATTCGTGCGGGTACTTTTCGGCGGACGCAAGCGGCAGGCCGACGGCCTCCAGCACTTCGGCGATGCGTCGTTCACGCTCCGCCGTTCCGGTGCCGCGCTCCAGCGACACGATCGGCTCGGAGATGATCGTCCGGACCGTATGGCGCGGATCGAGCGAGCCGTAGGGATCCTGGAAGATCGCCTGGAAACCTTTTCGTGCTTCACGCAGTCCGGCGCGATCGAGCGCGTAGATGTTCGTGCCGGCGATATTGACCTCGCCCGATTGCGGCCGCTCCAGTCCCATCACCGCGCGGGCCAGCGTCGATTTGCCGGAGCCGCTTTCGCCGACGATGCCGAGGCTCTGGCCGGCGGCGAGTTCGATGTTGACGCCATGGAGCACGCGCAGGCGGCTGTGTTTCGAGAAGATCGACGGGCGTGGCAGATCGTATTCGCGCACCAGATCGGTGGTCTTGAGAATGGTCTCGCTCACGGTGCCACCATCCTCTCGCGCGGATGAAAGCAGGCGGCGCGATGCGGCACATTTCCATCGGTATTGATCAGGTCCAGCGTCGGGATCGCCTGCCGGCAATCCTGCTGAGCGAAGGAACAACGCTCGGCGAAGGAGCAGAAGGGTGGCCGGCCAAAGGGATCCGGAACGATGCCGGGAATGGCGTTCAGCCTTGGCCGCCCCGCGCCTTCGTGGCGTGGTGCGAGTGCTGCGCCGTGCGGCGATGCGGCGAAGAGGCCGCGCGCATAGGGATGCGCCATGCGGGCGAAGACATCGTCCGTGCGCCCGGTCTCGATGATGCGGCCTGCGTACATGACGGCGATGCGGTCGGTCATTTCGGAGACGACGCCGAGATCGTGGGTGATGAGCATCAGCGCCGTGCCGGTGTCTTCGATCAGTTCGTCGAGCAGATCTAGGATCTGCGCCTGCACGGTCACGTCGAGCGCTGTCGTCGGCTCGTCGGCGATCAGGAGGTCCGGTTCGCAGGCGATCGCCATGGCGATCATCACGCGCTGCCGCTGGCCGCCGGAGAGCTGATGCGGATAAAGATCCAGGTCGAAGCGCGGCGCCGGCAGGCCGACCCGGTCGAGAAGCGCCCGCGCCTTCTTTTCGGCATCGGCTTTGGTTTCGCCGAGATGCAGCCGCCGTCCCTCTGCGATTTGTGCGCCGATCGACTTCACCGGGTTCAGCGCCGTCATCGGCTCCTGAAAGATCATCGCGACGCGTCGGCCGCGATAGCCGCAATATTCGGCCTCAGTCAGGCCAGCGAGATTGCGACCGTCGAACAGAAGCTCGCCGCGCACCCGCATGCGCTGCGGCAACAGGCCCATGACGGCGAGTGCCGTCATCGACTTGCCGCTGCCGGATTCGCCGACGATGCCGAGGCGCTCGCCGCGGTTGAGCTCGAGATCAATATCGCAGACGATATCGACCTGGCTTTCGCCCGCCGAGAGTTCGACCGACATGCCGGCCATCTGAAGCAAGGGTTTCGTCATCGTTGCCGCCTCACGCGCGGATCGAGGATGTCGCGCAGACCGTCGCCAAGCAGATTGAGCCCGAGCACGGCGAAGGTGATCGCCAGCCCCGGGAAGATCGCGAGCCAGGGCGCCTGATAGATGAAGGTCTGGGCGTCGTTCAGCATCTTGCCCCAGCTCGGCATCGGCGGCTGCGTGCCGAGACCGACATAGGAGAGGCCGGCTTCGGCAACGATTGCCAAGGCGAACTGGATCGTCACCTGGACGAGCAGCACGTGGTTGATGTTGGGCAGGATGTGCAGAACAGTGATCGCCACGTCGCCGCGACCGGCGCAGCGCGCGGCTTGCACATATTCGCGCTTCCAGAGGCCCATCGAGGCGCCGCGGGTGACGCGGGCAAAGACCGGGATGTTGAAAATGCCGATCGCGATCATCGCATTGGTGGCGCCCGGACCGAAGATCGCGGTGATGATGACCGCAGTCAAAAGCGCCGGGAAGGCAAAGGCAAGATCGCTCATGCGCATGACGAGACCGTCGACCCAGCCGCCGCGGGCGGCAGCCCAGGCGCCGAGTGGCACGCCGATGCCGGCGCCGACCAGCACGGCGACGATCGAGACGGAGATCGAGTTGCGGGCGCCGACCATGATCATCGACAGGATGTCGCGGCCGAAATTGTCGGTGCCGAACCAGTGGCTGAAGCTCGGTCCCTGCAGCTTGTCGCGGAAGTTCATCGCCGTCGGCGAATAGGGCGTCCAGACAAAGGAGACGAGCGCCATCGCCACAAGAATCAGGGTGACGGTCGCTCCGATCGTCAGGCTGCGGCTGCCGATGAGTTTGGAGATGAGGCCGGGATCAGAGGTGACTGCGGGGCTCGACATCAGTGGCCCTCCGTCGACAGCCGCGGATCCAGGTAGCCGTAGACCAGATCGACGAGGAAATTGATGGTGATGACGGAAGCGGCTAGCAGCGTCACCAGCGTCTGAACGGTCACCAGATCGCGCTGGGCGATGGCCTGGAAGACGAGACGGCCGATGCCCGGCAGATTGAAGACGTTCTCGATGATGATCGTTCCGGCAAGCAGGAAGGAGAACTGCAGGCCGATTATGGTGACAACAGGGATCAGCGCGTTCGGCACGGCGTGTTTCCAGAGCGCTCCGGACCGGCTCAGTCCCTTGGCGCGGGCGGTGCGGATGAAATCCTCGCCGAGCGTTTCGATGACGGCGGAGCGGGTCACACGTGCGAGAATGGCGGCAAGCGGCAGGCCGAGCGCGAAGGCGGGCAGGATCAACGACTGCAGGCCGTTCCAGATGCCGCCTTCCCAGCCGGCAAAACCTGAGGCAGGAAACCAGGCGAGCTTCAGCGCAAAGAGCAGGATGAAGAGCAGCGCCAGCCAGAAATTTGGGATGGCGACGCCGACCTGGGCGATGCCCATGACCACGGTGTCGCCGGCCTTGCCGCGATTGGCGGCGGCATAGACGCCGATGGCGATGGCGACGACGACGGAGATCGCCATCGAGAGCAGAGCGAGCGGCAGCGTCACCAGAATGCGGGGCCCGAGCAGTTCGCGGATCGGGACAGAGTAGGTCAGACTCATGCCGAAATCGCCGACGACGAAGCCGCCGATCCAGTGGAGGTAGCGGATCCAGATCGGCTGATCTAGGCCGAGCTGCCGGTGCAGAGCCGCGATCGCTTCGGCGTCGGCATTCATGCCGAGCATCAGCACGGCGGGGTCGCCGGGAAGCACCTGCATCAGCAGAAAGACGATGACTGAGGCGGCGAGCGTCGTCAGAACGAGCGACACAAGGCGACCACCGATGAAGGAAATCACATCAACCTCCCGGAAAGAGCGAGTGTTGACCGGCGCCGGGTGTGCCGGTCAACACGTGATCTGCAACTGCCCCTCGTCAAAGGGGCGGATGCCAATCCTTAGTTTTCCCAATAGGTCTGGGTCTGGTCGTCGGCCGGAACCGGCATGTTCTTCCAGAGGCCCTTCACCTTCTTGTTCCAGACGCCGATCTTCGGCAACGCGTAGAGGAAGACGTTCGGCTCGTCGGCCGCCAGCTTGCGCTGGAGCTGGCCTGCGAGGTCCAGCTGCTCGGCTTCGGTCGAAGCGAGCGTGAAGGACTTGTAGAGCGCCTTGTACTCGGGGTTCTGGTAGTTGAAGTAGTACTTGTCGCGGGCATAGATATCGAGGTCGCGGGCCTCGGCATGCGCGATGATCGTCGCGTCGAAGTCCGAGTTCTTGAACACCTGGTCGAGCCATTGCGCGAATTCGATCGGAACGAGGTTCACCTTGACGCCGACTTCGCTGAGCATGGCCGCGATGATCTCGCCGCCACGACGGGCATAGGCCGGCGGCGGCAGCATGATGGTGATCTCAAGGCCTTGGACTCCCGCTTCTTGCAACAGCTGCTGCGCCTTGCCGGGGTCATAGGGGTAGGTATCGTTGAGATCGACATAACCGGGTTCGACCGGCGAATAATGCGAGCCGATGGTCGTACCGAAGCCCGAATAGGTGCCTTCGACTAGCGCCTTGCGGTCGATAGCATAAGCGAGTGCCTGGCGGACGCGGACATCGTCGAAGGGCTTGCGCGCATTGTTGAGCGCAAGCACGACCTTGCCGGATGTGCTGCCGACCTCGACCTGCAGGTTCGGATCGCTCTGGAACTGGCTGACGAGTTCGGCCGCCTGGAACATCGGGAAGGCGTCGACGTTGCCGGCGAGAACGGCGGCGGCGGCGGCCGACGGGTCGCTGATGAACTTGAAGGTCACTTCGCTGAGTTTGGCCGGTTCGCCCCAGTAATCGGCGTTCTTTTCAAGCACCACCTTGTCGCCCTTCGCCCATTCCTTGAACTTGAACGGGCCGGTGCCGACAGGCTTGGTCTTGTTGTCGGCTGCCGACGACGGCGCGATCATGACCGCGTCGCCCCAGGCCATGTTGAACAGGAAATTGGAGGCCGGGCGCTTCAGCGTCACGACTGCGGTTGCCGGATCCGGGCATTCGGTCTTTTCGATCGGCTCGAACAGGCCCTTCTGCGCATTGGTGGAGTCGGCCGCGACCGCACGCTCATAGGAGAACTTCACGACCGAGCAGTCGAATGGCGTGCCGTCGTGGAACTTGACGCCCTGACGAAGCTTGAAGCTGTAGGTCTTCTGGTCATCCGATACCGTCCAGCTTTCGGCGAGCAGCGGCTTGACGCTGCCGTCCTCGACCACGCGCACCAGACCCTCGAAGAGGTTGCCGTAGGTGATGTAGCGGATCGGTGCTGCGGCACCGGCGGTCGGGTCGAGGCCCGGCGGCTCCAGAACCTGGCCGACGGTGATCGTGTCCTTGGCCATCGCCGTCGTCAGCGACGCGGCGATGAAGCACGAGGCAAGTGCCCATTTCGTCAAGTTCATCATGGTTCCCCCGCTTTGCGGTTTGGTTGTTTATGGTCCCAGTTACTTAGATCGAGCGGCCGCCGTCGACGTCGAGCGCCACACCAGTGATCATCGATGCCTGTGGTGAGGCGACGAAGAAGGCGGCCTCGGCCAGATCCTCGGGCTTCAGCAGGCGTCCGAGCGGAATGGAGTCGCGGAACTTCTTGCGGATTTCCTCGGTGTCTTCGCCCATGAACGTGGAAAGCAACGGCGTCTCGCCGGCGACCGGATTGAGCGCGACGACGCGAATGTTGAACGGAGCGAGCTCGATCGCCAGCGCCTTGGTGGCGGAGACCACCCAGCCCTTGGTTGCATTGTACCAGGCAAGGTTCGGCCGCGGCCGGTTGGCGCCGGTCGACGCGATGTTGACGATCACGCCCGACTTGTTCGCCTTCATGTGCGGCAAGAGCGCCCGCGTCATCAGATAGACGCCGCGCACATTGACGCCGAGGATGCGGTCGAACTCGTCCGGCTCGACCAGTTCGGCGTTCTGTGGCTTGTGACCGATGCCGGCATTGTTGATCAGGATATCGACCCGACCGAATTTTTCGATGCCGGCCGCGACGGCCGCTTCGACGTCCGCCTCTTTGGCAATATCGGCGACCACGGCAAAGGCATTGCCGCCGAGTTCGCTGGCGACACGCTCCGCGCCTTTGGCGTCGCGATCGACGACGATGACCTTGGCGCCGCCTTCGACGAAACGTTTGGCGATGCCCTCGCCGAAGCCGGAGCCCGCGCCGGTGATGAGAGCGACTTTACCTTCTAGTGACACGTGTTCCTCCTAAGGCAATTTTGCGGAGCAGATTGTGGGCGGAAAGCCGCCCACACTCGTCCCGCTCTAGCCGTGGTAGACAGAGATGGTTTTCATGCTGGCGAAACCGTAGAGGGCCTCAAAGCCCTTCTCGCGGCCATGGCCGGATTTCTTGACGCCGCCGAAAGGCAGCTCGACGCCACCGCCGGCGCCGTAATTGTTGATGAAGACCTGGCCGGCGTGAACGGCACGCGCCATCCGCAACTGCCTACCGCCGTCATTGGTCCAGACGCCGCAGACGAGGCCATAGGCGGTGCCGTTGGCGAGCCGGATGGCTTCGTCCTCGCCGTCGAACGGCATGATCACCTGCACCGGGCCGAAGATTTCTTCCTGTACCGTGCGGTGCTCGTGCGGGACGTCACGCAAGAGGGTGGGTGCGACATAGGCGCCTTCAGCCGGGGCATCGGCAACGATCTCGCCTTGCGCCGCAACCTTCAAGCCATCCTTGGCGGCGCCTGCGAGGAAGTCCTCGATGATTGCCTTTTGCCTTCGCGAGACGACCGGACCGACGGAGAGATCGGCGCCGGCTGGGCCGACCTTCAGCGTGCGATACCGTTCGCTCATCCGCGCCACGACCTCTTCGTAAACGGCGCGCTCAACGAGAATGCGCGACGAGGCCGAGCAGGTCTGGCCGGCGTTCTGGATGCCGGCATTGACCAGGAAGGGAACGGCGCGATCGAGGTCGGCATCGGCAAAGACGATCTGGGCCGACTTGCCGCCGAGTTCGAGCGTCACCGGGACCGCGTTCTTCGCGGCCGCCGCCTGCACCATCTCACCGGTTCGAACCGAACCGGTGAACGAGATGTGGTTGACGTCGGGGTGTTCCGAGAGAGCCGCACCCGCCTCAGAACCGAAGCCGGTCACAACGTTCAACGCGCCCGCCGGCAGGCCTTCCTCTTCGGCAATGCGGGCAAACTCCAGGATCGTCAGGCACGCCTCTTCGGCCGGCTTGACCACTGCCGCGTTGCCCATGGCAAGGGCTGCACCGAGGCTTCGGCCGAGGATCTGCATCGGGTAGTTCCAAGGGATGATATGTCCCGTGACGCCGTGCGGCTCGTAGACGGTCAGGACGGTGAAGCCGTTCTGATAGGGGATGGTGTCGCCATGTACCTTGTCGGCGGCGCCGCCGTAGAATTCGAGATAGCGGGCGAGCGCCACGACGTCGGCACGCGCCTGCGTCAACGGCTTGCCGACGTCGCGCGCCTCGAGCTCCGTCAGAATATCGATGTTGCGCAGCACCGCGCCTGAGATCCGGGTCAGCACCCGGCCGCGCTCGGTCGGCGTCATGCGTCCCCAGTCGCCCGCAAGGGCAGCGCGCGCGGAGCGCACGGCGAGGTCGATATCGTCCCGGGTTCCCCGGGCGATGCGCGCGAACTCCTGGCCATTGGAGGGATCCCGAACGGCGATGAACTCGCCGCCTAATGCGTCCTGCCACGTATTCGCGATGAAATTTCCGTAGGTCTTCACGTCATGCCTCTTGGTCGGTCTCGCGCGCCTCAAGGAGCGCCTTCAATCTCGTTGCCGTCGCGTTGATATGGGCGCGCGCCAGCTTTTCGGCCTCGTCGAGGTTTCGTGCCGCGATCGCCTCGACGATCAGCCCATGTTCGGCGACTGCGGTGCTCGCGCGTTCACTGGAGAGCGAAAAGGCAGGGGCAAAAACCTGCGAGGTCATACGCAGAAGCGGTCCGAGCGGTGCGAGCGATGTGTTGCGCGAGGCGGCGACGATCGCCTCGTGAAAGATCACGTTGGACTGGGTGTAGGCGGCGGGATCCCAGTTCTCGACAGTCTTGCGCTGGCGCTCCACCTGTTTTGCCAGATCCTTGATCTCGGCAGTGGTCGCGCGCTCGGCGGCATTGCGGGCGGCAACGCCGTCCATCGCTTCGCGCACCGCATAGGCGTCAAGCAGCTTCGGCAGGTCGGCGGTTGCGACCCTGACACCGCTGCCCGGCTTGTTGACAACCAGCCCGTCGCGCTCAAGCACCCGCAGGGCTTCGCGCAGCGGCGTGCGGCTGATGCCGAACTCGGCGGCAATCTTTTCCTGGCGCAGCGTCGCGCCCGGCGCATAGACGCCGGCATAGATGCGTTCGCGAAGTGCCTGTGCCACTTCGTCGAGAAGTCGTGACTGGCTTCGCCATTCGAAGGATTGGTTCATTGATCCCTCCCAAGATCGAGGCAAATTGTATCCAGGATACAGGAGAAGTCAATCGGCGGCCGTGAGAGTTCCGCTCTTGCCTGTGCAAGTGCTTACGCTCTCCCGCACGACTGGCTGGCCGCCGGCCGGATCCTAGCCGTCAAAGCGATCGCAAAGACGAGGTGACCGTTTGCCGGCTCATGTTTCGATCTGACCCCAAAATTTGACGGTTGTCAGTTTGCGGCTCCCGTGGCTGATATCAGCAACCGCGGATAGAAGGCGGACCCTGATGTTCCACCGGGGCCTTCCTCAGCCAAAGGAGAGACGATGCATCACGAAGTTGCACGGCACGAAGACGCCTCCAAATCGGATTGCTGTCCGGCGCGTTTTCTTCCCGCCCGGCGGCTCGGCTTTTTGGCCTCGACCGCGATCGGTCTCTGTCTGCAGAGCCTGCCGGCCGCCGCCGCATGCAGCTTCGTGCCGACCGCCGGTGACGACATCTATCTGTGCGACAGCGGCACTTCGGCCGGCTTTACGGATCTTGGCGGCAACAATACGCTTTCCCTGCCTGTCGGTGGTACCGGTACCATTACCAGCGCCGTCACCTTCGGCGCCGGCAGCGACACCGTCGAGATCCACAGCGGAACGATCAGCGCCAACCTTCAGCAGGGCGCAGGCAGCGACAGTTTCACGATGACCAGCGGTACGCTGCAGTCGCTGAACCAGGGTGACAACCTCGACACGTTCTTCATGTCGGGCGGCCATATCGTCGGCTTCTTTGACGACGGCGACAGCGCAGTCATGACCGGCGGGCGCATCGGCCGCGTCAACATGCTGCTCGACGACAACCTGTTCGACATGTCGGGAGGCACGATCGACAACAACCTGGTCGCAGGCTTCGGCAACGACACGATCATTCTCTCCGGCGGCATGATCGGCGGCAACATCAGCGTCAGCGGCGGCACGGATAGCGTGACGGTGACGGGCGGGTCTGTCGGCGGCAATGTCCTGATGAGTTTCGGAACGGATACGTTCACGTGGGACAGCGGCGGCACCATCGATGGTAGCGTTGACCTCGGGGCCGACAATGACACTGCAACGCTTCGCAACCTGACGAGCGCCAACCTCGCCGGGACCGATACGCTTACCGGCGGCCTGGGTGTCGACGGCTTGACGTTGGAAAACGTCCAGACCGGCGGCGTGGCGCGGTTCCAAAGCTGGGAAACCATCAATGCCAACGCCGGCAGCGTGTTGACCTTTGATGGCAATCTGACGCTCGGTGACAGCGGTTCGGGAACCGGCACGCTCAATGTCGATGCATCGAGCACGCTTCGCGGTGGCGGGACCAATGCGGCGGTCTCGGCAGCCGCGCCCGGTCAAATAGTGGCGGTCATCAATGCCGGCACCATCGATCTGTCGGATGCCGGCGCAAGCACGAGCGATCGCTTTACGGTCAATGGCAACTACACCGGCAATGGTGGCCTGCTGGTACTCAATACCGTTCTGGACGCTGACGCCTCGCCATCGGATCGCCTCGTCGTGTCAGGCGGCACGGCGACCGGCACAACTGCCGTCAGCGTTGTCAACGCCGGAGGTGCCGGTGCCGATACGCTTGCGGATGGCATTATGGTCGTCGAGCTCGCCAATGGTGCGACTTCAGCGGCAAGCGCCTTCGCGCTCAATGGCAGGGTCGCCGCCGGCGCCCACGAATATTTGCTCTACAAGGGCGGCGTGACGGCCGGGTCGGAAGAGAATTTCTATCTGCGCTCGACGCTCGTCGTCGTGCCGACGCCGACAACGCCGCCACCCGAGATCGTACCGCCAATTATCGTCGACCCGCCGGCGGTGCCGCCCACAGTGCCGCCGGTCGTAGAGCCGGAAATCGTCATCCTTCCTCCTGGCCCCGGCGTTGCGCCACCTTCGGAGGACGCGACGCCGGTCGAGCCCGAAATCGTGACCGTGGACATTGGCGGAGTGCCGACCGTAGTCGAAGTCGTGCCGCTCTATCGCGTCGAGGTTCCGACCTATTCCGCAGTCCCACCGATGGCCGAATATCTGGCGCTTTCGACCCTTGGCACATTCCATGAACGGCGTGGCGAACAATCGCTGCTCGACGGGGTGGGCACCCTGACGGCAAGCTGGGGCCGTGTCTTCGGCCAGAAGACGGAACTGAACTGGAAGGGAACTGTCGATCCCAGCTTCGACGGCAATATCCTGGGCTTTCAGATCGGCCAGGATCTCTTCGGTTGGGAGTCGGCGCAAGGCCATCACGACCGCGTCGGCGTATTCTTCAGCCACGCACGTGCCGATGGCGACATCGCCGGGCAGGCAGTCGGCTGGAACAATCTGCATGTCGGCGAGATCGATGTCAGGGCCAACAGCTTTGGCGGCTACTGGACCCATATCGGCCCCGGCGGCTGGTATCTCGACGCAGTTCTGATGGGCAGCTGGTTTGACGGCGACGCCCGGTCGGTCGGCGGCAGCGGTGTCGAGGTCGATGGTAGCGGCATCACGGCTTCGCTCGAAGGCGGTTATCCGATCGCCATCGGTGAAGGCTGGACGCTGGAGCCGCAGGCGCAGATCATCTGGCAGCATCTGTCGCTTGACGATCAGCGCGATGCGTTTTCAAGCGTCAAGTTCGACAGCGACGACGCGGTGACCGGACGGCTGGGCTTCCGCCTGCAAGGCGAAGTGATTGCCGAGACGACAATCTTCCAGCCCTACCTCAAGGCCAACCTCTGGCACAGTTTCGACGCCGATCAGGGCGTGACCTTCGGTGCGGACCCGATCGTGACAGAGAGGGGCGGAACGGCGCTGGAACTCGGCGGCGGTCTGGTCGCAAAGCTGTCGGAGACCACAAGCCTCTATGTCACAGCTGACTACACCACCAATCTCGGTGGGGAAAAGATCGACGTGCTCGAAGGTAATATCGGCCTGCGGGTGAAGTGGTGACCAGCCCTCGACCGGTGTGACCCAGCACATCCGCCGCCCTCAAACTTAGACCAGTGCGGATGGTTCGATCGCGCCACCGCTCGCGAGCGCGTTGACGTACCCGTCCCACCTGCTTCAATTAGCAGCAGCTATAGTGGGAGGCCGGCCGTGCAGATGCTTGATTGGATTGCGATTATCCTGTTCCTCGTAACCTGGGTGGGATTGGAGCCGATGATGGCGCTTGGCTGGCCGCGCCGGACAGACAGCCTGATGCTGGACATGGTGCATATCAGGCGGGCCTGGATGCGCGAGGTCCTGACGCGGGACACCAACTTCATCGGCGATGCCGCCATCCTCGGGCACACGATCAATTCGGCCTCGTTTTTCGGTTCGGCCAATCTCATCGTCATCGTTGCCATGAGCAGTGCGCTTTTCATCCAGCCGACGGCCGGTCTTCAGGCGGGGATCATTTCGATGTTCGCGCCGATCGAACCGCTGTGGCTGTTCCAGTGCAAGGTGCTGCTCGTCATGGCGACATTGCTGCGGGGGCTTTCCGAATTCATCTGGGCGGTCCGGCAGATCAATTATTGCCTCGCGGCAATCGGAGCCAGTCCGTCGCGGGAGGAAGACCGGGACATCGCCGCATGGACCCACGCCTTGTCGCTGATGATCAATCCGGCCCTTCGCTCCTTCAGTCAGGGCGTTCGCTCCTACTACTTCACCGTTGCCGCCGCTCTCTGGTTCATGGGCCCGATCGCATTTCTTGTCGGCATTGTCGGCTCAGTGGGACTTCTCGTCTGGAGACACAGCTGGTCGGATACGGCAAAGGGCGTGATGGAAGTGCGCAAGCTGCTGGATGAGAGCAATCCGCCTGCCGTCGAGGCAGAGCCTGCCGCAGCGATCAGTTCGCCGGTGGCGAATATCTGAAGACGAACCGCGGCGCCCGCCGAAAAAGCCGCCCTGTTCGCCCGTCCTTGGTCAGGCGTCGCAGGCGCTTTTGGCGTGACCGGTTGGAATTCGACAGTAAGTCTACCATCTAGACATCAGCAACGTTTCAGAGGCGGTCGCTCATGTCAGACAAACCGATCAAGATTCCCGGCCCCGATCATCCGATCACAGTCGAGAGAAATCCGGCGCGTGTCGTCGTCACGCTCGGTGGGCGCGTTATCGCCGACACTCGCGATGCGCTGACTTTGCGCGAGGCATCCTACCCGGCGGTGCAGTACATTCCGCGCAAGGATGTCGACATGTCGTTGCTGTCGCGCACGGATCATTCGTCCAACTGCCCATACAAGGGCGACGCTTCCTATTTCAGCATCCCATCCGGCGGCGAGCGGTCGAGGAACGCCGTCTGGACCTATGAAAGCCCGCATACGGCGGTGGCCGCCATCAAAGATCGGTTGGCGTTCTATCCGGACAGGGTGGATTCGATCGAAGAGAGCCAGCGCTAAAGCGCATCGCGATCTTTCAGATTCGCTCCTTGCGCTTTAAGTTCTTGATATTTCGCATGTCGTTGTCGCAAAACCGCTGCGCACTTTTGCGCGACAGGCTTTGGCCGCGAGGTCACTCGCTCCGAACCCGGAACGTTTCGCGCACCGCCCTCAGGAATTCTGCCACTTTCGGCAGATCACCCAGTTGCTGATGGTAGAGATAGTAGAGGTGTGTGGCTGGTCCGGACCATTCGGCAAGGACCGGAACGAGCCGCCCGGTGGTGACACCATCGGCGGCGAGCGCGTCGCTCAGCATGCCGATGCCGAGACCCTCGGCGATCAGGCGCTCTCCGATCGCCGGATCGTCGACGACAATCGAGGGCGGACGCTCAAGCGTGAAATGCCGGTTGCCGTCGAAGAGCACCCAGTGGGCCAGTTCCCGCCGCATCCGGGTCCGGTGCGCCACCAGCGCGACATGCATCAGGTCCTCGGGTGACGAGAGCGATAACCCGTCGCAGTAGGCCGGCGCGGCGTAGAGCCGCTGTTCGATCGTTCCGATCTTTCGGTAGATCATCTCGCTGTCGACCGGCTCGCCCATTCTCAGCGCCACATCGACGCTTTCTCCGATCAGATCGACATTGTTGTGTGCCGTCTGCAGATCGACCTGAACCTCCGGGCAAAGCTCCGCATAGCGCTTCAGGATCGGCGGCAGGAAGGTGCGGGCAAAGGCGACGGATGTGGCGACCCGCAGTCGCCCGCGGGCGGCGCCATCGGCGGGCCGGAAACCCGCAATGCCGCGATCGATGAGCTCTACGGCCCCGCCGATCGACTCGAGCAGGTGCTTGCCCGCCTCGGTCAGGGAGACCCGGCGCGTGGAGCGCAGCAGCAGCGCGACGCCAAGCGCGGTTTCAAGCTCAGCCAAGCGCCGGCTAACCGTGCTTGGCGGAAGGTGCAGGCGAAGTGCTGCGGCTGAGAAACTCTCGGTGCGGGCGACCTCGAGGAAGATCCTGAGGTTATTGAGATCGGGAGACTGGGGGGATTTCATGCGTTTCCGGAACAATCACTTCCATGATCGCAGGATAATCGACGGAGAGTTGAATTGATAGCTTCGTCGCATCCAATCGAAGGAGCCGATCATGACCACTCGCAGACAAGCTTTGGGCCTTCTCGCCGCCACGGCCCTGTTGCCGCTCGCACCGCGGTTTGCCTTTTCCGCCGCCCCGTTCTCGACCGTCGCCAATGCCGGTTACTACCGCTTCCGCTTCGGAAAGTTTGAAGTCACGGCGCTTTCGGACGGCACGCTGGCACTGCCCATGGCGAAGATCTATCAGAACGAGCCCGAGGGCGAACTGCAGCGCAGGCTCGACGAGGCCTTCCTCGGCAAGGAGCCGCATTTGTCGATCAACGCCTATCTGGTAAACGACGGCAAGCGCCTGGTGCTGATCGATGCGGGGTCCGGCGCCTTGCTCGGCGCCGCCGCCGGCAAGCTCATCCGCCATCTCACGGCCTCCGGCTACCGGCCCGACCAGGTTGACGCCGTTGTTTTGACCCACGTGCATGCCGATCACTCCGGCGGCCTTACCGTCGACGGCAAGCCCCAGTTTCCGAATGCCGAAATCCATCTCGCCGACCGCGAGTATCGTTACTGGATCGAGCGCGAGGGCGTGACGACGATGACGGAGGCGCAGAAGACCGACTTCCAGCGCGCCGAGGACGCTCTGGCTCCCTATATCGCCGCCGGAAAAGTAAAGCGTTTCGCCGACAATGCGGACGTGTTGCCGAACCTCGGATCGATCCTACGAGCCGGGCATACGCCCGGACATTCCTCGATCGTGCTCCAAGCCGATGACGGCCAGCGTCTGGTCTTCTGGGGTGACGTGATCCATGGCGACCACGTCCAGTTCGACGCTCCCGACGTCTTCGTCAGCTTCGACGTCGATGGAACAGCGGCGGCCGCGACCCGTGCGGTGGCACTGGCAGAAGCGGCAGATGGCCGCTACCTCGTTGCCGGCGCTCACCTGCCGTTCCCCGGTGTCGGCCACGTGGCCCGGGACGAGACGCTCTATCGCTTCATCCCCTGGAACTACGTCGAATAGCGAGCGTTTCGAAGCCGGATCACTTGTAGGCGTAGGCGTCGATGGTTTCGCTGCGCCCGCGCAGACGCACGCCGTCGTGGCGCACCCACCTGCCTGATCCGGCTTCGTCGATCTTTCCCCCGCGAAGGCTTCCGCCGAAACGACGATCGATGCGCCGAGGTGGCGGGATTCGGCCTGCAGCCGCTGGCCGACTCCAGCGCCCGACGATGATCGAGAGCGCCAGCATCAAGGCGGCGATCGCCAGCGAGAAGGCGAGCCGCGCATTCGAGGCGAAGCGTTCGGCCTCACGGCATCGAACAGGACACGGCCGTCCTGGCTCATCCAGCCATCCGGTGGTTCGACTTTCAGAAGCAGCGATCCCCGTCCCTCACTCGCCGAGTGCCGGGCATCCTTCCGTTCGGGTCTGCGCGAATCAAGCGCGCCGGACCGAGCTTCCGCGATTGGTGAGCCGGCGCCTTCACGTTGTCGTGGAGCGGCCTCCCCTCCGGCTCTTGCCCGCCGGCCTGCGTCTGTTAGCCGGCTACCGGTGCGCTAGGAAATGACGTTGCGGACGAACCGCACGACTTCGCCACCGTCATTGATGTAGGCGTAGGCCTGGGCGGAGCTATAGACCGCGAAGGTACCGCTGGCGTATCGCTTGCGCACGCCAGCGACCTCAAGCGTCAAGGTGCCTTCCGTGACGAACAGCATTTCGTGCCACCCTTGCGGGTCGGGCTCGGCGTCATAGCGCTCGCCTGGGGCGAGCGACCAGAGCCACATCTGGGCTTCGGACGTAGCGGGGGCAGAAGCGAGCAGCCGCGCTTCGCTCTCTGCCTGTTGGCCGCGCCAGGTCACAGCGTCGATGTTGTCACGGGATTGGCGCGACGGGTCCCTGACGAGATCGACGAAGCCGACGTTCATGGCGGCCGCCAGCTTGTCGAGGCTGGAGAGGCTGATATTGGCGTCACCGCCTTCGACCGCGACGATCATGCGGCGGCTGATGCCGGAGGCCTTGGCCAGTGCCGTCTGGCTCAGTCCCGCCGCCATGCGGATGCGCCGGAGATTGTCCGCGACATGGGTCAGCACGTCGGATCGATCTTGACTGTGCAATATATTGCTCATATCGTTCTTCTATACGGATCGACCATCAACGGCCAGCCATTTCTGGTGCCTCCGACCGCGACGGAGGCCACATGCGCAGCTGTGCCAACAGGAAGGGCTTCATGTCACAGCAAGCGACAATTCTCAACGTCGCCGACAGGTCCGGCTTACTCGCAGCCATAGCCCAACATTCGAAAGGTCACTGACATGAAAATCCGCGACTTCGGCGTCGAAATCTGGATGAACCGCTACGAGAACCATTGCGAATGGAATCTCGCCGAGACCTGCGTTGAATCGCTGACCGTGGCGGAATTGTTGGAAATGGCGGGCAAGACGGACACGATCCTTGCCGAACTGCTGCCGCTGAAGCTGACCTATGGCGCCATCGAGGGTTCCGAACGGCTGCGCGGGCAGATCGCAAGCCTCTATGCGAAACAGGCGATCGAAAACGTCGTCACCACGCATGGTGCGATCGGCGCCAATGCACTGGTGCATGAGACTCTCGTCGAACCGGGCGACCGGGTGATTTCGGTGCTGCCGACCTACCAGCAGCACTATTCGATCCCGGAAAGCTATGGCGCCGATACGCAGATCCTGAAACTGACGGAGGAGACCGGTTTCCTGCCTGATCTCGAGCAGTTGCAGCGGCTCGCTATCCCCGGCACGAAGCTGATCGCCATCAACAATCCGAACAACCCGACCGGCGCGCTGATGGATTGCGGCTACCTCGAAAAGATCGTCGGTATCGCGCGCGGCTGCGGCGCATGGATCCTCTGCGACGAGGTTTATCGCGGCACGGATCAAGAGGGCGACGGTTTGACGGCATCGATCGCAGACCTCTACGAAAAGGGCGTCAGCACCGGCAGCATGTCGAAGACGTTTTCGCTCGCCGGCCTGCGGCTCGGCTGGATCGTCGCGCCACCCGAACTGATCCATGCCGTTTCGATCCACCGCGATTACAACACGATCAGCGTCGGCATGCTGGACGATCACTTCGCGGCAATGGCGCTGGAAAACCGCCACAAGATCTTGGCGCGCAGCCGGAGGATTACCCGCACCAACCTCGCGGTGCTGTCGGACTGGGTCGACAGCGAACCGCGGATCTCCTGGGTCAAGCCGCATTCGGGCACCACGGCACTACTGAAATACGATCTGCCGATGACCTCCGAAGCATTCTGCCTCGGATTGTTAGAGCGCACCGGGGTGATGCTGACGCCTGGCAGCGCAATGGATATGGAGGGCTATCTCAGGATCGGCTACGCCAACAGCGAAAGCATTCTTCGCGAGGGTCTGCAGCGCCTGTCCGGGTTTCTTCGCGAGCAACAGTCTGCCGCCGCGTAAGGAGCAGGCGGGATTGTCCTTCAGGGCTCGATATCCAGCTCCGGGTAGCGGCGGAAGATACCGTTCTCGTTGAAAGCCAGGCGTCGCGGCGACGCGAGATAGGCGGCGATGTTCGGCCTCGCTTTCACCGAAGCGTGCAGCTTCAAAAGCTCGGAGTATTGCCGCTCGTAATGGCGCATCGCCTTCGGGAAGGCATAGCGAAGCCCTTCGATCACCTGGAATAGCGAGAGATCGATATAGGTTGCGCCGTCGCCGACGGCGTGGCCGCTGCCATCGGGGTTTTGTTCAAGCACCCGTTCGAAGTAGCCGAGAAACTTGGGGAGGCGGTTGGTGACGAATTCGATCGCCCGGTCCTTCGCCTCCACCTTCTGCTCCTCGTAGTATTTCGAGGTTGCGATCGGGTGGTGGGTGTCGTGCACCTCGGCAATGAAGTCGGTGATGGTGAGTTGCAGACCGTTGGCGAACCAGCGCAGCGCCTCCTCCTTGGGCGCGAGCCCGAGCCTCGGGCCGAGGTAAAAAAGGATGTTGGCCACATGCGAAATGATCTGGTCGCCATCCCTCAAGAACGGCGGCGCAAAAGGGATGCGTGGCTCGGCAGTGTTTTCCATCAGCTTCATCATTTCGCCAGTGCCGCGGCCCCGTTCGCGCGTAACGTCGACGTAATCGGCGCCGGCGTCTTCGAGCGCAAGGCGCACGAATTCGCCCCGGCCCTGAATGCCGTCCCAGTAGTACAACTCATAGGTCATGGAAGCCCTCTGCCGATCTCGAATACCCGGTTGATATAGGCCATCGGCGGTTTAGGGCGAGGGCAACACAGCAATTGCAAGGCGCGCTCTGTCGAACTGGCCGCGACACATGCTATGGCGCTGTGGAGACGCATCTGAAATCCGGCGAGGATGCCAGGGTGAGCAAGCCGAACTATCGCGACATTGCAGAGTTGGCGGGTGTCGGAACGGCCACGGTCGAGCGGGTGCTCAACGGACGTGGCGGCGTTCGCCCCGAACTGGTCGAGAGGGTGGTTGTTGCGGCGCGCACGCTGAACTATCCGCGCACGCTGCCCGACACCCATCGCGGTCTTTTGCGCATCGACGTGCTGATGGTCCGCCCCGAAACGACCTTCTATCGCCGGCTTTCCAAAGCGTTCGAAAGGATCGCGGAGACGCTTGATCCGCTTGTCGTAGTGCAACGCAGCTTCACCGAGGAGATGAAGCCGGACGAGATTGCCAGGCGGATTCTTGCGACCGAGGTCCCGCGCGCTGGCCTGATCCTTGCCGTGCCCAATAGTCCGCTGATCAGCGCCGCGGTCGAGACGGTCGTTTCGCGCGGGGTGCCGGTGATCCATGTCGTCACACGGGCGTCCGAGAAGCAGGGCGAATTCGTCGGCATCGACAATTACGCGGCGGGACGGACGGCGGGGCTCTTCATCGCGCGCATGGCATCTCGTCCCGGTCCCGTGGTCGCCCTCTGCCATCCGATCTATCAGGTCCACCGCGATCGCCTCAGCGGCTTTTCGGACTATTTCCAGGAGCATCCGGGCGAGCGCCGGTTCGAGTGGCTGGGCTTCACCCGCGACGAGGAGCACTACAGCGCCGAAACGTTGCTATCAGCGCTCGAGATGTATCCGGATATGGCCGGGCTCTACAACGCCGGCGGCGCCAACGCCGCTTTGATCGATGTTCTTCGCCGCCATCCGCGCGGCAGGGAGGTTTTCTTTGTCGGCCACGAACTGACCGATTATACGCGCAAGGCGCTTAGCGACGGCATCATGGACGTCGTGCTCGATCAGGCGCCCGAGGCGCAGGCCCGCCGCGCCCTTGACCTTGTGCTGCGCCGGATCGGCCTTTCAGAGCTGGAACCGGACAAGGCGCCCATTCGCTTCATCACCGTCACGGCCGAGAGCCTTTGATCTGATTTGATCAAACAAGCCTTCGCCGTTCAGAACGCCTCCTGCTAGATTTTTATCAAGAAGGAGAACGCGGTCCCGAGCGAAGCGGAAGGCGCTCTCCTTCACCGGAATTTGTGCGGAACGCCCGCGATCCGCCGGGAGGAGAGCGTTATGGACGACTTGAAGTATGGAACGCGCAACAAGCGTGGCGACTGGGCGCCGAATCAACCGGTCGAAACGGCGCCGCTGTTTGCCTTTCCGCCCAAACTGTTGGCGCTCCTGAAGTGGCTGCCGCACTATTTCTTTCCGTGGAATGCGACTTTCGCCGCTTCGGCCGTTGCCTACTGGGCTTGGGTCATTCCGCCGATGTCGACGATGCAGACTTTGGGCATCGGTTGGATCGCCTGGCTCTACGTGGTCAACGCGGTCTGCGTCTTCCTGTTCTACGGTGCCTTCGAACTGCACCTCTACGTGCTGAAACGGCAGGAAAACCGCTTCAAGTACAATGGCAAGTTCCCGGCCGAACAGAAGAGCAAGGCCTTCTGGTTTGAAAGCCAGAACTTCGACAACATCCTGCGCACCTTCCTTTCAGGCGTGACGATCTGGACCGCCGTCGAGGTTGGCATGCTCTGGGCCTATGCCAATGGTTACGCGCCGTGGCTCACCTTTGCGGACAATCCCTGGACGCTCGCCCTGGTCGCGCTGGTCGTTCCCGTCATCCACGAGTTCCACTTCTTCTGCATCCATCGGCTTATCCACACGCCGCTGCTCTACAAGTGGGTGCATTCGGTCCACCACAATTCGGTGAACCCGTCGCCCTGGTCGTCGCTGTCGATGCATCCGGTCGAGCACCTGCTCTATTTCGGTACCGCCTTCTACCACCTGGTCCTGCCGTCCAACCCGATCCTGATGCTCTATCAGCTTCACTATGCGGGCTTCGGCGCCATTCCCGGCCATGTCGGCTTCGACAAGGTCGAGGTCGGTGAAGACACCCTCGTCGATAGCCACGCCTATGCGCATTACCTGCACCACAAGTATTTCGAGGTGAATTACGGCGACGCCCTGATCCCGCTCGATCGCTGGTTCGGCACCTGGCACGACGGCTCCAAAGAAGGCGAGGCGCGGATGCAGGAGCGCTATCGCAAACGCAAAGAGAAACTCGCAGCCCGCAAGGCACGCAACACGATCGGGGAGGCAGCAGAATGAGCAACGTGATCACCTGGGTACCCGCCTGCAAACTTGAGGACATCGAACAGGAAGGGGCGATCCGCTTCGACCACGCCGGCCGCACCTACGCGGTCTACCGCGGCCCGGATGACAGCGTCTATTGCACCGCCGGCCTCTGCACCCACGAGGCAATCCATCTCGCCGAAGGCCTGGTCATGGACTTCGAAGTGGAATGTCCCAAGCATTCCGGCGCCTTCGACTATCGCACCGGCGAAGCCATAAGGCTGCCGGCTTGCGAAAACCTGAAGACCTATCCCGCCGAAATCGTCGACGGAGAGGTCCGCGTGGCCCTCGGCTAGGGTCCGCGCTTACCGCGCGCGCTCGAACCACTCAAGCTTGATCGGGTCCGTGGGACCTCCGGAATGCACTCGGGTGATCCGGCACCCATTGGGAGGAAATCATGAAATCCATGTACCTGGCGGCTGCCCTTGCCGCCTTGATGGGAAGTGCTGCCTCGGCGGAGACGATCGGTGTCTCGATGCAGAGCTTCGACAACAACTTCCAGACGCTGCTGCGTGAAGGCATCAGCGCCAGAGCATCGGAAACCGGAGGCGTCAATGTCCAGATTGAGGACGCCCAGACCGACATCTCCAAGCAGCTCAATCAGGTGAACAACTTCATTGCGTCTGGCGTCGACGCGATCATCACGACGCTCGCCGATACCTCGGCAGCCCCCGGCATCAGCGAAGCGGCGGAGAAGGCGGGCATTCCGCTCGTCTATCTCAACCTCCAGCCGGACAATGTCGCCCAGTTGCCGGTAAAGCAGGCCTATGTCGGAAGCCGGGAAACGGACTCCGGCAAGCTGGGCGCCGAGGCCGCCTGTTCGCTGCTCAAGGAAAAGGGCAAGGCCGGTGACGCGCAGGTCTATATCCTGATGGGCGATCTCGCCCACCAGGCCTCGCGGGACCGCACCTCGTCGTTCAAGAAGACGCTGGCTGCCGGCGACTGCAAGGGCGCAACCATCGCCGACGAGCAGTCCGCCGCTTGGACGCGCACCAACGCGATGGACCTCACCACGAACTGGATCACGGCCGGGCGCCCAATCGACGTGGTTTTTGCCAATAACGACGAAATGGCGATCGGCGCCATACAGGCACTCAAAGCCGCTGGTGTGTCGATGGACGACGTGATCGTCGTCGGCATCGATGCGACGCAGGATGGTCTCGCCGCCATGGCCGCGGGCGACCTCGATGCGACGGTGTTCCAGAATGCCAAGGGCCAGTCGGCGAGCGCGCTCGATGCTGCCGTCGCGCTGGCGCGCGGCAAGGCCGTCGAACGCGAAGTGATGGTTCCCTTCGAGCTCGTCACGCCCAAGAACATGGCCGACTACGCGACTCGCAACTGATCCTCCTACTGCATGTTTCCTTTATTCGTAGCCGATTAAAGGTCAAAAACATGCAGCAATTCAAAGTGCTACAGCGACCTTTGCGCGTCTGATAAGACGCGCGGCGCTGTAGGCCGGCGCATTTCTCCTGCCTGCGCCGGCCACCTTTCCTGAGCGGGATGAGGAACAGTGCGTGCGGTTATCCGCCCGCATCCCGCTCCAACTTATGATCGATGGAGCAAGCCATGAACGGCATCGTCATCATCGGCGCCGGGGAATCCGGCACCCGCGCGGCCTTTGCCCTGCGTGAATCGGGCTTTACCCGCGGCGTCACGCTGGTCGGCACGGAACCGCATCTGCCCTATGAGCGCCCGCCTCTGTCGAAGCCTTTGGACGGCGCGGTACAGATGAAGCCGATCTGCGGTGCCGAGGCACTTGAGGCCGCCGGCATCAACTTTCTCCAGGGCGTGTCGGCCTTGAGCCTTGATGCGGATGCCGGGTCTGTCGCCTTGAGCGACGGACGAGTGCTCGCCTATGACAAGCTGCTGCTTGCGACCGGTGCTCGCCCGAGGCGGTTGACATGCCCTGGGGCTGAGCGCGCGCTCGACTTTCGCACCTATGCGGATGCGGCGACAATCTTCTCCAGCGCCGACCCGGGAAAAAGTGTTGCCATCGTCGGCGGCGGTCTGATCGGCATGGAGCTCGCGGCCGTGTTGCGTGGCAAAGGCATAACCGTCAGCGTTGTCGAGATGGCGCCGAAGCCGCTTGGGCGCGCGGTTCCGCCACGCTTTGCCGCCAAGCTCCATGCGCGGCATCAGGACGAAGGCGTTGCGTTTCATCTTGGCCAGGGTATTGCCGAGATCGCCGACGATGCCGTTCTCCTCGCCGATGGCAGCGCGGTGCCTGCCGATATCATCGTTGCGGCGATCGGCGTGTCGCCGGATATCGCGCTCGCCGAGGCGGCGGGCCTTGCCACCGGCAACGGCATCCTGACGGACGATTATCTTCGCACCAGCGACCCGAACGTCTTTGCGGCCGGCGACTGCGCCGCGGTGGCGCAGCCGGGCGGCGGGTACATTCGCTTCGAGAGCTGGCGCAATGCGCGCAGCCAGGCGGAGACCGCGGCCCGCAACATGACCGGCGGCAAGGAGGCTTTTGCGGCCATTCCCTGGTTCTGGACCGATCAGTACGATCTCGGTTTGCAGGTGGTGGGCCTGCCGCATCCGGACCATCAGAGTGTCACGCGCCAGCTCGACGGTGGCGAGCTGGAATTCTACCTGGATGGCGGTCGCCTCGTCGCTGCCGCAGGCCTCGGTCTCGGCAATGGTCTTGCCAAGGATATAAAGCTGGCGGAGATGTTGATCGCCGCCGGTATCAGCCCGGACCCTCAGGCGCTTATCGACCCTGGCGTAAACTTGAAGGCGCTGCTGAAGAGCGCGCGAGCCGCCTGATGCAGAAGCTGCTTGTCTTTCAGTCGCTCTGGGCAATGGAGCGTCGGCACCCGGATGGCCACGAACGTAGCCTTGAAGAAAACATCGCTGATATCGTCGAGGCCGGGTTCGACGGCATCAGCGCGCATTACACCAACCGTGATGACGTCGTCCGCCTCAACGAAGCGATCCGCGGCACTGGATTGAAGATCGAAGGCGTCTGTTTCCCCCGGACTGTCGAAGACCTGCGACTGACGCTCGAACTTGCCTCAGAATTTCCTGTCAGCCACATCGACCTGCAGGCGGATGTCCGTCCGCGCCGGGTGGAAGATTGCCTGCCGCTTCTGGACGGATGGATGCGGCTCGCCGAAAGGGCAGATGTCCCCGTCTATATCGAAACCCATCGCCACCGGATCACCAGCGACCTCTTGTTCACGCTGGAACTGCTGAACCGGCGCCCCAATTTGCCGCTGCTCGCCGATCTCTCGCACTATCTGGTCGGCCGCGAGTTCGCCTTTCCGGTGGAAGACGAGAGCTACGCCCAGATCCGGCGCATCCTCCACAACGCCCAGGCCTTCCACGGCCGCGTCGGCTCGTGCCAGCAGATCCAGATCGAGATGTCCTTTCCGCAGCATCGCCCCTGGGTCGATCTCTTCCGCGAATGGTGGGGCTATGGCTTCCGCCATTGGCGGTCCCGCGCCGCCAATGATGCCGCGTTGGTCATGACCTGCGAGCTCGGCCCCAGACCCTATGCGATCACGGACAGGGACGGCCACGACACGACGGACCGGTGGGCGGAGGCGCTTTTGCTTCGGCAGATGGTGCTGGATGTATGGGCTGAGAGCGCAGACCCTTCGGGCAACCGAACGCATGGCGCGTGCGTGCCGGACCCCGTCATTTAACGAAGGAGGGACGGAATGGCAGATTGTGCTCGAGACCAAGCCAGGGCGGGTTTTCCGCATACATCTCTTCGATCAACTGCTTGATCAGCTCGATGTGGCGTGAATTGTCGCCGACCCGGTGATTGAGGATGACAGGAGAGGTCGCGCGTTCTCCCTCGATCATGCGATAGTGAACGTCTGACCGCACCTGACGCGCCGAGGAGGGGACGATGCAAAGGCCGGCTTCCGAGGCGACGAGGCCAAGGGCACTCTGGATCTCCCGCACTTCATGCACCTCGGCAGGGCGCACATCGTGGGCATGAAGCAGGCTCAGCACATGGTCGGCATAGCTCGGCCGCGGCTCCTTCGGATAGACGATCAGCTTCTGGCCGGCGAGCGCATTCAAGGGCAAAGGCGACGTGTCTTCGGCAAGCGGCGTGCCCTGGGGTATCGCCACGGCGAGGCGCTCTTCGCGCATGAGGATGCCGACGACATTGGGATCGCTGTGGTGAAGCCGGCCGAAGCCGACATCGATTCGGCCCTCCTTGAGCGCAGCGATTTGCTGCACCGACACCATCTCCAATAGCCGGATATCGAGTTCCGGCGCATTCTGCCTCAGCTTGCGCACGAGCGTCGGCAGCCCGCCATAGAGCGTGGAGGCGACGAAGCCGATGGACAGAACACGGTTCTGGTTGAGACCGATCCGGCGCGTGGCCTCCACCATCTGCTCGACCCGGCCCAGAACCTGCAGCGACTGTTCGTAAAACAACCGGCCTGCCTCCGTTAGCCGCACGGGACGGCTCGCGCGGATGATCAGCGGCACGCCCAGCTCTTCCTCCAGAAGCTGGATCTGCCGGCTCAAGGGCGGCTGGGCGATATGCAGCTGCTCGGCGGCGCGGGTGAAGTTGCGCTCGCGGGCGACGGCGACGAAGTAGCGAAGCTGGCGCAGATCCATGTTCAGGCCCTCATTTACCTATCATAGCGGTATGTTGCAGTGCGGTAACCGCATGAATCTGCGAAATCTCTATCACACTATACCATAAAGGTATCATAGCGAACCCAAATGGTGTTGGACGCCACCCGGTGCGCGGCGCACAGTCACGCCATGAACACGACCCTTGCACCCATCGTTCCGACTGCAGCCTTCGTCCCCGTCGTCGAACGGGTCGAAACGATGCTGGTCGATCTGCCGACGATCCGGCCGCACAAGCTCTCGGTCGCGACCATGACCGGCCAAACGCTGATGCTGGTGAAGGTCCATTGCAGCGACGGCACCGTCGGGATCGGCGAAGGCACGACGATCGGCGGTCTCGCCTATGGCGGCGAGAGCCCGGAAAGCATGAAGCTTGCGATCGATACCTATTTCGCGCCTGTCATGGTCGGCGAGGACGCGACCCGCGTGCGCGGATTATTGGCGCGCATCGGCAAGGCGGTGAAGGAAAACCGTTTCGCCAAGAGCGCGGTCGAAACGGCGCTGCTCGACGCCCACGGCAAGCGTCTCGACCTATCGGTCGGCGAACTCCTGGGCGGAGCGCTGCGTAAGCGCCTGCCGGTCGCCTGGACGCTCGCTTCCGGTGACACCGCCACGGACATTGCCGAGGCCGAAAAGATGCTCGACCTTCGCCGCCACCGGATCTTCAAGCTGAAGATCGGCGCGAAGCCGTTGAAGGACGATATCGCCCATGTGGCGGCGATCAAGCAGGCGCTGGGCGACCGCGGCGCGGTGCGCGTCGACGTCAACATGGCCTGGAGCGAATTTGAGGCGGCTTATGGCATGGCGGCGCTCGCCGATGCGGGCTGCGAGCTGGTCGAGCAGCCGGTCGCATCGACTGCAGCACTCAATCGCCTGGTCCGTCGTTTCCCGGTGGCGCTGATGGCAGACGAGTCCCTCACCGGTCCCGAATCCGCTTTCGAGATTGCCAAGACCAAGGGCGCAGACGTCTTCGCGGTCAAGATCGAGCAGAGCGGCGGGTTGTTCAACGCGCAGCGCGTCGCCGCCATCGCCGATGCCGCCGGCATCGAGCTCTATGGCGGCACGATGCTGGAAGGTGGCATCGGCACCGTGGCGTCAGCCCATGTGTTTTCCACCTTCGCCAATTTGCAATGGGGCACGGAGCTTTTCGGGCCGCTGCTCCTGACCGAGGAAATCCTGGCGACGCCGCTCGACTACAGCGATTTCGAGCTGACGGTGCCGGATGGACCGGGCCTCGGGATCGAACTGGATGAAGACCGCCTGAAATTCTTTGCGCGCGATGGGCTGCGCAAGACCATCAGCGTTGCGAAGTGAGGATCGGGCCATGCTGTTTCACGTACGGATGGATGTTCGCCTTCCCCATGACCTGCCCGCCGGAGAGGTGGCCGAGATTCTCGCGCGAGAGAAGGCCTATTCGCAGGCACTGCAGCAAAACGGCAAGTGGCGGCATATCTGGCGGATCGCCGGCCAGTACGCGAACTACAGCGTCTTTGACGTCAAGGACAATGCCGAGCTGCACGAGATCCTGTCCGGTCTGCCGCTGTTCAAGTTCATGGAGATCGAGGTCACGCCGCTGCTTCGGCACCCGTCGTCGATCCGTGAGAACGATACCTAGAATTTTGTCCGTGCCGCTGCCGGGAGGTTGGCAGGCGGCACCCGCTTTCAAGACAATCCAAGTGGAGGAATGATCATGACCGTGAAGATTTTCGACAAGCCGGAGACCCAGGATTTCCTGAAGACCTTAAGCGGTCTCGACAAGGATGGCGGCAATCCGCGCGTCAAGCAGATCGTGCATCGGCTGATGTCGGATCTGTTCAAGGCGATCGACGATCTCGACATCACCCCGGACGAATACTGGACGGGCATTGCCTGGCTGAACGAGATCGGCGCTGCCGGCCAGGCCGGCCTGATTTCACCCGGCCTCGGTCTCGACCACTTCCTCGACGAACGCCTCGACGCGATCGATGAAGAGCTCGGCATCAAGAATCCGACACCGCGCACCATCGAAGGCCCGCTCTATGTCGCCGGTGCACCGGCGTCGGAAGGTTTTGCCCGTCTCGATGACGGCCGCGATACCAACGGTCACCCGCTGATCATGCACGGCGTGGTCTATGATGCCGACGGCCAACCGCTGAAAGGCGCAACGGTCGAAGTCTGGCACTGTGATACCCGCGGCTTCTATTCGCATTTCGACCCGACCGGCGTACAGGCGCCCTTCAACATGCGCCGCACGATCGTCACCGATGCCAAGGGCTGTTACAAATTCCAGAGCATCGTGCCGCATGGCTACGGCGTGCCTCCGGGAAGCCCGACCGAGCAACTGCTCTCGGCTCTTGGCCGTCATGGCCAGCGCCCGGCGCATATCCATTTCTTCATCAGCGCCGACGGTCATCGCAAGCTGACGACCCAGATCAACATTGCTGGCGACCCCTTGGTCAACGACGACTTTGCCTATGCGACCCGCGACGGCCTGGTGCCCGATGTCACCGAGCGGACCGACGAGGCGAGCATCAAGGCGAACGGTCTCTCCAGTCCCTTCGCCGAGATCGAATTCGACATTCATCTCACCTCATTGGTGAATGGCGTCGACAACCAGATCAACGAGCAGCGCAAGCGCGCCGCCGCCTGATTGTTTCGTTTCCGCGGCGGCCGGATGAGCCGCCGCACCCTGACCACCGACATTGTTGCAATCGCCAGGCCGAATGCGGCGCGCCGTTTGCGGGAGAAGAACCATGTCTGCTGTTATCGACAAAGCCGAAGCCCTTGATCACCTGCTCGCCACCGCCGTCGAGGACGATCATGAGACCGGCATGTTCCGGTGCCGCCGCGATATCTTCACCAACGAAGACCTCTTCGAGCTGGAGATGAAGCACATCTTCGAGAGCAACTGGGTCTACCTCGCCCACGAGAGCCAGATCCCCGAGAACAACGACTATTACACCACCTATATCGGCCGGCAGCCGGTTGTCGTCACCCGCGACAAATCAGGCGAACTGCACGCGGTCATCAATGCCTGCGCCCACCGCGGTGCGATGCTCTGCCGGCGCAAGCACGGCAACAAGGGCAGTTTCACCTGTCCCTTCCACGGCTGGACCTTCTCCAACACCGGCAAGCTGTTGAAGGTGAAGGACGAGAAGACCACGCAATATCCGCCGCAATTTGCGAAAGATGGCTCGCACGACCTGAAGCGCGTCGCCCGTTTCGAAAGCTATCGCGGCTTCCTCTTCGGCAGCCTGAACCCGGACGTCAGCTCGCTCGAGGATTACCTCGGCGAAACGAAGGTGATCATCGACCAGATCGTCGACCAGGCGCCTGACGGCCTCGAAGTGCTGCGCGGCAACTCCTCCTACATCTACGACGGAAACTGGAAGCTGCAGATGGAAAACGGCTGCGACGGTTATCACGTCAGCTCCGTCCACTGGAACTATGCAGCGACCATGGGCCGTCGCCACGAGGAGGGCACCAAGGCGGTCGATGCCTCCAGCTGGAGCCGCTCGGTCGCCGGCGTCTACGGTTTCGACAACGGCCACATCCTGCTCTGGACCAATACCATGAACCCCGAGGTCCGGCCGGTCTTCCACGCCCGTGAGGAGATCGAGGCGCGCGTTGGCGAGGTGAAGGCGGATTTCATCGTCAATCAGACCCGCAACCTCTGCCTCTACCCGAACGTGTTCCTGATGGACCAGTTCAGCACGCAAATCCGCGTCACCCGTCCGATCAGCGTCGACAAGACCGAAATCAGCATCTTCTGCTTCGCGCCGAAGGGCGAAAGTGCGGCCGATCGGACGCTGCGCATCCGCCAATACGAGGATTTCTTCAACGTCTCCGGCATGGGCACGGCCGACGATCTCGAAGAATTCCGCGCCTGCCAGCAGGGCTATGCCGGCATCACCGCACTTTGGAACGATCTGTCGCGCGGCGCGCCGCTCTGGATCGACGGACCGGATGATAACGCCAAACGCATGGGGCTTGAGCCGCTGCTTTCCGGCGAGCGCAGCGAGGACGAGGGCCTCTTCGTCCGCCAGCACGAATATTGGGCGAAGGTGATGCGCGCAGCACTTGCCTCCGAGAAGAAGGGAGCGGTCGCATGAGCATCTCCTACGACACCGCCTGCGCCTTCCTCTACCGCGAAGCGCGCCTGCTCGACGACCGCGAATGGGACGAATGGCTGACCTGCTATGCGCCCGACGTCACCTACTGGATGCCGGCCTGGGACGATGACGATCAGCTGACCGAAGATCCGCAGTCTGAGATCTCGCTGATCTTCTATCCGAGCCGCGACGGCCTGGAAGATCGCGTCTTCCGCATCAAGACCGAACGCTCAGGCGCGTCCACGCCGGAGCCGCGCACCAGCCACAACGTCACCAATGTCGAGCTTGTGACTGATCGCGGTGAGGAGGCGGACGTCCGCTACAACTTCCACACGCTCAACCATCGCTACAAGGTCACCGACCATTTCTTCGGCACCATGTTCGTGACGCTGCGCAAAAGCGGCGACGGGCTCGTGATTTCGCAAAAGAAGATCGTGCTGAAGAACGACTACATCCGCCAGGTCATCGACGTCTATCACATCTGATGACGGTTGCCTGACGACAAGGGAATGGGAGGAGTAACCATGGCCAGCTACAGGATCGCTTTGAATTTCGAGGACGGCGTCACCCGTTTCGTCGAATGCCGGGACGACGAGAAGGTGCTCGACGCTGCTTTCCGCAACAAGATCAACCTGCCGATGGACTGTTCCGACGGCGTCTGCGGCACCTGCAAGTGTCGCGCCGAAAGCGGCGCCTACGACCTCGGCGACGATTTCATCGACGATGCGCTTACATCCGATGAGGCGGCAAGCGGTCTGGTGCTGACCTGCCAGATGAAACCGTCGAGCGATTGCGTCATCGCGGTGCCGACGACATCGGCCGCCTGCAAGACCGGACAGCAGAAGTTCTCGGCAACGGTCGCCCGCGTCGCCCCGCACAACGATGCGGCGATCGTGCTCGAACTGGACGTGGACGCGGCCGCAGCAACCGTCTTTCTCCCCGGCCAATATGTCAACATCGACGTGCCGGGCAGCGGCCAGAGCCGCTCCTACTCCTTCTCTTCGGCGCCGGGCGAAGCGCGCATCGGCTTCCTGATCAAGAAGATCCCCGGCGGTCTGATGAGCAGCTGGCTGGAGCGTGCCGAAGCCGGCACGAAACTCGAACTGACAGGGCCGCTCGGCAGCTTTTATCTGAGAGAAGTCCAACGCCCCCTGCTGTTGCTGGCCGGCGGTACCGGTCTTGCGCCATTCCTGTCGATGCTCGAAGTGCTGGCCCAGTCCAACGCGCAGCAGAAGATCCACCTGATCTATGGCGTCACCCGTGACCTCGACCTGGTGCTTGTCGATGAGATCGAGGCCTATGCCAAACGGCTCGCCAACTTCACCTACAGCACTGTCGTGGCCGACGCTGCCTCCAGCCATCCGCGCAAGGGCTGGGTTACCCAGCACATGCCGGACGAACTGCTCAATGGCGGCGATGTCGATGTCTATCTTTGCGGCCCGCCACCGATGGTCGATGCGGTGCGCAGACATCTCGACGACACCGGTATGTTGCCCAACAGCTTCCACTACGAGAAGTTCACGCCCAATGCGGTGGCGAAGGAGGCCGCATGAGCACGGTTCGCTTCGAAGGTCGCTTCGCCGGCAAGGTGCTCGTGGTCACAGGTGCCGCTCAGGGCATCGGCCGCGCTGTGGCGCTGCGTGCTGCGGCTGAAGGCGGCAAGGTGGTGTTCGTCGACCGCGCCGACTTCGTCACAGAGGTGGCGGCGGAGGCCGGGGGCGATCGGGCGGCAGCCTTCAACGCCGATCTCGAAACCCATGAGGGTGCCGCTGCTGCCATGCGCTTTGCCTCCGAAACATTCGGCGGCATCGACATCCTGATCAACAATGTCGGCGGTGCGATCCGCATGCGCCCCTTTGCCGAATTCGAACCCTTGCAGATCGATGCGGAAATCCGCCGCTCGCTGATGCCGACGCTCTACTGTTGCCACGCGGTGCTGCCGCATCTCTTTACCCGTGGCGGCGGCACCATCGTCAACGTGTCCTCGAATGCCACGCGCGGCATTCACCGCGTGCCCTATTCCGCGGCGAAAGGCGGTGTCAACGCCATCACCCAGTCGCTGGCGATGGAACTTGCCGAGCGCAACATCCGCGTCGTCGCGACCGCGCCGGGTGGGACGGAGGCGCCGCCACGCCGTGTCCCGCGCAATGCCGCGGGCGACAGCGACGCCGAGAAGGCCTGGATGGGCGACGTCGTCGCCCAGGTAAAGCAGTCGAGCTTCATGAAGCGCTACGGCAGCATCGAAGAGCAGGCGGCACCCATTCTGTTCCTGGCCTCCGACGAGGCCTCCTACATCACCGGCAGCGTGCTGCCGGTCGCCGGCGGCGATCTCGGCTGACGGCTCTCTATCTGAAACGCGCAACGACCTGGGGAGGAGATGATGCGCTCTATCGATGTGAATGAGGCAATAGACGGGAGCCCCCTTGGCGGCTTCCAGTGGATGGTGGTTGCGCTCTCAGCGCTGCTGCTGATTGTCGACGGTTATGACGTCTTCGTCGCCGGCACCGTGCTGCCGACGCTGATCGCCGAATGGGGACTGAGCAAGCCGCAGGCCGGCGCGCTGCAGGCCTGGGCACTGTTCGGCATGATGTTCGGGGCGCTGATCTTCGGCCCGCTCGCCGACCGGATCGGCCGTAAGAAGGGCATCGCCATCAGCTTCGTGCTGTTCACGGTCTCGACCTTGCTGACGGGGCTTGCCGGTTCGCCCGAACAGTTCAAGATCTTCCGGTTTTTCGCCGGTCTCGGCTGCGGCGGCTTGATGCCCAATGCCGTGGCACTGATGAACGAATACGCGCCGAAGCGTCTGCGCGGCACCCTGGTGGCGTTGATGTTCTCCGGCTATTCGGTCGGTGGCATGGTCGCCGCCGGTCTCGGCATCGGCCTCATTCCGTCCTATGGCTGGAAGCCGATGTTCTTTATCGCCGCGGTGCCGCTGCTCTTGCTGCCGGTGATCCTCTGGAAGTTGCCGGAATCGCTCGGCTTCCTCATCCGCCAGGGCAAGCAGGAGGAAGCGAAGCGGATCTATGCGAAGATCGATCCCGACGCGCGTCTCAGCGTGGCCGACAGGCTGGTCTTCTCCGAGGCGAAGGGCGCCTCGGCGTCGGTCCTGGAGCTCTTCCGGCATCAGCGCACGCTGCGCACGATCATGCTGTGGGTCGCGTTCTTCTGCTGCCTGCTGCTCGTCTATCTGCTGTCGTCCTGGCTGCCGAAGGTGCTGCAGGAAGCCGGCTACGCCGAGAAGGCGAGCCTGCTCAGCCTGTTTTCGCTGAATTTCGGCGGCATGGTCGGCGCGATTGCCGGCGGCTGGCTCGGCGACCGGTTCGGCCTGCCGAAGGTGGTCATCGGATTCTTCGTCGCAGCAGCCCTGTCCATCGCGCTGATCGGCTTCAACCTGCCGCCGGCCCTTCTGTTCCTGATGGTGTTCGTCGCCGGCGCCACCACGATCGGCACGCAGATCCTGCTCTATGCCAGCGTGGCACAGCTCTATAACCTCTCGGTCCGCTCTACCGGATTGGGCTGGGCCTCGGGCGTCGGTCGCATCGGCGCAATCGTCGGCCCGACGCTCGGCGGGGTGCTCCTGGCGCAGGAGTTTCCGCTGCAGCAGAATTTCGCGATCTTCGCGATCCCGGCTGCGATCTCGGCGCTCGCCATGCTGGTCTTTGCGATCAGCAACGCCCGCCGCGACGAGGTCGCGCAACTGGCGACGGCTTAGCGAACGGCAATGGCGGCCGGACCATGAAGGCATCCGGCCGCCATCCCTTTGCGCGTGCGAGACTCGTGCCGCAGCGCGCATGCCTATGAGGCGCAGCGTCGCGCCAACAACCATGAAGCCGCCTTCGCTGGCGGCTTCCCTGATTGGAGTGCCCGTTTCATGGCCTATCTCGACCTACCCAGCCATCGGCTTCATTACCGCATCGACGGCGACCAAAGCGGCAATACACCCTGGCTGCTCTTCTGCAATTCTCTCGGCACCGACCTCTCCATGTGGGACGCCCAGATCGGGGAGCTTTCGCCGCATTTCCGCGTGCTGCGTTACGACCGCCGGGGCCATGGTCGTTCCTCGGCGCCGCCACCGCCCTATACGCTCGCTGATCTCGGCCATGACGTGCTGGCTCTTCTGGATGCGCTGGAGATCGAACGGACGCATTTCTGCGGCCTGTCGATCGGCGGCCTGACCGGGCAATGGCTGGGCGTGCACGCCGGCAAGCGCCTGGGCAGGCTCGTGCTATGCGCGACGGCGGCGCGCATCGGCACACCCGAGGGATGGGCCGCGCGCATCGACAGCGTCAGGGCGGACGGCCTCGCGGCTTTGACCGCTTCCACAGCCGAACGCTGGTTCAGCCCGGAATTCGCAGCCAGCCATCGTGAAGCCGTCGGTCGCGTCCTCGAGGGCTTCGGCGCTACTTCGACCGATGGCTATATCGGCGGCTGCACAGCGCTGGCGGGTGCGGATTTGCGAGAAGAAATCGTCAAGATCGCCAATCCCGTGCTCGCCATTTCCGGCGACGGGGATCCGGTTTGTCCGCCATCCGACCTCGAAAACATCGCCGCCCGCGTGCAGCAAGGGCGGCATCTGTCATTGCCCGGCCGGCATATCGTCAACATCGAGTCCGCGCCGGCATTCAACGCGGCGCTGCTCGAATTCCTTCACGCTTGAAGGCGGATTCACCAGCAGCACCGCGCAACTCATCAACGTGCCTCACTTGACTGGAACGACGAGCGGCGTGTCCTTGGTGACGATGTAGGTCGCGAGTTCCGATGCCTTGGCGGTGCCAACGTTCTTTGCCACATGGGCAACGCCAGCCGGAATGAACAACGCCTGGCCTGCCTGAAGCGTCACCGGCGCCCGGCCCTCGAGCTGGTATTCCAGTGAACCTTCGAGCACATAGGCGATTTCTTCGCCCGGATGGGAATGCTTGATCGACGTAGTTCCCGGGTCGATATCGACGCGGACCTGCACAGCCTCGTGTCCGGGCACGCTGATCTCGTTCTTGATCAGGTCCGTGCGCTGAATGCCCTGCATCTGCTGAGCCTCAGCCATGCGAAGCGTCGTCATGCTGCCGGCGATCAGCAGGGCTGCGGCGGCAATGATGCGAGTCGTTTTCATGGGTCTCTCCGTCATAGCGTTGATCGAGTGTGCGTCGTTGGAAGCATCCTGATTTCAACGGATGTGTGTATTGGCGGTGTGTCGGCCGGGCGCGCTTTTTGTAAGCCAATGTATTTCGCAGCGTTGGTCCCGATGAATCCACTTGCGGTGTCGAGGTACCGTTTCTGGAAGAAGGGACGGCAAAGCGCGGTCCCGCTTGGCCGGGCGGCGATCCGGAGTGCGTATCGCCGTCAGCCTTGCGCTCTCACCAACCGCTATTCGCCAAGGCTCTGCTGCAAGGCTTCGCGCGCCAGCTTGATGATATCGGCATGGATGTCGGTGCGGGGACGCTCGGTCGGCTCGCAGATGGGGTCGACTTCGCCGAAGGATTTCAGCGCTTCGGCGGCGCCGTCCTTGCATTCCGGCAGGAAACTGAAATGGTCGGCCCCGGCGATTGCGGCATAGGAGCCCTTTGGCGTCAGTGCCGCCAAAGGCTTGGAGGCGACGGCCAGGGGGATGGTCTCTGGACTGCCGAGATTGATGAAATGCATCGGTATCGCGATCTTTTTCAGGCTTTCTTGCCCATAGGCCTGGGCGAGACCCGGATCGATCAGTACCGCCGACTTGATGCGGGGATCGTGGTTCGATTGTTCGAAGCGGGCTTTGTCGATCGTGCGAAGATCGAGCTTGCCGACCTCGACCGGCATGTCGTCGACATAGCCTTTGCCGCCGGCGAACCAGGCGCAATCCCATTTCCCGTAGCTGTCGCAGTAGCCGGCATAGGCATCGAGATCGGCGCGGGCGCCCGATAGCTCCATGGCGGTCGCGCCTCCGAGAGAAAAACCGAGGACGGCGATCCGGTCGGCGTCGATTACCTTGTTCCATTCGCCGGTGCCGGTGAGCTTGTCGATGACGGCGGAAAGATCGGCCGTGCGCTCCCAGAGCTTCGGCGTGTTGGCGGGCGTCGAATCGCCGCTGGTCGTGCCTGGATGGTTGGGGCCGGCGACGATGAAACCAGCCTCTGCGAGCGCGGTCGCCAGCCAGCTCATCGCCTGAACGCGGCCTCCGGAGCCGTGCGAAACGACGACCAGGGGGAACGGCCCCGGGAGGGAGGGGGCGTTCCTTGCGGCCTCTGTTCCCTTAAAGATCTGGTTGTCGCCGACAAGGGTGGTTTCGCCGCCGGCCGCGGCGGGATACCAGATGGTGACAGAGAGATCTCGTCCCCGTTCAGGAGCCGGAACGCTGATTTCGCGCACACCGACATCATGGGCATGCGAGGGGGTGGCAACGGCCAGGATGAAAACGGCGGCGGGCAGAAACTGAAGGAGGGGCATGGGCATCTCGCTGGGTTGGAAAAGACGCACGATCGTCGCCGGCGTCGCGCCTCTCCGCGTCCTTGATCGCGATTCAGGTCGTCCCGAATCGCGATCTGGGCCATGACTTGCGGGGTTATCTGCCTGCCAAAGGACTCGCTCTTGATCTTCCTGCCGTTGCCGTTCGTCGTCGCCTTGCTGTTGCTGATCCTGCTGGTTGTCATGCTGCGCGGCGACGAACCCGCGAAGCGCAATCGGGCGTTTCTCGCCTTGGTGACGCTCTGCGCCCTTCAGTCGGTGGTCGTCGGCCTGCGCTGGGGTTACGAGGTTGCAGCATTGCGATTTGCTTTGCCGGTGCTCGCAAGCTGTGTTCCGCCGCTGGTGCTCGCGAGTTTCCACAGCCTGATCCGCAGCGAGGAGCGAAGCGTTCCCGGCGCCGGGTGGATTCACGTGACGCCGACCATCGGCATCCTCATGCTCGTGCTGCTCGCGCCGAGATATATCGACTTCGCCCTGATCGTCGAATATGTCGGATATGCGCTGGCGCTTTTGAACCTTGCCCGCACCGGCACGGATGCACTGGACGAAGCGCGTTTTGAAGGCGCCGTTGCGGCGCACCGCGCTTTGGTCATTGCCGCGGTCTCGCTCTGTGTGTCGGCCCTCTTCGATCTTGCGATCATCCTGGACTTTGAATGGACGAAGGGGGCGAACATCGGCCTCATCGTCAGCAACGGAAACATGCTGGGATTGCTCTTCATCGGCCTGACCGCGATGGTCGCGGACCGTGCGCGCGCGTTTCCGGTAGCCAGCACGGTCGCCGATGAGGATCCGGTTTCAGTGCCGCAGGACCGGGAGATCCTGGATCGCGTCGAACAGTTGCTGCTCAGCCAGAAACTGGCCCGCGACGAAAATCTCACTTTGTCGCGTCTGGCGCGGCGCGCAGGCCTGCCGGCCCGGCAGATATCGGCCGCCGTCAATCGGCTGGCCGGCAAGAACGTCTCTCAATACATCAACGATTTCCGAATTGCCGAAGCCTGCCGGCTGCTGCGTGAGACCGACATGTCGGTGACCTCGGCGATGCTTGAATCCGGCTTCCAGACGAAGTCGAATTTCAATCGCGAATTCCGCCGGGTAACATCCTTCAGTCCCGGATCCTGGCGCGAGCAAAACCGGAAAGAAAAGGCTGGCCCAGAGGGCGGGGCGACCAACGCCATAGGCTAACGCTGACAATTGTGCCCGGCCGCCTTACGGCCGGGCAGGCAAAGGGGCGGGACCTAGCTGTCGTCCGCGCGCGACGGAAGATACTTACTGTTGATCCCCGGCGTTGCGGCCGACGGTGATCGAGAGGTCCTTGGTCTTGCCGGTCCGCCAGACGCTCACGCTCTTCGAGGTGCCGGGCGAGAGGTCTGCCACCATGCGCGAGAGATCACGTGGCGACTTGATCGGGCTGCCGCCGAGGGCGGTGATGATGTCGCCAGCCTTGAGGCCTGCCCTGGCGGCGGGTGTTCCATCATTGACGCCGGCGACGAGCGCGCCTTCTGCCTGACGGAGGCCGATCGCATCGGCGATGTCAGCGGTCACCGGTTGAATTTCGACGCCGATGAAGCCGTGCTGGATCGAGCCGTCCTTCATCAACTCGGCGACGACCTTCTGCGCCTGATCCGAGGGAATGGCGAAACCGACGCCGACGCTGCCGCCGTTCGGCGAATAGATGGCGGTGTTGATGCCGACGACCCGGCCCGCAGCATCGACCAGCGGTCCGCCGGAGTTGCCGCGATTGATCGGCGCGTCGATCTGGATGAAGTCGTCATAGGGACCGCTGTGCAGATCGCGGCCACGCGCCGAGACGATGCCGGCGGTCACCGTCGTGCCGATGCCGAAGGGGTTGCCGATCGCAAGCACCTGATCGCCGACCCGCAAGGTGTCGGAATCGCCCCAGGCAACGGTGGCAAGCGGCTTCGCCGGTTTGATCTTCAGGACGGCGAGGTCGTTCTTCGGATCGGTGCCGACAAGCTTGGCGGGCATCTGCGTGCCGTCGTCAAGGGTCACTGTGATGCTCGATGCCTTGTCGATGACGTGATTGTTGGTGACGATGTAGCCGTCCGTGGTCACGATAAAGCCGGAGCCGAGCGCCTCGGCCCGTTGCGCGGGGCGCTGTTGCGGGGCCTGGTCCGGCAGCGGAATGCCCTGGTCGCGGAAGAACTGGCGAAACTGCTCGTCGAAGGGCGAGTTTCCGCCGAGTTGCGAGGTTTCGTCGTTGCCGGCGTTGTCGGCCTTGATCACGGTCGTGATCGTGACGACCGCCGGCTTGTCTGCCGACACGATCGGAGCGAAGGAGGCGCCGGACATAAGTGGCACCGCAACGGCCGGACCGGTCGCGGCGTCCGCAGCCGCGCCATGGCCTGCAAAGGCTGCCATGGACAAGGGCGCGATGATGACGGCAGCGCCGAGGAGGGCGGCAGCACGGTACCTCATGAGAATGTTTGACATGATCTTGTTCCTTTCGCTGCCAGGTCGCCGAGAAACCTCAGGCGTGCGCCCCCGGGGGGAGGCGAACACGGCTCATTGCTTCGGTCAGCTTCGTGCAAGGGCTTGTGTTGATTGCCGACGACGCCGGGCTCGTGGGGCGAGCCCGGCGCCGTCGGTGGCGCTCACCCGGAAGCCGGGTGGGCCGCATCTGCCTGTCGATCAGGCCATCCGGGCAATGTCTCGGTCGAGGTGCCGAACTTCGTTCTGCAGCCGCGCATAGGATTGCGTAGGCAGCATGCCGTTGTGGGCGGCGGCGGTCTTGACCGCCTGGGCGCGCACTGCGCCGTCCTCACGTTCAAGCTTCGCGTAGTTTGCCGCGGTCAGCTTGCCCTGTTCGCGGTCGGCATTGATCCGGTGGTTGTCGACCCGGAGTTCATGCAGGACGCGGTCGAGACGCGACGATGCCATGTGAACCGGTGCTCGGTAGACCGGCATGGCCGGGGCCGTCATGTCGTCCTGGGTGAAAATGCCCTGGTAGTAATCGCCCGTGTAGGCGCCCTTGTCACTCTCGCGACCGAAGTCGTGGTGATCGGCCGCAAAGGCACCGCCGGCGAAAACGACGAGGGCAAGGGTTGCGATGGTGGTGGTCTTGAGGGGCGAGCGCATATCTGCATCTCCTTCTACGCGGGAAGCGGGAGGAGCTTCCCTGCGAGGCCGTCTCCTATTGTCGCGTCGCGGCCGAAGCGGTCGCCGGCAATATTCAACCTCGGTTCGAAGGTAATACTTAGATGCGCGCTAGTCATGTTACTATAATGTAATATTTCTCCTTTCTTGTTTGGAAAACCAAATTGTTAACTTTATGTAATAAACGCTGTTCGCGCTTTCTCCTGGAAACTATTCTTCTCGCCCATGCCTCGGGTTCATGCGGGCGTCGAAGAAATAGCTAGGAGCCTGCGTAATGCGCGCGAGGGCGGATCAGTTCGCCGCTCTCGATCTGCTCCATCGCATGAGCGAGCCAGCCGACGGTGCGCGCAAGCGCGAAAATTACGAGCGGCGCATCTTCAGGCAGGGCATAGGCCGCTGCGAGGGCGGCCAGCGAAAAGTCGAGATTGGCTGGTTCGCCGAGCAACTCCTCGCCGGCTTCGGCCAATGTGGTGTAGAGCGCAGGCACCTCGAAGCTTGCCATGATCGCCCTGGCGCGCGGATCGCCATCGGGATAGAGCCGGTGGCCAAAGGCCCTGACCACTCCCTCGGAGGAGAGCATTCCCCGGATCGCCTCGCGCACGCCGCTTGCTGCCGCCTGTTCGGCCAACCGCGTGACGCTGAGCCAGGCGCCGCCATGTCGAGGCCCGGTGAGAGTGGCAAGCCCTGATAGCGTGGCGGCAGAAAGCGCCGCGCCGGAGGAAGCCGTGACGCGGGCTGCGAAGGCCGAAACGTTGAGCTCGTGCTCCGCGGTCAGCACCAGACACTTGCGGATCGGCTCCGCCGCCTCCGGCCGTCCCCAGCCCAGCGCCAGCCGCCGGTGCAGCGGCATCTGCTCTGGCGACGGCGCCATTCCCGCCGCGACGCTCGCAAGCACGTCGGCGGCTTCAGCCTTCAATATCGCCGGACGGCGGCCGAGCGCCGGCAGGTCGCCTTCGATCCGTGCAGCCAGGCGTGCGAACGTTGCGGCCAGGCGCGATTGGCTGCCGCCGTGTTCGCCGGCGGGAACGGTCACTGGCTCGGATGCTTGCCAAAGTAGCGTCGCGATCTGCTCCAGCGTCGCGTCGTTGCAGAGTTCGACCGCATCACGGCCGCGATAGAATAGCCGCCCTCCGGCAATACTGGAGATCGTCGTCTGCAGAACCGGCTCACCCCAGCGGATCGTTTCGGCGGCGACGACCGCCGCCTGCCGCCTGCCGGCTTGACGTTCGGCCAGCCGGTGCACGTCGTCGGCCTGATAGAGGCTGCGGCGCGGGTCGGAAGGGTCGGGCTTGGCGCGGATGCGCCCGCGACTGACATTGGCGTAGAGCGTCTGCCGCTTGCTGCCGAGCCGGGCGAGCGCCTCTTCGGCGGTGATCCAGAGTGTCTTCATGTTGATCGATTGCATCAAGATTGACGTCAATAGATCTAGGTTGGATCATTCTTGGCGTAAAGGAGAAACTTGATGATGAAGAACGGACTTGAAGACGTCGTCGCCGCTGAAACGCAGCTCTCCCATGTCAACGGTGAAGCCGGCGAATTGATCATCCGCGGCGTCTCGCTCGATCATCTGGTCGGGCAAGCGCGCTATGAAGATGTCATCGCCCTGTTGTTCGGCGGGCTGCTGGGGGCCGTTCCGGATCGAGCCGAACTCGCCAGGCGCCTCGGGCAGAAGCGGGCAGAAGTGTTCGCCCATATCAGCGCCATCGACGATGTGTTGCTGGAACTGCCGCCGGTCGACATCATGCGTGCGCTGATCGCCCGGCTTCCGGATGGAGACGATCCCGATACGGCACTGCGCTTGCTAGCCGCCCCGGCCGTCTTCCTGCCGGCGGCGCTGCGCCTGAAGAAGGGTGAAACCCCGGTCGCGCCGACGCCGGCACTTTCGCATTCGGCCGATATCCTCGCGATGCTCGGCGCCAGAGTGCCGAGCAAGGAAGAAGTGGCGGCGCTCGATGCCTATCTGGTGACGATCTCGGATCACGGCCTCAACGCTTCGACCTTCGCGTCGCGCGTGGTCGCGTCCACGAAAGCCGGTCTCACGTCTTCGGTTCTTGCTGCGATCAGCGCGCTCAAGGGACCGCTCCACGGAGGTGCGCCTGGTCCGGTGCTCGACATGCTGGATGCGATCGGGACGCCGGGGAACGCGCAAGCCTGGCTCTCGAAGGCGCTCGACAACGGCGAACGATTGATGGGTTTTGGCCATCGCGTCTATCGCGTCCGCGATCCCCGCGCCGACGCGCTGAAAGGCGCGTTGAAGCAACTGAGCGCCGCCGACCCGGCGAACCGCGATCGTATTCAACTGGCCGAAGCGGTCGAGCAATCGGCACTCGCCATCCTGAAGGTGCGCAAGCCCGACCGTCCGCTCGACGTCAATGTGGAGTTCTACACGGCGCTTCTGCTCGACGCGCTGAAGTTCCCGCGCGAAGCCTTCACCGGCGTCTTTGCGATCGGCCGGACGGTCGGCTGGATCGCCCACGCACGCGAACAGGCGTTGGAGGGCCGCCTTATCCGGCCGCGTTCGCTCTATGTCGGGCCGCTGCCGCAAAAGGCGGCCTGAGCGTCAGCGCGCGGGCGTCCTCTATTGTGAGGCCGATACCGTCCACGCATTTCGCAGGTGTTGTTGAAAGAACGCCTTCAGGTCGCGGAAGTCGTTGAAGCCGAGGACGGTCGCAAAGCTGGCGACCGTCGTTGGCGAAACGGAAACAGGCGAGCGCGATCGAACGGGCGCTGCCGAAAGCGACGAGGTCGGGTTTCGCCAGCGCTATCAGATGCCTCTACGTCGTGTCGGGCACATTGAACATCCATGTGCCGGAAGCGGAAGGCCAGGTCTGGTTCGAGCTCAATCCGCGCGACGGTTTCTACATTCCGGCGGGGACGGATCGCCAGTATTTCAACATGTCGGGCGACAGTGAGTTCGTCTTCGGCGTCGCGCCGGAGTTCTGACCTCTCACGAAAAAGCCGGACAACATCTGTCGATATTGTCCGGCTAAAGGTATCCGGAGACGCGTTGACGTCATATGGAACGAATGGGCGGCCGTCAGGCCGCCTTCTTCGCGTCGAAGGGGATCTCGATATCGACCGCGAGCGTCGAGACCTGCGCGCCGCGTTCCATCGTCACCTTGACCTTTTCGTCGTCGATCTGCATGTGCTTGGAGATCGCCTTCAGAATTTCGTCGCGCAGCTTGGTGACGAGATCGGAATCGCCGGCCGATGCGCGCTCATGCGCCAGCAGTACCTGCAGCCGTTCGCGGGCGGCCGGTGCTGACTGGGAGCGGGAGAAGAAACCGAACAGATTCATGCCGCCTTCCTTCCGAAAATCTTGCCGAGGAAGCTGCGCTTTTCACCGGGAATGGTGATTGGCAGGGTTTCGCCCTTCAGCCGGCGCGCTGCGTCGAAATAGGCCAGCGCCGGCGCTGAGCGGTTGTCTGCCAGCGTGACCGGCGAGCCGACGTTGGATGCACGAAGCACGTCAGCGCTTTCCGGGATGATGCCCATCAGCGGGATCGACAGGATTTCGAGCACGTCGTCGACCTTCAGCATATCGCCGCGCTCGGCGCGAAGCGGGTCGTAGCGGGTGAGCAGCAGGTGCTTTTCCATCCGCTCGCCGTTTTCGGCCTTGAGCGTCTTGGAATCGAGCAGGCCGATGATGCGGTCGGAGTCGCGCACCGACGAGACTTCCGGGTTGGTCACGACGATGGCGATATCGGCGTGGCGCATGGCGAGCGTCGCGCCGCGTTCGATGCCGGCGGGGCTGTCGCAGATCACCCAATCGAAGGCGTTCTGCAGGGCGGCGATGACCTTCTCGACGCCTTCCGGCGTCAGATTGTCCTTGTCGCGGGTCTGCGAGGCCGGCAGTAGGTAAAGCGTTTCGACCCGCTTGTCGCGGATCAGCGCCTGCGACAGCTTGGCCTCCCCCTGGATCACATTGACCAGGTCATAAACGACACGCCGTTCCGCGCCCATGACGAGATCGAGATTGCGCAGACCGACATCGAAGTCGACGACCACGACCTTGTCGCCGTTCTGCGCAAGCGCAGCACCCAATGCGGCGCTGGACGTCGTCTTGCCGACGCCGCCTTTGCCCGATGTAACTACGACTACCTTGCCCATTCATCTCTCCAAGTATTTAAACTACGCCTTCGCCTTACGTCACGATGGTTCTGGATCGACCCAGAACCTAAGCGGGATGCGCGCGGTGTCCGCCCGACCATCCCCATCCCGCTCTAGCCGAGCGTTCCCGCCTTGAGCGCTTCGCCGTCGAGCCAGATCTGAACGGACTTGCCGCGCAGATGCTGCTCCATGTCGTCGGCGGTCTTGTAAAAGCCGTCGATCGCAATCAGTTCCGCTTCGAGCTTGCGGCAGAAGATCCGTGCCGAAGCATTGCCGGTGGTGCCGGCCATCGCCCGGCCGCGCAGCGCGCCGTAGATATGGATCGATCCGCCGGCGACGACCTCGGCGCCAGAAGCGACCGAGCCGATGATCGTCACGTCGCCTTCCGGGAAGAACAGCGACTGTCCGGAGCGCACCGGCTGGGTCACGACCATCGAGGGTGTTGCCTTGGCGGCAAGCGGTTCGGCCGTGATGACGGCTTCCGTTGCTGCTCCCGGCACCTCGGCCTTTTCTGCCTGCTCCGCCATCTTCGCTTCATAGTCGGCTGCCGGGCGCCCGTCGTTCATCGCCGGTGGCAGATCGGCGCCGAGCAGCGACTGTCGCGCCCCCTCGATGCCCATGATTCGGACATTGCGTTTGCCGAGCTGATCGACGAGTTCGCGCAGTTGCGAACGATCGATTTCGAGGCCATCGACGTCGAGCACGACGGGCCGCCGGAGGAAGAAACCGGCGGAGCGGGAAGCCAGATCGTCGAGCCGTGTGAGCCAATCCTCGAGGGGCAGCTCGGGGGTCAGCGCTAGCGCAAGGAAGGAGCGCCCCTTGAGGCGGATCGGCCGGGATTCGGTTAACACATCGTTCATCTTGGTAAATTTTCCGTTGCCTCGGTGTATCGAGGAAATGGTTAACAAATGGTTAATTCAGCAGTGCGAAGGTTAATGAGGCTGGCCCCGCGGCGGGCCTTCCGGCACTGAAAAACAAGGTAAATTGGGCGTCGGAACAAACCGATCTTTTGGCCATTGTTGCCTTGGCGATGGCGGATTTGACCGTCTGCTGCCGGCTGACGAGAGATGATTCATCGATCCCGTTGCATGCGATTCGCCCGCCCTCGCGAAGGGAGTTGACATTGGAGTGCTAAAATAAGAACATAACGTGAACAAAATGGAGGTTTCCCATGAACCGGACAGAAACCATGACCCATACGGAAGAAGTGATCGAACGCGCCATGGCTGCCGTTGCAGCCGCCCGGAAGAAGCGGGAGCGCGAAGCCGAGTGGCGGAAGCGGACCTTCGGACGCATCGACATGACGCCGCCCCTGCCGCGGCTGAAGCGCGGCGGCGTGCAGCTTTCGCTACGGCTCGACGGTTCGGCACGGTGAAGCAACGACTACCGCGAGACCGATGGGCCGATACCAGGGCGCCTGGCGGAACTCCAACGGGGGCAATCCGCACGAAACCGCCGATGCCCGCGTGCGGTGATGGGCGGATCGAGGCGAAGCTTCGAGAGGACTGACCATGAGGCATCGTCGAAGCATCGACCTGATGCCGCGCGAAAATGCTGCCGACTACGGCTCGACCCTGGAGCTGCTGCCGGAGTGGTATGTGCTCGTGGCAAAATGCGGGAAGTGCCGGCATCAAGGGCGCATTGACCGTCGGGCGATAGCCAGCACCTGCGGATGGGACATCCACCTCAATTCCATCGGCCGAACGCTCAAATGTTCGCGCTGCGGAAACAGGGAGGGGAACAAACTGCTCCTTGGCAAGTTGCCCCGCGACTAGCGTGGCAGATCGTGTGCCGCGTGGCGGAAACCCGCTGCTCACGGGTCAGTCGGCGCTTTCAAAATGGAACCATGCGAACCGGGCATTCTCTAGAATATGGTCGCGAATATAAAGTATCGAATTGCTCTTTGTCGGATTATGTAAGGCATCGTCCGTGCTTGTTTTGATTGTGCAGGCGACTGTTAACGGAAGTTATCAAGCGTGATCCGAAAGCAAGAAGGTAATATTGGAACAATTTATTATCCCTTTCGTTGAGTTTGTGATCGAACGAAAGGATGAGATCATGAAGAAGCTTGTAATTACGGCGGCTGTTGCTGCTCTACTGGCAGGCTCCGCCCTTGCTCAGGACGCCAACAAGGAAGCCGGTACGGCTGCAGGCATGGCCGGTGGTGCGGCAGCGGGTGCTGTCGTCGGCGGCCCGATCGGTGCCGGCGTCGGCGCCGTGGTGGGTGGCGCGCTCGGTGCAGCGCTGACGCCCCCGCCCCCGGAAGTTGTCACCTATGTCGTGCAGCAGCCGGCTCCGGCGTCTGTCGTCGTCCAGGAACAGGTCGTGGTCGGTAAGCCGATCCCGTCGGCTGTCGTCCTGACGCCGGTTCCGCAAAACCCGCGCTACGCCTATGCAGTCGTCAACGACCAACGGGTGATCGTGGAGCCGCAGTCGAGAACGGTGGTACAGATCATCAACTGACCGAGCCCAATAGTCTCTCCTCTGGGGCGGCGCTCGAGCGCCGCCCTTTTTGTTGTTTTCCGTCCGGCTTTCCCAGCCACCCTCGCTATCCTGAAAGCGCGCGGATCTAGCTCCACAACCAGACCATCGTACCAAGGCGGCAGCACCGCTAAACTTAGAGCGACAAATGCCAGGGGCCTGTCCTGGAGGTCAGCATGGGCGTGATCGTGAGGCCATACTCGCGACAGCAAGCTTCTAGGCCCGGTTCGACGTTCGGTCGAAAGCGTCATACGCTGGTACGGCGAGGTCGACTAGAAAGCACGGCCGTCGGTCCCCTGGACCCTAAATCCCTCCCTGCACCGCGATGACGTCCCGGTGCATCCGTTTGCCCGCTTCGTCTTCCGGGTATAGTTTAAAAGCCCCTCAGCACAATTTCCGACCATCTCTTTTTTCAGATCTCGTCAAACTTGGCGATTGTCTCGGGATATCTAATATATATTTCAAATTAAATTGCATATATTCGGCAAGTTTATTCGATATTGCTTTGTGTCAGCCCTGTAATACATTCAGAATTCGGGATGTATATTCGAGTCTTTGAACATATTCTTAAAGTCGATCGAAGAGGATAGCGATATGGCGAAGATCGTAGGCTCGTCTGCGAGCGATGTTTTGAAGGGCACCGAGGAACGCGACCACATCTGGGGCCTCGTCGGCATCGATACGATCGATGGCGGCGCCGGCGACGATTTTGTCGACGGCGGGGCGCATGACGACATGTTGACGAGTTCGAGCGGCTACGACCGGATCGACGGCGGCGACGGCAGTGACCAGATCGTTCTCACCGGGACCGGCGGGGCCATTACCGGAGGCAGGGGTTTTGACGGTCTCGTCGTCGATTTCTCGCAAAGCGCCGACCGGATGGTCCTCAACGGTACCGGCGGCCATGGCTATGTCGGCGACCCGAGCGCTGTCAGCCGGCATGTCTTCTTCCACGATATCGAGTGGCTGCGCCTTCTTGCCGGCAGCGGCGACGACCGGATCACGGGGACCGCCGGGTCCGACCGGATCTCGACCGGAGCCGGCATCGACGTCGTCAATGCGGGTGCGGGAAACGACATCATCACCAATAGGGGCGGACACGACCGTCTCGATGGCGGCGATGGAAACGACCGCTTCGTTCTCGTCGGGGCGGGCAGCACCATTCTTGGTGGCGCCGGAGACGATACGCTGGTCGTCGATCTCTCGGGATCGACTGCTCCGGTCGTGTTCAACCTGGACAATGGTCACGGCATTATCGGAGACGGGACGCAGACTGAGCGGCACCTCTTCGTCCAGCATCAGGATGTCGAGCGGGTTGTGCTGCTGACGGGACGCGGAAGCGACCGTGTTACGGGTAGCGCCCTTGACGACGTCATCGAGACTGCCGGCGGCAACGATGTCGTCGAAGCCGGCGCGGGCGACGACAGGATCACCGACGGGCTCGGTGCCAACCGTCTTTTTGGCGGCGACGGCAGTGACCAGATCATCTCCACACTCTACTCCGCCGAGATCGACGGCGGTGCGGGCCAGGACTGGCTCTATATCAGCGAGATGGAGCGCACGAGCGACCTCATCATCGATTTCGCTGCTGGCAAGGCTTCGACCGGCACCGTGCTGCGCGGCTTCGAGGAGGTGAGCCTCGCGCTCGGCAGTGGGAACGACCGGGTCATCGCGGGCGACCTTACCTATCTCGTGGTCGATGCCGGTGCCGGAAACGACCATCTCGAAGGCGGTGCCGGGCGTGACCGGTTCGATGGCGAGGACGGAAACGACTATATCGATGCAGGCGCCGGAGACGACACGATCGAGACGGGCGCTGGCGACGACGTGGCTTTTGGTGGTGACGGCCGGGATACGCTCGCCAATGACGGCGGCAGCGACGTGCTCGACGGCGGCGCCGGCGATGATTGGCTGCAGGATACCTTTCCCGGCAGCGGCAGCCTTGGCGTCGCGTCTATCCTGCGCGGCGGCTCGGGCAACGACACGCTCAACGCCCGTTACCTCGGGGAGGCCGATGGCGGCGAAGGGCGGGATCTGTTGTACCTCAACTACGGCGGCTTGCCTGAGGCGACGGTTTTCGATGCGGCACGCGGCATAACGCATACCGGACTGACCTTCGCCAATGTCGAATATTTCAACGTCACGTCCGGGCGCTACGACGACGTGCTGCGCGGCGCCGAAGACAACGACACCTTCTATTCGTCGAGCGGCAACGACATCCTCGACGGGCGCGGCGGAAACGACACGCTGAGCGGCGCCTCGGAAAACGACCAGCTCTTCGGCGGTGACGGTGCGGATATCCTCGACGGCGGTTCGCAAAATGACCTCTTGAGCGGTGGCAATGGCACCGATCGGCTGACGGGCGGCAGCGGCGCCGACACGTTTCTCTGGTCGTCGGAAACCTCCGGCGAAGCCGGTCTCGATCGCATCCTTGATTTCAACGGCAGGCTGGGCGATCGGATCGCCTTTTCCGAGGACGCCCAGGACGCCACGGGCATTCACAGCTATGCCGATTTTCTCGCTGCTGCGCACGATACGGCCGACGGCGTGTTCGTCGCCTTCAACGGTTCCGATGCCGAGGGCATTCTGATCGAGGACGTTTCGCTTTCGGTTCTGACGGAAAGCGATGTCGTCTTCGGCCTCGGCTGAGGTTTCGCCGGGCGTCAGGTGTCCGGCAACACGCCTTCGCCTGAGGCCCTGTCCGCCTCCGTGGTCAGGCGCCCATCGATCAGATGAAGGCGCCGGTCCATGCGCGAGGCCATGTCGAGGTCGTGGGTGACTGCGACCACCGTCTTTCCCCGCTCGCGCACCAGCGTTTCCAGGATCTTGAAGACCTGTTCGGAGCTCTGGCTGTCGAGGCTGCCGGTCGGCTCGTCCGCAAGGATCAGCGGCGGATCGTTGGCCAGTGCGCGGGCCACGGCCACGCGCTGGCGCTGGCCGCCCGAAAGCTGGTCTGGCCGTTTGTCGAGATGATCGGCAAGGCCAAGTGCTGCAAGCAGATCGCTCGCCCTTTGGCGCATCTCGTTCCGGCCAAGGCGACCGAGCTTGCGCATGGGAATCTCGACATTCTCGCGGGCAGTGAATTCCGGCAGCAGGAAATGGAACTGGAAGACGAAGCCGATATTGGCAAGCCGCGTGGCGGCCCTTTCATCCTCGTCCATCCGGGCCGTGTCCCGGTCGCGGATCACGAGCGTGCCGCCGGTCGGCCGGTCGAGCAGGCCGAGCAGATAGAGGAGCGACGACTTGCCCGAGCCTGAAGGGCCGGTGACTGCGACGAACTCCTGCTCTCCGATAACAAGAGAGATGTCCTTCACCAGGGTGACCGGCACCGTCTCCCAGAGGATGCGCGTCAGATCCCTTGTTTCGATCAGCGTGCTCATGTCGCGCCCCTGATGATGTCGACGGGATTGGCGCGGGCGGCGCGCCGTGCCGGCAGATAGCCGGCGACGGCCGCCGATCCGAGCGCGAAGGCGGCGGCGATCAGATAGTGCAGCATGCTCCAGGCGATCGGTAGCCGGGTCATTTCCTGGCCGGTCGCGGATATCTCGAAGCGCACGAGCGAGAGCGCGTAGACCATGGCCAAGCCGAGCGTCCAGCCGAGCAGCGTGCCGGCTGTCGCAATCGCCACACCTTCGAGCACGAACAGGATGCGCATGTCGGCCTCGGTGAAGCCGAGCGACTTCATGATGGCGATGTCGCGCGCCTTCTCGTGCGTGATCGTCGAGATGATGTTGAAGATGCCGAAGCCTGCGACCAGCATGATTGCCGCAACGACCGTGTACATGATGACGTTGCGCACGACGAGTGCCTCGAGGATCGACTCGTTCGCCTCCTGCCAGGCGACCGCCTTGTAGCCGAGCTCCGCCTCGACGCGGCGTGCCACCGTGGGCGCCGCGTTCGGATCGTCGAGCTTGATGTTGATCTCGTTGATCGCGTTCGGCCGGGCCGAGAGGATCTGCGCGTTCTTCTGCAGCACATAGGCTTCGCCCTCGTCGCGCGCCGTCGTGCCGGTGTGGAAGAGCCCGACGATCTTGAAGCGGCGGCTGAGCCCTTCTGAAGAGACGGCGGTGAGCGTATCGCCGAGCTTGGCGCCGAGCCGGGATGCCATGGTATCGCCGACCACCACATTGTTGCCGCCGGCGGCAAGTGCGGCGAAGCTGCCGGCCTTAAAGTCTCCGATGATCGGCGAGACGCCTGGTTCCGCCTGCGGATCGATGCCGATGACGGCAGCACCGACCTCCTGGCCGGAATAGCGAATGACGCCTTGCGCCTTGAGGGTGGCGGCAAAGCGGCCCGGGATCCAGCCGTCGAGCCAGGAGAGTGCCGCGGTGGGGTTGATGATGCCGCGCCGATCGTCGCGTGGCCTGAGGCCGGAAATGGCCGCTGCATCGAACAGGTCTTCCGCCGGTTGCCGCCGCGCCGCCCGCTCCTCGTCGGTCACCTGGACATGCGGCATGGTGTCGACGAGCTGGCGGACGAAATCGTCCTGGCCGCCCTGCATCAGAGCCGCCATCGCGATGGAGAACCCGACGCCGACCGCAACGCCCAGCATGGCGACGATCGTCTGCCGGCCGCGGCCGGAGATGTGGGTCAGCGCGAGGTCGAGGATGAGGCGCATGGTGAGCTCATGTTCCTGGGACGGGCGTAACCTTGACGCGCGTGCCATCGGCAAGGCCGGTCGGGAAGGGGGAGACGACGCGCGCGCCATCTTCCAGACCGGAGAGAACCTCGACGCCGTCGGCGCCGCGTATGCCCGTTTTCAATTCGCGTATCCTGGCATGATTGCCGTCGATCACCGCAGCCTTTGTCCCCTCCAGCGCCACGGTCGGGAGGATCAAGGCACCATGCGACACCCGAACGACGATGTTGACATCCGTCGACATGCCGATCCGAAGCGGCGTGTCGTCGGGCAGGCGGAAGCGGACGCGATAGGTCTTTGTCACCGGGTCGCCCTTGGGGGTGATGCTGTCGACCGTCGCCTCCAGCTTCTGGTTGGGGAAGGCATCCGATCGCAACAACGCGCGCTGACCGACTTCGACGCGCGGAATATCCTCTTCGTTGACGTCGGCCGTGACGATCAGCGGTTTCGGTTCCCCGACCCAGAAGAGCACCGTGCCGAGATCCGCGACTTCGCCGATCTCGCCGTCCTGCCTGAGCACCTGGCCGGCGCTCGGCGCGCGCAGCACATAGGTCGCGAGCCGCGCCTGACGGCCGGCGACAAGGGCCTCGAGCTGGCCGAGTTCGCTGCGTGCCCGGTCGACTTCCTGTGCGCTGATCGTGCTGCGTTCGGCGAGCGCCAGCTTGCGCCGATACTCCTCCTGCGCCAGCGTCAGCCGTGCCTGGAGTTCGCCGAGTGCTGCCCGTGCCTCGGTGTCGTCGAGGCGGGCGAGCACGTCGCCCTTGGCGACACGTTCACCTTCGCAATTGCATTGTTCGACGATCCGTTCGGCGACCGTCGGTGTGACCTTCGCCCAGGTGCGGGGCTCCACGACGCCATCCGCATAGATGATCTCCGCCGCGTCGCCGCGCTTTGGCGCAATGATGGACACGGGAACCGGGCGAAACAGATACAAGGAAACCGCCGCGCCGATGGCGACGATGATCGCCCCTCCGATTGCAAAACGAGACAGCTGCACGAGACGCTCCTTGAATGCTTGCAGTCCGTTCTGTATAAATAGACCGACGGTCGGTTTGTTTCAAGGATGCGTGTTACCTTGCCATCGGGAGCGTCGTGGACCGCGCTGTGAACCCGTGCTAAGCCGCTGTTCTGGGAGTGCTTATGGTCAGAACGAAAAAATCGCCGGAAGTCCGATCGAACGAGCTGATCGATTGCGCCGAACGGCTGTTCTTCCAGCACGGCTACGAGAACACAACGGTCAACGACGTCATCCGTGAGGCGAACGTCTCGAAGGGCGCTTTCTATCACTACTTCGTCTCCAAGGAGGCGCTGCTGGAGGCCGTCGCGACCCGGATGGCGCGGCGAAACCTAGAGGAACTCCAGCCGCTCGTCGAAGACCCGTCGCTCGACGCCGTCGGGCAATTGAACGCGCTTTTCGCCGGCTCGCGGCGGACGAAGATCGACATGGCGCCGCAGTTGAAGAACACCTTCAACGCGCTTTTCAAGCCCGAAAACGTTGCTCTCTATCACCGCATTGATGAGGCTCTGCTGGCGGTCAGCATACCCCTGGTCGCCGAGATGCTGCGGCGCGGGCATGAGGAGGGGACGCTCGATGCGCCCGATCCGGAAGCCGCAGCCTTGATGCTGCTGCAACTGCGCGTGAGCGTTGCCAAGGTAATGTACAAGGCGCTGCAACGTTACGAGGCCGGCGATCTCGATGGCGCGGCGGCGATGCTCGATGGCTGGATGCGAACCTACGGCACCGCGATCGAGCGCTTCCTGAAGCTTCCGGATGGCTCGATCGAGGTGACCGAGCCGGGCTTCGCCCGCGCCTTCCTGGAGGCGTGAGCTGTCGCTGCGCTGCGACGTGTGCGTCTCTCAGCTCTTCTGCGCGGCCCGTAGCGCTGACGCCGGATAGCGCAGCGTCGGGTCGAAGGGGTTGAGCTTGCTGCTGATTGCCTGCGCCTCGGCCTTCAAGAGGTCGGTGATGGTGCCGCTTCGCGTTTCCGTCAGGCGCGATGCCAGCGTGCCGATACTTAAGGAGGCGACTGCAATGCCGTTGCGGTCGAGCACCGGCACGCCGAGACCGGCCATGCCCTCGATCATTTCAAAGTTCATCTGCGCGGCACCGATCCGCCTGACCTCCTCGATCTTGATGCGCAGATCCACCTCGTCGATCGCGGCCCGGTCCATGATGCGCGGCATGTTGAACTTGATGATCGCCTCGCGCTCCTCCTCCGGCAGGTGGGCGAGAATGGCGATACTGCCCTGGCCGATGCCGAGCGGCACCTTGCCGCCGATGTCGCCGGTAAAGGAGCGGATCGGGAAGGGTCCTTCGACCCGGTCGAGGCAGATCGCGTCGAAATTGCTGCGCACCAGCAGGAAGACGGTGTCGTTGAAGGTGGCCGAGAGCCTGAGAAGCGATGGCCGGGCGATGTCGAGAATGCCCTCGCGCCTACGCGCCTGAGACGCGATCGAGAAGAACTCCAACGACAGACGGTAGGATTTGCTGTCCGGCATCTGCTCGACGAGCCCTTCGGCGATCAGGCTCTTCAGCAGCCGGTGCGCCGACGGCTGGGTGAGATTCAGCCTGCGCGCGAGATCGATCACGCGCACACCCTCCGTCGCGTTCTCCGCGAGATCTTTCAGGATGTGGATCGCCTTGGAAAGGCTGGAGCTTCCTGCATTCTCTGATTTCGGCATACGCGCAAATCTCTCAAAATTCACATGACAGGATTCCGTATATCGGATTTTTCTAACAAAAAATTCCAAAATAGAAAATTGCATTTGTGTTTTTCGTCAATTTCCTGGAGTTAATTCACAAGCCTTTCTTGAGGGATGGATGCGCCACAACGTGGATAGCCGGGAGGCTATCCCGATCGCGAAATCGCGCCTTTGTCGTCGCGGTTGCGTCCGGCGGATATCGCATCGCCTGAGATGAGGTTTGATGGTTGACGACGTGTCGTCGCCGCCGGGATCGCCGACAAGAAAAACGGGGCAGGCGATCTCCGGGGGTAGCGACCCACGGGAGAGTGAGCATGAGTTTCCTGAACCTCGAGAAGGTCTCCAAGTTCTATGGATCGGTTGCGGCCGTTCATGATTTCGATCTGGCAGTCGAAAAGGGCGAGTTCATCTCGCTGCTCGGCCCGTCCGGTTGCGGCAAGACGACGACCCTGCAGATGATCACCGGGCTCGTGGGTCCGTCCGCCGGCACCATCACCATGGGCGGGCGCGCCATCACCCACCTGCCGCCACCGCAGCGCGAACTCGGCGTCGTGTTCCAGAGCTATGCGCTTTTCCCGCACATGACCGTCGCGCAGAACGTCTCCTTCGGCTTGGAGATGCGCAAGGTTGCGAAGGCGGAGCGCGACAGGCGCATCAAGGAAATCCTGGCACTCGTCCATCTCTCGGCCCTTGCCGATCGCTACCCGCGCGAGATGTCCGGCGGTCAACGCCAGCGCGTCGCGATCGCCCGTGCGCTCGTCATCAACCCGCCGGTGCTCTTGCTCGACGAGCCGCTTTCGAACCTCGACGCGCAGCTTCGCGAAGAGATGCAGTTCGAGCTTCGCCGTATCCAGCAGACGGTCGGCATCACCACCATCATGGTGACCCATGACCAGGCGGAAGCGCTGTCGATCAGCGATCGCGTCGTCGTCATGGAAAAGGGGCGCATCACCCAGGTCGACACGCCCTACGAGCTCTACGAGCATCCGCGCAACGACTTCATCTCGTCCTTCGTCGGCAAGTCCAATTTCCTGCGCGCGACCGCGGCCTTCAACGGCAAGGGCGCGTCGATCAGCATCGACAACACGCCGATCCGCTTCAACACCGATCGTCGCGAGCCGGATGGCAAGGTCTCGGTCTTCATCCGTCCGGAAAAGCTGCGGCTGACGGAGCCGGCCGAGGGCCAGATCCAGGGCAAGGTGACGACGCGCTATTTCATGGGCAGCCAATGGCTGGTCAGCGCCGAGACCCCCGCAGGCGTCCTTGCCGTTGCGGTTCCCAATCTCGGCGCGCCACCGCCGCTGGAAGGTGAAACCGTCGGGCTCGCCTGGCAGAACGCCGATTGTCGTGTGCTGGCCGGAGCGGCGAAGCAATGAGCGCCGCCACCTCCGCCATCAAGCCGCGCCTGCTGGCGCCGCTGGCGCTCTCCGGTCCGACGACCCTGTTCTTCATCGGTCTCGTCCTCTTGCCGCTGCTCTTGACGGTCATCCTCTCCTTCAACAGCTACGACTATACCGCCGGCATCCAGAGTGACTTCACCTTCGCCAACTACCTGACGGTGCTGCAGGACGAGTACTATCTTTCGACCTTCTGGCGCACGCTGCGGCTGGCGCTCTTGACGACGGTCATCACCGTGCTGATCGGCGTGCCGGAGGCCTATGTTCTCTCGAACATGCGCAAGCCCTGGCGCTCGATTTTCCTCCTGGTGATCATCGGACCACTGCTCGTCTCCGTCGTGGTGCGCACCTTCGGCTGGAGCATGCTGCTCGGCAAGAACGGCTTCGTGAACAGCGCACTTGCCGTCGTCGGCCTCGATCCGGTCCAACTACTCTATACGGAGACGGCGATCGTCATCGGTCTCGTGCATATCATGCTGCCGTTCATGGTGATCCCGGTCTGGACCGTGCTGCAGAAACTCGATCCGACAGTCGAGGCGGCGGCACTCACCCTCGGCGCCTCGCGCTTCACCGCCCTTCGCCGTATCGTCTTTCCGCAAGCGTCCCTCGGTATCCTCTCAGGCAGCCTGATCGTCTTTGCGCTTTCGGCAAGTTCCTTTGCCATTCCCGGCCTGCTTGGCGGCCGACGTCTGAAGATGGCGGCGACGCTCGTCTACGACGAGTTCCTGATCGAGCTCAACTGGCCGCTCGGCGCCACCATCGCGATTATCGTGCTTGTCGCCAATCTCGTGATCATGCTCGCCTATAACCGCCTCATCGAGCGGCAGGCAAAGCGCAAGCTGGGTTGAAGCCATGCAGAGAAACGGACCCATTGCTCTCGCCTTCCACAGCCTCGTCGTCGTCTTCATGCTGGCGCCGATGGTGGTCGTCTGCCTCGTCGCCTTCACGCCGGAAAACACGCTGGCGATGCCCTGGAACGGGCTCTCGCTGCGCTGGTTCGAGGCGGTGTTCCATCACGCAGACTTCATGTCCTCCTTCGGCAACAGCGTCCGGCTGGCACTGCTTTCGGCCACCATCTCCACCGTGTTTGCGGTGCCGGCGGCGCTGGCGATCACCCGCTACGAGTTCCGCGGCCGCGAGGCGCTGAATGCCTTGTTCCTGTCGCCGCTGATTATTCCGCACCTCGTCCTCGGCGTTGCCTTCCTGCGTCTCTTCTCGCTGATGGGCATGGGTGGATCCTTCGGCTGGCTGGTCGCCACCCACGCGATCGTCGTCACGCCCTATACGCTGCGGCTGATCCTCGCGTCGCTGACCAGCATGGACCGCAATGCCGAGAACGCGGCGCGCACGCTGGGTGCCGCCGAGTGGACGGTGTTTCGCCGGATCACCATGCCGCTCATGCTGCCCGGCATCAGCGGTGGCTGGCTGCTCGCCTTCATCAACAGCTTCGACGAGCTGACCATGTCGATCTTCGTCACCTCGCCGTCGACGGTCACCCTGCCGGTGCGCATGTACATGTATGCCAGCGAATCCATCGATCCGATGATGGCGGCCGTTTCGACGCTGATGATCGCGCTCGCAACCGTCACCATGATCATTCTCGATCGCCTGTTCGGTCTCGACCGGCTCCTGGTGGGCAAGGGCTGAGATCCGATGTCGATGCCTGCACAATTCCGGCGGCGCTACCGCCTGGACGAGACACCTGTGCCCTTCACGCTGAACGGCGCGGCGGAAACCGGGCGGCGCGGCGACACGGTGCTGACGGCGATCCTCTCCGTCAGTGGCCGTCTGCGTCAGAGCGAATTCACCGGCGAGGACCGGGCCGGATTCTGCCTGATCGGTGCCTGCCAGGATTGCTACGTGATGATGGAGGATGGCCGCCGCGTCAGGGCCTGCAGCACGGCCCTGCTGCCGGGCATGGCCTTCATCACCGATCTCGGGGCGATGGCGGAGACCGCCCATGAGTGAGCCGTCGTCACCGGTCATCGTCGGCGCCGGCCCCGCCGGCATCCGTGCTGCCGCGCGCCTCGTCCACGCCGGCCTCAGGCCGATCATGCTTGATGAAGGCCAACGCGCCGGCGGCCAGATCTATCGCCGCCCGCTGATCGACGACGGCCGCTCCTACCGGAGCCGCTACGGTTCGGAAGCCGGCAAAGCACAGAGGCTGCATGAGAGCTTCGAGGCGCTGCTGCCCGAAATTGACTACCAGCCCGAAACGCTCGTCTGGAACATCTCCGCCCCCGAACGTGGCAATCAGCTCGATATTCTCTCATCGGGCGTTCATCGGCAGATCGGCTTTTCGCAACTGATTCTCTGCACCGGTGCGACCGATCGCGTGCTGCCGTTCCCGGGGTGGACGACACCCGGCGTCTATACGCTCGGTGCCTCGCAGACAGCGCTCAAAGCGCAAGGGTGCACGATCGGCGATCGCGTCGCCTTCATGGGGTCCGGGCCGCTGCTCTATCTCGTTGCCTGGCAATACATGAAGGCCGGCGCGCGCGTCGAAGCCGTTCTCGATACCGCACCCATCACATCGAAGCGGCACCTGCTGTCGCTTGCCGTGCACGCGCCACGCATCGTCGCGCTCGGTCTCTTCTACGGGCTGCAGCTCCAGCTTGCCGGCGTGAGGATCCGTTGTGGCGTGCGGCCCGAGGCGGTTCTCGGCAAGGGCCAAGTCGAGGGTCTGCGTTTCCGCCGGCGGACGCTCAAGGGCGATGTCGTCGAGACGATTGCCTGCGACGCGCTCGCCTACGGCTTCGCGCTCCGGCCGGAAACCCAGCTTGCCGATCTTGCCGGTTGCCGTTTCCGCTTCGACGAGCGTGACCGCGTCTGGCTGCCGGAGCGCGACACCATGGGGCGCACGAGCCGGCCGGACGTCTATGTTGCCGGCGACGGCAGCGGCATTGCCGGTGCGGATGCAGCGGAAATCTCTGGCGAGCTCGTGGCTGCCGCCCTGCTTCAGGACATGGGTCAAAGGTCGGCGGATACAACCCGCCTGGTGGCAGCGCGTGACGCGATCCTGCGCCAGCGCGACATCCTCGAACGCGCCTTTCCCTTCCCGGATGACTGGTTCGAGACAGTTCCCGACGAAACGACGCTTTGCCGTTGCGAGGAGATCACCATCGCCGAGGGACGCCGCGCTATCGCGGCAGGATCGATCACCGAAATCAACCGCCTGAAGGCGTTGAGCCGCGTTGGCATGGGCCGTTGCCAGGGGCGGATGTGCTCCGCTGCTGCGACCGAACTCCTGAGCGGTGCGTGCGGCACCTCCGCCGGCGCGGTCGGCCGTCTGCGCGCCCAGGCGCCGGTCAAGCCGATCCCGCTCGGTTTCGGCGCTGGTGCCGAAGCGGAGGTCCGTTCATGAGCCGGCGCATCTCAGTCGACGTCACGATCATCGGCGGCGGGCTGGTCGGCAGCTCCGCAGCCCTTGCCATGCGCAAGGCCGGGCTCTCCGTCGCGCTGCTCGACAAAGGCTATTGCGGCGCCCAGGCGAGCGGGGTGAACTATGGCGGCGTGCGCCGGCAGGGCCGCCCTCCGGAACAATTGCCGCTTTCGCAGCGGTCGCACCGGATCTGGCCGCAGCTGAAGGCGATGATCGGCATCGATGCCGAATATGTCCGCTCCGGCCATCTGAAGCTCGCCCGCACCGAGAAGGATTTCGCCAAGCTCGAAGCCTATGCGCAGACAACAAGCGATTACGGCCTCGGGCTCGAACTGGTCGCGGGATCTGCCCTGACGGAGCGGTTTCCATGGCTGTCGGCGAAGGCGGTCGGTGCGTCGCTCTGCCCCGAGGACGGCCATGCCAATCCGCGTCTCGTCGCGCCTGCGTTTGCGCGGGCAGCCGAACACGCCGGCGTCACCGTATTGGAGCAGACGCCGGTGCGCGAGGTTACTACGACGGGCAACGGCTTTGCCATCCTCGCCGGTGACGGCATCGAGGTCCGCTGCCGGCAACTGGTCAACAGCGCCGGTGCCTGGTCCGATCGGTTTGCTGCCCAGTTCGGCGAGGCGGTGCCGCTCACACGCATCTACCCCTCGATGGTCGTCACCGAGCCGCTGCCGTTGCGTCTGCCTGTCAGCATGGGCGAGCAGGGCGGCAGCTTCTATGGCCGGCAGGTGGCCCGTGGCAACTACGTCATGGGCGGTGGTCGTGGTCTGCCGCTTGCCGACGAGGACTACTCACGCCCGTCGGTGACCGCCGTCTCTTCGGTCATGCAGCGCGCCATCGCGCTTTTCCCGCATCTGGCCGAAGCCCAGGTCATTCGTTTCTGGTCCGGCACCGAGGCCGAGATGCCCGACGGCAACCCTGTGATCGGCCCGAGCGAAACGACATCAGGCCTTTTCCACGCCTTCGGCTTCTGCGGCGCTGGGTTCCAGACCGCGCCCGCCGTCGGCGAGGTGCTCTCAGAGCTCGTCACCGACGGGCGCAGCATCACGCCCATCAACGCCTTTTCCATTGGCCGCTTCCGCAAGGTTTCGGCCGAGACTGCAGCCTCGTTGTAAACAGAAAGGGGAATACCATGATCGACCAACGGCTTACCAAAACCACGGCTCTCGCGCTTCTGGCCTTTGTCCTGCAGCAGAACGCCGCGTCGGCGGAAACCAAGACGCTCTATATCGGCATGAACGGCGGCAACTTCGAGCGTGCCTATACCGAACACGTGCTGCCGCCCTTCGAGAAGGCGAACGACGTCAAGGTCGTCGTCGTGCCCGGCACCTCGGCCGATATCCTCGCCAAGGCGACGGCCGCCAAGGACAATCCGCAGATGCATGTCATGCTGCTCGACGACGGCGTGATGGTGCGCGCGATCGGCGGCGGCCTCTGCCAGAAGATTGCCGCCGATCCGGTGCTCGACCAGATCCAGCCGTCCGCGCGCCTCAAGGACGACATGGCGATCGGCGTCGACATGGGCATGACCGGGCTTGCCTACAATAAGAAGCTCTTCGACGAAAAAGGCTGGCCAGCGCCGACCTCGTGGATGGACATGGCCGATCCGAAGTTCGAGAACGCCGTGGTGTTCCAGTCGGCTTCGGCATCGAGCTTCGGCCTGCACGCCTTCCTGATGTTCAACCGCATCCAGGGCGGCAATGAGACCAACGTCGAGCCCGGTTTCGAGAAGTTCTCCGATACGATCGGCAAGAACGTCATCGAGTTCATCCCGAGCTCGGCCAAGATCTCGGAGATGGTGCAGACCGGCGAGGCGGCGATCTTCCCGCTGACGCCGACGGCCGTCAACAACCTGAAGGACAAGGGCATTCCGGTCGAATATGCCCAGCCCAAGGAAGGCTCCGTGGTGCTCGCCGTCACCGAATGCGTGATCGCCAACAACAGCGAGCCGGACCTCAGCCAGAAGCTCGCCCACTACCTGCTTTCGGCCGAGGCGCAGAGCCTGGCCCTCGACAACGGCAACATCATCCCGTCGAACATCAATGCCAAGGCGGGCACGGATGCGGCGAACGCGAAGCTTTCGACCTTCAAGACCAACATGGAGACCGCCAAGGTTCTCGATTGGGATGCAATTAACCAGAACCGGCAGGAATGGAACAAGCGCTGGAACCGCATGATCGAAAGGTAAGCATTAACTAACCTTTGTTCGAGCATGCACACGCCCTCGTGGAAGCCACGGGGGCGTTGCTGCGTTCAGGCAAGGCGCGCGTCAGAGCGCGCCGTCGATGGGACGGCTGTTGCGTTCGCCCTTGCTCGCCGAAGACGGAAAGAGCTGTGAGCCAAAGGTCCCTTGGCTACTGATGTCTGGAAAGCTGACATCGGCGATCTCGAAATCGGGCATCAGCGCCAGCATCGGCAGGATGCGCTCGAAGACCGCACCTCCGAGCGGTGTTGCGTTCCAGCCCGAGGTGCGGAAACCATAGGTTTCCGGCAGGCCCTTCGGCTCATCGAGCAAGGTGAGCAGGAGATAACGCGGGTTATCCACCGGGACGATGCCCATGAAGGACGTGATGTTGAGTTCCTTGGAGTAACGGCCGCCGACGACCTTCTCGGCCGTGCCGGTCTTGCCGCCGATGAAATAGCCTTTGACCTCGGCCCGTTTCGCCGAGCCGGTCTTGGCGTTGAGCCGCAGCAGATAACGCAGAGCCTCGCCGGTCTCCGGCTTGATCAGGTCGCGGGCCAGCAGACGATCTTCGAGCGGCGCGCCCTTGATCAGGGTCGGCCGGATGAGCCGGCCGCCATTGACGAGCGCTGCCACCGCGATGCTTGCCTGCAGCGGCGTGACGGCGATGCCGTGGCCGTAGGAAGCGGTGGCCGTGTCGATCTCGCCCCAGCGCCGCGGCAATTGCGGGTGGGCGCTTTCCGGTAGTTCGGTCGTCAGCCGTGACATCTGCCCGAACCGCGTCAGGAACGTCCGCAGATTTTCCGGACCAACGGCAATCGCCATCTTCGCCATCGAAATATTGGAGGAGTAGATGAAGGCTTCGGGCAGCGTCAGCGGCCGATACTGGCCGCGATAGTCGTTGATGCGGAAACGGCCGAAGGCGAGCGGCCTGCTCGCGTCGATGACGGAGCGAAGGGTGAACTGGCCCGAGTCGAGCGCCATCGCCGTCGTCAGCGCCTTGAAGGTCGACCCCATCTCGAAGGTGGCGGCGGCGATGCGGTTGATGCGATCGGGCTTCAGCGCATCGACAGGCAGATTCGGGTCGAAATCGGGATAGGAAACGAGCGCCAGGATCTCGCCATTGGTGACATCAAGCACCAGCCCGGCGCCCGCCTTGGCGCTGAACTTGGCGATCGCCTTGCGCAGCTCGGTCTCGAGCGCGTGCTGGATGCGGATGTCGAGCGTGACACTCACCGGCTCGAGATTGCGGTGGGAGAGATCCATGCCGCTTTGGCGCAGGACCTCCAGCCCCTGTCCCTCGATCCATCTCTCGATACCGGCGATGCCGATATTGTCGATGTCGACGGTGCCGAGCACATGGGCGGCGAGCGATCCGTTGGGATAAAAGCGCTGTTTCTCGCGCTGGAAACCGATAGCGGGAATGCCGGCGTTCCAGACGGCCTGTTCCTCTGCCGGCGTCACCTGGCGTTTGATCCAGGCAAAGGCGGCACCACTCTTCAGCCGTCGGTAGAGGTCGCGCCTATCGAGTTCTGGGAAGATCGCGGTCAGTTTCTCGACGGCCTCGTCGACATCGACGATCAGCCGTGGTTCGGCATAAAGCCCGGAACTCGGCACGTCGATCGCCAGAAGATTGCCGTTTCGGTCGAGGATCGATGGACGGCCGAGGCTCGGCGGCGGCGGTATGTAGCCGGTCCGCTCATAGTCCGCGACGCCAAGCTGGACGAGGCGCGCGAGCATGAGCCCGAAGACCAGCGCGAAAGCGCCGATGACAAAGAGGAGCCGGCCGCGATGATCCGGATGGGACTGAACCTGACGTACCATATCAATAGAGCCCGTTGCCGTTGGTGAGCAGCTTTTCACGCAGTTCCGGGGAGAGGTCTGGGTCGGCGGTGGCCGACGTGCTCGCCGTTTCGAAACCGTCGATGACGGCGCACCCGCTCATGCAGGGGGCCGTCCCTGGCTTGAAGGATTCGACAATGGCCCCGGGCGTGCCCTCGGGCACAGGCTGGCCGCTCTTCCTGTCGATCGCCTCCAGCATCATGCCTGGTGGCGCGTGGAAATCGGCCGCCGGACGCCCTTGAAGTGCTGTCTTCATGAAGTCGATGAAGATGGGTGCGGCGAGACCGCCGCCGGTTTCACCATAGCCCATCGGCTTCGGCGCGTCGTAGCCAAGGAAAACGCCGGTGACGATGTTCGGGGTGAAGCCGACGAACCAGACGTCCTTCTCGTCGTTGGTGGTTCCGGTCTTGCCGGCAACCGGCACGCCGAGCGAGCCGACGTTCCTGGCAGTGCCGCGCTCGACGACGCCGCGCAGCATCGAGGTGACCTGGTAGGCCGTCATCGGATCGAGCACATAGTCGCGATCGTCGACCGGCACAGGTTCTTCCTGGCCGGTCCAGTCGGCGGCGTTGCAATCGTCGCAGCGGCGCTGGTCGTGGCGAAAGATCGTGCGGCCGTAGCGGTCCTGGATGCGGTCGACCATCGAGGGCGTGACCGCCTTGCCGCCATTGGCAATGACCGCATAGGCCGAAACCAGCCGCAACAGCGTCGTCTCGCCGGCGCCGAGCGACATCGGCAGATAGGGTTTGAGCTCGTCATAGATGCCGAAGCGCTTGCCGTAATCTGCCACGAGATCCATGCCGAGATGTCGGGCGAGACGCACGGTCATCAGGTTGCGACTGTTTTCCAGCCCGACGCGCAAGGTGGAAGGACCGCTGAAGCGCCCGTCATAGTTCTTCGGTTTCCACATGCGGCCGGCACCGTCGGCAAGCGCGATCGGCGCGTCCATCACCAGCGTCGTCGGCGCATAGCCGTTGTCGAGAGCGGCGGCATAGACGAAGGGCTTGAAGGACGAACCGGGCTGGCGATAGGCCTGGGTCGCACGGTTGAATTCCGACTGGGCATAGGAGAAGCCACCGGCAACGGCAAGCACTCGGCCGGTGTTCGGATCCATGGAAACGAGCGCGCCCTGAACGAGTGGCGGCTGCCGCAGGACATAGCCGTTCTCCTGCTTCTCCACATAAACGACATCGCCGGGCGACAGAACGCCGTCGACATCCTTGGCGCAGCTGCGCTTTCCCTTGATCGAACGGCAAAGCGCCCAGGAGACGCCTTTCCGGTCAAGGCCTATGGTCACTACCGGGGCGATCCCGTTTGACGCTGTAGCCTCCGGGCGGAGACCGATTTCCGCCTCGGCCTCCCCCGCGGCGAGCACCACGCCCAGCCGCCATTCCGGCACATCGGAAAGTGGCCGGAGCTTGGCGAGCGCGGAAGGCCAGTCCTTGATCGAGGATATTCTGGCGACCGGGCCGCGGTAGCCTTTCGCCTGGTCATAGGCGACGAGGCCCTTGCGCAACGCTTTCATCGCCGCCTCCTGCAGCGACGGATCGAGCGTGGTGCGCACCGAAAAGCCGGCGGTGTAGAGTGCAGCCTCGCCATACTGGGTGTTGAGCTGGCGGCGGACCTCTTCGGTGAAGTAGTCGGCAGCGGCGACCGCGGGCGACGGCGTGCGCCGATCGACGCCGAGAGGAGCTGCCGCCGCCTGGGCAGCCGTCGCTGCGTCGATAAAGCCATTCCGGCGCATCTGGTCGATGACCCAGTTGCGGCGGCCCATTGCGCGCTCCGCCTGGCGATCGGGATCGTAATTGTTGGGCGCCTTCGGCAGGGCGGCAAGGAAGGCCGCCTCCGGAACCGAGAGCTCGCTCACCGGCTTGTCGAAATAGGTGAGCGCTGCCTGTGCCACGCCATAGGCGCCGCGCCCGAGATAGATGTCGTTGAGATAGAGTTCGAGAATACGGTCCTTGGAATAGGTCTGGTCGATCCGCAGCGAAAGGATCGCTTCGCGCAGCTTCCGCTCCACGGTCCGGTCGGAAGACAGGAGGAAATTCTTGGCGATCTGCTGCGTGATCGTCGAGCCGCCGATCATGCGACGGCCGGAACCGTAGTTGGCGAGATTGGACAGGAGCGCCGTGCCGATGCTCGCAACGTCAATTCCGGGATGGGCGTAGAAATTCTTGTCCTCGGCCGAAAGGAATGCCTGGCGGATGCGAACGGCGATCGCGCCGATCGGCAGGAACAGCCGGCGTTCGCGCGCGAGTTCTCCGACCATCGTGCCGTCGCCGGCATAGAGGCGGGTGGTGACTGCCGGTTCCCAGTTCGCGAGCGTGCGGTGATCGGGCAGGTGTCGCGTCAACGCTGCGACGACCGTGACCGCCGCAAGTGCGACGACGGTTACGAGATTGAGGGATGTACCAAGCAGGTTTGCGATGAACTTCATAAGGGCGGAACGGACCTTTGGGGCAATAGACGGGCTGGCCGGCACGGATGTCCGTGCGGCTCGCGGCCTGTCTTGGAACGGCATTTGGCTTCGCCGGCATGCGTGATGTCGGCTGCGGAGACGATGCGTTTGGGCGCTATGGCGACTGCATGTCTCCTTAAATCGACGTCGATTTGAGAACGAAGACATGCAGCAAATCAAAGTTCTACAGCGACCTTTGCTCGTCTGATGAGACGCGCGGCGCTGTAGCCGAAACGGCGCGTGGGACCGATCCTCGTAAGCGGCGCAATCGGCCGCACCTTCCTGAGCTGACGCTGCCGAGCTACAGCCGCGTCAGCCGATTGATTTCACCGTAAAGGGATTGTGCCGGCGCAACAAACCACGTTTATTTGCGAGACCCATTAGATGAGTTAGGGCATACATGGTCAGGCCATATCTTCCGCTCAATGCGCTGCGCGCCTTCGAGGCATCGGCGCGGCATTTGAGCTTCACCCGCGCGGCGATCGAACTCTGCGTGACGCAGGCCGCGGTGAGCCACCAGGTCAAGCTGCTCGAAAGCCGGCTGAACGTCACCCTGTTCAAGCGATTGCCGCGCGGACTGATGATCACGGCGGAGGGGGAGGCATTGCTGCCGGTGCTGCGGGATTCCTTCGATCGGATGGCCGACATGCTCGAGCGCTTCGAGGCCGGGCACATTCGCGAAGTGCTGATGATCGGCGCCGTCGGCACCTTTGCCGTCGGCTGGCTGTTGCCGCGGCTTGCCGACTTCCAGGCCAAATACCCGTTCATCGATGTCCGGCTCTCGACCAACAACAACCGGGTCGACATGGCCGCGGAAGGCCTGGATTTCGCCATCCGCTTCGGCGGCGGCTCCTGGCATAATATCGAGGCGACGCGGCTCTTCGAGGCGCCGCTTTCCGTACTCTGCATTCCCGAGATCGCCGATCGGCTGACGACGCCCGCCGATCTCCTGAACGAAACGCTGCTCAGGTCCTACCGGGCCGATGAATGGGTGAACTGGTTCGAAGCGGCCGGCATTGCCTATCCGGCGCCGCTGCTGAAGGGCATCGTCTTCGATAGTTCGCTGGCGATGATGGAGGCTGCAGCCCAGGGGATTGGCGTCGCACTCGCGCCCCCACTGATGTTCTCGCGGTTGCTGTCGAACGGCACGATCCGACAGCCTTTCGACGCCCACACCTCGATGGGTAGCTACTGGCTGACGCGGCTGAAATCACGTCCTGTCACGCCGGCGATGCAGGCGTTCAGCGAATGGCTGGCTGCTGCGGCGGCACAGCAGGCTGCGGCCTTGTCACCGCCTCCGGCACAGGAAGCGCTCGCCGGCTGAAACGGAAAATCTTTTCCGTTGAGGCGTAGACCCGTGCTCCGCCGCGCGGCGCAGCGCGCACGTACTTGAGGCAGCCATAAGACCAAATAATTCTAATGCCTGCCCTGAATTCTTGTGATGCCCGTTTGTGCCCATCCAAGGCGCTGCCCTTGCCGGCATTCACGGGGAGAGGCGGCCCGCTCGCGTCTCGCTCAGGCGTCCTTTGCGGTCGAATATTCATACACAGTGCGACCGGTTTGCGGGTCGACGCCGGCGAGGCTGACTTCGTAACCCCAGAGGTGGCGCACATGACGCAACGTCGCGTTACGGCTGCCCTCTTCGAGCACGATGCCGCTCTTGACGTTGTGCTGCAAGCGAAGGTGCCGGTCCCCCAGCAGATCGACGTCCATCACCTGAATATCAGGCTGGTTGGCGGCGACGTCGTAGCTGTTGGAAAGCGCCGAGCGAACGGCCGAATAGCCGCGTTCGTTGTGGATCGACGCGACCTCGACAAAACGCTCGGAAGCGCGGTCCGCGAGGTGGAACAGCCGGAATTTGCGCATCACGGCCGGGCTCAGATACTGCAGGATGAAGGATTCGTCGCGGTGGTTGGCCCAGGCATCGCGCAGCGTCTCCATCCAGTCGCCGTTGCCGGCAAAGGACGGAAACCAGTCGCGGTCCTCGGCGGTCGGCTCGGTTGCGATCCGCTGGATGTCCTGCATCATTGCAAAGCCGAGCGCATAGGGGTTGATGCCGGGATAGCGCCGGTCGTCGAAGTCCGGCTGGAACACGACGTTGGAGTGGCTCTGCAAGAGTTCCAGCATGTGGCCCTCACCAATCCGGCCCTGGTCGTAGAGCCGGTTGATGATGGTGTAGTGCACGAAGGTCGCGCAGCCCTCGTTCATCACCTTCGTCTGCCGCTGCGGGTAGAAATATTGCGCTATCACCCGGACGATCCGCAGCAGTTCCCGCTGCCACGGTTCCAGGATCAGGCTGTGCTTCTCGAGAAAATAGAGCAGGTTTTCTTCCGGCAAGTTGAGCACCTTCTTGCGCTCGGAAGCGTCCCGTTCGGCTTCGGCCGGGTCATGGCTTTCGGCCGTCTGCGGCAGCGTTCGCCAGAGATCGCTATAGGTCTGCTCCTCATATTCCAGCCGCTCCCGCGCCCGTTCCCGAACCTTTTCGGAGGAGAGCCGCGGCGGCCGGCGATAGCGGAAGACACCTTGGTCCATCAGCGCGTGGGCCGAATCGAGGATCGCCTCGACGGCGGCGGTGCCGTGTCGCTCCTCGCATTTGGTCACGTATTTCTTGGCGAAATCCATGTAGCTCAGGATCGCGCCGGCATCGGTCCACTGGCGGAAGAGGTAGTTGTTCTTGAAAAAATGATTGTGGCCGAAGGCCGCATGCGCCGTGACTAGGGCCTGCATCGCCATCGTGTTTTCTTCCATGAGATAGGTGATGCAGGGGTTGGAGTTGATCACCAGTTCATAGGCGAGACCGCGGTGGCCCTTGCGATAGTGGTGCTCCTCATAGGCGAAGCGTTTGCCGAAGGACCAGTGCTGGTACATGAGCGGCATGCCGACCGAGGAATAGGCGTCGAGCATCTGCTCGGAGGTGATGATCTCCAGCTGGTTGGGGTAGACGCTGAGGCCCATTTCCTCAAGCGCGACTTGCTCGATCGCGTCATAGGCACGCGAAAGGGTCGTGAAGTTCCAGTCCGAGCCCTGGAACAGGAGGCCTGAAGTCGCGCGTCGAGCCATCCGGTCGTCCCCTCATTTCCGGGTGCGTGAGGCCGGTTGCCGGGCAAAGAGCCTGCGGAAGACCGGGTAGATGTCAGCGGGCTTGGCGATCCGGGTCATCTGGAAATTCGTCTTCTCGCCATCCACCGTGCGATAGGCGCGCCAGAGCGCGGTGCCGTTGTCCGTCGATCCGAAGATTTCCGTCTCGCGCTCGTCGATGATCTCGACATAGGCATAGTACTGGCAGAGCTTCGTCAGTTTCTCTCTGAGCAGCGCTGCGCAATGCTCGCTGTCGCCGATGATGTTGTCGCCGTCGGAGGCCTGCGCGGCATAGATATTCCAGATCTGCGAGGGGTAGCGGTCCTCGATGATCCTGATCATCTCCTCGAGCGCAGTCGAAACGATCGTGCCGCCGCTCTGGGTGCTGTAGAAGAACGTCTCCTCGTCGACCTCGCGGGCCTCGTCCGTGTGGCGGATGAAGACGATGTCGATGCGTTCGTAGCGCCGTTTCAGAAACAGGTGCAGAAGCACGAAGAAGCGCTTGGCGAGGTCCTTCTCGCGTTCGCCCATGGAGGCCGAGACGTCCATCAGGCAGAACATGACCGCATTGGCGTTCGGCAGCGGTTGTTGCTCGAAGCGGTTGAAGCGGATGTCGACGGGATCGACATAGGGAATGCGCCGTCGCTTGCGCTCGATCCTTTCCCATTCGCCGCGCAGTTCGCTGAGCCTCTGGCGGTCCTTCGGCGAAAGCTCCGTCACGGCCTCCAGCCGCGCAATCTCCTCGGAAAGGACGGTCAGTTCCTTTTCCTTGGGCCGATGCAGCGCCATGCGCCGGCCGAAGCTGTTGCGCATGGTCCGCCCGACATTGATGTTGGTCGGCGTGCCGGCGGTGGCAAAGCCGGCGCGGCGCGGCTTGAACGTCACCGTTTCCTTGAGGCTGAGCTTGACCATATCGGGCAGCTCCAGGTCCTCAAAGAAGAGATCCAGCACCTCTTCGCGCGACAGGATAAACTGGAAGTCGTCTTCGCTTTCTCCGGTCCCGGGGCGGCCCTTGCCGCCTCCACCCCCACCCGCTTCCGGCTTCGGCAGGCGGTCGCCTGCCGAAAACTGCTTGTTGCCGGGAAGCACATAGTTGCGTTCGCCGCTGCCGCGGGCCGGCTGGAATGTCGGCTCACTGGCACCGTCGGTCGGCATCGGCACGCCGTGGGCGGCATCGACGTCGATGATCCTGTCGGATTTGACCTGTTCCTTGATGACCCGCTTGAGTTCCTCGCGGGCCCGTTTCAGAAAACGCTGTCGGTTGCCGAGGCTCTTATCCTTCGGATTGAGCCGCCGGTCGATGAAATTCGGCATATACCAATCCCCTGCTTCGGCATCGTCAGCCCGCCTTGTTGACCCGCATGTACCAATCCACCAGCCGCCGGACCTGGCGCTCGGTATAGCCGCGCTCGGTCATGCGCTGGACGAATTCTGCATGCTGCTTCTCGGAGGCGCTGTCCTTCTTCGAGCCGAAGCTGATGACCGGCAGCAGGTCTTCGACCTGACCGAACATGCGCTTCTCGATCACGTCGCGAAGCTTCTCGTAGCTCGTCCAGGAGGGGTTGCGCCCATGGTTCTTGGCGCGGGCGCGCAGGGTGAACTTTACGACCTCGTTGCGGAAGTCCTTGGGGTTGGCAATGCCGGCCGGCTTTTCGATCTGCGACAGCTCGCTATCGAGGATCTCCCGGTTGAGGATCTGCCCCGTGTCGGGATCCTTGAAGTCCTGATCTTCCAACCAGGCGTCGGCATAGGCGATGTAGCGGTCGAAGAGGTTCTGACCGTATTCGCTGTAGGATTCGAGATAGGCCTTCTGGATTTCGTGGCCGATGAATTCGGCGTAGCGCGAGGCAAGCTCGGACTTGATGAAATCGAGATAGCTCGCCTCGGTCTCCTTCGGGAACTGTTCGCGGCGGATCGCCTGCTCCAGGATGTACATGAGGTGCACGGGATCGGCCGCGACCTCCTTGGTGTCATAGTTGAAGGTCTCGGACAACACCTTGAAGGCAAAGCGGGTGCTGATGCCGGTCATGCCCTCGTCGACGCCGGCGGCGTCGCGATATTCCTGAACGGACTTCGCCTTGGGATCGGTGTCCTTCAGGTTCTCGCCGTCATAGACCCGCATCTTGGTATAGAGCGGCGAGTTCTCGTGGCGGGCAAGCCGCGTCGAGACCGTGAAGCGGCTGAGGCTTTCCAGCACCTCGGGCGCGCAGGGGCTCTTGGTGAGTTCGCTTTCGCGCAGCAGCTTCTCGTAGATCTGCCGTTCCTCGGTAACGCGCAGGCAGTAGGGCACCTTGACGACCAGGATGCGGTCGAGGAAGGCCTCGTTGTTCTTGTTGTTCTTGAATTGCAGCCATTCCGATTCGTTGGAATGCGCAACGACGATGCCCTGGTAGGGGAACCCTCCGAAGCTTTCGGTGCCGTTATAGTTGCCTTCCTGGGTCGCCGTCAGCAGCGGGTGCAGAACCTTGATCGGGGCCTTGAACATTTCGACGAATTCGAGCAGCCCCTGCGTCGTGCGGTTGAGGCCGCCGCTGTAGGAATAGGCGTCGGGGTCGGCCTGGCTGTAGTTTTCAAGCTGGCGGATGTCCACCTTGCCGACCAGCGAGGAAACGTCCTGGTTGTTCTCGTCGCCGGGTTCTGTCTTCGCGATCGCCACTTGGCGCAGCCGCGATGGCATCAGCTTGACCACACTGAACTTGGAGATATCGCCGTCGACTTCGTCGAGCCGCTTCGTCGCCCAGGGCGAAATCAGACCGGTCAGACGGCGCCTGCCGATCCCGTACTTGTCCTCGAGCAAGTCGGCCATGCGGTCGGGATGAAAGAGACCGAGCGGGGATTCGAAGACGGGGCTGACCTTGCCGCCGACTGCCAGCGTGTAGATCGGCTGCAGCTCCATCAGTTTCTTCAGCCGCTCGGCGAGTGACGACTTGCCGCCGCCGACCGGTCCGAGCAGGTAGAGGATCTGCTTGCGCTCCTCGAGCCCCTGGGCAGCGTAGCGGAAGTAACCGACGATCCGCTCGATCGTGTCTTCCATGCCGTAGAAATCGGCGAAGGATGGATAGATCTTGACGGTACGGTTTGAAAAGATGCGGCCGAGACGCTCGTCCGCGCTGGTATCGATCAGGGTTGGATTACCGATGGCAGTGACCATCCGCTCTTGCGCGGTGGCATACATGCTTTTGTCGTCGCGACATGCGAGGAGGTATTCTTGAAGGCTGATTTCTTCTTGCGCTGCACTGGTATAGATCTCCGAGAAGAGATCAAAAACGTCGCATTCGCTCTTTTGCATCATGCTCTCCCGCGGCCGCTGGCTGAGACGGGGATCGCTGCTTATCGGCTCGCTCATTCGAATAAACGGCGTCCCATGCGCAATGTTCCCTCAGAGTACTCGCTTTCTCGTGATTCTCGAAGGGGTTGTTTCGATGAATGAAAAATCGTGACTGCGACATCACGAAATCCTGATCGGACCGGTGGTGACGGGGCAAGAAGGTCGGCACGATCGACTTTCGCGAAGCGTGAAAGCCATGCTTTCCGCCCGCGCGCGAAGAGTTGGCTTCCTCAGCCGCTGACTGGCGCGCCGAGGTGATGGGCAAGGAAGGCCAGAACCGCATCCCGCATGGTCGGCGTTTCGACGTGGCCGATGCCTGGCTCTGCAACCAAGGATAAGTTGCGCTCGGCGCCAGCCGCCCGATAGGCGGCGCGCGTTGCGGCATGGGCCCGCTCCACCGCCTGCGGCGGCGTCAGCGGATCGTCGAGCCCCACACAGATCAATTGTGGCCGCGGGGCAACGAGCCCGGCGATTTCGCCGGTCGAGGTCTCCGTGAGCAGGCCGGGGATCGTGAGATAATGGCCGTGCAGATCGTGAGCGCCGGTTGCGACGAGCGTGGCGAAATCCGCATAGCAGCAGAGGTGGGCGATTGCCGCGATCCGCGGGTCGAGCGCAGCCAGGAAGTAGGAGAGGGTGGCGCCCATCGAGATCCCGGTCATGCCGATGCGCGCCGGGTCGACGTCGTCACGCATTGAAAGCCAGGTGAGCGCTGCCTGCTGCTCGGAAAGCATCTGGCCGAAAAGGGTTTCGCCATACCAGAGGGCAGCCTTCGTCGCGGCGCTCTCTGTTACGATCGAGCGCTCTCCGAACGTCGGCATGTCGATGCACAGGGTAACGAAGCCGTGCTGCGCGAGAACGGGCCCAGGCGGGCTGAGCAGTGCCGGTCGGCCATCAAGCAGTTCGTTCGCGCCGATCTCGTAGCGTCCGCCATGGGCATGGGCGTAGAGGATCGCTGGTCGAGGCCCGTCGTTGACGGGTGGTCGTGTCAGAAAGCCGCGGATTTCAGCGCCGTTGCGAGGTGTGCGAAAGCGCAGCCTCTCGACGACATAAGAACCACGATCCTCCATCTCGCAGACATCCGGAAATAGTTCCGTATCGGCGAGACCGAGAAGCGTGCGCAGGCGCTGGGCGGAGAAGGGCATCGGCCGCGCCTAGCGAACCAGCCAGCCGCCGTCGACCGGCAGCACGGTTCCGGTGACATAGCCGGACGCAGGTGCTGCGAAGAAGAGCACGGCGGTCGCCAGATCGCTTGGCGTTCCCCACCGCCCCATCGGAATGCGCGCGGAGATCTGGGCGTTGCGATCGGGGTCGTTGCGCAGCGCCTCGGTGTTGTCGGTCGCCATGTAGCCCGGCGCAATCGCGTTGACCGTAATTCCGTGCGGTGCCAGCTCGTTGGCCATTGCCTTGGTAAGGCCGGCAATGCCGTGCTTCGATGCCGCATAGGCCGGCACGCGGATGCCGCCCTGGAAGGTCAGCATCGAGGCGACATTGACGATCCGGCCCGCGCGTCCGGTCGAAACCATGTGCCTGGCTGCCGCCTGCGACAGCAGGAAGGCCGCCTTCAGGTTGACGTCGAGCACGCTGTCCCAGTCTTCCTCCGAATAGTCGAGCAGGTCGGCGCGGCGGATGATGCCGGCATTGTTGACGAGGATATCGACGCCGCCGAGGGCAGCCACGACGTCGCCGATCGCCGACGCCGCGTCGAAAGGCTTGGAGAGATCGACGGTCAGTTCGTGAAAGCGAACACCCGCCTCTCGTACCAGCGCCGCCGTTTCGGGCATCGGCGACGAGCCGAGGGCGGCGATATCAGCGCCGGCCCGCGCGAGTGCCAGGGCCATGCCCTGGCCGAGGCCGGTGCGGGCGCCGGTGACGAGGGCGGTCTTGCCGGTGAGATCAAACAGCGCGTTCAAGGCGGAGCCCCTTCTCGTTGAAGAGATGGATGGGGGCGGCCGCCAGCGACAGCCGGATGTCGTCGCCCTGCGCGAGGTTATGCTGGCCGGGAGCAACGACCAGCAGCTTCTGGCCTGCGACATCTGCATGCAGCACGGTTTCCGAGCCGAGCGCCTCGACGAGCCGGATCTTCGCGGGAATGCTGTTTTCGCCTGCATCGAGCGTGATGTGATGCGGCCGCACGCCGAGGGTGATTGGTGCTCCGGCTGCGACTGCGCCGCCCGCCATCGGAACCTCCAGGCGGTGACCGCCCTTCAGCGTCGCGACCGCCGTGCCGGCGCCTGCCGCTTCCAGCGTGCCTTCAAGGAAATTCATGTGCGGCGAGCCGATAAAACCGGCGACGAAGCGGTTGGCCGGCTTGTTGTAAAGCTCGAGCGGCGTTCCGATCTGCTCGATGCGGCCGGCCCGCAAGACCACGATGCGGTCGGCAAGCGTCATCGCTTCCACCTGATCATGCGTCACATAGATCATCGTCGCCGACAGCCGGGCGTGAAGGGCCGCCAATTCTGCACGGGTCGAGCCGCGCAGTTCCGCGTCGAGGTTCGACAGCGGTTCGTCGAGCAGGAAGGCGACCGGGCGTCGGACAATTGCGCGGCCGATCGCAACGCGCTGGCGCTGCCCGCCCGAGAGCTGCCCCGGCCGGCGTTCGAGATAAGGCTCGATTTCCAGCATGCGGGCGGCTTCCCCAATGCGCTCGGCGATCTCGGCCTTCGGCATCCGGGTGTTTTCGAGGCCGAAGGCGAGGTTCTGGCGCACGCTCATGTGCGGATAGAGCGCGTAGGACTGGAAGACCATGGCGAGGCCGCGGTCGGCGGCCGGCACGTCGTTGACCACCTTGCCGTCGATCGCGAGTTCTCCGCCGGTGGGCTTTTCCAGCCCGGCGATCATGCGCAGCAGCGTGGACTTGCCGCAGCCGGAGGGGCCGACGAAGACGACGAGCTCGCCGTCCTTGATTTCCAGGTTGATGTCATGAAGCACGTCGACAGCGCCGAACGACTTGGTCACATTGGTAAGCTTGATGTGGCCCATGGGTGCCCCCTTATTTCAATCCGGTTCCGGCAATGCCGGTGGTGATGAAGCGTTGCAGGAAGATGAAGACCAGGACGACCGGGATCATCGTCACGACCGTCATGGCGAGAATGAAATGCCACTGCACGTTCAGCTCGCCGGAATAGATGCTGAGGCCGACCTGCAGCGTGTATAGCTCCTTGCGGGAGAGCACGATCAGCGGCCAGAGGAAGTCGTTCCAGCGCCAGACGACGGAGAAGATCGCAAGCACGGCGAGCGCCGGTGCCGTCAGCGGCAGGATGATGCGCCAGTAGATCTGCCACTCGGACGCCTTGTCCATGCGCGCGGCGTCGATCAGCTCGTCGGGAATGGTCAGCATGTATTGGCGCAGGATGAAGACGCCGGTCGGTGTCGCGACCGTCGGCAGGATCACCCCCCAGAGATTGTTGAACAGACCGAGCGCCGAGACGATCGAATAGAGCGGCACCATGATCACCGAGAGCGGCACCATCAGCGTCGCAAGGATCAGGAGCATGGCGAAGGTGCGGCCGCGGAACTCGTATTTGCTGAGTGCAAAGGCGGCCATCGAGTTGACGATGAGCGTGATCACCGTCGCTGTCACCGTGACGAAGACGGAGTTCCAGAGATAGCGGACGAAATCGAAATGGGTGAAGGGCTCGCTGTAGTTCGAGGTGGCGAAGGACATGGTGCGCACCGGCGCACGCTCGGCGATGTTGACCTTGACGATCTCGGTCGGTTTGTCCGGCGAAACCATCTGGCTGACGATGCCGATGCGGCGAACCTCGGCGAGCACCTTCCTGCTGCCATCGGCAAGCGTGACTTCGTAGAGGTCGAGCGGCTTGTCATAACCTTCGACGGTCGCCTTCTGCGTCACATAGGGCATGATCGTCGGCGGAAACTCGGCAAGCGCTGCCGGCGACTTGAAGGAGGAGCCGACGAGCCAGACCGCCGGCCCGAACATGATGAAGAGACCACCGACGAGCCAGACCCAGGTGACGATATCGGTCCAGTGCCAGCCGTTGCGGCCGCGGCGGCGGAAGATGAATTCGGCGACGCGGCTCATTTGCGGCCTCCCTTGTTTTCGCCTTTGCGGCCAAGGCCAAGCTGCACCAACGTCAGGATCACCAGCACGACGCCCATCAGGATCGAGGCGGCTGCTGCAAGGCCCGGATTGCGCAACTGCGTCGCAAAGCCTGTCTCGTAGATGTATTGGGTGAGATAGAGCGTGCTTGTTCCCGGGCCGCCACCGGTCAACACGTAAACCTCGTCGAAGATCTGCACGGCGCGGATCAAGACGAGCACGACGACGACCAGCAGGTTCGGCATCAACAACGGCAGGGTGATGCGCCAGAAGGCGCGCGCAGGCCGGGTGCCGTCCATTTCGGCGGCCTCATAGAGATCCTTCGGGATCGCCTGCAGGCCGGCAAGCAGGATCAGCGTGTAGAAGCCCATATGCGCCCAGATCGAAACGCCGACGGTCGCGGCAAAGGACCAGTTGCGATCGTTGAGCCAGGTATGCGGCTCGAGGCCGAGACTGTAGAGGCCGAAATTGAGGAGGCCCTGGCGCTGCAGGATCCATTTCCAGATCAGGCCAACGACCACGGGCGACAGCAGCACCGGAAAGAAGAACACCGCCCGCCAGAAGCTGCGCGCCATGAGCTCGCGATTGAGGATCAGCGCCGTCACCAGCGAAAACAGGATCATCAGGCTGACCTGCAGCAACACGAACCACGCCGTGTTGCCGACAGCGGTCCAGAACGTGTCTTCAGCGCAAGTGTTCGGATCGGTGTAGTTCGCGCAGTCGAAGAGACGGGCATACTGCTCGGTGCCAACGAAGCTCCGGTCCGGCAGGAAGAGGGCCGTGCCGCCGGTCATGGAATAGGCGAAGTTGATGAAGAACGGCAGCAGCACGAAGATGCCGAAGATCAGCATGTTCGGCAGCAGGAAGAAGGTCGCCATGCCGCCGATGCCGAGCCGCCGCTGAACCCAGCGCAACGGCGCGTCGATAGCGCTCATAGCCAAGCGAACGGGCACCATGGCCGCCTCGCCAAGGCCGGAGCCGCTTCGTCCTGGAACATCTGCCTTCATCGTCTGCTACCTCACCCACCGGTCGCGCCTATAAGCGCGACGATCGTCACCGGATTTTGATGTTTCGCCCGCAAGAGGCGGGCGAGCGCTATTTGCCGGCACATTTAATAGGTAAGCAAGGACTTACGTGTGTGCGGGCCGATCCGACGGCATGATAGGTCACGCCGTCGGAAACCGGGCATCGATCGCCAGGATCAGTTGCCGCTGTCTTTCACCTTGGTGGCGATATCGGAGTCGATGCGCGTATACGCCTCGTCGATGGTCATTTCCCCTGCAGCCGCCTGGCTGACGCGGGTGACGAGCGCGCCGTAGACGGCGTCGGACCAGAGCCAGCCGGGGAGCTTGCGCGCCTCGTCGGAGAGCGACTTGCTCGCCTCGACGAAGCCGTTGAGCGCCGCCTTCGCCTGGGCGTCGTCGGTCTTGAAGTCGAGCCCCTTGGCAAGCACGCCGTTATGCGCAGGCAGGAACAGGGTGCGTTCGGAGAACTCCTTCACGATCGGCTCGCTCGCGAGATAATCCATCACCTTGGCGACTTCCTTCGGGTTCTTGGTGTACTTGACCGCCACCAGACCCGCGCCGCCGGTCATGCCGGTGCAGTTCGCCGGACCGCAGGGGCTGCCGGTCGCCACCCAGTCGAAGTTTGTGCCGATCTTCGTCGAGAAGTTCGGAACCTGCCAGGAGCCGGAATAGTAATAGACGAGCTGGCCGTTGATGAAGTCGTCCGCAGCGGCGCGATAGGTGGAGCCTGCGGCCGAAACCCAGACGTCCTTGCTCATCGTACCGTCGGCGACCCAGCCGACGAAGGTCTTCAGGAAGTTTTTCGTGCCGTCGTCGAGCGGAGCCGGTTTGCCGTCGGTGCCGATATAGTTGCCGCCAAAAGCGAGGTTCGGACCGCTCAAGCGATGGCCGGAGCGGTCGAGCGCCATCGGGAAGGGGACCTGCTGGTTTTCGGCCACCTGCTTGGCAGCCTTTGCCCAATCGTCCCAGGTCGCATCCTTGCCGGGGATCGCGACGCCCGCCTGGTCGAACAGCGTCTTGTTGGCAAAGCCGCCGGCAATGGTGATCTGCGTCATGAAACCGGAGATCTGGTTGGAGCCGTCAGGCCGCATCCAGTCGGCCTGATCGCCGAAGTTTGTGTCCCAATAGGCGGCGTCTGCGACCAGTGGCCTGAGATCGAGCCAGTGCTGGCTCTGGGCCTTCAGGTTGGTGACGCGGGCGATATCCGGGCCGTTGCCCGCCTCAAGCTGCACGGGCAATTGCTCGCGCACGACGCTGTAGGAAACATTGTCGAGGATCACGTTGATCCCCGGGTTCTCCTTCATGAAGCGGTCGAGCAGGTCCTTCAGCACCTCGCCCTCGACGCCATCGGAGTACCACATGATGCGCACGTCGCCGGCCATTGCCGCCGTCGACGTCAGGAGCCCGACGGCGATCGCCGCGAGCATCGTTCCGGTCTTCTTCATTGTCTTTCTCCTCCACTTATCCATACACGAGCTTCCTCCCGCTCGCTTGGGATGGCGCCGGCTTCCCCGGCCGGCGCAATTCTTTTCGCCTTATCTGGCGGCGAGCATGGTTGCCTCACCTGCCACGGTGAAATCCTTGGCGGCGATGGTGCGCCCTTCGGCTTCCGTCGAACCGTCGTTGCGGAAGACGACGCGGCCATAGTCCGGATCGTTGATGACAAAAGATCCGTCACCGGTCTCCTCGATCGAAAGCGCAGCAAACCGGGCTTCGACTTCAGCAAGGCCCGTGGCTTCGCAGACCCGAACGATCCAACGTGTCTTGTGGCCCGGCTGGCGCAACTCCGCATTGGCGGACGGTCCATCGGTGATCGAGGACAGGTCGGTTGCGCCGATCAGCACCACGGCGCCGCGGCCGCTGCGGGCCAGCGCGAGTTTGCCCTTGACCCTGCTTTCGTCGAACTCGGCGACCGGGAACCAGGCGTGGGTGAAATCCGGTTGCTCGCTGACGGTCGCAAAGTCGAGTACGGCCAGCCCCCTGTACTGGTGGGCACGAGGGAGGGTGCCGCAACCACCCCAATAGGAGGGCCGGCCGTACCCGAACTGAATGGTCTCGCCCGGATGGTTGATCCAGATCGCCGCTTCGGGGCGCTGGCCAAGGCGCAAATGCAGCACCGTTTCCTGATAGCCCCATTCGTTCCAGCGATAATGCGCCGCCGAGCCCATGGCGAAATGGCGGCCTTTGTAATGGTAGAGCGCCGCAAAGCGGTTTTCGCCCTGGGCGAAGCGCCACTCCTGATGGGCCGCATCGTCCTCATGGCAGGCGACGGCGGCAAGCGCTTCCGGCACGACGAGGCCGTGATCGCGAAGGCAGACGGCGAGTTGCGGCAGCACATGCACGCGGCGGCCGTACCAGCCCTTGCCCCAGAGCAATCGGGCTACGGCCGAAAGCTCGAGCGAGCGGCCGGCGCAAAGCGTGTGCTCGTAGGAGCGCCCCTGGGCTGCCGTCACCATACCGTGGTGAGCCGAACGGGCGATGATCTCGCAGAGGCGGACGATGCCCTTCTTGGCGCGGTCGGCGATGTCGGCGTCGGGCGAGAGTGCCGCCAGTGCCGTCAGGCCCTTGAGGTCGATCGGGTAATAGGGCGCGGAGTTGAACTCCGCCATTTCCCAGGCCTCGAAATGATCGAGCCAGGCGCGAACGCGGGCAGCACCGACGGCGCTTTGCTCGCTGCCCTTGCGGCCGGAGCGACGGAAGCTCGCCTCGGGGAAGAGATGGCCGGCGAGATAGGCCGAAGTGTGGAACAGAAGCGCGTGGTTTTCGGAGAAATACCACTGCACGTCGTTGCCGGGCTCATCCATCCAGTAGCGGAAGCCAAGGATCGCCTGATCGATGCGATCGCGCGTCTTTTCGCCGATATCCTGGCCCCATGTGGTGCGCGACCAGATCAGCGGCACCAGCGAGAAGTCGGCGCAGTCGTGGCAATCCTCAATCGACGGCAGGATCTCCTCGATCATCGCATCCGTGTCGGCACCGCCGCGCCCGCTTGCAAGCCGGGCAAAGGCGCGCACCGTGTCGCGCTCGGAAAAGCCCGAGATCTCGTCGAGCGTCTCGGCGATGCGATGCCCAAGCGTTTCCGACGGTTTGCCCTGGCGGCCGGCGTGGCAGATCTCGACGCCCAGAGAGCGCGAGGCGACGAAGCCGCCAGCATTGAGCGTGATGCGGAAATGGCGAAAGTCGGCCGGCGTCTCCTCCGATGGTCCGATCACCAGCCTCTTGTCGCCGGCCTTCAGCACGAAGTCGTGGTCGAAGCGCTCGGTCGACATGAAGTCGCCTTCGACCGCGACATTGACCTTGACGTCAAGCGGCAGGGCGGCGGCGAAGAGAAGGGTGATGTCGCCCTCGAAATAGGCGGTCCGGTCAAAATGCATGCCGTCGAGTGCGGTCTCGATATCGGAGGCGGCCGCACTTGGGCAGGGAACGGGCAGCGCCACGCGCGCCGTCGGTCCCGAGAGATAGTCGAACTGGAAGAAATAACGCGCATCGCGTTCGGCGAGGTCGTCGAAGAAGATCGTGACTTCGTTGAGACCGGCCTGGAGCGGCAGTTCGAATTCGGCCTTGGCCTCGAGATTGCGGCTATAGGGCGCCATCCAGCCGACCTCTGCGCCGTTCAGGAAGAGCACTGCACCGCCGCAGGTGCCGAGGCGGATTTTCGCCGGGCCAGCCGTGTCGGCCTCGATCGAGGTGCGGGCCCAGGTCGCAAGTCGTGTTGGCCGGAACCAGAAGCCGGAGAGATCGAGCCGTGGCGAGCCGAAGGGCAGCCACCAGCGGCTGGCCTCGAAGGTGCCGCGCACCTGCGGCCGCTTGCCGCGAAACTGTTCGGCAAAAATCGTCCTGCAGGGGTATTCGTGCGGGATGAAGTTCTTGTGCTTGGTCAGGAAGAAGAAGGGGTCCATCTCGCCCTTCATCGGCTGGTCCGGCACGTCGAAGCGCTCCTCGGCAATCGCGCCGAGCTGCCAGTAGCCGACGGCCTGTCCCGCAGCGAGGTTCTTCTTCAGATGGAAAATCGTATCGCTCATTTCAGCTCAGCCAAGGCTACGGGGGTGACGTCGTTGTATTCCTGGTTCTCGCCGGTCATGCCCCAGACGAAGGCATAGGGGCCGGTGCCGGCGCCCATATGGATCGACCAGGCGGGCGAAAGCACGGCGTCGCCGTTTGCGACGATCAGGTGCCGGGTCTCCTCCGGCTCGCCCATCACGTGGACGATCCGGTCTTCGGACGCCATGTCGAAGTAACAATAGGCCTCCATTCGGCGCTCGTGCACATGCGGCGGCATGGTGTTCCAGGCGCTGCCTTCGGCCAGATCGGTAATGCCCATCAGAAGCAGGCAGGAGGGCATGACTTCCGGATGGATGTACATGACGAGGCGCCGCTTGTTCGAGCGCTTGACGTCGCCGAGCTCGAGCGCCTTTGCCTCGGCCCTCTTGATCAGCCGGTGCGGCAGTTCGGCGCCGGCGGGCACCGAGTTCATGTAGAAGCGGGCCGGGCGGTCGGCGCTCTCGCTTGCAACGACGATCTCCTTTGCACCACGCCCGACATAGAGCACGTCGCGATTTTCGAGCACGAAGTTCTTGCCGTCGACGGTGATGGTGCCGGTGCCGCCGAGATTGGCGATGCCCATCTCGCGCGCCGAAAGCAGATAGGGCGTGCCGATATCGGCGCCGGAGCCGAAGGATACGCTTTTCGTCTTCGGCACGGCGCCGCCGAGGATCAGCCGGTCGACATGGGTATAGGTGAAGTTCACCGCGTCTTCCGCAAAGAGATCACTGATCAGGAACTCGCGGCGCAGCCGCGCCGTGTCGTAGCCTTTGATATCCTCGGGGTTGGCCCCGTAGAGAACCTTCATCGTCATGCTGCCTGTCCTTCCGCGCCGACATGCTGCAGGGCTTCGGAGAGGCACAGGATTGCCAGTGCCTGGCCATAGCCGGTCGGCTGAATTGGTATGTCCTTGTAGAATTGCAGGTCGTGGCCCATGCGTGTGCCGTAGGAGACGTTGAGCACGGTGCCGCTTTCATCGATGTTGCGCATCACCGCCTCAAGTGCGCGCAGTCCGGCGTTGCGCCATGCCGGCGTTCCATAGCCGAGCCGATAGCCCTTGAGCAGGCCGTAGCCGATGCCGGCCGTCGCGGAAATTTCCTCATAGGAGGTCGCGTCGTCGAGCAGCGTGCGCCAGGCGCCGGAAGCGGCCTGCAGCGGCAACAGTGCCTCGACCTGGGTGACGAGCACACCGCGCAGGTATTCCTTGACCGGTGCCGCGAGTTCCGCGAGGTCGAAGAAATCGAGCATGCCGGCGGTGATCCAGGCATTGCCGCGGGCCCAGCGGGCGCGGGCGAAATTGTGCCGGCCGTCGAAGGTCCAGCCATGGAACCAGAGGCCCGACTGGGTGTCGGCCAAGTAACGGGCATGGACGAGAAACTGCCGCGAGGCCTCGTCGACGAGTTCGCGACGGCCGCTGGCCTGGCCATAGGAGGCTAGGAACAGGGCGACCATGTAGAGCGTGTCGTCCCAGAGCTCGTTGTCATTCACCTTGTCGGAGACATGGTGCTCGAAACCGCCTTCCGGCGTCCGGCCCATTTCGCTCATCACCCGGTTCGCCCAGTCGTCGAGCAGCGGCTTCCAGCGGGGATTCCTGGATTTGGCCCAGAGAACCGAGAGGCCGAGCATCGGCGCGGTCGTGTTGACGTTGAGTTCCGGAAGCCCGGCAGCAAGGCGTCCTTCGTACCAGCCTTCGATAAGCTGACGGATGTCCTCGCGGCCGGTAAACAGCCAGAGCTTGATCAGGCCGTAGAGGCCGACACCCTGCGGCCATTCCCAGCTTTCGAAGCTGATGTAGTCGCCTGCGGTGCCGTCGAGGTTCGGTTCATCGAACCGGCCGTCATGCTTGAGTCCGGTCATGCCGCCGACAAGACGATCGAGACCCGTGCGAATATCGTGGGCGTTGAGGCCCATGGCACTCCTCCTCCTTAAGCCGCTCTTCCCTCGGCTTTCTTGAGAAAGATAAAGGCACGATGTTTTTTCTTGCGCAATATGAAAATTTTTCCCAATATTGTGGCAAGGGAGGATCGCATGATCGCAAAACCGCTGCCGGGCAAACGCGGCAAAAAGAGCAAGCGTGTTCGGCTGGAAGACATTGCCGAGGCCTGCGGCGTCTCCTTGAGCACCGCCTCCCGCGCCCTTGCCGGCGAAAAGGGCGTGCGCGCGGAAATCCGCCAGAAGGTGCTGGAGGCGGCGAAGAACGCCAACTATGTCGTGCCGACGGCGGTCGCCGGGCAGAAGGTTATCGTGGCGGCGTCCAGTGCCGCGATGATCGACTATGTGCGCAATCAGTTCACACACTACGTGCTGGAGGGGTTGAAGGAGCGCGCCCAGGCGCTGGACCTCGAAATCGTCACCAGGCCGATCGCCGACCGCAACGAGGAGCTTGCGGTCCTCGCCGAGGCTGAGGAGGACGAGCAGGTTGCCGGGCTTCTTTTCCTCACCATTGACGACGAGGGCATGATCGCCGCCACCCGCGGTTTCGACAAGCCGGTCGTGCTCTTGAACAGCGACGACCCTTATATGCGGCTATCGAGCGTCACACCCTGCAACCGATCGAGCGCGCGGCTTGCGACCGATCACCTGATCGAACTCGGCCACGAGCGCATCCTGTTTCTGATGCGGCCGGGGCGCCGTACGATTGAACGGCGCTACGAGGGCTGGCGCGACGGGCTGCTCGCGAAAGGCCTGCCCGCTACCGACGACTTGCTCGTCACCGTCGAGGACTGGCTGCCGGAGCTTGCGATACAGGCGCTGACGCAGCGGATTTCGGAGCGGGGGCTGGATTTCACCGCGGTGCTCGCGGCCGGCGACAGCCTCGCCGTCGGCGCCATGCTCGGCATTCAACAGAAGGGCTTTTCGGTTCCGGGCGATGTCTCTGTCATGGGCATGGATGATCTGCCGCAGGCGGCCTTCCTCAATCCGCCGCTGACGACGATGCATATTCCGATGCGCGAGATCGGCTCGGTCGCGCTCGACCTTTTGCGCGACACGCTGTCCGGCATTCCGGCGCCGCCGCGTCGCGTCGAACTCGCCTGTCATCTGGTGCCGCGGGCCTCGACGGCACCGCCGCGCGGCGCCTAAGCCGGCGGCGAAGTCGTCACGACAGCCAGGCCGGCAGACGTGCCGGGACGCGGCCCGTGAGCGCCGCTTCAACGCAATCGGCGAGGCTGCCGAAGCGAACGGCGCGGCCGGAGAGGCCGGGGCCGTAATGCGCGTATTTGCCGGAATTGGTCATCAGCGCCCGGGTCTTCGTCGGGAACACTGGTTCCGAGATCGAGCACCAGCAGAGATCCGGCAGCACCTGGATGCCGCTTGCCTCCAGTCGAGCCAGCAGACCTTCTTCCCGTGCTGCGGCGATCGCGTCTCGTCCGGCGGTCACGATCACGGCGACATCGCCATGCCGGTTGCGACCGTCGAAGGCCGCTGCCAGAGCGCGGCATTCTTCCAGCGATGCATGCGGGCTGCCGATTGCGACGAGCTCGACCTCGGCTGGTCCCTCGTTGAAATGAACCCAGGCCTCGGCCATGTCGGCGCGCGTGATGGCCGATTGGTCGGCATTCTCAGCCGCGGCACCTTCCGCTTCCGGGGTTACACCGTCCACATGCAACATGGGGGCTGCGGATGTGGTGCCGAAGGCGGCGCAGAGCGCCTTCAGGTCGTCGCGCGAAGGCTTTGCGGAAGCAAGACCGCGCAGAAGTGGAATGCGGTCGGGCGCGGCCTTGCCGGCGAGGTAGCCGATCAGCGGCCAGAAGGCATCGTCGATACCATCAGGCAGTTCCACGTCGATGACGCGCTTCGCCTTGCGCGGTTCGTCGAGATAGACACCCGAGAGCGGTGCACGGCCGGTGAGCGCGATGCAGAGGTCGAGGAAGTCAGGGTGTTTCGCCGTGCGGGCGCCAAGCACGGTATTGGCGAAGATCACGGCGTTGGATTCCGCCCAGGCAATGGATTCGCCTGATTTCGGTGCGCTGTCGAGCAGATAGGGCGAACAGGTGAAGGTCGGGCGACAGCCCATGCGCACATAGGCGTCGGCAAGCTTAGCCGCCGGGTCGCCGAAACTTTCCGGCACGCCCTGCGCCCGCCAGTTGGCGCGGTCGACCGAGATCGCGTTCATCGTGGTCGGCACGCGAACCTTGGCGCCCATGTTCGCCATCTTTTCGGCGAAGGTGAGGTTGGCGGGGCTCGCATAGATGCAGCCGTCGATATGGCCCTGGACCACGTCGATGAGCTTTTCCGCCCCCTGCTGTGCGGCCATCGCCGAAATGATCCGCATCGCCTGCTGGACCGCAACGCCCTCGCGGCCATCGAGTTTGGCGCGGTCGGCTTCGGTCAGATCAAGAGCTGCCGTTGCCGGCGGTTCGACCGGGATCGTCAGGCCGTCGGCTTCGATCGCGGTCGCGCTGATCCGCGCAGACTTTGCCTGTGAGAGCGTCTTGAAGGCTTCGCGGGAAAGCCTGAGGACCGGCAAGGACTTGCCAAACATCTCCGCCGCAATCAGTGCGCCGAGCGTCAACACGTCCTCGGCCTCCGAGAACACCAGCGCTGCCGGTGCACGGCCCGTCAGCGCCATATCGAGCAGAACGCCCGAACCGGTGCAGGAGCCGCGGCTCGACGGCATCATCAGGATGCCGCCGGTGAGACAGAGCCCATGCAGCGGGTGGTGCACATCGATCACCCCGCCGGTTGCCGGATCGACCCCGCCCCAGAAGCTCAGCGCCTCCTGGGTGGCGATGATGGGGCCACCGGCGGAGCCGGTCAGAATACTGCGGGCGGAGATCGATTGGGTCATTTTACGACAAATCCATGGGCGAAGGGGTCGCGGTCATCGATGAAGATTGTGTTGATGCCGGTCATACGGGCCCAGCCGGCAATCGAAGGAATGATGGCGTCACGGCCGGCGACCTTGGTCGCCGCCTCGACACGGCCCTTGAACAGCGAGCCGATGATCGATTCATGCACGAACTCGTCACCGACAGTGAGCTTGCCCTTGGCGGCCAGTTGCGCCATGCGCGCCGATGTGCCGGTGCCGCAGGGCGAACGGTCGATCGCCTTTTCGCCGTAGAACACCGCGTTGCGCGCATGCGCCTCGCCTTTAGTCGGCTTGCCGGTCCACTGGATGTGGCTGAGGCCCTGGATTTCCGGGTGCTCTGGATGGACGAACTCGTACTTGGCATTGAGTGCTGCGCGCAGCTTCGGGCTCCAGCCGACGAGTTCGCCGGCCGTGTGGTCGGCCATGTCGCGGAAATTCTTCTGCGGCTCGACGATGGCGTAGAAGTTGCCGCCATAGGCAACGTCGGCCACGACCTCGCCGAGGCCCTCGACCTCGGCTGTCAGCCCCTCGGCGTAGAGGAAACCGGGCACGTTGGTAAGCCGCACTTCCTCGACGAAGCGACCTTCCTGGCGGTAGGTGATATCGACCTTGCCGGCCGGCGCGTCGATCGACAGCTTGCCGGGTTCGCGCGGGGTGATCAGCCCGTTCTCGATCGCCATGGTGATGGTGCCGATCGTGCCGTGGCCGCACATCGGCAGGCAGCCGGAAGTCTCGATGAAGAGCACCGCGACGTCACAGTCCGGCCGCGTCGGCGGATAGAGGATCGAGCCCGACATCATGTCGTGGCCGCGCGGCTCGAACATCAGGCCGGTGCGGATCCAGTCGAACTCGCGCAGAAAGTGGGCCCGCTTCTCCAGCATGTTGGCCCCTTCGAGCCGCGGCCCGCCGCCGGAAACGAGGCGGACCGGGTTGCCGCAGGTGTGTCCGTCGATGCAGGAGAAGGTGTGGTTGGCCATGGTCGAAGCCCTATCAGAAACGTTGCGGCGAGAAGGATTGGATGTCGATTGACGGCCGTCGGCCGGTCAGGAGATCGGCGACGAGGCGCGCGGTGCCGGCCGATTGCGTGAGACCCAGATGGCCGTGGCCGAAGGCGTAGACCACGCGCCCCGTGGCGCGGGCGCGGCCGATCGCCGGCAGGCTGTCGGGCAGTGACGGGCGGAAGCCCATCCACTGCACGCCGCCTTCGCTTTTGAAGCCGGGCAGGAAGGCCTGCGCCTTCTTCAGCATCGCTTCCGAGCGGCGGAAATTCGGCGGCAGCTTCAGGCCGCCAAGCTCGACGGCGCCGCCAACCCGTATGCCGGTCGAAAGCCGCGAGACGACGAAGCCGTGGCCGCCGAAGGTGACCTGGGTGCGCAGATCAAAGGCATCCTCCGGCAGCGTGGTGTTGTATCCGCGCTCGGTTTCCAGAGGGATACGTTCGCCGAGCGTCCGGGCGATCTGGTGCGAGAAGGCGCCGGCGGATAGCACAACCTGGTCCGCACGCCGTGTCTTGCCGTTGGACGTCAGTTCCACGCCACCCTCGACCGGCCGCAATGCCGTAACCTCGGCGCGTTCGATGACGCCCCCCTTGGCGCGGAAATGGTCCGCGAGCGCGAGGGTATAGAGCTTCGGATCGGCGATCGAGTACCAGCCGGGGGTAAACGTGCCATGAGTAAAGCGCGGCGCGAGACCGGGCTGGATATCGGCCATTTCGGCAGCAGCCATATGGCGGAATTCGATGCCGTGCTCGGACCGCGCCTTCCAGCCGGGAAGCGACGCCTTCAGCTCGGTCTCGCTTTCATAGACCTGGAGATTGCCTTCCTTGCGCAGCATCGGCAGGGTGCCGGTTGCGGTGAGGAAGGGTTCTAGCTCCGCCTTTGACAGGTCCATCATCGCCGTCTGGGCCGTCGTCGAATGCGCCACCTTCTTAGGCGAGCAGGCGCGCCAGAAGCGGAACATCCAAGGGGCGATCTGCGCCGCGTAGGCGGGCGGGACGCTCAAGGGCCCAAGCGGGTCGAGCAGCCACTTCGGCGCCTTTTTGAGGATGCCGGGCGAGGCGAGCGGCAGGATATCGGTAAAGGCGAAGGCCCCGGCATTGCCCGCCGAGGCACCTGCGGCCGGGCCTTCCCGGTCGAGCACGGTGACGGAAAGTCCCCGTGCCTGGGCGGCGATGGCCGCCGATAGGCCGACAACGCCGGCGCCGATGACGATGACGTCAGGCTGAGCTGCATCCTTCATGATCGGCTCAGTGCGTCGCTGCCAGGAACTTCTTGAGTTCCGGGTCCTTCGGGGCGCCGAAGAGCGCCTCGGGTGCTGCGATTTCCGCCATCACGCCCTTGTGGAAGAAAGCCACGCGGTCGGAGACTTCGCGGGCAAACTTCATTTCGTGCGTGACGCAGATCATCGTCATGCCTTCGGACGCCAGCATGCGCAGCGTATCGAGCACTTCGCCGACGAGCTGCGGGTCAAGCGCCGAGGTCACTTCGTCGAACAGCATATATTCCGGCGACATGGCAAGCGCCCGGGCGATTGCCATGCGCTGCTGCTGGCCGCCCGACATGCGGGTGGGGTAGACCGAGAGCTTCTCGCCGAGGCCAACGTGCGTGAGCTGCTTGACGGCGTTCTCCTCGGCCTTTTCCTTGGAGAGGCCGAGCACCTTGCGCGGCGCCAGCATGACGTTTTCAAGCACGGTCAGGTGCGGGAAAGCATTGAACTGCTGGAAGACGATGCCGAGCTTGCTGCGCAGCTTGTTGAGGTTTGTTGATTTCGCGTGGACCTCGGTGCCGTCGACGAGGATGCGGCCGGCATCGATCGGCTCGAGACCGTTGATGCAGGTAAGCAGCGTCGATTTGCCGGAACCGGAGCCGCCAATGATGGTCAGCACCTCGCCCTTGTTGACGGTAAGGTCGATGCCTTTGAGAACCTCCAGCGAGCCGAAGGATTTGCGAACGTTTTGGATCTCAATCATTGGACCACCGTTTTTCAAGGTAACCGCCGAGTCGGGCGATTGGGAAGCTGATGAGGAAGTAGATGGCGCCGCAGATCAGAAGGATCAGCAGCGGTTCCTGGAGGCGGGTGATGAGCACCTGCGAGGCGCGCAGCAACTCGATCAGGCCGAGCCAGAGGACGAGTGCGGAGTCCTTCATGACGCCGAGCGTCAGACCGATCCAGGACGGCAGCGAAACGCGGGTCGCAAGCGGCGCCACGATGTAGCGCATGTCCTGCCACCAGGTCATGCCGAGCGAACGGGCGGCGCGGCGCGTCGTCGGCGGCACCGAGGAGATGCCGCCGCGCACGATCTCGGTGCAATAGGCGGCCGTATAGAGCGACAGCACCACGCAGGAGGTCGTGAACGGTGCCCAGCCGAGCTTGGCGATCGCCTGGAAGGCATTGGCAAGCACGAGCTGAATCAGCAGCGGCACCGAGCGGAAGACGTCGAGCACGAAGGTGAGCGGTGCACCCCAATAGGGGCCGACCTGGTTGCGCACGACGCCGAAGATGATGCCGAGAACGGTGCCGGCCGTGACCGAGACGGCGGTGACCGCAAGCGTCATCAGGGCGCCCTGCAGCAGGAAGCCGAGATCAGCGAGGGTGAGGGCGGTATTGAACATCTCTCACCTCTCCTTAGTAGCGGAACATGCGCGCGGCGAGCAGACGGGCTGCCAGCGTCACGGCCTTGGCGATCAGGTAGTAGATCACTGCGGCGATCGCGAAGAATTCGAAGGTGCGGAACGAGCGGGCGTTCAGTTCCTGGGTGATGCCGGCAAGGTCGGTGTTCATGCCGACGGTAACGCCAAGCGAGGTCATCAGGATTGCCCAGACCATCTGGTTGGTAACGGGGAGGAAGGCGATGCGCAGCATCTGCGGCAGCACGATGTAGCGAAAGGCCTGCACCGGCGTCATGCCCAGCGAGCGACCGGCGCGCGCCTGGGTGTCGGGAATGGCCTTGAGCGCGCCGCGGAAGTTTTCCGCGAGATAACCGGCATTGTTGAAGGCGATCCCGGCGAGCAGCGCCGTATAGGGGCTCAGATGGATGCCGAAATTGCCAAGGCCGAAATGGGCCATGTAGATCTGGAACAGTGCCGGCGTGTTGCGGGCGATTTCGACCCAAGCGGTGGCAAAACCGCCGAGGATGCGATTGCCGGAAAGGCGGCAGGCCGTCAGCGCCAGCGCCAGTGCCAGGCCGATGACCATCGAGAGCAGAGCCACCTGCAAGGTGACCAGCGCTCCATCGAGCATCTGCGGCAGGGCTTTCAGCGCCTGGTTCCAATGGAAGGTATAACTGAACATGTTTCGTCTCGCCTCTTCGGAAACGAATAGCGGCGCGAAGCTACACTCCGCGCCGCCAGATGGACGGCCAGATTAGCGGTAAACGCCCTTTGCCGTAAGGTCGGGAAGCTCGCCGCCGACCCACTTTTCGTAGAGTTCTGCGTAGCGGCCGGTGCGGACCTGCTGGTTGATGAAGAGGTTGAGGAAGTTGACGAAGCCGTATTCTTCGCGGTTGGTGAAGAGCGCGACGTAGTCGGTGTCGAACGGAGCCTTGCCGACAACGGCGATGCCCGGGAACTTGCCGGTCTTCACGTTGGCCTGCGCAACGGTCGAGGTCGAAACCGTGGCGTCGATCTGGCCTTGGCTCAGAGCGAGGAAGACGTCGGCCTGGGTCTGGTACGGACGGAACTCGCCGGCGCCCCATTCCTTGACCTGTTTTTCAAGCGCGATGGCTTCGAAGGTACCGGCGGTGGCGCCGACGACCTTGCCCTTCATGTCTTCGAAGGACTTGACGCCCGACTTTTCATTGGCGGTCACGGCCATTTCGAAGGCGAAGTAGGGGATCGTCATGCCGACGGTCTTGGCGCGCTCAAGCGTGTCCGAGGTCGAGGCAACGCCGACGTCGACACGGCCCGACATCAGAGCGGGAATGCGCTCCGGGAACGGGGTCTCGACGATTTCGGCGGTGACGCCGAGGGCCTTGGCGAGGTCGTTGCAGTAGTCGACGTCAAAGCCGATCGGGTTGTTGTTCTCGTCGCGAGAACCCATCGGCGGGAAGTCGAGCACGACCGCGCAACGCAGCGTTCCCGAGCCGATGACGTCATCCAGCTTGTCGGCATGGGCCTGGCTGGTCAGAGCAGCGGCCGCAACGAGGCCGAGCGCGAGCACCGAAGTCTTCATTATCTCTCTCCCTGAAATGAGTGCCGTTTGACGGCTGTCGCACTATTCCGTTTTAGAGAGCACAAATCAATAGAAAAATACAATTAGTATACAAAAAGTATATCTTCATAACGCAAAACGCGCGCAGGCATCCCATTTGTTTCGCCAAATGGGATGCCTGCGCAGCGATCTGTCGTGTCTCACGTGTGAGAGCGGACTGCGGGCGGCAAGCCGCCCGCCCATTCCACATTCCGTTTTAGCCCTGGAAATCCTCGGGCAGCAGGCCTTCCGGCATGTTCTGGTAGGCGACCGGGCGCAGGAAGCGGCGGATCGACAGGGTGCCGACGCTGGTCGCGCCGAAGTTGGTCGAGGCCGGGTAGGGGCCGCCATGCACCATCGAATCGACCACCTCGACGCCGGTCGGGAAACCGTTGACGAGCACGCGGCCGGCCTTGCGTTCGAGGATCGGGCGCAGACGGCGGGCGGTCTCGAGGTCGGCTGCATCCATGTGGATCGTGGTGGTCAGCTGTCCTTGGAAGCCGCGGGCGAGTTGCTCCATTTCGCTGGTCGAACCGACGCGGATCACGAGGCCGAGCGGACCGAAGACTTCTTCGCCGAGCGCATGGTCGGCGAGGAACTGGTCGCCGGTCGTTTCGAACAGGTTCGGCGAGACCGAGCGGCCGGAGGATTCGGTGGTGAGCAGCGGCTTCACGGCGTTGCGGCTTTCAAAGCGCGCCTGCCCATCGTGATAGGCCTTGGCGATGCCGTCGGTCAGCATCGTCTGCGGCGCCACCTTGCCAAGAGCCTCGACCGCGGCAGCGGTGAAGCGGTCGGCGTCAGCACCTTCCACGACCACGGCGATGCCGGGGTTGGTGCAGAACTGGCCGGCGCCCATGGTCAGCGAGCCGGCCCAGCCCTGGCCGAGCGTTTCAGCGCGCGCCTTGAGCGCTTCCGGCAGCAGGAACATCGGGTTGACCGAACCGAGCTCACCGAAGAACGGGATCGGTTCCGGGCGTGCGGCGCAAAGATTGAAGAGTGCACGGCCACCGGCGAGCGAACCGGTGAAGCCGACGGCCTTGATCAGCGGATGCTGCACCAGCGCTTCGCCGACCTGTCGGTTGCCGCCCTGGATGAGCGAGAATACGCCCGGATGTACACCGGTCTTGCGGATCGCAGCTTCGACTGCCTCAGCGACGATTTCACCGGTGCCGGGATGGGCCGAATGGCCCTTGACGACAACGGGGCAGCCTGCGGCCAGCGCCGCTGCCGTGTCGCCGCCAGCGGTCGAGAAGGCGAGCGGGAAGTTCGAGGCGCCGAAGACGGCGACCGGGCCGATCGGCCGCTGGATGAGGCGGATTTCCGGGCGCGGCGCCGGCTGGCGCTCGGGCAGGGCGGCGTCGAAGCGGCGGTCGAGATAGTCGCCCTTCTCGATGTGGTCGGCAAAGAGGCGGAGCTGGCCGGTGGTGCGGCCGCGCTCGCCCTGCAGGCGGGCTTCCGGCAGGCCGGTTTCCTGGCTGCCGATCTCGGTGATTGCCTCGGCGCGCGCCTCGATCTCGTCGGCAATGGCCCGCAGGAAGGCGGCGCGCTCGGCGCGGATCGAATAACCGTAGCTCAGGAACGCTTCTTCCGCGGCTTCAGCCGCACGGTTGACCAGCTCCACGGTGCCGGTGGCAAACTGATGGATCGGTCCGTGAGCGGGTGCGGATGCGAAGGTGCCCGCGCCGTCGAGCCATTCGCCGGCGACAAGGTGTTTTCCTTTGGGGGTGTAGGCCATCTGGCGATCCTTTCGTTCGATCCCGGATTGCCTTTTGTGGCAGAGGGGATCATGGCTGAATTGCACTTGTCGGATCTTTGTATACTATATGTATGCAGAACATCAATCGCCTGACTGGCTCATCCGGATCAGGCGCAGCATTTGAGAGGGAGAGAGATGAGCGAAACCAACACCCTGACGATTTCAGCACTTTTCGAGCGCGTCGAGGCGATCTTCCTGAAGGCGGGGCTGAATGACGTCCAGGCAGGCGCGCTTGCCCGCGTGATCGTCGCCGGCGAGCGCGACGCCTGCAAATCGCATGGCATCTACCGCATCGAAGGGGCGCTCCGGACAGTCAAGGCCAGCAAGGTGAAGCCGGATGCGGTGCCGGAACTCGATGCCGGCGAAGGGTCCGCCATCGTCAAGGTCAACGCCAAGGGCGGCTTCGCCAACCCGGCCTTCGAGCTCGGCCTGCCGGTGCTTGCCGAGCGCGCCCGCTCGCTCGGTGTCGCCGCACTGGTCATCAACGATTGCACCCATTTCTCCGCCCTCTGGCCTGAGGTCGAAGGATTGACCGGCGAAGGTCTTGCCGGTCTCGTCATGTGCCCGAGCTACGCGACGGTTGCACCGACCGGCGGCAACAAGCCGCTGCTCGGTACCAACCCATTCGCCTTCGGCTGGCCGCGCCAGGGCAAGTCGCCCTACGTCTTCGATTTCGCGACCTCGGTTGCCGCCCGCGGCGAGATCGAGCTTCACCGCCGCGCCGGCAAGCCGTTGCCCGAGGGATGGGCGATCGATGCCGAGGGCAATCCGACGACCGATCCGGAAGCGGCCCTTGCCGGCGCGATGCTGCCCTTCGGCGGCCACAAGGGTTCGGCGATCGGTACGATGGTCGAACTCCTCGCCGGCATCATGATCGGCGACCTGACGAGCCCGGAAGTGCTCGATTATCTTGGCACCACGACACTTGCACCCTTCCACGGCGAACTGATCGTCGCCTTCTCGCCGGAGAAGTTTGCAGCCGGCCGTCCCGGCGATCCCTTTGCACGCGCCGAAGCGCTGTTCGAAGCGATCGTCGGCCAGGGCGCCCGCCTGCCGTCGCAGCGCCGCTTCGTCGCGCGCGCCAAGTCGGAAACGGATGGCATCGTGCTCAACACGGCGGAGATGGAGCAGCTCGACCGGCTGCTCGCGCTCGGGCTTGACGCCGTCGCGTAAGCAACGGCTGACCTTTTCGCGGCTTCTTCCGCTCACAACCGGATCTTATCAAACGGAAGGGCCCCCGACCGGGGGCTTTTTGCTGCACTGAAAGTTCTTGATTGACGAGAGGACCGCCCCATTCTCCCTCATCCTCGCCCTTGTGGCGGGGATCCAGCGACCCGACGTCCGTCGGGGCAAAAGACCTTTCAGCCCGAGGACTCGGGCTGGCTAGATTCCTGTGACAAGCACAGGAATGAGGGAAACCTTGGCTGGTGCCTGCGATCCCGAGGCACTCTGCGATGTTGAATAGGGGCGACGAAAAAAGGCCCTCCAACCGGAGGGCCTTTTTCAATTGCGGGCCGATCGAACGATCAGGCCTTGTACTTCTGGACGGCGCCCGGGAGCTTGCTCCACTCGGCATACCAGCTGTTGAACAGCTTGAACTGGGCCTCGACGTAGCCGCGCTGGCTGTCCGAGAGCACGTCGCTCTCGTTGAAGTGCAGCGTGTATTCCTTGTCACCCTTCAGCACCATCATGTGCTTGAAGTAGAGAACGAGGTCCGGGCCTTCGTCGAAGGAGGAGAGAACGGCGAGTGCCTGTTCCAGTTCCAGTGCGCGCAGACGTGCGTCGACGTCGCCTTCGGCGGCGCCACGCGACAGGTTGCACATGTGGATGACTTCCTTCGGCAGCACGCAGCCGATGCCGGTGATCGCACCCGTCGCGCCGCAGTTGACGAAGCCGTGGAACACGGCCGTGTCGACGCCGATCATCAGCGAGACACCATCGTCACGGCTGGTGATGTTCTCGGCCGCATAGCGCATGTCGGCGGCGCCGCCGAATTCCTTGAAGCCGACGAGGTTCGGATGTTCGGCGCGCAGTGCGAAGAACAGGTCGGCGCGGGTGGCAAAGCCGTAATAGGGGCTGTTGTAGATGACCGCCGGCAGGCTCGGGGCGGCCGAAAGAATGGCCTTGAAGTGGTTCTTCTGGGCGGCGACGACCGAACCGCGTGACAGCACGCGCGGGATGACCATCAGGCCCTGGGTGCCGACCTTTTCGGCGTGTGCGGCATGGGCGACGGCCGAAGCGGTGTTGACGGCGCCGGTGCCGACGATAACCGGGATACCGGCCTTGACCAGGCGCTCGACGCCTTCCATGCGCTGCGCATCGGTCAAGAGCGGCCAGTCACCCATCGAGCCGCAATAGACGACGGCCGACATGCCCTGAGCGATCAGCTCCTGGCCCTTGCGCACCAGCGCGTCGAAATCGGGGGTGCGGTCTTCCTTGCAGGGGGTCATCAGCGCCGGGATGACGCCGGTGAAAATCTGAGCCTTCATCTGAAACTCCTCTCGGCTTTGTTTTCGGGGCAACGGCGCACGCGCGCCCTTGCCTTTGATCTAGACAATAGCCGTTTGTATTTTATTTGTCGACAAGAAAAATACAAAGACTGCTACAAGGCGATGTCGAGCTTGTTGTTCCGGGCAAAAAGCTTTTGCACCTGCTCGACGATCTGCTCGGCATGCGCCTTGCCGAGACGGTCCGCCGTCTCGATGTCGCGCGCTGCGATTGCCGCGATGATCGCCGCGTGCTCGTCGACGAAGCGCTGCGGGAACTGCTCCTCGTAAGACTGGTAGTAGAGACGCAGGATGCGCCGCCCCTCGTCGAGCAGCCGGCGGAACAGGCTGGTGAAATAGGGATTGCGGCCGGCCTCGGCGATCGCCGCATGGAAAGCGGCATTGGTGGCGATCATCGTCAGCGCGTCGCGCGCCTGGACGGCCGCGGCATAGTCCTCGTGGAAGCCGCGAATGATCGGCAGGTCTTCCGGACGGTGGTTCTGTGCCGCAAGCCGCGTGGTGACGCGGTACATCAGCACCAGCGCGTCGAAGAACGGGTTCAAGTTGAGGAAGTCGATGTTCGCCACCATCGTCGAGCGGTTGGGCAGCGTGTCGATCAACCCTTCGCCGGCAAGCCGGACCAGCGCCTCGCGGATCGGCGTGCGCGACATCTTCAGTCGCTCGGCAAGCTGCACTTCGTCGATCGGGCTGCCCGGTGGCAGCACCAGATCGAGGATCTCGTCGCGCAGGAGGTCATAGACCATCTTCACGCCGGAACCGCGCTTGCGTTCAGGGATGGGGCTGTTGTCGGTGTCGATATCGGTCATCTCGGATTCCTTTGTCGACAAAAGAAATACTTGTCTCTGCCGTCGGGATCAACAGCTTCCGTGGCAACGATTGTGCGAGGCTGACATTTCGAATGCACGCAGCTGTTGCTTTTGCCTTCTGTCCGGTAGGGCGCGAACAAGGGAGGATCACAACGCGCGGGCTTTGCGCTTGAGCTTGCGGCACGCAAAACGACCCATGCATTTCCCACATGGGAGCGCTGACTTTTGAGCGCTGCAACTTACCAAAGGCCTGAGTTATAAGGTGTTCATCGAAGCGAAACGAGGCGCCAAGGACTGGCTGCCAGGCTTCGAAAGCCCATTGAAAGGGGGATCAAATGAACATTGCACGCTCCATCAACAACTGGCGCAAGTATCGTCAGACGGTCACCGAGCTGGGCCGCATGTCGAACCGGGAACTCCGTGACCTCGGCATCGAACGCGCCGACATCGACCGCGTCGCACGCACGGCCTTCGCCCGCTAAGGCGATCTACACAGACTGAAAATTTGCCAAGCGCCTGCATCTCCTGCGGGCGCTTTTGCTTTGTGGCGAACGGTTGCACGCGGGGCAACTGCTCCGCCGAAATCCAGGTTGCCCCGGCACCAATTCCTCGAATTCAATGCTGACAGAATCTGGCAGCGGTCGCGCGTAAAGTGCTCCCATGATCAGAGATCGAGGGATGACGGATGTTGGCGCAGGATGTGTTTCAAGTGGGTGCAGGAAGCCGGGCGGGCGAGCGCAACTTCTGGATCGGCGCGGTTTCCGGTGATGACATGCACCATGCCTCGGAAGGCGGCTTCTCGCGATTCGGCTACGGCAACGTGCAGCCGTTGACGCGCATGAAGGCGGGCGACGGTTTTATCGGTTATTCACCCAACGCCGCCTTCAGCGGCAGAGCGGGGCTCGCTTGTTTTACGGCCATCGGTGTGGTCAAGGAGCGTCCGCCCCACTTCTTTGCAATGGGTGGAGTCGCGCCGCATCGCGGCGATATCGATTGGGCGGACAGTATGGAGGCTCCCGTCCGTCCGTGGCTCGACAGCCTGGAATTTGCCGAGGGCAATCGAAACTGGGATCAGAAACTTCGTTTCGGTCATCTCGCCATCAGCGAACATGATTTCCGCGTGATCGCGCGGGCGATGCATGCCGACCTTGGTGGCGTTTTCCTGGGGGTGGCCGAGTACCGCCGGCAAGCCTGGGCGTGATTGCAGCCCGCGGGTCGAAAACTTGACCCGCGGGCGATATTTTCGCGCGCGGCGAAAGATGTTAGTTCTCCGGGAGATAACGCGTTTCGGGCTATCCACGAGAGACAAGATCGAATGGGCGGAATGGGACTTGCGGATACGGAGGTTCATATCCGTCGCTTGCAGCGCGGGTTTTCCCCGCCGGTCATTCCGGAGGTGTTCTCCGGCGATACGCGCTTGGTCGGCCGTTGGCGCAACGAGCCCTTCGAGTACCACCTGCCACCACTGAAGGATCATATTCTCGCGGCGAAGTATGCAGGCGACGGGACTGCTTCGTTGAAGGTTGGTCGTCAGACGATCGCCGCGCCGGCGCTAGCCGGCACCATCACTTTTGCGCCCAGGGGGCACGAAGGACTTTGGCGCGCGGATGGTGCCGTCGAAGTGTCGAATATCTTTCTGGGGCACCAGCGCCTGCTTGCCTGCGCGGATCAGGTTGGGAATGGTCGTGAGCCCGAGCTTCTCGACCGCGTGAATTTCAGCGATCCCAAACTGTTTACGATCATGTCCTTGATCAACGACGAGATCAGTACCGGTGACGCGGTATCGCACCTGTTCATCGAGCAGCTTCTCGATCTCGTCTGTCTCCAGCTTCTGCGCGGGCACGCCGCAATGTCCGTGCCCCTCGCCCCCGGACCACGGCGTGGCCTTTCGGCCTGGCAGATCAAGCGTGTCACCACCTACATGCGTGACAATCTCACCAAGGATATTCGGCTTCAGGAGCTGGCGGATCTCGTGAATCTCAGCCGCTTTCATTTTTGTACCGCTTTTCGTGTGGCAACCGGGCACACGCCCTATGTCTGGCTGACACGGCAGCGCATCGCCCACGCCAAGGCGCTGCTTGCGGACCGGACGCTGCGCATCACCGATATCGCTCTTGTCGTCGGCTATGAAACGCAATCGGCCTTCGCTTCGAGCTTTCGCAAAGTGACAGGCCTCACCCCGAGCGAGTTTCGCCGTCGGCTTTGACCTCGGCTGCGACCGGGCCGGCGCTCCCGTGCACCGGCGTCCTCGACCGCCGCAACTTTCAAGCAGGATCGAAAGATCGCAACAGTAACGCCGTCGTTCGACGCCTATCTTCTGCACGGTTTGTTGAGGCAGGAGAGTGTTTCCGAGATGGTCGAAAATAGATCAGAATCCTATGTGCAAGGTCCGGTGCTGTCGCGCCGGGAAGCGCTTCTGGCAGGTGCCGGAACCGTGGCGCTGGCAGCGCTGCCGTCTCAGTCGGCGGCAGCGACAGGTTCTCCGGCGAAGGAGGTAAGCCCCATGACCCTGACCATGACCGTGAACGGCGAACTGCATGTTCTGACCATCGACCCAAGGCAATCGATCCTGGACGTCCTGCGCGAGACGCTTGATCTCACCGGCACCAAGAAGGGGTGCAACCAGGGCGCCTGCGGCGCCTGCACGGTGCTTGTCGACGGCAAGCGCATCGTCTCCTGTCTCACACTGGCATGCATGCACGACGGCGCCCGGATCGAAACGATCGAAGGGCTCGAGAAAGATGGCGTGCTGCATCCGCTCCAGGAAGCCTTCGTGGTGCATGAGGGCCTACAGTGCGGCTTCTGCACGCCGGGGCAGATCATGTCAGGTGTCGGCTGTATCGCTGAAGGCCATGCGGGCTCGACGGACGAGATCCGCTTCTGGATGAGCGGCAACATCTGTCGTTGCGGCGCCTATCCCGGCATCGTCGCGGCTGTTGCCGACGCGGCGGGGAGGGGCTGACCATGCTTCCTTTCACGATGGAAAAACCTGAGAGTGCCGAAGCGGCGATTGCGGCGGCCGCCGGCGGCGCGCGCTATATTGCCGGCGGCACCACGCTCATCGACCTGATGCGCGAAGAGGTCGAGCGCCCGGAACGGCTCGTCGACATCAACGCGCTACCGCTTGGCGGTATCCGCGTTGAGGGCGACGACCTCGTCATCGGCGCGCTGGCTCGCATGTCCGAAGTCGCGGCCGATCGCAACGTCCAACGGCTGCAGCCATTGATCGCCGAAAGCTTGATTGAGGGCGCCTCGCCGCAACTGCGCAACATGGCGTCGATGGGCGGCAACATGCTGCAACGGGTGCGCTGTCCCTATTTCCGCATGCTGGACGCCGGCTGCAACAAACGCACGCCCGGCTCCGGCTGCGCCGCCATCGACGGATTGAACGCCGGTCACGCGATCCTCGGCACCAGCGAGCACTGCGTTGCGACGCATCCCTCCGACGTCGCCGTTGCTCTGGTGGCGCTCGATGCGACGATGCGAGTGCGGGGACCTGAGGGCGAACGCAACTTTCCGATCGAAGAACTCTTCCGGCTACCCGGAGATACGCCGCATCTCGAGCACAGCCTGCTTCCCGGTGAGTTGATCGTCGAACTGCGTGTGCCCGGCGGGGCCTACAGTCGCCGTGCGCGGTATCTCAAGGTGCGCGACCGCGCCTCCTATGAATTTGCCCTCGTTTCGGCGGCCGCTGCACTTTCGGTCGAAGACGGGGTGATCCGCGAGGCTCGCCTTGCCGTCGGCGGCGTCGGGACGAGACCCTGGCGCCTGCGCGATTGCGAGGCGGCCCTCGTCGGCAAGCGCCTGGAAAGGCCGGCATTCGAGGCAGCGGCGCATCTGGCAACACAGGGCGCGCGGCCGTTGCAGCACAATCACTTCAAGGTCGAACTCTTGCCGCGGACGATTGTCCGGGCACTCGAAATGGCAGGAGAAGTCGCATGACCGTCAACACCATCGGAAAACCAATGATCCGGGTCGACGGCCGGGCCAAGGTTACGGGTCGGGCGCGCTATGCCGCCGATTTCAACCAGCCGGGCCAGCTCTATGCGGTGATCGTCAGTTCAACTATCGGCCTTGGCCGCGTCACGGGATTTCAGACTGCCGACGTCGAGCGCATGCCCGGCGTCGTCGCCGTCATCACGGACCGCAACGCCGAGAAGCTGCCTTATCTCCCGCACAAGGCCGGCATCGACCCCGCCACCGGCGAGCGGCTGCACGTGTTGCAGGACGATACCGTGCGCTTCTATGGCCAGCCGGTTGCGCTCGTCGTTGCCGACACGCTCGATCACGCCGAGCGCGCCGCCACAGCGCTCCGCGTGACCTATGAGGCGCGGCCGCCGCTCGTCGACCCGATGGACCCGAAGGCGGAGAGCATTGTCCCCGATACACGCGGGCGCGTGTCTCCCGACCGGGCGCGCGGCGACGCCGACAAAGCGGTGGCAGGAGCGCCTGTCACGCTCGATGCCACCTATGAAATGGCGCGGGAAAACCACAATCCGATGGAGCCACACGCAACCATCGCCGCCTGGAGCGGCGACCGGCTGACGCTGTGGAGCAAGAGCCAGTATCTCGTCAACGAGCAGGCGGAAATTGCCGCAGTCTTCGGCATGCCCGTCGAAAACGTCGAGGTGATCTGTCCCTTCATTGGCGGGGCCTTTGGAACGAGCCTCAGGACCTGGCCGCATGTGACGCTGGCGGCGCTCGCCGCCCGTCACGTCGGCAAGCCGGTGAAGCTGGTGCTCACCCGCAAGCAGATGTTCTTCACCACCGGCCACCGGCCGCGCACGCTTCAGCGCGTGGCGCTCGGCGCCACCAACGACGGCAAGCTCACCGGCGTCGTTCACGAAGGCACGGGGGAAACGAGCCGTTATGAACAGTTCATGGAAGCGCTGACGGCGGTCACGGATTACCTCTATTCCTGCCCGAACGTGCGCACCCAGTACCGGCTGACCGAGCTCGACACCGGCACACCCAATCACATGCGCGGGCCGGGAGAGGCGAGCGGCATCTTCGCGCTCGAAAGCGCGATGGACGAGCTGTCCTACAAGCTCGGCATCGACCCGATCGAGCTTCGGCGCCGCAACGAGCCCGAGAAGGACGAAGCGGAAAACAAACCGTTCTCGAGCCGCTCGCTGATGCAATGTTACGCGCTCGGTGCCGAGCGTTTCGGCTGGGCCCGGCGCACGCCCGAACCGCGCTCGATGCGTGACGGGCGGCTGCTGATCGGCATGGGCGCGGCCACCGCCACCTACCCGGCGTTCCACGCGGCGGCGAACGCCCGGGTGCGGCTGCTTGCCGACGGCACGGTCGAGGTCGAGGCCGCGGCCAGCGACATGGGGCCGGGGACCTATACGTCCATGACCCAGGTTGCCGCCGAGACGCTTGGGCTGCCACCGGAACGGATCCGCTTCCGGCTCGGCCGGTCAAGCTACCCCCAGACCCCATCCCATGGCGGTTCCTGGACCATGGCTTCGGTCGGATCGGCCATTCAGGCGGCTTGCATCGAGGCGCAGGCGCAGGTCGCGCGTCTCGCGGCGGCCGATGCCGCGTCGCCGCTCTACAATGTCGTGGCCGGGGAGCTCGAGTGGAGCGACGGGCGGCTGCGGCGCCGCGGCGAAACGACGAGCATCAGCTATCGCGAGATCGTCGCCAAGGCCGGCGCGCCGATCGAAGCGAACGGATCGGCTGCGCGGTCCGCTGAGGTAGCCGAACGCTTTTCGATGCATTCCTTCGGTGCCGTCTTTGCCGAAGTCGCGGTCGATCCGGATGTCGGCACCATCCGGGTGCGCCGCATCGTCGGCGCCTATGGCATTGGTCGGGTCGTCAATCCGTTGCTCGCCCGTAGCCAGTGCACCGGCGGCATGATCGGCGGCATAGGCATGGCCCTGATGGAGCGCACGGTTCTGGATAGCCGTGATGGCCGGCCGGTCAATGCCCATATGGCCGACTATCTCATGCCGGTGAACCTCGACATACCGCAGCTTGAAGCGCACTTCGTCGACGAGGTCGACCCGCACGTCAACGCCCTCGGCGTGAAAGGCCTCGGCGAAATTGCCCTGGTCGGAACGGCGCCAGCCATTGCCAATGCGGTGTTCCATGCGACGGGGACGCGCGTACGTTCGCTGCCGATCCACATCGAGGACGTGTTGACGGCGTAAGATTGCTTCTCTGTGCGGCGGTACCGGCACTGAAACCCGGTGCCGCCGCGTATGCAAGGAGGCGTCAGTTCGATGGCGCCCGATCGTAAATGCTCTCGGATGGCTCTTCGACGGAACCGGCGGCGACGCTGGCATACATGCCCGTCGTGCGGAACTCGGTCGGGCTCAGGCCGAAGGACCGGCGGAAGACCTTGGCGAAGTAGTTGGGGTCTTCGAAGCCTGAGAGGATCGCCACCTCCTTGACCGGCAGGCTCGCCGTCTTTGTCAAGAGCTTCACGGCGCGCTGCAATCGCTTCTGCAAAACGTATTCGGCCGGCGCCATGCCTTCGCTGGCGGCAAAGACGCGGGAGAAATGCGCGCGGCTCAAGCCGGAGACACGCGCCAGCTCCTCCACCGGAAGCGGGCTCTGCAGATTGTTCATGATGTGGTCGACGACGCGGTGCATCGTTCGGTGCTCGTGGCTGAACACCGGGTGCGAGCCGAAAACGTCGTCATAAAGCGCCATCGCCGCCTCGTAGGCGATCGCCGAAGCCCGCCCGGGCGTCTCGCCGCCGCGGATCAGCCGCAGGCTGCAATCGGCCAGATGCTCGATCGTTTCCGGCTGCAGCTTCAGCACCGGGCCAGTGACGGCGAGGATCGCGCGATGGACGCGCAAGGCTTCGTCGCCGTTCATCGAGATCCAGAAGAATTCCCAGCGCCCGCCGTCTTCCAGCCAGTAGCGATGATTGTGCGGCACGAGCAAGAGCAGCGTCTCGCCCTCGCGCACCCGATAGCTCCGATTCTCGTAGCGCAGGTTTCCAGCACCCGCGATCGTGTGCTGCAGCACGGTGAACGGCGTGTTGCCGCGCTTCCTTCCGTCCCAGTCATAGGTGGCATTGGTGCGCATTTCATAGCCGGTGCTGGTCGGCATCGTGTGCAGGCTCTGGCGCCCCCGCGGCAGCGAAACCGTTCGCATGATCGGGCCATTATTGATCAAATCTTGCAGCATAAAATTACCCATGAAAGCACAATACCGCTCTGGCGGGGACGGCGATTATACACATAATGACGGCCAACACTGCAATAGGCGGCGCTTTCGGCCAGTAAGAAATGAGGGGCTGCGTCGAAGTTGCAGGCATATGCGGTAAGGAACCGTGAATTGATTTTACCCTTTGTCAGACACACGTGCAGTTCATGAGGAGTGAAAGGGCATGGCAACATTCAAGATCGCCATCATCGGCGCCGGCAGCATCGGCTTCACCAAGAAGCTCTTTACCGACATTCTCGCCGTGCCGGAACTGCGTGATATCGAAGTGGCGCTGACCGACCTCAGTGCCCGCAATCTGGAGATGATCAAGGCGATCCTCGACCGGATCGTCGAGGTCAACCGCCTGCCGACGAAGGTGACGGCGACGACCGATCGGCTGAAGGCGCTGGAAGGTGCGCGCTACATCATCAGCTGCGTTCGCGTCGGCGGTCTGGAAGCCTATGCCGACGACATCCGCATTCCGCTGAAATATGGCGTCGACCAATGCGTCGGCGATACGATCTGCGCCGGCGGCATCCTCTACGGCCAGCGCAACATTCCGGTTATTCTCGATTTCTGCAAGGACATCCGCGCGGTCGCAGAACCGGGTGCGAAGTTCTTGAACTATGCCAACCCGATGGCGATGAACACCTGGGCGGCGATCGAATATGGCAAGGTCGACACGGTCGGTCTCTGCCACGGCGTCCAGCACGGCGGCGAGCAGATCGCCGAGATCCTCGGCGCCGGCGAGGGCGAACTCGATTACATCTGCTCCGGTATCAACCACCAGACCTGGTTCGTCGACGTCAGGCTCAAGGGCCGCAGAATAGGCAAGGACGAACTCATCGCCGCCTTCGAGTCGCACCCGGTGTTTTCGCAACAGGAGAAGCTCCGCATCGACGTGTTGAAGCGCTTCGGCGTCTACTCGACCGAGAGCAACGGCCATCTCTCCGAATATCTTCCCTGGTACCGCAAGCGCCCGGAAGAGATCAGCCGATGGATCGACATGTCGGACTGGATCCACGGCGAAACCGGCGGCTATCTCAGGTATTCGACGGAAACCCGCAACTGGTTCGAGACCGAGTTTCCGCAATTCCTGGAAGCCGCCGGAAAACCGCTCGATCACCAGAAGCGCTCGAACGAGCATGCGAGCCACATTCTGGAAGCGCTTGAGACGGGGCGTGTCTATCGCGGCCACTTCAACGTCAAGAATTCAGGTGTCACTACCAACCTGCCGGCTGATGCGATCATCGAATCCCCCGGCTTCGTCGACCGCTTCGGCATCAACATGGTCTCGGGCATCACGCTTCCGGAAGCCTGCGCCGCCACCTGCCTCTCGTCGATCAATGTCCAGCGGATGTCGGTGCATGCGGCCGTTACGGGCGATCTCGACCTTCTGAAGCTCGCAATGCTGCACGATCCGCTGGTCGGTGCGATCTGCACGCCTGAGGAAGTCTGGCAGATGGTCGACGAGATGGTCGTCGCTCAAGCCCAGTGGCTGCCGCAATACGCCCACGCCATCGACGGCGCGAAGGAGCGCCTGAGCCGCGCCACCGTCAAAACGCGCGAGTGGAACGGCGCCGCCCGACGCCAGGTGCGCTCGCTCGACGAACTGCGTGCCGAGCGGCAGGCGGCCCGCGCCGCCGGCTAACCGATTGCAGCGCATGCCCGCGTGAGGAGACGCGGGCTGCGCTGCCACAACTGCAGACTTTCAAGGAGGAGGCCACGCTTCGGCGCGGCGAAAAGAGGGAGAATCTGAGCCAATGACCAGCCACAGACTGACGAAAATGGCGAGCCTGCTGCTCGTCGGCATCTCGACCTTCGCCCTTCAGGCGGCGGCGTCCGATCCCACTGTCGTGCCCGAGCAGCCGCCGTTCCCGGCCCAGGGCAAGATCACCTATGTGCCGCGCGACTCGATCGCCGAGTTCAAGACGCTGCCGGAATACAAGGAGCCGGCCTGGGTCACCGAGAAATACGTCAAGGCCGGCAAGCTGCCGCCGGTTGCCGAGCGCCTGCCGAAGGAGCCGATGGTCTTCAAGAGCGGCAATATGCCCGATGGCGTCGGCGTCTATGGCGACACGCTGCGTCACGTGATCGGCGGCCGGCCGGAAGGCTGGAACTACAGCGCCGGCCAGAGCCAGGGCTGGGGCGGCATCGACATCGGCATGTCCGAATGCCTGACCCGCACCGCACCGCTCTTCCAGGTGGAAGCGAACGACGTCGAGCCGCTGCCAAACCTTGCCAGGAGCTGGGACTGGTCGGCTGACGGCCACAAGCTGACGATGCATCTCGTCGAGGGTGCGAAATGGTCGGACGGCGACCCCTTCGACGCCGACGACGTGATGTTCTACTGGGACGACAATGTCCTCGACCCGAATGTATCTCCGCTAAACGGCGCAACGCCTGAGACCTTCGGCGCCGGAACGACGCTGAAAAAGATCGACCAGTACACGGTCGAATGGACCTTCAAGGAGGCCTTCCCGCGCCAGCACCTCTATGCCATGGCCTATGGCACCTTCTGCCCGGGCCCGTCGCATATCCTCAAAGCCAAGCATCCGAAGTATGCCGGCACGACCTACGACCAGTACAAGAACGCCTTCCCGCCGGAATACATGAACATCCCCGTCATGGGCGCCTGGGTGCCGGTCGCCTACCGTGCTGACGATATCATCGTGCTGCGCCGCAACCCCTACTACTGGAAGGTGGACGAGGCCGGCAACCAGCTCCCTTACATCAACGAGCTGCACTACAAGCTCTCGACCTGGGCCGACCGCGACGTGCAGGCGATTGCCGGTTCCGCCGATCTCTCCAACCTCGAGCAGCCGGAAAACTTCGTCGAATCTCTGAAGCGCGCTGCCCAGGATACGGCACCCGCGCGGCTTGCCTTCGGCCCGCGCCTCATCGGCTACAATCTGCACATGAACTTCTCGGCCAATGGCTGGGGCGAACCGGACGAACGGGCCCAGGCCGTGCGCGAGCTCAACCGCAACGAGGATTTCCGCAAGGCGGTGACCATGGCGGTGGATCGCAAGAAGCTCGGCGAGGCGCTGGTGAAGGGTCCGTTCACGGCGATCTATCCGGGCGGACTTTCCTCCGGCACCAGCTTCTATGACCGTGAGTCGACCGTCTATTATCCCTTTGACCTCGATGGCGCGAAGGCTCTGCTCGAAAAAGCTGGCCTGAAAGACACCGACGGCAACGGCTTCGTCAACTTCCCGGCCGACAAGGCCGGTGGGCAAGACGTCGAGATCGTGCTTCTTATCGACAACAGCTACGCGACCGACCGCAACCTCGCCGAAGGTATCATCGGGCAGATGGAGAAACTCGGTCTTCGGGTCGTGCTGAATTCCCTCGACGGCAAACAGCGCGATGCGACCAACTATGCCGGCCGCTTCGACTGGATGGTTCACCGAAATGGACCGGAATACGCGTCCGTCGTGCAGAACACGCCGCAGCTTGGCGCAACGGGTCCGCGCACCAGCTGGCACCACCGCGCGCCGGAGGGTGGACAGGTCGATCTGATGCCGTTCGAGCAGGAGCTTGTCGACACCATCAACAAGTTCATCGCCAGCAACGACAATGCCGAGCGCGTCGCACTGATGAAGCAGTATCAGAAGATCGCGACAACGAACCTCGATACGATCGGTCTTACCGAATACCCGGGCGCGCTGATCATCAACAAGCGCTTCGCCAACGTGCCGACGGGCGCGCCGATCTTCATGTTTAACTGGGCGGAGGACACGGTTATGCGCGAACGCCTCTTCGTTCCCTCTGACAAGCAGGGTGACTTCGAGCTCTTCGCTGAACAGCTTCCGGGCAAGCCCGGCGAGAAAGGCCTCAGCAACTGATGCCACGCTGCTCCTCCGGTCGCAGGCCGGAGGAGCGCTCCATCACCCCAACCGACAGAAGGAAACGGCATGTTCAGGTTTCTGCTTGTCCGCATCGCCTCTGCCATTCCGGTGCTGCTTGTCCTCAGCGTCGCGACCTTCGCCATCATCCAGGCCCCGCCCGGAGACTACAGCGATTACATCCGCTCGCAGCTGATCAACCAGGGCGGCGCGTCCTATGAGGAAGCCGAAGCCCAGGCGCAGGCCTATCGCAAGGAGCATGGACTCGATAAGCCGATGGCGGTGCAATACGTCAACTGGATGACCGGCATCCTGACGCGTGGCGATTTCGGCCACAGCCTCTACTACAACAAGCCGGTGGCCGATGTCGTCGGCGAACGCCTGCCGCGCACGCTGGCGCTGGCGCTCGTCTGCCACATTCTCGCGTCGGTGATCGGCATTTCCTTCGGCATCATCGCTGCGACCCGGCAATATTCCTGGATCGATAGCCTGCTTTCGACGGTTGCCTTTCTCGGCATGACGGTGCCGCGCTTCCTGATGGCGCTGATCATCGTCTATATCCTCGTCTTCCACTTCAATGTCAGCGAAATCAACAGCTTCCATTCGGCCCGCTACGGTGGCGCGCCCTGGTCGTGGGACAAATTCGTCGATCTGGTCAAACATGTCTGGCCGGTCGTGGCGATCGCCACCTTCGGCGGCCTCGCCTACAATATGCGGGTGATGCGCGGCAATCTGCTCGACACACTGAACGCGCAATATGTCGAGACGGCGCGAGCGAAGGGCTTGAGCGAAGGGGCCGTGGTCATGCGCCACGCGGTTCCGAACGCCCTGCACCCGCTGATCATGTATCAGGGCGTCGTGTTGCCCTATATGCTGACGGGCGAGATCGAAACCGCGATCATCTTCGCGCTGCCGACCGTCGGTCCCGCCATCGTCGGCTCCATGTGGGTGGGCGACGTCTATGTCACCGCCACCTTCATGTTGGTGCTGTCGGCCACGCTGATCCTCGGCAACATCATCGCCGACATGCTGCTCGCAGCACTTGATCCGCGCGTGCGTCTCGGAGGAGCCCCGGCATGACCGTCGAGATTGAGACGACCCTTCCGCTCGCCATCGAGCCCAAGAACGAGCAGCACAATGAAAGCTACCAGGCGCTCGTCTGGCGGCGGCTGAAGCGCTCCTGGACGGGCATGCTCGGGCTGGTCCTCGTCGGCCTGCTGATCTTCATGGCGGTCTTTGCCGACTTCCTGTCGCCGGTCGATCCGAAGGCAACCGGTGTCGCCTTCGCGCCGCCGCAGGCGATCAGTTTCACCGACAAGGACGGCAACTTCGTCTTTTCGCCGCGCAGCTACCCGCTGAGCGAGGGCACGGAGCTTGACCCGATCACCTTTCAGCCGATCATCGGCCCCGATTACGACAATCCGCAGATCCTCGGATTCTTCGTCAAGGGCACGCCCTACCGCCTCTTCGGCCTGATCCCGGCCGAGCGCCACCTTTTCGGCGCGGTCGATGGCTCGCCGGTGCATCTGCTCGGAACCGACAAGTTCGGCCGCGACGTGCTCTCGCGAATTTTGGTCGGATCACGCATCTCGCTGATGATCGCGCTGATCGTCGTTTCGATCGTGACCGTCGTCGGCACCACCGTCGGCATGGCGTCGGGTTACTTTGGCGGCCGCTTCGACGTCTGGACCCAGCGCTTCGTCGAGCTGGTTCTCGCCTTCCCTCAACTGCCGCTCTATCTGGCGCTGACCTCGCTGATCCCGGTGACGGCGCCGACCAACGTCTTCCTCGCCTTCGTCATCATCGTCATGTCGGCGCTCGGCTGGGCGCAGATGTCGCGCGAGGTGCGCGGCAAGACGCTGGCGCTCGCCCGTATCGATTATGTGCGGGCGGCCATCGCCGTCGGCGCCAGCGACCGCCGCATCATCTTCCAGCACATCCTGCCGAACGTGATGAGCCACGTGATCGTCGCCGTCACGCTGTCGATCCCGCAGGTGGTGCTGCTTGAATCCTTCCTCGGGTTCCTCGGCTTTGCGGTCAAGCCGCCGCTGATTTCCTGGGGGCTGATGCTGCAGGACACATCAACCTATTCCGTCATCGGGTCCTATCCCTGGATCCTGTCGCCCGTCGCCTTCGTGCTTGTCACAGTCTTCGCCTTTAATGCTCTCGGCGACGGCCTGCGCGACGCCATCGACCCCTATTGAGGAGGACGCTTCATGACTGAGACATTCGACGTCCTCGCCGCTGCGCCCGCCGAGCGCAAGGATCTTACCGAACGCAACGGCCGGCCGATCATCGACGCCCGCAATGTCGCGGTCCGCTTCAAGGTCGAGCATGGCACGGTGGAGGCGGTGAAGGACGTGTCCTTCCAGCTCTACCGCGGCGAGACCATCGCCATTGTCGGTGAGTCCGGCTCGGGCAAATCGGTGACGGCCCGCAGCGTGATGGGGCTTTTGTCGAAGCGCGCCACCGTCGCTCCGCAATCGCGCATCGACTATGACGGCAAGGACGTGCTGAAATTCTCTCCACGCGAACGGCGCGCCTTGCGTGGCAATCGGCTGGCGATGATCTTCCAGGAGCCGATGAGTTCGCTCAATCCGGTCTATACGGTCGGCGCGCAGATCATTGAGGCAATCCGGGCGCATCGCAGGATGAGCCGCCGCGCGGCAACCGAGCGTGCACTGGAACTGCTGCGCCACGTGCGGATCCCGGACCCCGAGCTTCGGCTCAACCAGTATCCGCATCAGCTTTCCGGCGGCCAGCGCCAGCGGGTGATGATCGCCATGGCGCTCGCCAACGATCCGGATGTACTGATCGCCGACGAGCCGACGACGGCGCTCGACGTCACCGTGCAGGCGCAGATCCTCAATCTGATCCGCGACCTGCAGCGCGAGCTAGGCATGGCGGTGATCCTGATCACCCACGACCTGACGGTGGTGCGGCAGTTCTCGGACTACGTCTATGTCATGCAGTATGGCGAGGTGAAGGAGCACAACACCACGGCCGCGCTCTTTGCCAACCCATCACATCCCTATACCAAACGGCTGCTCTCATCGGAGCCGTCAGGCGCCGCCAAGCCACTGCCGGACAATGCGCCGATCATGCTCGACGGGCGCGACGTGAAGGTCTCTTTCACATTGAAGAAGGGCGGCCTGTTTCGCCCGAAGTTCTCCGAGCTCGTCGCGGTCGACAGGCTGAGCCTCAATCTGCGTAAGCACGAGACACTTGGGCTTGTCGGTGAATCCGGTTCCGGCAAGACGACCTTCGGCCAGGCGCTGATCCGCCTGCTCAATGCCGATGGCGGCGAGATCTTCTTCGACGGTATCCCGATCCACGACAAGGACCGGACCGCGATGCGGCCCTTGCGTTCGCGCATCCAGATCGTCTTTCAGGATCCCTTCGCCTCGCTCAATCCGCGCATGTCGATCGGCCAGATCATCGAGGAGGGGCTGGTCGTCAATGGCATCGGTCAGAACCGCAAGGAGCGGCTCGACCGGGTGGTGGACGCGCTCAGCGCCGCCGGCATGCCGGGCAACATCCTGTCGCGCTTCCCGCATGAGTTTTCCGGCGGCCAGCGCCAGCGCATCGCGATCGCCCGGGCGATTGCGCTCGAGCCGGAGTTCATCCTGCTCGACGAGCCGACCTCGGCGCTCGACCTCTCTGTGCAGGCCCAGATCATCGAGCTGTTGCGCAAGCTGCAGGACGAGCGGGGCTTAAGTTACCTCTTCATCTCCCATGACCTCAAGGTCGTGCGCGCGCTCTGCCACCGGGTGGTGGTGATGCAGCATGGCAGAATAGTCGAGGAGGGGCCGGTGAGCGAAATCCTTTCCAATCCCAAGACCGCCTACACCGAACGGCTCGTGAAAGCCGCCTTCGATGTGGCAGCATGACCACGAAAAACCAGAGGCAATCCATGACCAGACAACCCAAGATTACCTTCATCGGCGCCGGTTCCACCGTCTTCATGAAGAATATCATCGGCGACGTGCTGCAGCGGCCGTCCCTGTCCGCCGCGACGATCGCGCTGATGGACGTCAACCCTGAGCGCCTCGGCGAAAGCGAAATCGTCGCCGGCAAACTGGTGCGCACGCTCGGCGTCAAAGCCAAGATCGAGACCCATTCCAACCAGCGCAAGGCGCTCGAAGGTGCTGATTTCGTCGTCGTCGCCTTCCAGATCGGCGGCTATGAGCCCTGCACGGTTACCGATTTCGAAGTGCCGAAGAAGTACGGCCTGCGCCAGACGATTGCCGACACGCTCGGCGTCGGCGGCATCATGCGCGGGCTTCGCACGGTGCCGCACCTCTGGAAGATCTGCGAGGACATGCTGCAGGTCTGCCCCAACGCCATTCTGCTGCAGTATGTCAACCCGATGGCGATCAACACCTGGGCGATCTCGGAAAAATTCCCGACGATCCGCCAGGTCGGCCTCTGCCACTCGGTGCAGGGCACGGCCTTCGAGCTGGCGCGCGATCTCGATATCCCGGTGTCGGAAATCCGCTACCGTGCGGCCGGCATCAACCACATGGCCTTCTACCTGACCTTCGAGCACAAACAGGCCGACGGCAGCTTCCGCAACCTCTATCCGGATCTGGTGCGCGGCTACCGCGAAGGCCGCTTCCCCAAGCCCAGCCACTGGAACCCGCGCTGCCCGAACAAGGTGCGCTACGAGATGCTGACGCGGCTCGGTTACTTCGTCACCGAAAGCTCCGAGCATTTCGCCGAATACACGCCCTATTTTATCAAGGACGGCCGGCCTGATCTGATCGAGAAGTTCGGTATCCCGCTTGATGAATATCCGAAGCGCTGCGTCGAGCAGATCGAGCGCTGGAAGGGGCAGGCTGCAGCCTTCAAGGAGGCCGAGACGATCGAAGTGGCAGAGAGCCACGAATACGCCTCCTCGATCATGAACTCGGTCTGGACCGGCGAGCCGTCGGTGATCTACGGCAACCTCCGCAACAACGGCTGCATCACCTCGCTGCCGGAAAACTGCGCAGCGGAAGTGCCCTGCCTCGTCGATGCCTCGGGCATACAGCCGACCTTCATCGGTGACCTGCCGCCGCAGCTGACCGCACTGATCCGCACCAACATCAACGTCCAGGAACTGACGGTGCAGGCGCTCGTGACCGAGAACCGCGAGCACCTCTACCACGCGGCGATGATGGATCCGCACACGGCGGCCGAACTCGACCTCGACCAGATCTGGTCGCTCGTCGACGATCTGCTGGTTGCCCATCGCGACTGGATCCCGGAATGGGCGCGGGTTTCGAAGAAAATCCAGGCGGCCTGACTTTTTCTCCCGGTCAGGTCGCGATTGAGCCCCGGAACGTCACGTTCCGGGGCTTCTTCCGTTCACGCATCGACCATCTGACAAAGACCGGAGTCGCCGTTCGCTGGTCGCGCAATCTCAAATAACAGGGAATACTAATACAACCTCTCTGAATAAGGCTTTCGATGTGATAAACTCATCGCGGGAGTAACAGCCGGTTTAGGAGATGCCAGCCTCCGTTTCATCTTGCAGTTCAGTCGTTCGTGGATGTCGAGGCAGTGTCTCCACCATGCCGGACCCGGTCAGGCCGTCCGCACAGTCGACCTTTGACCAGAACTCGGATTGGGAGGTGTATGATGGTTCGCAAATTGTTTCTCATCTTGGCTGCCGCGGCGTCCGCGCTTGCGATCAACGGAGCCGCTTGGGCCGACTTCACGGTCCTCGTGCCATCCAGCAGCGAGGGTGATGGCCTTAGGGCTGCTGCCGACGACTACTCGAAGATGAAGGGCACGAAGGTGGAGATCGTGCAGGCGCCTTATGCCAACGTCTTCGAGCAGGGCGCCAATGCAGGGGCAACCAAATCCGGCGTGTTCGACATCATCCTGATGGATGACCCGTGGATTCCGTTTTTTGCCGAGAACGGACATCTCGAGGATCTGACGCCATACTTCAAGAATGCGGGCCTAGAGGGGCCGGACACCGACTTCCTGTCGAAGTCGCTGGCGATCTGCCGCAACCCTTACAATACCGGCCCCTATGTTTGCCTGCCCTATGTGGGAAACGCCCAGATGTTCTTCTATGACGCCGCCAAGTACAAGGAAGCCGGCGTCGACGCGCCCAAGACCTGGGATGACGTCTTGAAGGCGAGCCAGACCCTGACCAAGGACGGCGGCGGCCGCTACTTCGGCTACGTCTTCCGTGGCGGTCAAGGTAACCCGGTCGTGGCCGACTTCATGCCGATCTTCTGGTCCTACGGCGCCGATATGTTCAACCAGGATCGCACGAAGGTGACGATCGACACGCCGGAAGGCGCCGCCGCGATGAAGACCTTCATCGCGCTCCGCGACGTTTCGCCAAAGGGGATCGAGAGCTACAACGCCAACGAAGTGGGTACGGCGCTGGCCGCCGGCACCGCCGCCTCGTCTATCAACTGGCCGAACTGGGTTGCGACCTTCGAGGATCCGAGCCAGTCGAAAATGGTTGGCAAGATTTCCTACACCCCAATTCCGGCGGGCACGAAACCGGGCAGCTCGGAAATCGGCCACTGGACCATGGGCATCATGTCGGCCTCCAAGAACAAGCAGGAAGCGTTCGACTTCATGCTGTGGGCGACCTCGCCGGAGCAGATCAAGATCTCCGCCGGGCGCGGTAATCCGCCGGTGCGGACCTCGGTCTTCACCGATCCGGAACTGACCAAGCAGGAGCAATTCCGCCATTACCCCGTGCTGATGGAGGCGATCCAGGCTTCGACGCCTCGCCCGCGGCACCCGAAGTGGCCGGAGATCGAGAACGCCTTCGGTATTGAGCTCTCCAAGGCGGTCGCGGGCACGATTACGCCCGAGGAAGCGCTGAAGAACTCACAGGCAGCGGTCGAAGAAATCACCGGTCTTAAATAGGCGGACGCATGTATCGGCAGGGCCAAACCCTGCCCTCGCGGTCCACCGGCATCGATCCGGTGGACCGCATTCGAGGTCAGTGCAGCTACAGCGCCGCGCGTCTTACGAGACGCGCAAAGGTCGCTGCAGCACTTTGAGTTGCTGCATGTCTTTGTCCTTAAATCGAGGTCGATTTGAGGAGACATGCAGTAGCGCCTGCGGGAGAAATCGATGTTGAAGCCCGGCAAAGGCATACCGGCGGCGTCGTTCCGAGTGGGTGGCGCGTTCGAACATTGGACCGAGCGGCACCTGCGCTACCTGATGCTGGCGCCGACCATGCTCATCCTTCTGGCGCTGACGATCTTCCCCAGCCTCTATATGTTCTATGCGGCGGTCCACAAGATCAGCCCCAATCCCGACCTGCCCTGGCAATTCGTCGGTCCAGGCAATTTTGCGCGGCTCTTGACCGATGCACAATTTCACGTCGCGCTGCGCAACACTGCGGTCTTTACCATCGTCTCCGTGGCAGTGGAGTTCGTGCTCGGTCTCGGCCTCGCGCTGCTTCTTGATCGGTTCATTCGCCGGCTCACCTTCTTGAAGACCGTGCTGATGATCCCGATGATGCTGCCACCGATTGCCGTCGCGATCACCTGGAAGATCATCTACGAGCCACAGTTTGGCGTGCTGAACGAGATCATGTACCGCCTCGGCCTTCCACTGCAGGCCTGGGCGGGCGACGTGAACCTCGCGATGTTTTCGATCATCGTTGCCGACGTCTGGCAATGGACGCCTTTCATCTTCCTTCTGATGCTGGCGGGGCTGGCAAGTCTCCCGGTCGAGCCCTACGAAGCGGCCGCGCTTGATGGCGCCTCGTCCTGGCGGCAGTTCTGGGACCTCACGCTGCCGTTCCTCAAACCGGTGATCGCCATTGCCTTGCTGCTGCGCGTCATGGATGCGCTGCGCCTTTTCGATCTCGTCTTCATCCTGACGGGAGGAGGTCCCGCCGATCGCACCAAGGTCCTGAGCCTCTATATCTACCAGGTCGCCTATCGCTTCGCCGATCCCGGCTATGCGGCGGCGATATCGCTGTTCGTCCTGTTCGTGACGATCGTTCTCAGCACCTGGTTCATGAAACGCATGCGGCTGGCGGATTGACGACAATGGCGACGACGACCCTCCCCACACGCAGCCGCACCAGAGAATGGCTCATCCGCCTGTCCGCCTATCTGGCGATCCTCGTCGCCTTGGTGTTCACGCTTTTCCCGATCTATTGGATCGCCGCGAACTCGTTCAAGTTCGACATCGACATCTTCGCCGTGCCGCCCGAATGGCTGCCGCGCAACCCGACATTGAAGCACTATGACGAAGCCTTCATTCAGCGACCGTTCCTGCGTTACGCGCTGAACAGCTTCCTCGTCGCGGTCGGCACGACCATCGTTTCCGTGGTTTTTGGTACGATGGCGGGTTATGCGCTGGCGCGCTTCAGCTATCCCTGGCAATGGCGCAAGCAGATCTCGTTCTGGATCCTGTCGACGCGGATGATGCCGCCGATCGTCAGCATCATCCCGCTCTACCTATTCTTCAACTACTTCGACATGCTCAACACGAAGTCGGCGCTGATCATCGCCTACACGGCCTTCAACCTGCCGTTCGCCACCTGGATGATGAAGAGCTATTTCCAGGACCTGCCGGTCGAACTGGAAGAGGCGGCGATTGTCGACGGGGACACGCGCTGGGGCGCCTTCCTGCATGTCGCTTTGCCGCTCGCCAGGCCCGGGCTTGCGGCGACGGCCATCTTCTGCCTGATCATCTCGTGGAACGAGTTCCTGCTGTCCCTGATCATCACGCTCACCGAGCAGTCGCAGACGCTGCCGATCGGCATCGCCGGGCGGGTGACGCAGTACAAGACCTATTGGGGGGAAATAAGCGCCGCCGGCTTCATGGCCTGTGTGCCGATCGTCATCTTCGCTTTCATTGTTCAGAAGCATCTCGTCCGGGGGCTGTCTCTCGGGGCGGTCAAGGGGTGAGATGATGGCGTCCGTCACGTTCAGCAACGTCTGCAAGAAGTTCGGCGAATTCGTCGCGGTGTCCGACTTCAATCTGGAGGTTCGGGACAAGGAGTTTCTCGTCCTGCTCGGCCCTTCCGGCTGCGGCAAGACCACGACAATGCGCATGGTTGCCGGTCTCGAGGAGGCGACATCGGGTGACATCTTCATCGATGCGGTACGCATCAATGGCGTGCTGCCGAAATACCGCGACGTGGCTATGGTCTTCCAGTCCTATGCGCTCTATCCGCACCTGACCGTCGAGGAGAACATCGGCTACCCGCTCAGGATACGCAAAGTGCCTGAGGAGGAACGCAAGCAACGTATCGCCGAGGTCGCACGCCGGGTGGAACTCGAGACCATGCTCTCTCGCCTGCCGAAGGAGCTTTCCGGCGGCCAGCGCCAGCGCGTCGCGCTCGCCCGGGCGATCGTGCGCACGCCGCGCGTCTTTCTCATGGATGAGCCGCTTTCCAATCTGGATGCCAAGCTGCGCACCCAGATGCGCGCGGAGCTGAAACATCTTCAGCACGAGTTGCAGGTCACGACGATTTACGTCACCCATGACCAGATCGAGGCGATGACGCTGGCGCACCGGGTGGCGGTCATGAACAAGGGTGTGATCGAGCAACTGGGAACGCCGCGGGAAATCTACAGCGATCCGCGCACGCTGTTCGTCGCCGGCTTCATCGGTTCGCCGCCGATGAACCTCATTCCGGGCGGGGCGCGCGACGGTGTATTCACAAGTGCCGGCTTCAGGGTCGGTGGGCTCGGCCGGGCGACCATTCCCCGCGCGGTTCTCGGTGTTCGCCCGGAAGATGTCCAGGCAACGAGCGCCGCAGACGCCGATGTCAATCTGGTTGCGCCGATCTATTCGGTCGAGCTCACCGGCGAGAACACGCTGGTCAGCCTGCGGCTCGGCGCTCAATTGCTGACCTTGCGTGCAGACAAGAATTTCGCCGGCCAGATCGACCAGCTGATTGGCATCAAGGTCGTGGCCGACCGGGTGTTTCTGTTCGATGGCGAGTCTCAGCGTCGTGTCGACTTCTGATTTCCGGGTAGTGGCTGTGTCGATCGCGCTGACGCTTGCGGCAGGGTCAGCCTCCGCGGATGACGGCCCGATCACCGGCAATCCGCTCGTCGATGTTCCCGCCGGCACCTTCGTCTTCGGTCGCGATAATGGCCCGGACAACGAGCGTCCGCGTCGGCAATTGCTAGGCGGTGCGTTCGCGATCAACCGCACCGAAATCACGAATCGTCAGTATCAGGATTTCGTGGCTGCAACGGGTCATCGCTCCGCCTTCTATGCCGATCACCCGCTACTTGGTTTGGACGATCACCCTGTCGTCGGCGTAAGCTGGGCGGATGCCGACGTCTTTTGCCGTCATCACGGCCTCACCCTTCCGTCGGAGCAGCAATATGAGAGAGCGGCGCGCGGAACCGAGGGACAGGCGTTCCCTTGGGGCATGGCGCCGGCGGATCATTGGCGGGTCAATGCCGGCGCGGCGATTTGTTGCTCCGGCGATGCGAGCGACGGCTATCCGATGACTGCGCCGGCGATGTCGTTTGCCGCCGGCGCGAGCGGCGAGGGGGTGCTCAATCTCATCGGCAATGTCTGGGAATGGACCAGCGATCTCTATGCGCCCTATGAACCCAAGGGAGCCAGATCGTATCGCGTACTGCGTGGCGGGTCCTGGAACAGCGATCCGGCGCATCTTACCACAACCTATCGTTTGGCTTATGATCCGGATTTCCGGTTCTCGGCCAATGGCGGCTTCCGATGCGTCCGTTCCGGCAGATGACGATCCTCGTCGCCTTTTTGCTTCTGGCAGCAGGAGCCGCTGCCGAGCCGACGGTCGCGCCCGGCTATCGGCTCGAAAGCTTCAGCAAAACCGGTGCCGCCTTCGCCGGCCTTTCTCGCGATGGCGAGGCTCTGCTCGTCACCGATCTCGCCAGTGGCCGGCTCTATCGCCGCATGCCGGGCGGCGATTTCGATGCGTTCGGTCCGGTCTTTCCCCATGGGCTCGATGTGATCGGCGACCCAACCGGTCCCTATCGCGTGTTTCGCGCCGGTGACAAACTGATCGTCGCCCAGGGCTGGACGCCGGCAAACGGCGCTGAGGGACCCTATGACCATGCGCTCATCGCGCTCGACGGTGCCGGCGGACGCCACGTCATCAGCGCCGATTTCTGGAACCCGTTCGACCTTGTCGCCGTCGAGGATGCCTATTACGTCGTCGACTCCGCGCGCAACAGTGTCGAGCGTCTTGGGGTCGATGGCCGCAAGCAGACGATCATGAGCTTCCGTCGTCTGCGGCAACAGGCGACTGGGTTGGAGACGCTCTCGCCGACGGAGTTCAAGGGTGAAGACAGCTACGAGGTCGACGCCGTGCCGACCGGTATCGCGCTTCGCGAGGGGCGCCTCTATGTCGCGCTCTTCGGCGGCTTTCCCTTCCTCGGCGGTGCCGGAAAGGTCGTTTCGATGGCCGAGAAAGGGGAGCGCACGGAGGTGCGGCCGGACGTTGAGGGCCTGAACGCACCGGTCGCCATTGCTTTCGACGACGAAGGACAGATGCTCATTCTCGAACACGGCCTATACGACCAGCAGCAAGGGTTCCGGTCAGGAAGCGGCCGGCTGCTGCGGCTCGACAAGGCGACGGGCAGCCGGGAGACGGTGGTCGACGGCTTGACGCGACCGGTCTCCGTGCTCGTTTGGGATAGCAGCCAGATCGTCATCTCCGAACTTGGCGGAACGCTCCTCTTCCTGACACGGAAGGAGAGGCGCTGACGTCGCAGTTGCCGGGGCTGACTATCGTGAGCTCATGCAGCAAATCAAAGCGCTACGGCGACCTTTGCGCGTCTGATAAGACCAGCGGCGCTGTAGAGCGTGGCCGAGCCTCAATTCGCCCGCGCCTCCAGCCAGTCGTGCCACTCCGCCTCGCTGCCGTGGAAGACGTTGAGGTCGATCTTGCCGTCGACGCCGTGAGACAGGCCCGAGCCCGAATACTGCCAGAACAGCCACTTGCGGTTCGGGTAGACCTTAGACGGATGCTGGGCCACGGCCCTCAGCCAGAACGGATACTTCTGGAACGCGCCCTGCAGGTTGTCGGCATAAAAGTCCGGGGCGGTGTAGATGATCGGGCGCTGGCCGTAATGCGCCTCGAGCTTGTCCATGAACACCTGCATCTTCTCGCGGACGCGCTCCGGCGACAGGCGACGCTTGCAGCTCGATTCGCCGTTGTATTCGACGTCGATGACCGGCGGCAGCGCGCCGGGCTCGCGCGGAACGTTGCGAATGAACCAGTCCGCCTGCTCGCCGGCGGTGCGGCACCAGTAGAAGAAGTGATAGGCGCCGCGCCGCATGCCGGCCGCCTTGGCGGCGCGCCAGTTCTTCTTGAACATCGGGTCCAGATGGTCGCCGCCGTCCGTCGCCTTGATGAAGGCGAAGTTCGCCCCTTGAGTGCGCAGCTTCGTCCAGTCGATCTCGCCCTGCCAGCGTGAGACATCGACGCCGTGAACGGCCATCTTGCGCGGATTTTTGGCGCGGCCGAAATTGATCGGCTTGGCGTCGCGGAAACGGTGACCGTAGATCCGCGAACGCCCCTGCGGCATCGCCTGCGTCACCGGATTGTCCGGCGCGACGAAGGCGACCGGGCGCGCGCCCGGAACGGGCGTGGCCAGGGTCGTCGTGGTCGTCGTGGTATTGGCCGTGGGCGCAAAGGCTTCGGGCTCCGGAACCGGGCCGGCCCAGGCGAGCATTTCCTGCGGCGGTGCGGATTGGACGCTCTGGGGCGGCGTGACCTCGGCCACCCTTGCGCCGACATTGGCGGCGGGTACCGGCGCGGCCGAAAGCACGACAGAGCTGGTCGTTTCGCGCGACGGCCGCGGTGCGATCGTGTCCAGGCTCGAACTGGAAGAGCAGCCGGAAACCAGGCCGGCAAAGATGATTGCGGTCGCAGCTGAAAGACGCATGGGCACCCGTACGCAAAACAAGGTCGACGGCGATCGCCGGCCGACAGGTGTGAAATAGCTAACGGAAGCTTACCCAAAAAGTTTGAATCCAATCTTACCAAGCCGACCCAACTTCACGCACTGGAGGTTGCAATCAGGGGCAGATTGACGCAGGCGCAGGGACACTTTCAACCAGGGCTATGTTCGACGCCAAGGCTCGTTCGTTGCCGCTGGCTGGTCCGAAATTCGAGATTGCGGGCAATGGTTTCGTCAAGTGCGCCCGAGGCATCGGTGATCATCGTTGGCGCGAAATGCGAGCGGAAGCCTTCGCCGACCCGAAAGGCCGGCGTGTAGAGCGGCCCAAGCGGCTGCGTCGTCGTGACATAGGTGAGATTGTCGTCGCTGCCCGAACGCGTCGGAAGACCATGGCGATGCATGACCGAGGGCAAAGCGAGGCGCAGGCTGTTGGCCAGCAGATGGATCATCTGCCGGCCTGAAAGCGATCGGCGGTAATTGCGGTAGAAGCCCAGGCAATGGCGCAGGATTTGGGTCCGATTGCCGTCGAGGCGCGACAGCTTGCGGGCAAACAGGGCGACGTCGTCAAGGTTGTCGATGGGACGGGTCATCAGCGTAAACCCATCCATGTCGCGCAGTTTGGCGGATGGAAGGAAGCGGCCCTCCGCGGCGCATTCGTCAAACAGGGGGGTGCCCAACAGCGGGATCGTCAGGCTCAGAAAGGCCGGCAGCGGCATTCTGCTCTCGCCGGTGATGAAGGCGAGTTCGTCCTGCATCGCCTGCATCGTCTGCGACGACGGGTCGAACATCAGCCCGTACTGGAAGGCGACGCCGGCTTTGAGGCAGGTCTGAATGGCTTCCAGCTGCGGCACCACGAGGTTCTGTTTCTTCTGGTAGCGCTTCAATTGCGCTTCGTTCAGCGTCTCGACGCCACTGAAAAGGCCGAGACAGCCGGCCGCCCGCACCGCTTCGAGATTGTCGGGGTCTCGAAAGAAATCCCCGGTGACGAGCGCAATCCAACCCTGAAACAGCCCCTCTTTCCAAAGCGACCGGATCAGGTCGAGCTTGGCATGGAAGGCATCCTTGCTGTTGCCGTAGAAATTGTTGTCGATGAACAGCACGTATTTCTTGGCCGGGACATTGCGCAATTGCGCTTCGATATAGCCGAGGTCGTAGCTGTGATAGCGCCGGCCTTCGGCGGTGAGCGCACAGAAGCTGCACTTGAAATTGCAGTAGCGGCTCGTCTCGACATAGCTGACCGGGCCGCCCCAGCCGGCGAGGTCGAAGCGCGGCAGGATCGTCTCGGAGACGGCCCATTCGCCAAAGACCTCCGTGATAACCGCCTGCATCTCCTCGACGTCACCTTCGCAGGCGTAATCGAAGGTTTCGGCGCTCGAAACCGGCAGATTGCGGACGACCGGCCCGCCGGCGACGATGACGCAGCCTGGCGATTTCGTGCGGGCATAGGCGGTCAGATGACGCATCCGGTCGAAGGCGGCGGTGACCCCGGTCAGCACCAGCATGTCGAGTTCCGCGAAAGCCGCTTCGTCGACGAGCGGCCCGTCGTGAAATTCGCTGTAGGCGCGAAGGCTCACGCGATTAGGGGCGAAGGCGCCGGCCAGGAACAGGTGGCCGGTTCCCTGCGGGATGAAATCGGGGCGACCTTCCGGATTTCTGGTCTCGTCGAAATGCGCAAGCACGATCAGGACGCGAGGCACTCGATACTGGTTCACGCATGGCCTCCCTCGAACGCAACAACCGGGACATGGGGCGGAAACTCGGCCTGATCGAGCTGGAGGACCTCGCCCCAGGTGTTTTGCCGAACGGCAAACATTGTCTCCAGGGCCTGCCACGCCGCAGCATCCTTCGGCCCCGCCGGGTGGTGCAACGAGGCGAGCGCCACGGCCGGCATCTCCAATTGTATCGCCTCTGCGAAGGCGTATCGCGCCACCCGCTCGGCGCGTCGTTGCTGGCCGTGATGCAGGTAAAGGGTCGCCTCGCCGAGTGCTGCCGTTGGGCGGCCGATCGGATAGACGCGCGCGAACCGCTCGAGCTTTCGCAGGACAAGCTGTGCCGCTGCCGGGTCGCCGCCATCCGTGTCGCTCGCGACGTCGAACAGCCGGGCAAGCGCAGGCAGGGTTCGCGTCTTCATTGCCGGGTTGAGCGTCTGGCACCAGGAGAATGCGCGTTCGAACCACGCCTTTGCTTCGCGCGTGTCGCCTTGCCGCCGGGCGGCTTCCGCCAGAAGCGATGCGCCCTCGATGCAATGCACGAGTTCCAGTCCGTCGGCCTTGGCGGTGATGATCTGCCTGAGTTCATCGAGATCGGCGTCGATGGCGGCCCATCGGCCCAGCGCCGCATGACCCCTGAGGCGGCCGAGCAGGCCGCATCCAAGCACCTGGGTGTCGCCGCGCCTGCGGCCCTCTTCGCAGATGCGCTGAACCAGGATCTCCCAAGGTGCAATGCCTTCGAAGGCGGAGGTCAGCAACCAGGGACCGGAAATCGTCTCGAGGCCAACGGCCACCTCGCACCAGCGTCTCAAATCGCCGACGGTCGAGGCGTTGTTGAGGCCGGCCTCGAACGCCCGCTTGCCTTCGCGCCAATGGCCGATGCCGATTTGGTACATGCCCGACAAAAGGTCGACGCGCACGCGCGTTCCCAGTTGATCCACGCGCTCCGAAAGGGCGGCGGCCAATCGGCTGTAGTGCTCGGCCTGTTTGTGAAGCGGGATCACGCCGCATATGGCGCCGAGGCTCGCGTAATTGGTGGCGGTCGTCGGCGAGACATACTTGTTTCTTTCGGCAAGGTTCGTCGCCCGAAGCGTCGCATGGATCAGCCGCAGCTTCTCGCTGGTGAAGTAGTAGATCCGCGTCAGGTCCTCATGCGCCTTTGCCGCGAGAAGGAACGGATCGGATGGCGATCGCGAGATCTCGCGCTCCAGAATCCAGTCCTTGTCCCCGTGGGTCGCGCGACGCCACACCTGTTCGGCAAGATCGAGAACGAGATGCAGCGCAAGGCCGGCCGATGTGCGTGGAAGCGGCAGGCCGGAAAGCCGTAGGCCCTCCTCATAGGCATGCCTCGCAGCCTCGGCGCGGCCGAGATTGAGACTGGCCTCCCCGAGCAGGAAACAGGCGGCCGCCCGCCGGGCAGGCGTGATCGTGATCGAGAGCTCGCGCGCGGTCTTGAAAAAGCGCTCGATCAGGTCGACGACGGCGGCATTGTCGAACTGGCGCAGACGCAGCTCGGCGACACGATCCAGGTAGTTGAATGCCAGAGCTGCATCGCCGGCGCGCTCCCAATGGCTCAATATGCGCGGCAGGTTTTCCGCATTGTCGGGCTGCCCGCTTTCCTCCATCGCCTGGGCGATGGCCCGATGTGCCTCACGGCGCTGTTCCGACAGCATGCTGTCGTAGATGGCCTGTCGGATGACGGCGTGACTGAATGTGAAACGACCCGGACGGTCGTCCATGGGTTTGATCAGATGGGCCGCCTGCAGCCGCTCGATGCTTGCCTCGATGTCCAAGGCGGACTTCCTGATCGGTGAAAGCGCCTGGAGTTCGGCGATGGAAAAGGTCGCGCCCATGGCGCTTGCGATCTTCAGGAGAGCCTGGAGCTCGGCCGAAAGCTGGTCGGTTCGGGCGATCACGGTGACCTTGGCCGTATTGAGCAAGGTCGCTTCGTTTGAACGGGTTTCGGCGAGCGACAGGGGCGCCTGGGTTTCCGCAGCCTTCGGCAACCGCCGTTCGCCGATCATCCGACAGATTTCGCGTATGAGCAGCGGGTTTCCAGCCGACTGCGCATAGACCGCTTCGCAGAATCCATCTGCCGGGGAACTGCTGCCGATCGACGCGCGCACGAGTGAAATCGTGCCCTCGAAGTCGAGCGGCAAGAGATCAAGTGTCTGCGCACCATTGTGGTGTTGTCCGGTCCACCGCGTCAGGTCCTGCTGCGTCCTGGCCGTGCGGGTTGACACAACGACCGGGATCGGCGCCGTTCCGGAAACCAATCGGCCCAACAGCTGACCGGATGCCTCGTCCAGCCAGTGGACGTCCTCGAGCACCACCAGGCCGCGCCCCCAGGAAAGGCTGTCGGCCATCAGGTCGCGCAGCAATTCACGCAGCCGGTGCGACCGCCCGTCGCCCGACATCGCCCGGGTCTCGACCGTGTCGGTCAAGGTGAGGTTGATGGCATCGTTCAGCAACGGCGCCAGATGGGCGAGTTCCGCTCGGTGGGCGAAGAACTGCATCACCTGATCGGAGGCTTCGGCGCCGCGCAGGTCACCGATACCAAGCAGGTCGCGGATCACGCCGCGCCAGGCAAAATAGGGCACGTCGCTTTCGATATCGTCGGCATTGCCGACCAGAACCTGGCTTCCATGGTCACGGCAGGCTTCGACGAAGGAACGAAGCAGCGCCGATTTGCCGACGCCGGAATCACCCTTGACGATCATCACGCCGGTGGCCTGTCCTCTGCCTGCGCGCTCCACGTACGCGTTGAGTGCTGCAAGTTCGGGCGCCCGGTTGAAGAGAACGGGGGACTTGGTGTCGATCGTCGCGACGGTCTCGGCAATCGGCGCGAAGGCGACCACGCCGCCGCGCATGCCGGGCACGGCAAGTGTCCAGGGGCCGGAAAAAGCAATCTGGCCGGCAGTCTCCTTCGCCGTCGCCTGGTCGACGAGAATGCGGCCTGCGGCAACGCTCGCCAGCCGGGAGGCCATGTTCACGGCGGCTCCAACGACGGTGTAGTCGGCACGATGGATCGTGCCGAGTGCGCCGCAGAAGCTCTCGCCGGTCGAGATGCCGGCCGACAGGCCGAGATCCGGCTCGCCGAGCTCGTTCGACAGGCGAAGGGCAGCGATGATCGCCCGGCGCGCATTGTCGGCATGTTTCTTGCCGGGCAGGCCGAAGACGGCGAAGACTTCGAGCCCGCCGGAATGGAGGGCTGTGTGCAGGATCTCTCCACCGGTGCGGCCGACGACAGCAATCGATCGTGCTACGAGCTTGTTCAACCGATCGAGATCCGTATCGAGATCGCGCCCGACGATATGCACGAAAAGCGCGGTCACGGTCCTGAGGTCTGCGAGCCATTGTGAAAGCGGTGAGAGCAGGCGGCTGCGCAGCGAAAGGGGTAGATAGGCCTCAAGCCGGTCGGTTGCGGAGCCCGGCTGAGTGCGGGGCGCTTCCTTCGTGGTCGAGAAGGGCTCGATGCTATGGAGGCGTGTGGTCCCTTCCCGGTTCAGCCCGCCCTTGGCGCGCCTGCCGATCAGCTGCCACGCGGCATCGGAGACGAGAATTTCTCCGGCGTCGCTCAGTTGGCCGACATGATCGGCCTGGGCCAGGCAGTCGCCTGCGACGATCAGCCAACGCTGGTCCGCGCGCGGCAGCAGGTGCAGCAGCGTGATGGCGCCGGCACCGACGGCGATGCGCAGTTGAAGCGCGTCTTCGGGATTACCCGGCCCGCCGATTTGCTCGCGGATCCGTTCGGCGCAATAACAGCTGCGCCAGGCCGTCTGTTCGAGCTCATCCGGGGACGGTGCCCGCCAGCCGGCAATCAGGCTGTCGCCGGCGAAACTCAAGACCGTGCCGCCATGCTCCTCGATATGGTTGATGAGCTCGCCCATGAAGGCGTTCAGAAGCAGGCTGACGCGTTCGGCGCCGGCAGCGCGGTCACTTTCGGACCATTTGGCGGTCAAACGCGTAAAGCCGGAAATGTCGGCGAAAAGCAGCGAGCCGAGGAAGTCTTCCCGTGCGGGGGCAGCCGATTCCGTCGCTGCCGGGGAGGACCATTGGACCAGGGCTCCGGACAGGTAACGTTGGAACTCATATTTGCCGGCGCCACCAACCACGCAAAATTCTCCCCAAGATTTTAGAGTAACACGCCTCCTGTCTGACTGAAAGTCGGCTCACGCTGATCTAGGGGACGCCAGTAACGGCAAGTAAATATCTGTTTCGCGCGGCTTTCGGACGGAGTAATGTTTGCCCGATTGTTCGAGGGGGTCTCGCAACAGGAGGGGACGATGGGGGTCGACTGGGCTGGTCCGGTCGCCGCCGTGACGCGCCGCGATGTCTTGCGGCTGGTTTCGGCGGGCGTGCTTGCAAATGTGCTTTCCGGGTGCCGGCATCTGCCTTCGCCCGGCGCCTGCAGTCTCAGTCATCCGATCATCGATGTTCATTGCCATTTCTTCAATGCGGCCGATGTGCCGGTGGATGGTCTGGTTCGCTACGTGGCGCTGCGCGAGAAGATGCCGGAGAAAAGGCTCTCCTCGAACGCGCAGGAGGCGAAGGGGCTGGAAAATGCCCTGGTGGTCTTCCTGGTGACAGCGCTTGGCGACGTCGCGCCCAAAGCCAAGCATGAACTTGCTGTTCTGAAAAAAGGCGCGCGGCGGCTTTCCGACGCCGAGCTCGCGCGGCGCAAGGATGAACAATTGCGCGTCGCGATAAGGGAGCTGGTCGCGCGCGCAGACGAGCAACGCTCGACGTTCTCGAGGCGCAGCGTCGGCGAATCGCCTGACTACGACGGCCTGCTGCGCCAGCTCGGCGGCGCGCCCAATCTGCAGACATTCCAGCGGCGTTCGGACGGCGGTGTGAGTGAAGAGGATGTCGATACGTTGGCCACCGCTGCAAAGGCGCACGACCAGATCGGAACCTATCTTTCCTTCGTCCGGCTGATGCAAGACTATCGGGAAAACCTGGCGGAAGCCTATATCAAGATCTTCGCGTCCAAATGTCGGCTCTCTCTGATCACGCCGAGCATCCTGGACTTCGATAGATCGCTTCACGGGACATCGTCGCCACAGCGCGACCAGATCGATGTCATGGACGAGGTCCAGCAGATCGTCACCAGGAAGCACGGCATCCGCATGCACAGCTTCGTCGGCTTCGATCCGCATCGGGAAGCGCAAAGGCCGGGTTCATCGCTGGCAAGCGTCCAGTATGCGATCATGGAAAAGGGCTTCATCGGCGTCAAAATCTATCCGCCGATGGGCTTCAAGGCGTGGGGCAATGCGGATCCGGCGATCGATGCCGCGCTCAAGCGGCTTTACGTCTGGTGTCGCGACAACGATGTGCCGATCATGGCCCATGCGGAAAACAGCATCGGGGCCGGCTGCGGCTATGGCAATCTTGCAAGCCCCGCCTATTGGAAGAAGCTGCTCGACACGAACCAGTACGACAAGCTGCGGATCAACCTGGCGCATTTCGGCGCCTTCGACGAAATCCTGCGCCCGGGGGCGCCGACGGGCGTGATGGTCTCCTGTGCCCAGGACAAGTTTTCCGGGCCGCCGACCTGGGAAGAGATCATCGGCAGGACGATCGATCACGAGCGTCGCCCGAACCTGTTCGCGGATTTGAGTTATCTCAGCGAGCTGGTCAGCAGCGACGACAAGAATCTTCACGCGAAGATCCGGCAGCTGCTGGACGAATGGCTTGATGATTATGACCCCGACGCCCGCCATCTCATGTTCGGCACCGACTGGTCGATGATGGCGCTGGAGAAGGACTACAACGCCTATGTTTCGAGAATAGTCGAGCAGATGACGCTCGCTAGCGTCAGCGACGAGCACCAGCAGAATATCCTCTGGAGGAACGCTTCCCGCTTTCTCGGTCTCGACCGGCCGGGCAAAACGCGCGACCGGCTTACCGCCTATTGCGACAAGCACGGCCTGGGTTCGGCCTGGCTTTCCGGACTGGCGATTGCCTGAGGCAGAGCCGCGCCGTCAGGTGATCCTGCTGTTTTCCTGGATCAGCGCCACGGCGCGGTGCGTGCAATCCACTCCCGCGTCCGCCCCTCGGGATCGGCATTCAGCGTGATATCGGTGACGACCGCGGCGCTGTCGGCGCCATGCTCGAAGACGCCGGCAATCCGGTCGATATTGAGGCCGCCGATCGCAACGAGCGGCAGCGGCGTGACGCGCTCCCGCCAGGCGGAGAGGCGCGGCAGCCCCTGCGGATCCCATTTCATCTGCTTGAGGATCGTCGGATAGATCGGTCCGAGCGCGACATAGTCAGGTTTGGCGGCAAGCGCCGTCACCAACTCCCTCTCGTCGTGGGTGCTGAGGCCGAGCTTCACGCCGGAAGAGCGGATTGCGGCAAGATCCGCATCCGCGAGATCCTCCTGGCCGAGATGGACGAAATCGCAGCCCTCGTCGATCGCGAGGCGCCAGTAGTCGTTGACGACGAGCTGGCACCCATGATGGTCACAGATCGCCTTGGCCGCGCGGATCTCGTCGCGAAGCTCCGTTTCCGGACGATCCTTGACGCGAAGCTGCACCAGTTTCACGCCGAGCGGCACCAGCCGCTCGATCCATTGGGCGCTATCGACGATGAGGTAGAAGGGGTCGAGTTTCACGCGAACACCGCCTTTCCGATGACGGGCGTGGAGGGAACGGCAAAATCGCGTGGTTCGAGCATGCCCGCCTCGAAGGCATCGCGTCCGGCGTCGATTGCCCGGGCGAAGGCCGAGGCCATCAGGGCCGGTTTCGTTGCCCCGGCCACGGCGGTGTTGAGCAGAACCGCGTCGAAGCCGAGTTCCATCACCGTGGTTGCGTGTGAGGGTCGGCCGATGCCGGCATCGACGATCAGCGGCATGTCCGGAAAATGGGCCCGCATGGCTCGCAGCGCCGGGATGTTCTGCGGCCCCATGGCGCTGCCGATCGGCGCGCACCAGGGCATCAGCACCCTACATCCGGCCTCGACGAGGCGTTCGCCGACCACCAAGTCGTCGGTCGTGTAGGGGAAGACCTCGAAGCCTTCGGCGCAGAGGATGCGTGCTGCCTCGACCAGCCCGAAGACGTCGGGCTGAAGCGTGTCCTGATGGCCGATGACTTCGAGCTTGATCCAGTTGGTGCCGAAGACCTCGCGTGCCATCTTGGCAGTCAGCACCGCCTCCGACACCGAGTGGCAGCCGGCCGTGTTTGGCAGCACATGTACGCCGAGCGACCGGATCAGTTCGAAGAAGGCGCCGCCCTGGCGGCCGCCGGCGGTTTCGCGACGCAGCGAAACCGTGACGATCTCGGTCGCCGACGAACGAACCGCGTCTTCGAGCGCGGCAGGCGAGGGGTAGCGGGCGGTGCCCAGAAGCAGGCGGGAACGCAGTTCCTGTCCATAAAGCGTCAGCATGTCTCAGCCTCCTTTCATCGGCGAGAGAATTTCGATCCGGTCGCGATCACTGAGGGAATGGGCCGAACGGTCGGCTCGGTGCACCAGCTCGCCGTTGACGGCGGTGGCAAGCCAGTCCCCTTCGAAGTCGAGTGCGGCCAGGAGTTCGGCAAGGGTCGTGACTGTGAGGTCGTGATCCTCGCCGTTGACGGTCAATTTCATGCGGCGTCTCCCTTCAGGTTCCGGGCAAGGGCAAGATCCGCCGCTTCCTCGGCCAAGGCCGGTGAAAGCAGGAAGCCGTGGCGGTAGAGCCCGTTGAGCGTGATGGTGGTTCCGGCACGCGTGACGCGCGGCAGATTGTCGGCAAAGGCCGGCCGGACGCCGGTGCCGGTTTCGAGAAGGCGCGCCTCGCCGAAGGCGGGGTGAAGCGCATAGGCTGCGTTCAGCAACTCCATCAGCGAGCGGGCGGTGATCGGACCGCCGTCGTCGGTTTCGATCATGGTCGCCCCGCACATGAAGAGGCCATCGCCGCGCGGCACGATGTAGAGCGGGATACGCGGATGGATCAGGCGGACTGGCCGCGACAATTCCACTTCGCCGGTCTGCAGATAGAGCATCTCGCCGCGCACGCCGCGCAGGCCGGCGATGGCGCCGATGCGCGAAGCGCCGCTGCAGTCGGCAATCAGATCGCTGTCGCTGTTACTATCCACCTCGCCGATGAAGGCGACGCCGTGCTCGACGAGCTTTTGCCGCAGCAGGACTAGCGCTCGACGAGGGTCGAGATGCGCCTCGCCCGGGAAGAACAGCGCCTCTCGGAAGCGTCCGGCAAGCGCCGGCTCGATCCTTGCGATCGCTTTTTCGTCGAGCCATTCGAAGCCGGTCGTGCGCGAAGCGAAGCGTTTGAGTTCACCGGCGTCTCGCGGCGGAGCGACGACGAGGGTGCCGTTGCGCGACACTTCGCCCGGAAGCGCGCGGTCCCACCAGTCGATGGCGTCGATGCCGCGCGTCAGCACCGTTTCCTCGGCGCTCTCGCGTTCACACCAGGGCGCCAGCATGCCGCCGGCAAACCACGAGGCCGCCCCGCCGAAGTCCGGCTGCCGCTCGGCAACGGCCACCTCGACGCCGCGGGCGATCAGCTCATGCGCCAAGGTCAGCCCGACGACGCCGGCACCTTTGATCAGGGCGCGCATGGTCAATGCGCCCAGCTGCGGCGAGCCGAACGTCGGTCTGAAGGAAGCAGAATCGCGATGAAGATACGCATTGCCGAGGCTCCATTGTTGGAGACCCAGCTCGGACCGGAAGAGAGGGAAGGACGCCTTGCCGAGATCTGCTCGCGCGAACGCGAATGCGGCAGCGATGTCTGCACCGTCCCTACGCCAGTATGAACTGGATCAGGTTCAACGGGTCACTGCGCCGCGGAAACCGCCTAGCAGAATCTCAGCCCCTTGTCGGGACACCCCTGGTGAATGCTTCAAACTGAGCGGCTGGATCGGATTTTGTCAAGGGCTGCCGGTGTGTACCTCGTGCGCAAAAAATTATCTATAAAAAGTGGAAGGACGTGTGTTCTTGAGGCTCGGTGGTGTCGGTAGCGGGCATTGGTCGAGAGATCGACGGCTAGTGCAAGGCGCAAGGTCCCGAAAATCCGGGCATCTGGCCGTTGCTGTTATCGCCATCAGCTGATGCCGCCGCGGCGGAAAGTCGCGGTATTTGCCCTTCTGACCGCAGCCGTCGAGGCGCACATAAGCACGCGATGGTTGATTAATTAGCGTACGCTCTCCTTTTAGGTGGTTGCTTGATGCGGTGTCCGTGAAAATTATAGATAATAATGGATTCTATCTATTTTGCTTTGCCGCAAACAGGGAAGTGAACGAACATGCTGGACACAAACAGTTCGACCGAGCCGACCTCGGGAGCCGCCAAGCCCGCCAAAACCGCCTGGAGTCTGGCCGACGCGCAAGAAATCTATAACTTGCCGTTCAACGACCTTCTGTTTCGTGCCCAGTCCGTTCACCGCGCCCAGTTCGACCCCAATGCCATCCAGATGAGCCGCCTGCTGTCGATCAAGACCGGCGGCTGCGCCGAAGACTGCGGCTATTGCAGCCAGTCGGCACATTACCCGACGGGGCTGAAAGCGTCGAAACTGATGGAAGTCGAGCGGGTGCTTGCGGAAGCACGGAAAGCGAGGGACGGCGGCGCGACGCGCTATTGCATGGGCGCCGCCTGGCGCAGCCCGAAGGAGCGCGACATGGAGGCGATCGTCGCCATGATCGGCGGTGTGCGGTCGCTCGGCATGGAGACCTGCATGACGCTTGGCATGCTGACGCCGGAACAATCCGGGCGGCTCGCAGATGCCGGGCTCGATTACTACAACCACAATGTCGATACGTCGGAGCGCTTCTACGGCGAGATCATCACCACCCGCAGTTTTGCCGACCGGCTGGAAACGTTGGCGAACGTCCGCGACGCGGGCATAAAGGTCTGCGCAGGCGGTATTCTCGGCATGGGCGAGACGGCTGACGATCGGATCTCGATGCTGGTGACGCTCGCCAATCTGCCGGTGCCCCCCGAAAGCGTGCCGATCAACATGCTGATTCCGATTCCGGGCTCGAAGCTTGCCGATGCGGCGCCGGTCGATCCGATCGATTTCGTTCGCACCATCGCGCTGGCGCGCATCCTGATGCCACAGTCGCATGTCCGCCTTTCGGCCGGCCGCACCGATATGAGCGACGAGATGCAGGCGCTCTGTTTCTTCGCCGGCGCCAATTCTATCTTCGTCGGCGAGACGCTGCTGACGGCCGACAACCCCGGCGAGGACTACGATGCGGCCCTCTTCCGCCGCCTCGGGCTGAAGCCGATGGCGCTTACGGCAGAACCGGAAGCGGCCGAATGACCGCGGGCCTCTTCGCTCGCCAGGAGAAGACGCTTCATGGCCTCGAGCGCAAGGGGCGTCGGCGCGAGCTCGTCGCCGGGGACGGCATCGACTTCACCTCGAACGACTATCTTGGCCTCGCCGGATCGCCGCGCCTGAAGGCTGCAATTGTCGCAGCGATCGAGCGCGGCGTGCCGGTCGGGGCCGGCGGTTCGCGGCTGTTGCGCGGCAACCATGCGGAACATGAGGCGCTGGAGGCGGAGGCGGCCACCTTCTTTGGCGCGGAGCGAACGCTGTTCTTCGGTAGCGGCTATGCGGCCAATGCCGCCTTGTTTTCGACGCTGCCGCAGCGCGACGACATCATCGTCCACGATGCCCTGATCCATGCGAGTGCCCATGAGGGTATCGCCGCAAGCAGGGCCGGCGCGGTCGCGGTCAAGCACAACGACGTCGACGCCTTCGCCGATGCGATCGGCACGTGGCGCAAGCACGGCGGCATGGGACATCCCTGGATTGCCGTCGAAAGCCTCTATTCGATGGACGGCGACCGGGCGCCGCTTGCGGATCTCGCCGCGATTGCGGCGCGGCATGATGGTTTTCTGGTGGTCGACGAAGCGCATGCGACCGGCGTCTTCGGGCCCGACGGCCGCGGTCTGGCCGCGGAATTGGAAGGCCGACGGAATCTCGTCGTTCTCCACACCTGCGGCAAGGCGCTCGGCGTCTCCGGTGCTCTGATCAGCGCAAATGCGGTGCTCTGCGACTACCTCGTCAACCGTGCTCGCAACTTCATCTATGCGACTGCGCCTTCGCCGCTCATTGCCGCTGCCGTCCGCGAGGCTCTTGTGACACTCGTGGATGAGCCTCGGCGGCGGGCGGAGTTCGATGATCTCAGGACCTGCGCCAATCGCGTGTTCACCGAAACCCTCGGCACCGAAGGCAGCGGCTCGCAGATCCTTCCAGTCCCGGTCGGCGACAACGGTCGTGCCGTGCGGATTGCCGCGCGAATGCGCGCCGAAGGTTTCGATATTAGGGCGATCCGTCCACCGACCGTTCCCGAGGGGACCGCGCGGCTTCGGATCGCGATCACGTTGAACGTCGATCGCCCGATGATCGCGAACATGCTGGAGCGCCTGAAGGTCGCAATGGCGGAGGAGCGGTCATGATGCCCCGTTTCGTCGTCACCGGCACCGACACCGGCATCGGCAAGACGATATTCTGCGCAGCGCTGACAGACGCGCTTTGCGGTTGCTACTGGAAGCCGGTGCAGTCGGGGCTCGATGAAGAGACCGACAGCGAGGCTGTAGCGCGGCTCGGTCGGATCCCGCCCGAGCGCATCCTGCCTGAGACCTATCGGCTGCGAACACCGGCTTCGCCACACCTGTCGGCGCGGATCGATGGTGTGTCGATCGTGCCTGAACATCTCTTGCCGCCCAAGGTCGATCGCCCGCTCGTCATCGAGGGGGCAGGCGGGCTCCTGGTGCCTCTCACCGAGCGGAGCGTCTTTGCCGATGTATTCGCGCGCTGGCAAATCCCGGTCATTCTCTGTGCTCGCACCGGGCTCGGCACGATCAATCACACGCTGTTGTCGCTCGAGGCGCTCCGGCGCCGTGCGATCCCGGTCCTGGGTGTCGTCTTCATCGGCGACGAGCAGGCGGACAGCGAAGCGATCATCGCGGAACTTGGGGAGGTTCGACGGCTTGGGCGGCTACCGCGGCTCGACCCGTTGACGCCGGAACGGCTGCGGCAGGCGTTTCGCGAAAATTTCGACATCGACGATTTGCTGGAGGTGCCGGCATGAGAAACTCCACCGTCTGGTATCCCTTCACCCAGCATGCACTGGAGCCGGCGATGCGACGTGTCGTCCGGACCGAGGGCGCCTATCTCATCGACGAAAACGGGGCGGCGATCCTCGATGCGATCTCGTCCTGGTGGGTCATCACCCATGGCCACCGGCATCCCGCCATCATGGAAGCGATCCGCGCAGCCTCGCAAACCTACGACCAACTGATCTTCGCCGAATATACGCATGCGCCGGCGGAGGACCTGGCGAGCGGGTTGATCGAGATCGCGCCCTCCGGGCTCGCCCATGTGTTCTATTCCGACAGCGGCTCGACCGCGGTCGAAGTCGCGCTGAAGATGGCACTTGGTTTCTTCCACAATCTCGGCCGGCCGCGAAATCGCATCTGTGTGCTCGAACATGGCTATCATGGCGACACGATCGGCACGATGTCGGCGGGGGAAAGGGGCGTCTTCAATACGCCTTACGCGTCGTTGCTCTTCGCCGTCGATCGGCTACCGTTTCCGGAGCCGGGTCGCGAACAGGAGACTCTCGATTCATTCGAGGCGGCCTGTGCCACCGGCGAGGTTGCGGCCCTGTTAATCGAACCACTGCTCCTCGGTGCAGGCGGCATGAAGACCTACCCGGCTTCCGTGCTTGCCGAGTTGAAACGGATTGCCGAACGGCATGGCAGCCTGTTGATCGCCGACGAGGTGATGACCGGATGGGGAAGGACGGGCAGGCTGTTTGCCTGCGAGCAGGCTGGCATCACGCCCGATATTCTTTGCACCTCGAAGGGGCTAACCGGTGGCGCGCTACCCTTGGCTGCAACGCTCTGCACGGCCGAGATCTTCGAGGCGCATCTCTCGACAGATCGACGCAAGACGTTCTTCCATTCGAGTTCCTATACGGCCAATCCGATCGCCTGCGCGGCAGCGCTCGCCAATCTTACCGTCTGGAAAGAAGAACCTGTGCGGGAACGGATCGACGCGCTGGCCGAACGGCAGCGTCGGCATGTCGCTCGCTTCGGCGACGATCCCCGCTTCCGCAATACCCGCCAGCTTGGAACGGTTGCTGCCCTTGATCTCAAGGTTCCGGGAGGCGGGTACCTCTCCGAGGTCGGCCCGCGGCTCAGGGCCTTCTTCCGCGAGCGGCGATTGCTGATCCGCCCGCTCGGCAACGTCATCTATCTGATGCCACCCTATTGCGTGACCGCCGATGAGCTCGACCGGGCCTATGGCGCGATCGACGAGGCGACGTCGCTTTTCGTGGCAGGGCGGCTGTGAGCGCCGCACGGTCGTCGCGGCTCATGGGCTTCGGTCATGCCGTGCCCGAGCGCCGCGTAGCCAACTGCGAGATCGAAGCGAAGCTTGGTCTCGAACCCGGCTGGATCGAGCGTCGTACCGGCATTCGCGAGCGGCGCTGGGTTGAGGATGGCGAGACATTGACGGGACTTGCGTCGAGCGCCGGCGCGGCGGCGCTTGATGATGCCGGCATGCCGCGGGGCGATGTCGCCCTGACCTTGCTCGCGACCTCGACACCCGATCATCTCCTGCCGCCTTCCGCACCTTTGCTCGCCCACCGGCTTGGGCTCACCCGTTCCGGCGCGATCGATCTGGCCGGTGCGTGCTCGGGGTTTCTCTATGCGCTGACGCTCGCTGACGGCTTCGTGCGCGCGCAGGGAAAACCGGTTCTGGTGGTGGCGGCCAATATCCTCAGCCGGCGCATCAATCCTGCGGAAAGAGCAAGCGCCGTTCTCTTTGCCGATGCAGCCGGAGCTGTTGTCGTCGCGCCCGCCGATGACCCGCAGACCGGTTTGCTTGGCGTTGATCTTGCCGCCGACGGCAGCCGCTACGACCTGATCTCGATCGCTGCCGGCGGCAGCAGCCAACCGTTCTCGCCGGGTTTGCTGCCCGAGGATTTCCTGATGACGATGCGCGACGGGCGGGAGATGTTCGCTCAGGCGGTGGAGATGATGACAGCCTGTGCCGTCCGCGCAATGGATGCCGCCGGCTGCAATTCCCAAGAGATCAGCCGCTTCGTGCCGCATCAGGCCAACGCCCGGATCTTTGACGCCGTCTGCGATCGCCTTGCCATCGAGCCTGCAAGAACCGTGCGGACCATCGCGGACTACGGAAATTCGTCCGCCGCGACGATCCCGCTGTCGTTATCGCTGGCGCGGGAAGTGCGGCCGTTCGCTCGCGGGGAGAAACTGTTGCTGACGGCGGCGGGTGCCGGGCTCACCGGAGGGGCTGTGGTGCTGGGCTTTTAGCCGCTGCGAGACGGGTGCGGAAATCGCGCGCAATTTTCGCGCCTCACTTGGGTACGCTCGCGGTCAGGGCGTCCCGGGCGCTGCGCAGGATCCGCGGCGTATGAGGACTGGCTGCAGCTTGTATTCCTCCTGCAGCGCGTGGCTGCCGAGCACGCCGTCCAGCGCCAGCCGTGCGATCTCGTCGATCGGCTGGCGGATCGTCGTCAGGCGCGGCAGCACCAGCGAGGCAAGCGGGATGTCGTCGAAGCCGACGATCGAAAGATCGGTCGGCACGCGCACGCCCATGTCGCCGGCGGCGCGCAGAAGACCGATCGCCTGCTGATCGCTCGCAGTGGCGATCGCCGTCGGGCGCGTTGCTGCCGCTTGTGTCAGCATCTGCTTACCGAGCTCTTCGCCCGAGCGGTAGTCGAAGTGACCTTCGACGACTTGCGGTGCGACGTATTCGCCTGGATGGGTCGTGCGGAATTCCTCGAGCCGCTGCTTGAAGCCATCGCGGCGCTGGCCCGACACTTCGGTCGAACTCGGTCCGCTGATGTAGCCGAGCCGGCGATGCCCGAGTGCGAGCAGATGATCGGCGGCGAGGTAGCCGCCCCGCCTGTTGTCGACGGCAACGAGTGCATGCCCGCTCAAGGGCCGGTCGACGGTTACCGTCCGCGTGCCGGCGACAAGTCCGTCGACGAGACTGTTGCTGACCGGAACGAGGATCAAACCGGCGGGCAGGCGTCCGAGCAGTGTCTCGATCTGCTGCCTTTCCGCCTCCGGGTCGTCATGGGTGTTGGCGAGCAGGACCGAATATCCCTCGGTCGAAGCAAGCATCTCGACGTGCTTGGCAAGCTCGGCGAAGAAGGGATTGGTGATATCTGGCACGACGAGCCCGATGATGTCGGTTTTGGCGAGCCTGAGACTGCGGCCGAGGATGTTCGGGCGGTAGCCGATTGCCTCAATCGTTGCTTCCACTTTCTTCCGGATGTCTTCGCTGACCGTCTTGTTCTTGGCGAGGACGCGCGAAACAGTGCCCACGGAGACACCGGCACGCTGGGCAACATCCTTTATCGTCGGGTTCAAACGGTCGGCTCCAGTCCCATTTTCTGCGTCCGCTGCGGTTAGAAATCATGCAGCAGATCAATGCGTTATCGCAAGCCCCCGGAGTATCGGGTGGCGGCTGGCTTCTTCATCTCAAATCAGAGAATGCCGGTAACAGATAGCGACTTCCAGCACAAATTTCACCGTGATGAAACGTTTCATATTGACAGCAGAGAGATCTTTCGCTCTTCTTGGCGGCAGAAGCGGCTCATTCGCGATGACGCGATGAAACGTTTCATCGATGGTTGGAGGACCGTCGTTTCACCGGAGGAGAACCCATGAAGCTTTCAAGATTCGCATCTATCGTCGCGCTCACTGTTGCCACCGCTCTGCCCACAATCGCGATGGCCGCCGACAAGCCCGTCGTCGGCCTCGTCATGAAGTCGCTTGCCAACGACTTCTTCAAGAACATGCTCGAAGGCGCAGAGGCGCACGCAAAGAAGCGTGGCGACTACGAGCTCAAAGCCATCGGCATGCAGAACGAGACGGATTTCGAGAGCCAGCTGAACGGCGTCGAAAACTTCATCACCCAAGGCGTCGACGCGATCGTCATCGCACCAGCCGACTCCCGCGCCATGGTCGCGCCGCTGAAGAAGGCGATGGACGCCGGCATCGTCGTCGTCAACTTCGACGTCTCGCTCGACGAGCAGGCGAAGAAGGATGCGGGTGTCGACCTCGCCTTCGTCGGTCCCGACAATCGCGGCGGTGCCAAGATGGTTGGCGATGCGCTCGCCAAGGACCTTGGCGCCGGCGGCAAGGTCGTGATCCTCGAAGGCAACCCGGGCGCCGACAATGCGGCGCAGCGCAAGCTCGGTTTTGAAGACGCGATCGCCGCCGGCAAGCTCGATCTGCTCGATTCCCGCACGGCTCATTGGGAAACGGAAGAGGCGAACGCCGTCTTTTCCACCATGCTGACGGCGCATCCCGATATCCAGGGTGTGCTCGCAGCCAACGATTCCATGGCGATCGGGGTGGTCAAGGCGCTCGATGCGGTCGGCCGCAATGACATCAAGGTCGTCGGCTTCGACAACGTGCCAGCGGTCGCGCCTATGCTGAAGGACGGCAAGCTGCTCGCGACCGTCGATCAGTTCGGCTCGGAGATGGCGGCCAATGCGATCGACAAGGCGCTCGCCGTCGTCGCTGGCGGTCCCAAGCTTGAAGGCTGGGTCAAGACCGACATCAAACTCGTGTCCAAGGACGACGTGAAATAGCCCAGAGATTGCTTCTACCGCACCGGGTGTCGCCCGGTGCGGCTTAGGCAGGAACAGCAGACGCGGGATGCGATTGGCTCCCGTTCGGAACTGCTGCGTTTCAAAGGGCTAGATTATGATGAACACGGAATCTGTGCGCGCGGATGCGGCTGACATTTCGACGCCGCCCGTTCTGGAACTGCACGATGTCAGGAAGGCCTTCGGCGGCACCAAGGCGCTGAATGGCGTCAGCCTTTCTATTGCGCCAGGCGAAGTGCATGGCCTGATCGGCGAGAACGGTGCCGGCAAATCGACCCTGATCAAGGTTCTCTGCGGCATCGTCCGTCCGGACGAAGGCGAGATCAACCTTGCCGGACGGCTCTATGCGCCGACGACGCCGCGCGAGGCCAAGGCGAACGGCCTCCAGGTCGTGCACCAGGAATTCAATCTGCTGCCCTATCTGTCGGTGGCGGAAAACATCTTCATCGAACATCTGCCGCGCAATGCACTCGGCGTTGTCAGACTGCAGGAGATGCATGCCGGCGCGCGTGCCGCGCTCGATGCCATCGGGCTCAGCGATATCGACGTGCGTTGGCCGGTCGAGCGGCTCGGCATCGCCCATCGCCAGCTCGTCGAAGTTGCCCGCGCGCTGATGACGGAAAGCCGCATCCTCATACTGGACGAGCCGACGGCTACGCTGACGTCGCGCGAGACCGAGCGGCTGTTCAAGATCATCAACGAGCTTCGCAGTCGCGGCGTTTCGATCATCTTCGTTTCCCATCACCTCGACGAGGTCTTCCGCATTTGCGACCGGGTAACGGTGCTGCGCAATGGCGAGACGGTGTTCTCGCGGCCGATTGCCGAAACCAACCAGGACGAACTGGTGCGCGCCATGGTCGGCCGCAAGCTGCAACAGCAGATGGCGAGCGAAATGGTGTCGTTGGCGCGCCCCGAAGAAGCGCTGTCGCTCGTCAACTTCCGCCATCCGCAATCGCCCCATACTGAGGGCATCTCGCTGCAATTGCACAAGGGTGAAATCCTCGGGATTGCCGGTCTCGTCGGTTCGGGGCGCACCGAGCTCTTGCGCGCGATTGCCGCTGCCGAGCCACCGCTCTCCGGCGCGCTTCGTCTTGAGGGCGCGCCCGTTTCCTTCCGCTCGCCGCGCGAGGCGATCAATGCCGGCATCGGTTTCGTCACCGAAGACAGGAAGGAAGAGGGGTTGATCCTAAACATGCCGATCGCCGCCAATGTCACGCTTGCGTCTCTCTCGGACGTTTCAAGTGCCGGCATCCTCGACAGGAAGGCCGAGATCGCGGTGACGGAGCGGCTCGGTGCCGAGCTCAAGCTGAAATATGGCGGGCCGGGCAGGAATGCCGCGACGCTTTCCGGCGGCAACCAGCAGAAGGTGGTGCTCGCCAAGTGGTTGGCGCGCAATCCGAAGGTGTTGCTGCTCGACGAACCGACGCGCGGCGTCGACGTCGGCGCGAAGGCCGAAATCTATGCGCTGATCCGCCAGTTCGCCGAACGCGGTCTCGCGCTCCTGATCGTTTCGTCCGAACTGCCGGAACTGATGACCCTGTCGGACCGCATCCTGGTGATGTCGCAGCACCGCGTCGTCGGCGAACTGTCGAGGCCGGAATTTTCTGAAGAACGTATCCTGCAATATGCCTACCAGGGCGAGCAGCAACAGGCGAGGCACTGAGATGCAAGCACTCGAAAAGACACAAGCGAGCGATACCGTCGATACGCGCCGGCTGACGGGCTGGTCGCCGAAGGTGCTCCTGCGCGATGCCGGTATCGGCCTTGCGCTGCTGCTTTTGATCGTGTTCTTCTCGGTCAGCACCGAGCATTTCCTGACGCCCAACAACATCTCCAATATCCTGACGCAGATCACCATCAACCTGATCCTCGCCGTCGGCATGACCTTCGTCATCCTGATCGGCGGCATCGATCTTTCCGTCGGCTCGATGCTCGCCTTCTGCGCCGTCGTCGGCGGCACGGTACTGACGATCCCCGACCTCTCTGTGTTTCAGGCAGTAGCCCTCGCGACGCTCGCCGCCGTCGGCACCGGCGTGGTCTGCGGCTTCCTCAATGGCTGGATCAGCGCCTTCTGGGGGCTACCCTCCTTCATCGTCACGCTTGGTATGCTCAACATCGCCCGCGGCGCAGCACTGCAGGTGACGGATGCGCGGACGATCTATTCCTTTCCGCCGAGCTTCAATGCCTTCGGTTCGCAGATGATCTTCGGCATACCCGTGGTCTTCCTGATCGCGCTGGTGCTCGTCGCGATCGCCTGGTTCGTGCTGTCGAAGACGGTGTTCGGCCGGCTGCTCTATGGCATCGGCAACAATGAGGAGGCCGTGCGCCTCGCCGGCCACTCGCTGATGTTCTACAAGGTGGCGGCGTTCACCATCGCCGGCGCGCTCGTCGGCATTGCCGCCATGGTCTACATGGCCCGCCTCAACATCGCCAGCCCGATCATCGGCATCGGCTTCGAACTGAATGCCATCGCCGCAGTCATCATTGGCGGCACCAGTCTCAATGGCGGTCGGGGCACGGTGATCGGCACGCTGCTTGGCGCCTGCATCACCGGCGTGCTCGCCAACGGCCTCATCCTGTTCGGCCTCAGCGACTTCATGCGCCAGATGATAACAGGCGTCGTCATCATCCTCGCCGTCATCATCGACAAATATCGCGAGCGGCTGACGGGCATTTGATCCGGGCGGCCCGCCGCCCGCTCCCAACCAACGAGAAACGTTCATGCGCGCTGCTGGGGCGATAAGGCCCGCATGCATCGCAGTTTCGTGCCCGGATTTCCGTGGCAGAGACAAGCTGAGGAAAGGATAGGCTGATGCTTATGAATGTTGACCCGGCGCTGAATGCGGACGTGTTGCACGCGCTTCGCTCCATGGGTCACGGAGACCGAATCGCACTCGTCGACGCGAACTTTCCGGCCGACACGATTGCCCGCAACACCCGGCTTGGCCTGCCATTGCACATTGCCAATGTTTCGGCTGCGCGCGCAGCCAGAGCAATCCTCTCCGTCATGCCGCTCGATACGCCGCTGCAGCCTCCCGCCGCTCGAATGGCGCCAGAAGCCAAGGCGGGGGAGTTGCCGGATGTCCAGCTGGAGGTGCAGGCCGAAATCGCACGGGCGGATGGCGACGCGCCGAAGATGTACGCGATCGAGCGCTTCGCCTTCTACGAGGAAGCAAGACGCGCCTATTGCGTCATCGTGACCGGCGAGGCGCGCCTTTATGGCTGCTTCCTGTTCACCAAGGGCGTAGTGCCGCCCACCAGCCATTGGGACGAGGCGATGTGACGGAAGTCGGCATCGTTGCTTCCTTGTCGCCCGGCACAAGTGTGGCCGGCCCGCGACTCAGGCAACCGGGATCGCCAAGGACGCTGGTACCTTGACCCAGGCCGCTCCCGTCTGGCCGTGGTGGAAGCCATTGGAAAACGGGACTCCCGGATAGACAGACTCGAGGCGTGCCAGGCTTTCGTCGATGGCGCGCCGGCCGACGATCGCGTCGCCATAGATCTCGGCGACGGCGACCATGTCGCAGTCCTGTGGGGACAGCCGGATCCGGGAGACGCCGGCGGCGGCAAGTTCAGGCAGTTCCTGCATCAGCGCCTGGCAGGTGTGCGACATGGTCTGCACGCCGTTGAGAGCAAGGAAAGGCTGACGGTCGAGCGTCTCGACGGTCAGGCCATCCGTATCCTCGCCGCAGATGAACTGGCAATTGTCCTTGATCAGGCCCTTGGAACGGGCATGGGCGCAGCGCGCCGAGATTGCCAGCGGCACGCGACCGAACGCGAAGATCTCGAAAGCGAGGCTCGGATTGTCCTTGATGATGCCGCGCACCGACGCGATCGGCAGTTCTGGCGGCAGACAGATGCTCGTCGCGCCCCTCGATGCCAATAGCCTGGCGGTTGCGCCGTTATAGACGTTGACCAGCGGACCGACCGAATGCGGCCTGCCGGCAAGCAGGTGCAGCGCGGATAGGTCGTTGGCCTCGATCGGGTAGGTGCTGTCACGCACCAGCCCGCGCACGAGCTGGCTTTCGCGTTCCAGCGTCACCAGCGCCAGCGAGGCGAGGCTCACCTCTTTGCCGGCACTCTCCAGCCGTTCGATGACCTCGCCGACATGCGGCTCGATGAAATGCAGCCGCTTCGAGCACACGGCCTCGCCGATCGTTACATGGGCGATCGGCGCCTCGTCGGCGATGCGGAAATAGAAGTCGCGCCACTTGGGGCCGTCCCAGAGATAATAGACCGGGCCGAGGCTCAAGGCGGGCTTGGATGGGCTCGTAGATGTGGTCATGGGCCGATTACCTCCAGCGCTTCTCATAGGCGCCTGTTGTCGTCTTCTGGCCTTCGCTGAGCGCTTTAAGCCGCGATACCAAACCGGGCCGCTCGGCGGCGCCGGCGGTCAGCGCCCGCCGCATCACCGAGACGACCTCGGCGACATAGGCCTTGCCGCGCTGCCGCCCTTCGATCTTCAGTGCGCTGACGCCCGCGCTGCGCAGCGCATCGATATGGTCCATCACGTCGAGCGAAACCGGATCCTCGAAGGCGTAGCCGCGCTCGTCGGCAATGTCGAAACGTCCCTTGCAGAGCGTCGGATAGCCGGCGGCCTCGCCGGCCGGGAAGCGATTGATCGTGTAGTCGCCGAGCTCGGAGACGAGATCGCGCCCATCCTGGCGGTAACGCACATGGCTTGCGGGCGAGCAGACGCCGTTCATGTTGGGCGACTTGCCCGTGGCGTAGGAAGAGAGCGAACAGCGCCCCTCGGCCATGACGCAGAGGCCGCCAAAGGCGAAGACCTCGATCTCGCAATCGATCTGCTTGGCGAGGCGGGCGATGTCGGCGATCGTCAGTGTGCGCGGAAGCACGACGCGTTTTGCCGCGAAGGCCTCGACGAGGAACCGCACGGCATCGGCATTGGAGGCGGAGGCTTGCACGGAGACATGCAGCCGCTGCTGCGGATGGCGCTCGACCGTGTAGGCCATCAGGCCGAAGTCGGCGAGGATGACGGCATCGGCGCCGAGTGCCACGGCGTCGTCCACCGCCTGGTGCCAGAGCGTCTCCTGGCCGGCGCGCATGAAGGTGTTGATCGCGACGAAGGTCATCACCTTGCGCTGCTTGGCATAGGCAATTGCCGTCCGGAGTTCCTCTCGGGAGAAGTTCAGCCCGGGAAAATTGCGGGCGTTGGTTTCGTCGCGAAAACCGCAATAGACCGCGTCGGCGCCGGCATCGACGGCTTCGCGGAAGGCGGCCGGCGTGCCGGCGGGGCAGATCAGTTCCATTGGGGAGCCTCCTCCTTGACAACACGGCCAAGTGCGCGCTCGCGGATTTCCTCCGTGGCGCGGCGCACGAGCGGTGCGAACGGCCCACTCATCCGCGCAAGATCGCGTGGAAGATCGATTTCGCAATCGTCGAGCGCGTTGCGCAGCGCGAGCATCGCCTCCATGTCGCCGCTGACGGTGAGATCACGCGAGAAGAAGACGGCGTCGCCATCGATGCGGCCTTCGAGCAGCGCCAGCAGCAGGACGAGTTCACCTTCCATGCAGGCATCGGAGGCCGGTGCTCGCCCCTTGCGGTGGACGGAGATGCGCGGCACGGACGGCTCGACGAGAAAGCCGATCGGCAGATCGGAGGGCAGGAAGGCGTAGCGCTTGCTGGCATGGTCGGCCAAGCGATCGAAGAGGCCGGGATGGGTCCCGATCACGCGGGCGAAGACGCGTCGCACCACGCTTTCGATGGCGATGATGGGAACGACGCTGAGAGGTGCGGTGATGGCGAGCGGAAGTGTCATTGTTACCTTTGGGGACTACCTGCGGAGCGACGGAATCGGACGATGCGGCGCATGCTAGTCGCCCGCCGCCGCCGGTTGTTTGCGCCACGTCAAAGACAAGGGCCATTCGCCGCCACAAACAGGCTCCATGAACAGGACCTTCCGCCCGTCCCAGGGCTTTGCAACGCTTCAGGATTTTGTCGATACGCTCGAGCGCGAGGGCGACCTGAAGCGTATCTCACGGCCGGTTTCGCTGGTGCATGAAGTGACCGAGATCCACCGCCGCGTGCTTGCGGACGACGGGCCGGCACTTCTTTTCGAACAGCCGGTTGATGCATCTGGCGCCGTGCAGCCGATCCCGCTTCTCACCAATCTCTTCGGGTCGGAACGTCGGATCGAACGTGGTTTCGGCCTGATGCCGGGAGGGCTCGATGCGCTTGCCGCCGAACTGGCGGAACTGCGCGACCCCAGAGCGCCGCAGTCCCTGCGCGATGCCTGGGACCGGCTGCCTCTGTTGAGATCGGCGATGTATATGCGGCCGCGAAAGGTAGCGCGCGCACTCTGCCAGGAGGTCGTCTGGCGTGATCAGGAAATCGACCTCGGGCGCCTGCCGGTCCAATGGTGCTGGCCGGGCGAGCCTGCGCCGCTCATCACCTGGCCGCTGGTGATCACGCGCGCGCCGGACGATCCGCTGGATGTCAATGTCGGTATTTATCGCATGCAGGTGCTCGGCCCCGATCGTGCGATCGTGCGCTGGCTCGCGCACCGCGGCGGCGCCCGCCACCACCGTTTGTGGCAACGGCTGGGTCAGGATATGCCGATCGCGGTCGTCATCGGCGCCGACCCGGCAACGATCCTCGCCGCGGTCATGCCGCTTCCGGACGGACTGAGCGAACTGAATTTCTCGGGACTGCTCAGACGCGGCAGGACGCAGCTTGTGAAGGCGAAGACCGTGCCGCTTTCGGTGCCGGCCAATGCGGAGATCGTGCTGGAGGGTGCCGTTTCGGCCGTCGAAACGGCGGAGGAGGGCCCCTATGGCGACCACACCGGCTACTATAATTCGGTCGAGTCGTTCCCGGTCATGCGCCTGTCGGCGATCACCATGCGCCGGAACCCGCTCTATCTTTCGACCTATACCGGCCGGCCGCCGGACGAGCCCTCGCGGCTCGGCGAAGCGATGAACAGGCTGTTCGTACCGCTGGTTCGCAAGCAGTTTCCGGAGATATCCGATCTCTGGCTGCCGCCCGAAGCCTGTTCCTACAGGGCGATGGTCGTCTCGATCGACAAGCGTTATCCGGGGCAGGCCAAACGCGTGATGATGGGGCTTTGGTCGATGCTGCCGCAGTTCAGCTACACCAAGCTGATCATCGCCGTCGACCCGGATATCGATGTGCGCAACTGGTCCGATGTGATGTGGGCTTTGGCGACTCGTTTCGATGCCAGCCGCGACGTGACGGTGATCGAGGGTACGCCGATCGACTATCTCGACTTCGCCTCGCCGCGCTCTGGCCTCGGCGGCAAGCTCGGGCTCGACGCCACCAACAAGATCGGCACCGAAACCGATCGTGAATGGGGGCGGGTCCTCGAAATGTCGCCAGAGGTTACTCGTCAGGTGGATGCGATCTGGGCCGGTCTCGGGCTTGGAGGGCCGACGCGATGACCAGAATGAAAATCGTCCTCGGTGTTACCGGCGCTTCCGGTGCCGCGATTGCCGTGCGCATCGCCGAGCGGCTTGGCGATATCGACAGCGTCGAGCTGCACCTCGTTCTGTCGCCGGCGGCACACCGCACACTCGCGCACGAGGTTGGCGCGGAGGCGCTTCCGTCGCTGTTACGTAGGGCTACCCGAACCTATGACCACGCCGACATCGGGGCGGCAATTGCGAGCGGGTCGTTTTCGACGGCGGGCATGATCGTGGCGCCGTGCTCCATGCGTACGCTCGCGGCGATCTCCGCCGGCATGGCTGACAATCTCGTGGTTCGCGCGGCCGACGTGCATCTGAAGGAGCGCCGCAGGCTGATACTGATGGCGCGTGAGACGCCGCTGCATCTCGGCCACCTGCGCAACATGTGCGCCGTCACGGAAATGGGGGCGATCATCATGCCGCCCGTACCGGCCTTCTACCATCGACCTGAAACCGTCGACGCCATCGTCGACCATCTGGCCGCGCGCGCGATCGACCTCCTGGCGCTGCCGATCCCCCCGCTGGCGAGGGCCTGGCAGGGCGAGGGCTAGATCACTTCATTGTTTCATCGAAACACTGAAGTGATCTAAGTATTTGAAATTACGCAATTCCGGACGGAAAACCGTTTCACACTTTTCCTGGAATTGCTCTAGTCGAAGGCACCAGCCTGGAGCAGCGGATCGGCGCCGAAGAGGACCTCATGCCCGCCGAGCAGCAGCCAGACGGCAATCGCAACGGTGGCAAAGGCGGCGATGATCATCACGGGATCGGCGCGCAAATGGGTTTCGCCCCTGATGATTGCGGCGAAGGGCCAGACCGATGTGCCCTTCGAGGCCGCTTGCCAGCCCCCACCGAGACGGCGGCGGGCGCGCTTTTCGAGCATGAAGAAACCGCCGACGGAAAACAGCGCGAAGCCGCCGAAAAGTACCAGCGAGCGCAGGTCCCCATTGGGCACGATATGACCGGCGGCCCAGAGCAGGAAGCCCCAGAGCACTGGATGCCGGGTGATCGTCACGATGGCGCCGGGCCGGTCGTTCCCCTGATAGATGGAGACGGACAAAGCGTTCTCGCTGAAGAGGCCCGCCAGCACGAGAAAGATGCCTGATGGCGCCAGCACGAAGGTCACCCACGCCTGCCACGCGGCCGGTTCCCAGAGCGGGATGAAATCGAGCTGCAGCGCTGCGTGAAAGACGAAGCCGAGAGCGAGCAGCGACAGAAGCGAGTAGACCGCGAAATAGGTCGAGCGGCCGAGCCGGTCGATCAGGCCTTGGCGCAGCGCCGGCCAGGCCGGCACGAGATGGAGCAGGAGGAAGACGGCGAAGGCGAGAAGAAAATAGGTCATGTCGATCGCCTCACGCATGGCGCCAGAGAAGCAGGCGCTCCGTTGCCACATGGCGACGAACGGTTTCGAAGAAGGCCCGCAACATATAGCCGATCGCATCCCAGCTGAGCGCTGCCCTGTCATCGAGAACGGCCTTCAGCACGCGCACCAGTTCGACGGCTGCCCGATCGTCCTGGTCGTGTTCGGCGCGCAGTCGGGCGATCAAGGCGTCGCGATCGTCGGTCTCGCGCTGGTCCTCGACCGCCGGAAACAGGATCATTTCCTCCAGCGCGTGGACGCGCCTGAGCTTTTCCGGCAGTTCGGTCATGATCATCCGGCAGCTTGTCAGGTCGATGCGGCGCGGAATGGAATCGGCGAGCGTCTCGAGGCGATCGCACAGCGAAAGAAGCTCGCGGTAAGCCTGTCCCAGCTCGTGGTGTTCCGAAAATTGCTGCTGCATCGATCTGCTCCGTTGAGTGTCGTGTTTGAACTACACCCGACGGCAACGGTCCTCTTTGACATTTCTCAAAGTCTGCGGCGTGACCGTTCACGGCTCGGACGCTTGTCTCGCGCGATACGAACAAGGTGTGTGTGTGTGCGGCACGCGTTGGCGACGGCGTCCTTGTCACCTCAATCAGATTGTGACTTGGAGTTTGCAAGCCCGGAACACGGCCGCGGCCTTTGGCCAGGCTTGGCTCCGTCGCCGTCATTCACGGACGCGGTGTCAATCGATCAAGCCATGCAGTCAGTCTTGATCTTTCGCGGACCAAACCATTCTGATTGAAGTGGTGAACGCAAAAATGCGCCCATGAGTCCTCGTAGGCCATGTCTATACCCCCGGTGACCGCGGTCGTGCCTAGCCCGATCTCTGCGTAGGTAAACTCGAAACTGCCACTCGGACGCGCCATCGCAATGTGGAACGGTTGACCAGTAAACTCGTTAATCATCGGCCGACCGGTGCTGCGCATGACGCCGGGTATCTCTACTCTGGCGGTTCTGAGTTCCAGGTCCGCTTCAAGATGAATCGGCAGGAACAATGTTTCGCAAAATTCCGAGCATGTGGACGCGAACACGGAGAACAGATTGCTGAGTGGTTCGCCTGCTTCGCCCGAGATGATCGCTTCAAGCGCGCTCCGTTGCGCTTGATCCGCACGCTCGTCGATAACGATCAGGCGCTGGCCGTTTCCATCCTTGATTTCACCTGGCCACTTGTACATCGCCGCCCAGTTCAGGCCCGCTATCGGCGTATCGCCAAAGTAGCCTTCCACAATCTTGCCGACGAAAGCCGACTGACAATAGCCGTGGGTGCTCGGCAGGTTGAACTGGCAGCCGCAGTTCATGGCGCAATTGCAGTTATCGTAAGTCTCGCTCTTGAATAGCCATTGGTCGATCATACCCCGATCCTCCCCTATTCCGTGAGAGAGGGCAGCTCGTCAGGCTGAACTCTTCTGCATCGCTCCGCGCCCGCGACACGCGCCCATTTTGGATGCGGAAGAAACCGAAGCTGAGCAGTGCTGACATGTGGCTTCAACCGCGAGGCTCGAACTCCGATTATAACATGACTCGGAAGGGCCGCTCACCGCTCCAAAAGCGGACTCTGACAAGCCGTCCGCGAGCGTGGTTAGGAGTCCACTCCCTTACTGCATGTCTCCTTGAATCGATCTCGATTTAAGGACAAAGACATGCAGAAAATCAAAGTGCTACAGCGACCTTTGCGCGTCTGATAAGACGCGCGGCGCTGTAGGTCCAGGCAGCTGGCGCCGCGGAAGACTTCGCGCCTTAGCGATCGAGGAAGAGAACGATGGCGATCGCAACGGAGGAGAGGATCGCCGACAGCGTCGCGCCGCGCTGAAGCACGCCCATACGATAAAGCACCAGGGCGAAGACGATGATGATGGGGGTGGCGACGGAAAGGCCGATCTGTGCGTCTGTCATCGGAAGGCTCCTTTGTTTCCCGCCAATAGCCCCGCCCCCTGCCGCCTTCTTTGCTCAATCGCAAAGACAGGGTGGGCGCCCGTGCCTAGCTCAAGCCTCAAGTTTTTTGACGGAGGCGCTGACATGGATGCGCGCAGTCATCCGATTGCCGCGACGGCGGAAGAGGACACGACGGACACACTGCTGCTCTGGGTGCTCGTCTGGAGCGAACTTGCCGCCTTCGGCATTCTGCTTGCCGGTTTTCTGCTTGTCGGTCTCGTCCAGCCGGACGCGCTTGTTGCCGCCCGTTTGCATCTCGATCCGCTGCTTGCCGGTATCAACACGCTTGTTCTTCTGACCAGCGGCTGGCAGGCGGCCCTGGCGACAAGGCCGCGGGCGTCGCTCGGGCAGCGCCGGCGGGCGCTGGTGAATGCCGCGCTTATCGGCTTTGCCTTCGTGGCGATCAAGCTCTTCGAATACAGTACGGAGGCGGGCGTCGCCGGCGATCCTGCATTCGGCTCCTTCTTCGAACTTTATTTCCTCGTCACCGGTTTCCATCTGCTGCACGTCGTCTTCGGTGCCTTTGTGCTGCTCATCGTTGCGTGGCGCCCGGCATCCGGCAACGTCACCCTGATCACCACGCTGTGGCATGTGATCGATCTCGTCTGGATCGTGATGTTTCCGCTCGTCTATCTCGTGTGAGTGCCATGACCGACCGAAATCCCCGACAATTGTTCAACACCTGGCTCGTGCTCGCCGTGGTCGTGCTCGCGGGCATGGCGTTGATGGCGATCGTCGGGCCGACGGCCTCCGTCATCGCGCTCTTGCTCGGGCTCGCCGTTGTCAAATGCCGGTTCGTTGCGCTCGATTTCATGGGGCTCAGGCAGGCGCCGTCCGCCCTTCGCTTAGGCCTTTTGATTTGGCCCGTAACGCTCGTCCTGCTCGCCGCAGCGAAGCTGGTGTTGAGCACCGTTCTCTTCATCTGAGCTCACCCGCCGACTTGTTTGCCGAAACGCAAAGAAGCCGCCGCCGATTTCCCTAGACATGGGTTCGCCCCGGTTGTTGCAGGTGTCGCAAATTCCGACGCCACACGGGGAGGGGATCAGATCAGCCGGCCGCGCTCTTCGCGGCCAACTGAAATCGAAAGGACCACGTGATGGCAGAACGCCTCACCAAAACCGGGGCCCGTAACGTCTTTTACGGCGGGTCCTTCTTTTTCTTCGCAATCTTCGTGGGGCTGACAGCCCACAGCCACTACTACATGCGGACGACCTCGACGGATGAGACGACGCTGACCGATGCGGTCGCACGCGGCAAACACGTCTGGGAAAAGAACTCCTGTATCAACTGCCACACATTGTTGGGCGAAGGCGCCTACTTCGCGCCCGAGCTCGGCAATGTCTGGAAGCGCTTCGGCGGCGAGGCCGATCGAGACGGCGCCCGCGAAACGCTCAAAGCCTGGATGGCTGCCCAGCCTACCGGCATCGAGGGGCGGCGGCAGATGCCGCAGTTCAACCTCACCGAACAGGAACTCAACGACCTCGCCGACTTCCTGGAATGGACGAGCCGCATCAAGACCCAGGACTGGCCGCCGAACGAGGCGGGTTAAGCGAACCGATTGGAGTGTGACACCATGAAATACCAAACCCAGAAGGTCGCGATGCTCTACTTCTACGGAGCGCTCGGCCTGTTTCTCGCCCAGGTGCTGTTCGGCGTGCTTGCCGGCACCATCTATGTCCTACCCAATACGCTCTCCGAGCTGCTGCCCTTCAATATCGTGCGCATGGTCCACACCAACGCGCTGATCGTCTGGCTGCTCATGGGCTTCATGGGCGCGACCTATTACCTGCTGCCGGAAGAGGCGGAAACCGAACTCTACAGCACGAAGATCGCCATTGCGCAGTTCTGGATCTTCCTGATCGCCGCGGCCGTCGCCGTCGTCGGCTACCTCCTGCACATTCATGAGGGGCGCGAATTCCTCGAACAGCCCTTCGCGATCAAGGTGGGAATCGTCATCGTCGCGCTGATGTTCCTCTACAACATCACGCTGACGGTGCTGAAAGGCCGCAAGACGACCGTTACCAACATCCTGATCTTCGGGCTCTGGGGCGTGGCGATCTTCTTCCTTTTCGCCTTCTACAACCCGATCAACCTGGCACTCGACAAGATGTACTGGTGGTACGTCGTCCACCTCTGGGTCGAAGGCGTCTGGGAACTGATCATGGCATCGGTGCTCGCCTTCCTGATGATCAAGCTCAACGGTATCGATCGCGAAGTCGTCGAGAAGTGGCTCTATGTCATCGTCGGCCTGGCGCTCTTCTCCGGTATTCTCGGCACGGGCCACCACTATTACTGGATCGGTGCGCCGGGCTACTGGCAGTGGATCGGTTCGCTATTCTCGACGCTCGAAGTGGCCCCCTTCTTCACCATGGTGATCTTCACCTTCGTGATGACCTGGAAGGCCGGCCGCAAGCATCCGAATCGCGCAGCCCTCCTCTGGTCGATCGGTTGCTCGGTCATGGCCTTCTTCGGTGCCGGCGTCTGGGGCTTCCTGCACACGCTGTCTTCGGTGAACTACTACACCCACGGCACGCAGGTGACCGCGGCCCACGGACACCTCGCCTTCTTCGGCGCCTATGTGATGCTGAACCTGGCGGTCATGGCCTATGCCATCCCGGAGATCCGCGGCCGCGCGCCCTATAACCAGTGGCTGTCGATGGTGAGCTTCTGGACCATGTGCACCGCCATGTCGGTCATGACCTTCGCGCTCACCTTCGCCGGTGTCCTCCAGGCGCACCTGCAGCGGGTGCTCGGCGAAAGCTACATGGACGTCCAGGACCAGCTCGCGCTGTTCTACTGGATCCGCCTCGGCTCCGGTGCCGTCGTGCTGATCTCGGCGCTGATGTTCATCTGGGCGGTTCTCGTCCCCGGCCGCGAGCGCAGCGCGAAGCTCGCCGGCGTCGTCCAGCCTGCCGAATGACCTATCGGCCGGCGCGGTTTGCCGCGCCGGCACCCCCAAGAAATCCCACCATGGAGACCTGCCATGAGCCCTGTCCAAACCGCCGCCAGTCGCGCGGCGCTCGATATTCCCGCCTATAGTCCCTCCGGTAATGAGTGCGCGCTTTTCGAAAGCGCCTGGGTGCGGCAACTGCCGCTGCTCCTCAAGGGACCGACCGGTTGCGGCAAGACCCGTTTCGTCAGCCACATGGCAGCGAAGCTAGGCTTGCCGCTTTCGACTGTTTCCTGCCACGACGATCTTGCCGCCGCCGACCTCACCGGCCGCTATCTCCTGAAGGGCGGTGATACCGTCTGGGTCGACGGCCCCCTGACCCGCGCCGTGCGCAATGGCGGCGTCTGCTACCTCGACGAGATCGTCGAGGCCCGCAAGGACGTGGCCGTCGTGCTGCATCCGCTGACCGACGACCGCCGCATGCTGCCGCTGGAGCGCACCGGCGAACTGCTCGAAGCACCGTCGAGCTTCATGCTGATCGTTTCCTACAATCCCGGCTACCAGAACCTGCTCAAGAGCCTGAAGCCCAGCACAAGGCAACGTTTCGTGGCGATCGAATTCGACTTCCTGCCGCGGAACGAGGAGATATCAGTCGTTTCCCAGGAGAGCGGATTGCTGGAGAGCCAGGTGGCGCCACTCGTCAACCTCGCGCAGCGGCTGCGTGCGCTTAAGGGGCATGACCTGGAAGAAGGCGTGTCGACCCGGCTGCTCGTCTACTGCGCCTCGCTGATCGATGCCGGCATGCCGGTCAAGGATGCGGTGCGGGCAGCGATGATCGAGCCGCTCACCGACGAGCCGGATGTGCGTGCAGCACTTCTCGAAGTGGCCGGTTCGCTGATCGCCTGAGGTGGACCATGCTTGATTTCCTCGAGCTCGAAGAGACCGTCGGACGGGCCTGGCACCGCTTCGTCGGCAATACCAGAACCTGGCGGCGCTATCCGGAACAGGCGGTGAAGCTCGCCGACATGATGCCGGTGCTCGCCGTATGCTTTCGCGGTCACGGCGGTGAGGCTGCGGTGCAGATCGTGCCGGCCCGCGGTCGCACGTCGGGCCATCGCTTGCGGTGGCGGCAGCGCATGGGGCTCGGCGAAGAGAAGCTCGTCCAGCCGGCGCGCGACCACGCGTCGCTGATGCTGCCGGGCGAGATCGACATCTTTCCGACGAAAGACCTGAACCGGGATCTCTATCACTGGCTCGTCGCCTATATGGCGACGATGCCCGTCAACCCCATCGACGAAACCGATCCGCTCCGTCGCGACCTGGCGCTGGTATCGCGCGCCCAGGAAACGGTCGAGGAAGTCTTCCAGCGGTTCCCCGGTCTCCGGCGGCGCTATCGGCGCCTGGCCGAGGCGACGCTTGCTGAGCGGCAGCGGGGCGCGCTGCCATCGATCGAGCAACATCTCGAAAATCGTATCCTGCGCCTATTGCGCAAGGTCGCAGGTGAAGCGGATGCGACGCTGCCGGTGATCTTCCCGCATCGTGCGCCGCCCGGTTACCTGCCGATGCTGCCGATGCCGCTCTGGCCGGACACGCTGCTGCGCACCGAAACGACAACCACGCGCGACGAGGATGTCGCCGCGACGCCGGGCACTCAAAGTGCGGTTGCTGAAGTCGAACGCCACGTCGCCGTGCGCGAAAACCCTGAGAACCGTAAAGGGGAGCGCAGCCCGTTCATTCTCAACCGGTTCGAGAAGATCCTCGCCATGGCCGAGATGGTCAATGTCGACCGCCCCGGCGACGACAGCGACGACCATGACAGCAAGGCGGCCGAGGAACTCGACGACATGACGCTCGGCGAGCGTAAGGGACGCCCCTCGGCGCGCTTCCGCTTCGATCTCGACCTGCCGCCGGAAGCCGTCGATGCGACGCCATTGACGGCCGAGCTTACTTATCCGGAGTGGAACTACCGGACCGGACAATACCTCAAGGACCATTGCCGGGTGCTGGCGACGCCTGCCTCGGCCCAGGAAGAGCGGACCGAGCTCACGGAGGAAAGCAAGAGCCTCATCCGCCGGGTGCGGCGCCAGTTCGAAGTGCTGCGCCCGCGGCACGAGATGCTGCGCGCGCAACTCGACGGCGCCGATCTCGATCTCGATGCGGTCGTGCGCGCCCGCACCGATCTCGCTGCCGGCGGCCAGGGCAGCGACCGCATCCATCTGATGAGCCGGCCGCAGGTGCACGATCTGGCGGTGACGATCCTCGTCGACGTGTCGCTGTCGACCGATTCCTGGTCCGACAACCGGCGGGTGCTCGACGTCGAGAAGGAGGCGCTGCTCATTCTTGCGCACGGGCTGTCGGCCTGCGGCGACAACCACTCGATCCTGACGTTTACCTCGCGACGGCGCGACTGGGTGCGGGTCGAAACGGTGAAGGCCTTCAACGAGGCGATGGGACCCCTGGTCGAGGCGCGCATCGCGGCGCTCAAACCCGGCTACTACACCCGCATCGGCGCTGCGATCCGCCATGCCTCGGCCGAGCTTAGCCGGCAACCGAACCGCAAGAAGCTTCTGCTGGTACTGACCGACGGCAAGCCCAACGACATCGACCATTACGAGGGGCGCTTCGCGCTCGAAGACAGCCGCCGCGCGGTCACGGAAGCGCGGCGCAGCGGCATCAACACCTTTGCCGTCACCGTCGACCGCGAGGCGAAGTCCTATGTGCCTGCCATGTTCGGCCAGAACGGCTACGCCGTCGTCGGCAACATCTCGCGCCTGCCCGCGGCACTGCCGGCGATCTACCGCAATCTGGTGGGATAGTGGAGGTGGTAGTCAACCGAGAAGAAAAGAAGGCCCGGCAATCGCCGGGCCTTTTGCGTTCAAGACGGGATAAGATCGCTCAAGCCGCCTTGCCATGTACCCTCTGGGACTCGTCGATATAGGCATCGAAGGCGGCCGCCACCGCGCGGATGACGAAGCGGTGTTCGGGGCGGACCGTGATGACGCCATCAGCGATATCGATCACCCCATCCTGCTGCAGTTCGGCCAATTTGCCGTTGCCGTCGACGAGCGTTCGCCAGGCCTGGCCATGCGCCGTGGCGATCGTGGAAATATCCGCGCTGAAATCGCACATCAGCCGTTCGATGATCGCGGCGCGCAAACGGTCCTCGTCGGTCAGCCGGTAGCCCTTGGTTGTTGCGAGCCGGCCCGAGGCGATCCGGCTGGCGTAGAGACCGGGCGGTACCTCGTTCTGCACGTACCCATCGCGCGAACGGCCGATCGCCGAGGCGCCGAAACCGATCAGCGTCTCGCAATTGTCGGTCGTGTAGCCCTGGAAGTTGCGGCGAAGCCGTCCGGTCGCCTGGGCGGTGACGAGATCGTCGTCAGGCAAGGCGAAGTGGTCGAGGCCGATCTGACGGTAGCCGGCCTTGCATAGCGCTTCGCTGATCGCCATTGCCTGTTCGGCGCGGGCCGCACTGTCGGGCAGCGCTTTCTCGTCGATCATGCGCTGGTGCTTCTTGAAGCTTGGCACATGGGCGTAGCCGAAAACGGCGAACCGTTCCGGGCGCATTGCCACGGCCGCCTCGACCGTCTCGACGCAGGAGCGAACCGTCTGATGCGGCAGGCCGTAGATCAGGTCGAAATTGATCCCGCCGATGCCGGCGTCGCGCAGGTGGCTGGCGGCTTCGGCCGTCTGCTTCTCGCTCTGAATGCGGTTGATCGCCTTCTGCACGACGGGATCGAAGCTTTGCACGCCGAGGCTTGCGCGCCTGACGCCGCCTTCGCCGAGCGCCTCGGCCATGGCGAGCGTCAGCCGGCGCGGATCGATCTCGACGGCGACGTTGGCCGACGGCGAAAGCGCGAAGCGCTCGCGCATCAGGGTCATCAGCGCCAGGAATTCGCGCGGCTCGATGATCGTGGGCGTACCGCCGCCGAAGTGCACTTCCGCGACCGGCAGCGGCCGGCCGATGGTATCGGCGACCATGCGGATCTCGTCTCTCAGCACATCGAGATAATCGAGGATCGGATCGTCCTTCTTGGTGATCGTCGTGTGGCAGCCGCAGTACCAGCACATGGAGCGACAGAACGGGATGTGCAGATAGAGCGACACGGCCTCACCCCTAGGGATCGCCTTCAGCCAGTCGCCGTAGGTGTGGTCGTCGACCGCCGCGGCAAAGCGTGGTGCGGTGGGGTAACTCGTGTAGCGCGGCAGGCGCATTTCACCGTATTTCAGGAGCGCGGAAGCTAACATTTCGTCCTCATCTGGGTGGCGATGGATGCACCTTTCTAGGCTTCGCGGCCCGGCAACTCTTTGCGAAAAGTCAAGGACGGGCGTGGTCTCGGCCAAACCGGGATTTGTTTGCGCTTCGACAAAATGTCGCGGCGCCGCCGTCGCTAGATTGCGGAAATCCGGGGCGTGTGCGCCGGCGTTTCCCGGACCATCATCAAACGACGGCGCCTAGAGCGGATGACCATGACCATTGCAGAGACCGACAAGCCCTTCATCGATGTGCGGACCATTCCGCCGGTGGAGCGCCATCCGAAAATCTTCGGCATGCTGAATGCGCTTGCCGAGGGTGGCGCCTTCATCATCATCAACGATCACGATCCGCGTCCGCTGCACTACCAGCTGGAAACGCGCTATCCGGGCGAGTTCACCTGGGAGTACCTTGAGCAGGGGCCGACTGTCTGGCGCGTCGAAATCGGCCGACAGCAGTCCTCCGGCTGCGATTGCTGCTGCGGCGGGCACTGAGCCCCCGGTGCGCCTCAAGAGCGGGATCGGGAAAAGTGTGTGCGGTTTTCCGCTCACATCCCGCCCCAACTTACGAGAATCGATCACGTTTTTGGTTTTTGGTCGGCTCGACCAAAACCATCGTGATCTACGGATGAATCGCCATGTTCGCAGCCACGCTATCCCGCTGGACGATGTCCTATTTTGCGGCCGCGCTGATCTTTCTCGTCCTTGGCGAGATCATGATGGTTCTCGGCTACGGCTACCCGGTCTCAGCCCTTGAGGCGCCCGAAACGCTGGCGCTCGTGCATGTCGTCGTCTTGGGCTGGTTGAGCCTGTTGATGACCGGTGCGCTGCTGCAGTTCGTGCCGGTGCTCGTCGGCCAGCCGCTTTCCTTCCCGAGCGTAGCGCTGCCGGCCCTCCTGTTCCTCATCGCAGGCATCGCCGGTCTGACATTTGGCTTCGTCAGCCTGTCCGGCGCGATAGATCTTCCGGTGACGCTCCTTCCTATCGGCGCTGCCTTCTCAATTGTCGGCCTCTCGGCGCTTGGCTTTGCTTTCACAGCCACGCTCTGGCATGCGCGTCCCCTGCCGCTCCCGGCCCGCTTCGTCGCGGTCGGTCTTGCAGCGCTCTTCGGCACGATGCTGCTCGGCGGCGTCTATGCCGGCGTGCTCTCCGGGTTTGTCGATGCGGAGAGCGCAATCGATCTAACGATCGAAGGCGTCTCGCTACATGCTTCCCTGGGCCTCTGTGGCTGGTTGAGCTTCACCACCATGGGCGTCAGCTACAGGCTCTTGACCATGTTCATGCTGTCGCCGGACAAGGAGCAGACAAGCAGTCGTCTGGTCTTCGGGCTTGGCGCCCTTTGCCTCGGCCTTTTGGCAGCGGAGGTGCCTGTCATTCTCGTGGGTGCGCTCAGTCGTACGCCGCTTCTGCTTCTCGCTGTCGGTTCCGGCGCCGCCGTGGTGGCGATCTATATCGGCGATATCCTGCGCATTTACCGGGAGCGTCGCCGCAAGGCGATCGAGCTCAACAGCCGCGCCAGCATCGGCGCCTTCGCGTCGCTGATCGCCGCGACTGCGCTCTTCGTCGCGCTGCTCGCGGTCGGCCGTCTCGACGCTGGTTCGGGTGCCGTCATCTATCTCGTCGCCTTCGGCTGGCTGACGGGCATGGGGCTCGCCCAGCTCTACAAGATCGTGCCGTTCATGACCTGGCTCGAATGCTACGGGCCGGCGCTTGGGCGTAGGCCGACGCCGCGGGTTCAGGATCTCGTCGTAGAGGTCTCGGCCCTTCGCTGGTTTCGGCTCTATTATCTGACGGTAGCGCTCGGTACTCTGGCCCTGCTGATCGGTAGTGCCGTCCTCTTTCGCTTTGCGAGCCTCGGCCAATTGATTGCCGTCAATGCGCTCATCCTGGAGTTCGTGCAAACACGGCGACTGATCAACGTTCCGGCCGAACTTCGATTGCCTGACGGACTAGTTCGACCAGGCCTGTTTCTGCCATCCATTCCTCACGGAGGTTCCCATGAGCCAAGATCCCTATGAACTCGATGTCCGGCCGCTGTTGCGCGGTGGCAGCGACCCGTTCCAGGCCATCATGAAAGCCGTCGACAGTCTGGCGCCGGGCCAGGCGCTGAAGCTGATTGCGACCTTCCGGCCCGTTCCGCTCTACAGCGTCATGGCCGGACGTGGTTTCACCCATCAGGACCGCCCGCTCGACAATGGCGACTGGGAGGTTCTGTTCACGCCCGAAGGCGAGGTCGAGGAAATCAGGCTCTCGGCCGGCGAAACGGATTTGGACACCTGGCCCGACCCGAGCCGCCAGCTTGATCTCACCGACCTCGATCCGCCCGATCCGATGGTGCGCATTCTGGCGACGGCCGAGAAGATGACGGAGGGCGAAGTGCTGTTCGCCTTGCTCGCGCGCGAGCCGCTGTTCCTCTATCCGGAGCTCGCCAAACGCGGCCACAAATGGGCCGGCAATTTCGATGCGACCGGCGAGACCTACCGCATCCTTGTTCGCATTGGCGGGAGGCAATCTCATGTCGGCGCCTGAAACACTGGACCTCGAAGCGAAGATCCGCGATGCGCTGCGCATCATCATCGATCCCGAAATGGGCAAGAACGTCGTTGATCTCGGCCTGATCTATGACATCGACGTCCAGGAGGGCGGCATCGCCCGCGTCACCATGACGACGACGATCAAGGGCTGCCCGGCGACGGCCTTCCTCAAGGAGGCGGTGCAGAACTGCGTCTGGTATGTGCCAGGCGTCGAATATGCCGAAGTGCGCCTGACCTACGAGCCGCCGTGGACGCCTGAGATGATGGTCGACGGCCTGGTCGAATTGACGCACGGCAGCATCTTCTGAGAGTTGTCTTGCGACAAACAAAAGGCGCCGCTGATGCGGCGCCTTTCTTCTTTGGGTTCGAACCTGCCGTCAGGATGACGCGCGGGGTGAACGACGATCGCACACCAGCATTGGTCCGTATTCAAGCGTGAACAGCGCGAAGGCGGCAATCCACAAACCGCCGGATAGCGCGATCAGGTGCTGGTAGTGTGCGGGCAGCACCTCTGCGAGCGGCCGGATCAGCGCCGCGGCGATGATGGCGACATAGGAGCTGCTGGTGAGTGCTGAACCCACCAGCGGCCGTCCGGTGTGGCCACGGCTGGCGCGCGTCATGACGGCAAGCATCATCGACGCAATCACGCCGACGGTCAGCACATGCATGACCGGGTATTCGCTCAGGAGCTCGATCGCTCCGGCCGCGACCGCCAGGAAGCCAAGCGGCACGAAGGCGTAGGCTGCGTGCAGCACGAAGAGCAGCTTCTCCGGCCAGGTCGCCAATCCGCGCCAGCGGAACAGCCGCACCGTATGGAAGGCGCAGGCGATGAGCGCGATTGCCGCCGTGACGATGTGAATGGGCGCAAAGGTCCAGGCCGCAAGCGCCGCAACACCGATCAGGATCGCCGCGGTGTCGAAACGGTTATAGGGCACCGGGAAATTTGTGCGCCCGACCTTGTTCAGCCAGTTGCGCGTGAAGCTCGGCACGATACGTCCGCCAACGATCATGATCAGCATGGTGTAGGCGCCGATCGCCAGCCGCGCCGCGGCATCGACGTCGAGGTCGCTGAGAACCGAAAGGTGAAAGCAGATATTGGCGGCAGACAGGAGCACCAGCCCGCCGATGACTTTCAGATCCTTCCATTTGCGACCGACGATCACCTCGCGCGCGCAGATCAGCAGGAGCACCGGCAGAAACAACGCTTCGATACCGGCCGCGACCGGCAGGCCGATCAAACCGCTCGATAGCAGAGCAATCCGGCCGACCACCCAGAGCCCGAAGAGGGCGGCGAGCGGACTGCCGGAGACCGGCAGCCTTCCCGTCCAGTTCGGGATCGCCGTCAACAGGAAGCCGCCGAGCACGGCGGAGGAGAAGCCGAACAGCATCTCATGCGCGTGCCAGTGGGCGGCGCCGTAGTTGCCGGCAAGGTCTAGCCCGAAAACCAGTGCCGAGATCCACAGCACCATGGCGCCGATCGCCCAGAGGGCGGCACCGAGAAAGAACGGCCGGAAGCCATAGGAGAAGAGCACCGGTCCGGTGGTGGAGAGTCCGCGCGGAATGCCGCCGCTCGGTTTCGGTCTTATGAGTCTGTCCAACATGATCGTGGTCCTCGTCGTGCGTGCTTGCGGACTTGCGGATGAGGCTTGATCTATCAATGGCTTCAGAGGGGCTCTTTGCGAAAACGCAAGTATCGCGGCCCCGCTCCGCCAGGTGTGTTCATGCGGGGGCAAAGAAAAACGATCGCCTCGAAACGATTTGTTCCAAGACAAAGACGCGATTCGTCTGTGGTTCTATTTCTTTTGTGACTGCTGGGGGACCGGTGGTCGAGACCGGAGGTGAGGCCGCCCAAGTCGGCGTCGCCCACCCTAACTCGTTGAATACAGGCGCGTTTCGCAGAAGGCCAATTCCGGCCGCTGGAGCGCGTCGAAGGAGAGCAAGATGACTGAACAACTTCAGATGACCCGCCGGACGATGCTTGCCGGCGCTGCCCTGGCGGGCGCGGTTGCGCCGCTTCTCCATACCGCTTCGGCACAGGCGGCCGGCGCCGCCACGGCAGCGGGTGCTGTCCCCGTCGACATCTCGACCCTGCCGCGCGTGAAGGTCGATCTCGTCAAGCCGCCTTTCGTCCACGCCCATGAACAGGTCGCCAAGACCGGACCGCGCGTCGTCGAGTTCACCATGACGATCGAGGAAAAGAAGCTGGTGATCGACCGCGAGGGCACCGAGATCCACGCGATGACCTTCAACGGCTCGGTGCCTGGCCCGCTGTTGGTCGTGCATGAGAACGACTATGTCGAGCTCCGGCTGATCAACCCGGCGACGAACACGCTGCTGCACAACATCGACTTCCACGCCGCAACCGGCGCGCTGGGCGGTGGTGCGCTGACGCAGGTCAACCCGGGCGAGGAAACCACGCTTCGCTTCAAGGCCACCAAGCCCGGCGTCTTCGTCTACCATTGCGCGCCCGAAGGCATGGTGCCCTGGCACGTCACCTCGGGCATGAACGGCGCCATCATAGTGCTGCCGCGCGAGGGCCTGAAGGACGAGAAGGGTCAGCCGCTGACCTATGACAAGATCTACTATGTCGGCGAGCAGGATTTCTACGTGCCGAAGGACGAGGCCGGGAACTACAAGAAGTACGAAACCCCCGGTGATGCCTATGAAGATGCGGTGAAGGCGATGCGCACGCTGACCCCGACCCACATCGTCTTCAACGGCGCGGTCGGCGCACTGACCGGCGACAACGCTCTGACAGCGGCTGTGGGTGAGCGCGTGCTCGTCGTCCATTCGCAGGCCAACCGCGATACACGGCCGCACCTGATCGGTGGGCATGGGGACTATGTCTGGGCGACCGGCAAGTTCCGCAACCCGCCGGACCTCGACCAGGAAACCTGGCTCATTCCGGGCGGAACCGCGGGCGCTGCCTTCTACACCTTCCGCCAGCCGGGTGTGTACGCCTATGTCAACCACAACCTGATCGAAGCGTTCGAACTGGGCGCTGCCGGCCACTTCAAGGTCACCGGCGATTGGAACGACGACCTCATGACTTCGGTCGTCAAGCCGGCGTCGATGTAGACGGCTGAAGCAAGGTGATTGCGGGGCCGCGACCTGCGCGACCCCACACGCGAACGAAGGCACGCGCTCGTCAGCGCGTGCCCTTTCCCCGGAGACCTCCCATGACCAGCAACAAGAAATCTGCGGTTTCGCTCCTCTCGCTCGCAGCCCCGGCCGTCCTTTTGGCCGCAATCGGTGGCGTGCTTTCGGCGAAGGTGGGGCTGTTCGACGATCTCCAGGACGGCGTCGACCTGTCGATCAGGCCACCGGTGACCGTGACGATCGCACCGCGTCAAATGAGCTATCGGGCGGAGGGACACTTCCTGAAGAACGGCTTTGCCGTCGATGCGCCCATCGTCGTTGCTGCGCTCGAGCAGCCGCTCGAGATCATGAAGTACCAGGTGACGCGCCAGGACTTTGATCGCTGCATCGCCGACGGCGCCTGCCAGCAGCCGGAGGGCGGTCACGGCGCGGCCCTGTCGGGCGTGCCGATGACCGGGGTCAACTATACCGACGCGAACGACTATGCGGCGTGGCTGACCAAGAAGACCGGCGAGGTCTGGCGCCTGCCGACCGACCAGCAATGGGCCTTTGCCGCCGGCTCCAAGTTTCCTGACGATGCGCTCGGGATCGACGGCAGCAAGGACAATCCGGCGCTGCGTTGGTTGGCGGACTACGAGCGCGAGGCGAGCCGGCAGCGGGCGAAGGACCCGCTGCCGCAGCCTTCGGGCGCTTTCGGCGAGAACGAGTACGGCGTTGCCGACCTGGACGGCAATGTCTGGGAATGGACAGAGACCTGCCACCGCCGCGTCACGATCGGCGACGATGGCGAGGTTTTGAAGGAGGCGCCCGCCTGCGGCATCTTCGTCGTCAACGGCAAGCACCGGGCGTCGATGAGCTTCTTCATCCGTGATCCGAAAAGCGGCGGCTGCGCCGTCGGCGTGCCGCCCGATAATCTCGGCTTCCGGTTGGTGCGCGACGGCCGCTGGTATTCGGGCTTTCTCTATGCCTTCGAACGCCGGCTCCAGGGCGCCGGGTGACATGGCGCAGCCAGGGGACCCGCTGGGGCTCGCACCTCTCAACCGGCGCAAGGTCCAATACATGCTTTTGCCCCTAGATCGTCACCGATCTAGGGGCAAAAGCATGTGGCAATCGCGGTGCTATGACGTCCTTTGCACATCTGACAGGACGTGCGGCGCCGTGGTCCTTTTGCAGGGTTCCGGGCTGTGCTAGAGCAGAGCAACTCAAACGGCAGGATGTAGGGCCAAAGTGGCTGCACTCGATCGCACACTCGTCAAATCGCTCCCTCTGTTCCAGAAGATGAGCGACCAGGAACTGGATTCGCTGCTGACGCGCGCCACCGTGCGGCGCGTTCCGCAGAACGAAGCCGTGTTCGAACAGGGTGCGCAGGCAGACTTCTTCTTCCTGCTTCTGCACGGCCGGCTGAAGGTGACCCAGGTCACCAAAGATGGGCAGCAGATCATCGTCCGGGTCGTCAATCCCGGCGACCTCTTCGGCTTTGCCCGTGCGCTGCAGCGCAGCGACTATCCGGGAACGGCGACGGCGGCGACCGAGAGTCTCGTTCTCGCCTGGCCGACGGAACTCTGGAACGTCTTCGTCGAGAAGAACCCCCACCTCGCCGTCAACGCCATGCATACGATCGGGCAGCGTCTCGACGAGGCGCATACCCGCATCCGCGAAATGTCGACGGAAGAGGTCGAGCGCCGCGTCGCGCATACGGTGCTGCGGCTCGCCGAACAGGCCGGTAAACCCGACGGCGGCGGCATCCGCATCGACTTCCCGATCTCGCGCCAGGATATCGCCGAGATGACCGGAACGACGCTGCACACGGTCTCGCGCATCCTCAGCGCCTGGGAAGGGCAGGGTCTCGTCCAGGGCGGGCGGCAGAAGCTGACGCTCAAGGACATTCCAGGCCTGCGGCGCTTGGCGGAACGGATTGGCAGCTAGAGCGGCTGGCCGTACACCAGCGGGCGATCCTGCGACGTTCTTCTACAAGTGCATCGCATGACGCCATTCACTTGCGCGTGACGCGCTATTGAGAACCCACCCCGCCAATCGCAAGTTTGCACAATGTCGACGGGAAGGGATCGTAGATCACGGTTTACAGTGAGTCAGGTCTACTTTGGAGCGACGATCCCGGGATAGAAGTCACCGTCGCCGCCTTCGTAGTCCCCGCTGTAACCGCCACCGCCGGTTTGGGAGCATGCGGCGAGGCTGAGAACCATTGCCAACAAGATTGTAGCGCGCATTTATTCTACCTATTTCAGTTGATCGTTCACGACAGGGCTGTCGAAATTCCGTCCTATCATGTGGGGGATTAACCGATATCGGGCAATCCCAATGGCAAGATTTTGCTACAGCGCCGCGCGTCTTATCAGACGCGCAAAGGTCGCTGTAGCACTTTGATTTTCTGCATGTCTTTGTCCTTAAATCGAAGTCGATTTAAGGAGACATGCAGTAGGGTTTTTTGGCCCGAACAGCGTAGCGATGCTGGGACTGCCGTGCCAGACCCTTGAAGACATTCCAGTTCCTGGCCTGGGTGCGATGGATCTCGCGGAGGTCCCGGTCGACGGTGATGTCGACGAAGCCGACCTCCCGCAACAGTTCGACGACGGCCTCGGCGCGGGCGCCCTCTGAGAAATGCACGCGGGAGAGAATGCTGCGATGCGTCGCCATCATCTGCGGTGAGCCGGTCGGCGTTTCCGCCTTGAAGAGGCCGAGGCGCTGTCCCCAGGCGCTGAGCTTTGAGAACAGCCGCTCGAGCGCTGTGGTGTTCACAAAGTCGCCATCGACGATCAGCAGCACCCCGCCGGGCTTCAGGACACGCAGCCATTCGGCAAAGGCTGCGGCCGGATCGACGAGCGTCCACACCAGGTGCCGGTTGACGATCACATCGTAATGGCCGTCGGGCTCCATGGTATTTTCGGCGTCGCCGAGGGCGAAGCGGATGGAGCGGCCACGCTTGCGGGCCTTTTCGCGAGCGCGCTCGAGCATGGGTTCGGCCCAATCCAGGCCCTGCACCTTGAAGCCGAGTTCGTCGAGCAGATGCGAGATGACGCCCGTCCCACTTGCAAGGTCCAGCGCGGCGCGGCCGGCGCCTGGTCCGAGGTGGCGTAGAAACAACGCGTGCCAGGCCGCGCGCTCCTCCTCCGAGAAGATCTCGTGTCCCGGCGACAGATCGAAAGTTGCAGCGCGCTCCGACCAGTAGGCCTTGATCTCGTCCCGCAGGTTGTAGTTCTGCCGATCCGTTACATCGCTCATGTCGGTACCGCCGCCTCTGTTTGGAGGCGTTCTAAAAGATAAATGTTGACTAATAAAGTCATGAAACATTAGATCGCGTCGATTTTCCCAGCGGAGCAGAAAACAATGCGGTTTTTCAACAGGGTGGCTGCGGCTGCCACGGGCTTTTGTGTGCTTTTTTCAACGGCAGCCTTCGCTGATGTCGTGACGCTGAAAGACGTGACCGGCCGCGATGTCGAGGTCAATGTGCCGGTCGAGCACGTGATCCTCGGCGAAGGGCGCCAGATCTATTTCCTCGGCGCGCTCGACCGCGACGACCCGTTCAAGCGCGTCGTCGGCTGGCGCGACGATCTCTCCAAGGCCGATCCGGAAAGCTACGCCGCCTATCTCGCGAAATACCCTGATATCGCCAAGCTGCCGACCTTCGGCGGCATGAAGGACGGCACCTTCGACATCGAGCAGGCGGTGGCGCTGAAGCCCGATGTTGTCTTGATGAATGTCGATGCCAAGACCGCAACGGAAGAGGCCGGCTACATCGAAAAGCTCGCCAAGGTTGGTATCCCGCTCGTCTATGTCGACTTCCGCGAAAAGCCGATGGAAAACACCGAGCCGAGCATGCGTGTGATGGGTAAGCTGCTCGGCAAGGAAGAAAAGGCCGAAGAGTTCATCAAGTTCCGCGCCGAGAGCATCGCCAAGGTGACCGACGTCTTGGCGAAGGCCAATCCGAAGAAGCCGCTGGTCTTCGTCGAGCGCGCCGGCGGTTACTCCGACGATTGCTGCATGTCCTTCGGCAATGAGAATTTCGGCAAGATGGTCGAATTCGCCGGCGGCGTGAACATGGCCAAGGACATCATCCCCGGCACCTTCGGCACGGTCAATCCGGAGCAGATCATCGCCGCGAACCCGGACCAGATCATCATTACCGGCGGCAACTGGCAGGGTTACGTGCCGGGCGGCGCCTGGGTCGGCGTCGGTTATGGCGCCGATCAAAAGGAAGCGGCCCGCAAGCTCGAAAACCTGACCAAGCGCCCGGCCTTCACCGGTGTCCAGGCGGTCAAGGACGGCCAGGTCCATGCCATCTGGCACCAGTTCTACAACAACCCCTATCAGTTCGTCGCGATCCAGCAGATCGCCAAGTGGCTGCATCCGGATCTCTTCGCCGACCTCGACCCGGAAGCGACGTTCAAGGAGCTGCACGAGCGCTTCCTGCCGCTTCCCTATGAGAGCGGCTACTTCGTTTCGCTAACGACCAGCAAGTAAGCAGATCGACAGCCGGAAGAGGGGAGGTCTCTACGGCGCCGCGCGTCTTATTGGACGCGCAAAGGTCGCCGTAGCACTTTGAATTGCTGCGTGTTTTCGTCCTTAAATCGCATACGATTTAAAGAAACAGCAGCAGCGTCACGATCGAAAGGAATGAGAATGCCGATCTTCAGGACAATCGCCTCGGCGATGATCGCCGCCATCGTGCTGGCGGCTCTGCCGGCCAGTGCTGCGGAAATCGTCGACGTGACCGGCCGTCGGGTCGAAATCGCACTTCCGGCCAAGCGGGTTCTGCTGGGCGAGGCGCGGCAGATCCATGTCGCGGCGGCGTTGAAAGGCGAGCATGTCTTCGACACGATCGTCGGCTGGCGCGACGACCTCGTGAAAAAGGATCCGGATTCCTACGCTGCCTATGTCGAGCGCTTCCCCGAGATCGAGAAGCTGCCGCGTTTCGGCTATATCCCTTCAGGCGATTTCAGCCTCGAAGCGGCCATTGCGTTGCAGCCCGACGTGCTGACCCTGAACCTCGAGGCTGAGAAGGCCGTCGAGGAATCGGGCTTCATCGAGAAGGCGGCGGCTGCCGGCATTGCCGTCGTCTATCTCGATTTCCGCGTCGATCCTGCGGCCAACAGCGAGAAATCGGTCGAAATCCTCGGCCAGCTCTTCGGTGCCGAGGCGAAGGCGCGCGAATTCATCGAATACCGCAACGCCCAGATCGCACTGGTGACGGACCGCCTGCAGAAGGCCGGTGCAATCGCGCGCCCAAAGGTCTTTATCGAGCGCTCGCCCGGCATCACCGGCGACGTCGTCTGCTGCCGAACCTTCGGTCCGGCCAATTTCGGCAAGATGGTGGAAGAGGCCGGAGGCCACAATATCGGTTCGGACGTGATCAAGGGCACCTTCGGCGACCTCAATCCCGAGCAGCTCATCGTCAGCGATCCCGACCATGTCATCATCACCGGCAGCAACTGGTCGGCGGAATCCGATCTCAACCAGTTCGTCAGCGTCGGCCGTGGCGCCGATACGGCGGCGGCCGTGGAGCGTTTGCGCGGCCTGATGCAGCGCCCCGGCTTCCCCGGCCTGAAGGCGGTGAAGGAGGGCAATGTCCATGCCGTCTGGCACCAGTTCTACGGCGCGCCCTACGAGTTCATTCCGATCCAGCAGTTTGCCAAGTGGTTCCATCCGGAGCTCTTTGCCGACATCGACCCGGACCGGACGTTCCGCGAGTTCCATGAGAAGTTCCTGCCGGTGACCTATCGCCCCGGCTACTTCGCCTCGTTTCCGAAGGGTGGTGAATGATGGTTGCTGTGACCGACCAAATTTCCGGCATTGAGGGACGAGGGCGCTATCGCGCGCTCGTCCTGCGCCGTTTGGTGTTGATCTTCTGTCTCATCGGCGCGCTGTTTGCGTCCGTCGCGGTCGACATGGCGCTTGGGCCTGCGAACTATCCGCTTGCCGATGTGCTGACGGCGCTGTTCCGGTCGGAAACGGTGAGCGACCAGCTCCGGGTGGTGATCTGGGACATCCGCATGCCGATCGCGCTGATGGCCGTGACGGTCGGTGCCTCGCTGTCGGTCGCCGGCGCGCAGATGCAGACGATTCTCGCCAATCCGCTGGCAAGTCCGTTCACGCTCGGCATCTCCGCCGCCGCCGGTTTCGGCGCAGCCCTCGGCCTCGTTGCCGGTGTCGCGGTCTTTCCGGTTGCCGTCCAATACATGGTGCCGATCAACGCCTTCCTGATGGCGATGCTGGCGGCGCTCTTCATCCACTTCGCCTCCACCATGCGCGGCGTCACCGTCGAAACGATCGTGCTGCTCGGCATCGCGCTCGTCTTCACTTTCAATGCCGCGCTGTCGCTGCTCGAATACCTCGCCTCCGAACAGGCGCTGGCCGCCGTCGTCTTCTGGACGATGGGCAGCCTCACCAAGGCAACCTGGCCGAAGGTCTGGATCACCGGCGCCGTGCTCCTGTTCGCCTTGCCGCTCTTTGCACGGCACGCCTGGGCGCTGACGGCGCTTCGGCTCGGCGACGACAAGGCGGCGAGCTTCGGCATCAATGTTCGCCGGCTAAGGCTCGAAGCGATGATGACGGTCAGCCTGCTTGCGGCGATCCCGGTCTCCTTCGTCGGCACGATCGGTTTCGTCGGTCTCGTCGGGCCGCATATCGCCCGCATGCTGGTCGGCGAGGATCAGCGCTTCTTTCTGCCGGCCTCGGTGCTCTGCGGCGCGCTGCTGCTTTCGGTCACCTCGGTCGTCAGCAAGATGCTGATCCCGGGCGCGGTGCTGCCGATCGGCGTCATCACCGCACTCGTCGGCGTGCCCTTCTTCTTCGTGCTGATTTTCACCAACAGGAGGCGCGCATGGTAAGCCTGACGCTGGAAAAGGTCGGTGCGAACTATGGCCGGCGCGTGGTGCTGTCGGACGTCAATACAGGTGTCCTTAGGGGCGGTGGCCTGACGGCGGTGATCGGTCCCAATGCCGCCGGCAAGTCGACGCTGTTCAAGCGCATCGCAAGCCTGACGTCCGGGCCCGGCACTGTCCATCTTTCGGACACGGCCAAGGGGCCTGAGGGCATCTGCTACATGCCGCAGGATACCGGCGGCAATGCCGTGCTCACCGTGTACGAGTCGGTGCTTCTGTCGGCCAAGCAGGGTTCCGGCTGGAAGGTGAAGGACGCCGAACTCGCCGAGATCGACCGGGTGCTCGGCGAACTCCGGATCGCCGACCTCGCCTTTCGCGGCCTTGGCGAACTCTCCGGTGGCCAGCGCCAGCTCGTCTCCATCGCCCAGGCCCTGGTGCGCAAGCCCGAAGTGCTGTTGATGGACGAACCGACGTCGGCGCTAGATCTCTTCCGCCAGATCGAAGTGCTCGGCTTCATGAAGCGCCTGTCGGCGCAGTCGGGCATGGCGGTGCTGATCGCGCTGCACGACCTGAACCATGCGCTGCGCTACTGCGACGACACGATCGTCATCAGCGGCGGTTCGGTTCTGGCGAGCGGTCCGACTCATGAGGTCATCACCGCGGACATGCTGCGCTCGGTCTACCGCGTCGAAGCGCGAGTGGAGGCTTGCTCGATGGGGCGCCCGGTCGTCATCGTCGACGAGTCGCTTTAGAGCAATTCCAGGAAAAGTGTGGAACGGTTTTCCGTCCGGAATTGCGTAATTTCAAGGAGTTAGATCACTTCACTGTTTCAATGAAACTGTGAAGTGATCTAGGCGCCAGAACAATTCCAGGAAAATGTGAAGCGGTCTCCGTCTGGAACTGCGCCAATTCAAGAGGCTGGAAGCACTTCGCCGCCGAGGCGGCGAAGTGCGGCTTTTGAGATCAGGTCGGCTTGTGCCCCTTCAGGCCGTAGAAGGCGATATAGGCATAGCAGGCGACGGGCATCAGGAAGGCGAGGTGGATGCCGATCGTGTCGGCAAGGCCGCCCTGAACGAGCGGCAACAGCGCGCCGCCGACGATTGCCAGGCACAGGATGCCGGAGCCCTGGCTCGTGTATTTCCCGAGGCCGTAGAGCGCCAGGCTGAAGATCGTCGGGAACATGATCGAATTGAAAAGCCCAATCGCCAGAACCGACCACATGGCAACGCTGCCGCCGGCAAAGACGGTTAGCAGCAACAGCACGATCGCTGCGACTGCGTTGAAGGCCAGCGCCTTGCCGTCGTCGACGAAGCGCATCGCAACCGCGCCGATGAACCGGCCGACCATCGCTCCGCCCCAGAAATACATCACATAATGGGCGGCTTCGGCTTCGGAGAGGCCGGCAATATCGGGCTGGTTCAAGAAGTTGACGAGGAAGCTGCCGATGCTGACCTCCGCGCCGACATAGACGAAGATGCCGATGGCGCCGAGGACCAGGTGGCGGTAGTGCCAAGCCGACTTGCCGTCGGTGATCGGCTCGATCTCGTCATGCACTTCGACGGTCGGAAGCTTCAGGGCGGCGAAGAGCGCCGCAAGCAGCAGGAAGGCGGCGGCAAGAAGCAGGTAGGGCATCTTGACTGCGCTTGCTTCTGCGAGCCTCAGGGCGTCGAGCTGCTCCGGCGTCGCGTCGGTGGTGGCGACGACAGCAGCCGACAGGATCAACGCCGCACCGAACATCGGGGCCAGCGTCGTGCCGAGCGAGTTGAAGGCCTGGGTCAGGGTCAGGCGGCTCGCGGCCGTATCCGGCGGACCAAGCACGGTCACATAGGGGTTGGCCGAAACCTGCAGCAGCGTGATGCCGCTTGCCAGCACGAAGAGAGCACCGAGGAACAGTGCATAGATGCGATAGCTTGCCGCAGGGATGAACAGTGCGCAGCCGATGGCGGCGATGACGAGGCCGAGTACGATCCCCCATTTGTAGCTGATGCGCTTGACGAGCGCGCCGGCGGGCAGCGAGACGATGAAATAGGCGCCGAAGAAGCAGAACTGGATCAGCATCGACTGCGTGTAGTTGAGCGAGAAGACGTTCTTCAGATGCGGGATCAGAATGTCGTTCAGGCACGTAATGAAGCCCCACATGAAGAACAGTGAGGTGAGCGCGAAGAGGGCAAATCGATAGCCCGTCGCGTCCGGTGACGCGGATGAGGCCGCGCGCGTGGGCTCAGCGCCCTTGGTGATGATACCTGCCAATGGTTTAACCTCGTGATGTCGTTGACGCCGGAGCTTGGGCCTTGGGAGGGCGTCGCATTGGACGCGCCGGCGGCAGCCGTGATCTTCGCTTGGGAGCACGAAGATACTCGGCTGCGCGGCGCTTATACCGCGCGCACAGTGCTTTGACAGTGTGAAAGGTAGGATTTCCCCGGTCGCCGGGCCCGTCGCGAGGGCTGGCTATGGGTTACAGGGTGGCCAGCTCGCGATTGGAGAGGCCGCCGGCATTGGTCCGTTTGATGCCGAGCTTCCGTTCAAGCGCCGCCACGATGTCCTCGCTGAATTCGATCGATGTCAGTTCGGCGATTTCGGGCAGGGCCCCGGGGGTAAAGACATTCACCTCGACGAGCTTGTCGCCGACGACGTCCAACCCGACGAGGAACATGCCGTCGCGCACCAGCTTCGGCCGCATCTGTTCGGCCACCGCGAGCATTTCCGGCGTGACGACGGCGGCGACGGGCCTGCCGTTGACATGCATGTTGGAACGCAGCTCACCTTCCGCCGGGACGCGCCGAACCGCAGCATAGGTATCGCCGCGTTTGAGCGGCCGGCCGTTCATCAGGAACAGCCTGACGTCGCCTTCCGTTGCGGCCGGCAGATATTCCTGCGCGATCACATAGCCCATCTCGCTGACGGCCTCGAAAATCTGGTTGAGGTTCGTCTCGTGGCTGGAACTCACCTTGAAGACGTTCTTGCCGCCGGAGCCCTGCAGCGGCTTCAGGATGACGCCTTCCGGGTGCTCGTCGACAAAGGCCCTGATCTCCTCGATATGCTTCGAGATCAGCGTGGTCGGCCGGACCATCTCGGGGAAGTCCTGGAGATAGAGCTTGTTCTGCGCCCGCGCCAGCCCGTCGGGATCGTTGACGACGATTGCCCCGCGCTCGGCCGCAAGCCGCCCGAAGATCACGCCCGCCTGGGTGGCCCAGGGGCGCGGACCGGCGTCTTCCGACGGGTCGTTTCTCAGAAACAGAACGTCGACGTCGGCGATGTCCAGGATGTCTCGCCCTGTTGCGTCGCCCCTTAATGCGGCGATGAAGGTTTCGGCCTTGCGCGGCTTTGCCGCGCCGAGGTTGAGGGCGTGGATCATCAGGCGGCCATCGGGCCTCAGGATGAAATCACCAGGCGTTACGTAGACGATCTCGTGGCCGCGGGCGAGCGCTGCAAGCGCAAGCGACGTCGTCGCGTAGAACGTCCCTTCACCCTCGATGGAGTTGACGAGAAAGGCGATGCGCATCCGGTTTCCTAGTCTGCGACCATGTCGAGCGGAGTTATTCCCCTTTGGGCTCGCTGAAGTCTGTCGCGCGCTTTGACGTCATCGAGGAAAATAGGGCGAATGGCCGCGGCACCAAGGAGGCCGCGCAAATTGAGTTCCTGGATCGCACCGAAATGCGAGGCGGCGATCTTGCCCATCCAGAAGGGCTCAAGACTGCCGCCGTCGGCGAGATGGTCGAGAAGCTGCAGCAGGCCGCGCAGGTAGATCGCGTCCTTGACCAGCCCGCCGCCGCGATAGATGCGCAGTGTGATGTTGAAGGCCTCGGCGGTGCCGAAGCCGTGGCCGTCGACAAGCAGCCGGTAGGTCTCCGCAAACAGTGCGCCGTCGAGCAGGGCCGCGCAGCCGACGACTCGCGCCGCAAGCACCCGCAGCCGGTCCGCGGTCATTCCCGCGCTCAAGTATTCGGCGAAAACGGCAAGCCCTTCCTGCATGCCCTCGTAACCTGCAAGCCCGGAGCGGAGGATCCTGAGGCCCTGCGCCGAGCCGTTGAAATAGGTCAGCAGGTGCACGCCGACCTCGTGGTTGAGCAGCGCCTCGACGCGGTCGGGGTCGAGTGCCGAGCTTCGGGCGATCAGCAATTGGCCGCGCGAGACGAGCATGCCGGCTGGCAGGTCGTCGCGAATTTCGACGGAGGCGGTGAAATCGGCTGATTGGCGCCGATAGGCTGATATCATCGCCTGCGCACGCTCCCTTATGTAGTCGCAGTCGCGCTTGTTGGCGGATGTCGGAGACGAGGCGCCATCGGCTGCGGTGCGTGCAAGGATGTCGGACGCGGCGTTGAGAAGTTCGCTTTCCACCGGGCCGTAGAGTGCGCGGCCGAGCTCGACGAATTTGCGGGTCTCGCGCGCGGAAATCATCGAGAGCTGGAGATCGACCTCCTGCTGCTTTTCCCGATAGAGGGCGTAGAGCAGCGGATCTTCGAGATGTTCGAAATTGAGGGTGAAGAGTTTGCGCTTGGCCGTTTCGATCTGCAGCGCCAGCGGCCGATAGTAGAGGCGGGGACTTCGGGCAAAGCCGCTCGACGCGAATTCCGCCCAGGCGGTTTCCGCGTTGATCGGCGTCACCGCGAGCAGGAAATCGAAACTCGAGGCAATCTCGTCGATGCCGCGGTCGGCCCGCACGACCGCGTCGACGAAGGCTTTCCGGCCAAGGGCGCGGTGCGTCGGCAGCCGGAAGTCGTCGGACCGCGCGCGGGCGAAGGCCGCAACGGCGCGGAGGCCGGCATCGAAGACGCTCGCAACCAGCCGCTCGCGCAATTGCGGATAGATGCGGCGGGTGCCTGGCTCGCAGTAGATGGGGGCAAAACGCACGGTGAGATGGGGATAGTCGAGCGCCAGGGTTTCTCTGCGCGCGGTCGCATCCGGTTGCCGCTCGACAAGCGTCACATGCGGGGTCCGGAACTTTCCTTCGATCGTCGCGGCCGTCTCGATCAGTGCTTTCGCGGCAACCTGCTCGGCGGCGCTTAGCCCGGCGACGACCTCGATCAGGAAGGGCGGCAGGAACGGCGCGTCCTTGGCCGGCGGGTCATCGCTTTCGAGCTCCGCGAATTCGAGAACGATGAACATGCCCTGGCGCTCTTCGATCACGCGGCCGATCCGCTCGATGACGACGGCGGCGATATCGACGCTCGGAGCCAGCAGATAGGCGGCATTCGCCTGGGCGATATCGCGCGCGACCGGCTGCTGGTGCTCGGCTGCGATATGAACGCAGAGGAAGGGAAGCAGGCGGTCGATGTGCAGCCGTCCACCCTCGCCGAAGTCCCGTCGCACGGCGCGACCATCCTTCAGCCGGGCTATGGCTTCATCGAGCCACTCCGGGTCGGGGCTCGCGCGCATGGATCTCCCGTCCGTCATCGCTGCCTCGCGAGCGCCTCGGTCAGGATTGGAACGAGTGATCCGACCAGTGTGCGCAGTGACCTCAGCGCTTCGAGGTCTGGCTTGCCGGTCCACTCGTCCATGAAGGTCTTCTTGAACTCGATCGCGATCGCGCAGCCCGTATCGGGAAAGTGCTCGTGAATGAAGCGCGTCTGTTCTCCGCGTCCCTGGAAGGCAATGTTTTCACGCACATCCACAGGCCGACCCGCGAGCGTGGTGGCGCTGATGGCAGCGACCAGCGTATCGATCACGTCGGCCCATTTGACCCGATCCATGGAGGAGGTCCCGATGTTGATCTCGGGCGTCTCGGCGATATCGGCCGGTTCGGCCTCCGGCCCCTGACGCCGATGGTTGTAGCTGTGTATGTCGAGCACGATGAAGCGCTGATGGCGGCGCTCGATCGCCGTCAGCATCGACCGTAGCATGGCATAGTATTCGTCATGGACGGCAAGGGACGCCGCAATCAGCGCCGCAGGCGGCTGCTCCCGCCAGACGGAAAGGCCCCAGGCCTGTGCGGGCTGGAGATAGATGGCGCCTGCGCGGGCACGATTGATATCGACCTCGAAACGGGAGCGATGGACGACGATGCGGTTGGCAAGGTCCCGGATGATGAACTCGGTGAACGGGTCCTCCTCGCGCAGCCTTTCTTCCTCCGTCAACGCCACCAGCGCCCGGGCATCGCTACGCATCGCATGCCCATTGTGGATCGCGGTGCCGACGATCGGTCCATCGCCGCGATTTACGGTCCACCAGGCGTTCTCCGTGGCTGAACGGAACTGTTCCGTCGGCTCGCGTTGCATGTTCGCTCCCGCATGCCCTCACTATGGGCGCTTCGGGACTGCAACTCCCGGGCACGCCCGAGAGTTCCGCAAAGATTCAAAATTCCATGGCAGATCAGTCCCGTGCGGGGTGCCCTTCTCGATTCCCGCTTCAGCGCGAAGATGCCGTGATTTCGCCGAGGATCCATTGGCGGAAGGCGCTGATCTTCGGTGAATTGCGCCGCGTCTCCGGATAGACCAGCCAGTAGGCATGCTCGTCGTTGCAGAGAAGATCGAAGGGCTGGACGAGGCGCCCATCGGCCAGCTCGGCGGCGAAGAACGCCGGCGTCAGGATCGCCACGCCCTGGCCGGCCGTCGCGGCGTTGCCCTCATAGGCCTGTGCGCCCATGCTGGCGCCGGGACGACTTGAAAGCCCCTCGGCAGGCACATTCGCGGCCGCAAACCATTTCGCCCACCAGGGATCGCCGGGATCGAGCAGCGGCAGACGCAACAGATCGGCCGGCTCTTTCACCCCGCCGATACTGGCAGCAAGGCTCGGGCTGAGCATAGGCGTGAAGTCGGCGTTGATCAGCCGATGCGCTGCAAGCCCCGGCCAGTCGCCGCGGCCGGAGCGAATACCGATGTCGACCTCCTCGCGGCTGAAGTCCACCAGGTGAGGCTCCGTTTGAAGGCGGACGGCAAGGGAAGGGTGGGCGATCTGAAAGGAGCCAAGACGCCGCGCCAGCCAATTGGAGGCGAAAGTGGCGATCGTGCTGATGACCAGCGTTCCCTGGGCGCCGCCGCGCGCCGTGACATAGGCTTCGCTGAGTTGCTCGAAAGCCTGCGTGACCGCCGGAGCGAGCCGCTGTCCGACTTCTGTCAAGGCGATCTGGCGTGGGCGGCGCAGAAACAGGGGTGCACCGACCCGATCCTCGAGAACCTTGATCTGATAGCTCACCGCGGCTTGCGTCATGCCGAGCTCGGTTGCGGCCTTGGTGAAGCTTCCATGCCGGGCAACCGCCTCAAAGACGCGGATAGCCGTCAATGGTGGAAGCGGAAGTGTCTTATGCATTAAATGGCCTTATGCATGGTAAGCGATATTCGATTGGAAGGTGATGCCGTTCGTAACCATTTTCAAGGTCCGTCCATTAGACGGATTGATGAAGAGGATGACGGCTATGACAACCATTCAAGTACGTAGTTTTTCGTCGACCAACGATTTTTCCGCGCGCTCCTGGCTGGCGCCTCTGTTCGCTCGGAAGCGCCCGGCGCTCGATATCGTCGACGTCCGAGACCTGTCGGATCACCTGAAACGGGACATGGGCTTCCTCGATGGCAACCGCCCCGACGCGAAGGACCTCCCGACCGCTTGACCGCTTCCGACCTGGGCGAGCCTCCCATCGCCCAGGTCCACCAATGCCAAGGGGCGTGACACCGTCGCCGGGGGCCTCCTTCCTCCACTGCATCGCTCCTTCACTCACGGCTCTGACGTGCGCCAAAAACGGAGCAGTTTTTCATCTCTCGCCTGCTCTTTGGGTCAGAATTCCTTTAATCTACTATTTGAGTGGATAATCTCGGAAAGGCTCGGTCAGGAATCGAGCTGGGCAGAAACGCCTTCCGGTCGGCGCAGGTTTGCGTTGACCGCCTGAAATGAGGTCCGAGATGAGTATGCTGCGGCAATTTGAGCGTTTGAGCGCAATTCGCGAGGTCCTGCAGGGCCGTTTGGAGCTTCACGAGGCGCGAGACTGTTTCGGCTTCGACGATGTCGAGGACGGCACGGCCAATGAGCTCAGGGACCGTATCGCCGAACTCTCCGATGAAATCTCGACCTTGAGAAGTCGTTGCGACCGGTACGAAAGCTTCGGCCGTCAATGACCAACCCGAACGGCGGCAGCACGTCGCCGATGAATGGACCATCCCCATGACATTGCATGTGAATTCACGCGTCGCGGATCACACGATCAATCCGCTTTTTCTCGAACGCTGGTCGCCGCGGGCCTACTCGGGCGAAGAGATTTCCGAGGCCGAGCTGTTCGAAATCCTGGAGGCCGCCCGCTGGGCGCCATCAGCCTACAATGCCCAGCCCTGGCATTTCGTCTATGCCCGCCGCGGCGGACAGGACTGGGAGAAGCTGCTCGGTCTTCTGAACGAGTTCAACCGCAGTTGGGCAAAAGAGGCTTCGGCCCTCATCTTCGTGCTGTCGAAAACCTCCCTGCTGCCGCCAGGCGCCAGCGAGGAGGTGCCTTCCTACACCCATTCCTTCGATACGGGCGCCGCCTGGGGCGCACTCGCCCTGCAGGCGGCCCATTCCGGCTGGCAGGCGCACGGCATGGCCGGCATCGACTACGACCGCGCGCGGGCCGAACTCGAAGTTCCCGAAAACTACCGGATCGAGGCTGCCGTTGCGATCGGACGCCTCGGCGACAAGGCTCTGCTTCCGGAGGCGCTGCAACAGCGCGAGCAACCAAGCCCGCGCAAAGCCCTCTCCGAGATCGTGTCCGAAGGGCGCTTCGTGGCCGGCTAAGCTTCGGTAGACTTGGACGGGGAGCGGGGGTACACTGCCGGCCCGCTCTCCTCAGCGATCGTCCGTTTCACCCTTGCTCGTCGCGTTCAGCGCCTGAACGCTGATGGCCGCGACGAGGCCGGTCAGGACGATGCCGGAAAAGCCTATCACCAGAGCCAGTAGCCGTGCGCCCAGGTGTTTGGGCGTGATGTCGCCGTAGCCGATCGTCAGCCCGGTGACGAAGGTGAAATAGAGGGATTCATCGAGCCGCCATTCCTCGATGCGGCCAATGATGACACCGCATCCGGTCATCACGATCAGGATTGCGGAGAAGATCGGCCAGAGCACCTGAAGTTGCTGGTAGAGATTGGAGAAGAACAGGCGCCGCATTCTTTTTGAATGGCTCCTGCGATCAGATTTCGCCACGCAACCCTCCCTCTCGCCAGGTAGGAAGCCCGCCAGGCTAACGATTCCGTACGCCTGCGACGGTCCGCCTTGGCTTCGCTCCCTGCCGCCGAAATCCCCTCTCGGCCCGGCACCCGCAGTCCTCAAGATATCCGCAAGTCGAGCAGCCTGCCAGCGTCTGCTTTGGTAGGCGACAAGCGATGCCCGAAGTGTGGCTGAGGCGTTCCTTGCAACGGATTTTACCCAGTGCTATCGCTTTAGAATAACTTCATGAAAGCTCCTGCCAGAGGATAGTCCGGATGGCATCGAACGAGCATTCGCCTGTCGGCGACGGTCGCGGTGCCACTGCGGGTTTCCGGCTCGACGTGATTGCAGGTCTCACGGCCGCTGCCGTGGTTCTGCCAAAGGCGATGGCCTATGCTACGGTCGCCGGTCTGCCTGTCAGTGTCGGTCTCTACACCGCCTTCGTGCCGATGATCATCTACGCGCTTCTCGGCACGTCCCGGGTGCTGAGCGTCTCGTCGACCACGACCCTTGCCATTCTCGCCGGAACACAGCTCGGCCTTGCCGTCCCGGATGGCGATCCCGGCAAGTTGATAACGGCAACCGCGACGCTGACGGCGATGACCGGTGGGCTTCTCATCCTGGCTTCGCTTCTCCGCTTCGGCTTTGTCGCCAACTTCATCTCCTCGCCGGTCCTGATCGGCTTCAAGGCCGGCATTGGCCTCGTCATCGTGCTCGACCAGGTGCCGAAGCTGCTTGGCCTTCACATCACCAAGGAAGGGTTCTTCCGGGATATCCTCAGCATCGCCGGCCATCTGTCCGAGACCTCGCTACTGACGCTTGCGATTGCGGCTGCGGCGCTGGTGGCGCTTCTTGCGATGGAGCGGCTCTGGCCGCATTCGCCGGCGCCGCTTCTGGCGGTGGCGGCAGGCATCGCGCTTTCCTGGTTTGCCGGCCTCGAGGCGCTCGGTGTCTCCACCGTCGGCTTCATCCCGCAGTCTCTGCCTTCGATCACGCTTCCGAGCCTCGGTCTTGCCCAGGAGCTTCTGCCCGGCGCGCTCGGCATCGCCTTGATGAGCTTCACCGAGACTATCGCCGCCGGACGCGCATTTGCCGCCCCCTCCGACCCGCCGATCAGGGCGAACCGCGAATTGCTGGCAACCGGTGCTGCAAATCTCGGCGGTGCATTGTTCGGCGCCATGAGCGCGGGCGGCGGAACATCACAGACGGCCGTCGTGCGTGCCGTCGGTGGACATTCGCAGGTGGCGTCGCTGGTCACCGCTGCGGCAGCGGCTGCCACGATGCTGGTGCTGGCGCCCCTGCTCGGTCTCCTGCCACAGGCGGTGCTGGCGGCGATCGTCATCGTCTATTCGATCGGGCTCATCAAACCGGCGGATTTCTGGTCGGTGCGCAAGGTGCGCCTCATGGAGTTCCATTGGGCGCTGGCGGCCTTTCTCGGGGTGCTGCTCTTCGGGACGCTGCAGGGCATCATCGTCGCGATCGTGCTTTCCTTCATCGGACTGGCCCGCCAGGCGGCATCGGCGAAGGTCTATGTCGTCGGCCGCAAGCGCGGCACCGATCGGCTCCGGCCGCTGTCGCCGGATCATCCTGACGACGAGACCTTCGAAGGGCTGCTGATCCTTCGGCCGGAGGGGCGCCTGTTCTTTGCCAATGCCCAGCAAGTGGCAGACCAGGCGCAGATGCTGGTCGCCAAGCACAAGCCCAAGGTTCTCGTGCTCGACATGAGCCGGGTCTTCGATATCGAATATTCCGCGCTGCAGATGATGATGGAGGGCGAGCGTCGCATCAGCGAGCACGGGGTCACCGTCTGGCTGGCCGAGCTGAACCCGGATGTGCTCGCCTATGTGCGGGCCTCCGGTTTTGCCGATCAGCTCGGCCCCGATCGCCTGTTCGTCAACACCCGCACAGCCCTTCAGCACTATCTGGCGAGCATCGCTCCGGCTGCAGCCTGATTCACTCCGCGATCAATTCTCCGGTGCCGCCGAATGCCGGCGGGAAGTCGCGATATTTGGGCAAGCCGTCCTTCATCGGCAGCACCGTCTCCTGATAGTTGACGTGGAGCGCGGGTTTGAACGGCAGAGCCGGGATGACCGCAGCAAAGACGTCCGTCACGCCCCAGAGCGGATGCTCGGTCATGAGGTGACCGCCGCAGGCCTTGCACCATTTGCGCACGCTCGTCGCGGTCTTCTGGTAGCCGACAAGATTGTCCGCGCCCTTGACGATGCGGACCTTCTCCGGCGGCCAAAGCGTGAATGCATTCACGGGTCCCGCCGACCACGTCCGGCACGAATTGCAATGACAGAAGCCCATGGCGGCCGGATCGCCGTTCACTTCGATCTCGACTGCGCCGCAGAAGCACTTTCCGTTGTAGCTGCCGTTCGCTGCCATGACTTTCTCCTTTCGGTTCGCGCCATCCGGAGATTGGGTTCTCGCCGATGACCGATCTGAACCATGCCTGAGCGTGTCACGCCTGATCCTGAGGTCAACGCCTCCTTTCGAGCTACTGCATGTTTCCTTTAATCGTACCCGATTAAAGGGTAAAAACATGCAGCAATTCAAAGTGCTACAGCGACCTTTGCGCGTCTGATAAGACGCGCGGCGCTGTAGGTTTGTGCTTCGGCCCTGAGGCTGGTCACCGGATGAGGCTTTGCTGCAGCACGATGCGGGCCGACAAACCGCCGCCGTCCCGGTTGCGGAGCTCGAGTTCCGCGCCGGTACGATCCAGCGCTTGTTCGACGATGCTGAGGCCCAGGCCGCTGCCGACCGATGTCTTGAAGCGGCCGCGGAAGAAACGCTCGGTCACGTGCGGCATCTCCTCGTCGGGAATGCCGGGGCCTGTGTCGTTGATCACAATGACGAGGCGGCCGGCCGCCATCTCGCAGGTACAGGAAACTGTTGCCCCAGGCGGCGAATGGTTGATGGCATTTTCCAGGAGGTTGCGCGCCGCCAGGCGAAAGAGGTCCGGATCCATGTCGATCTTCACACCGAAGAGGTGCGGGTCGATGGCGACGTCGACCCGGTGAGCCTGGCCGGCGAGTTCGGTCCTAAGCCCTGTGAATATTTCACCGACATCGAAGGCTCCTGCCGGCTTGGCACTCTCGGAGGCTTCGACGGAGGCGATGTCGAGCAGTTGCCGCACCAGCTTGCCGGTCCGGTCGACCCCGGCGACAATCTGGCCGAGCGCCTTCTCACGGATCTCGCCGTCGTCGCTGGCAAGCGCGACCTGGGCTTGCGTCTTGAGACCCGCCAGAGGCGTGCGCAGTTCGTGGGCGGCAAAGGCGATGAAGTTCTGTTCGCGCTCGCGGGCGCCGGCGACACGGGCGAAGAGGCCGTTCAGCGATTTCAACACCGGGCTGATTTCACGCGTCGTGCCCGCGTCTTCAATCGCGTGAAGATCCGAAGCCTCGCGCGCGGCGAGATCGCCCGCAAGTTTCCGAAGCGGTGCCAGCCCGCGCCCGACGCTGAGCCAGATCAGCACGGCGAGAAGCGGGATGATCAACAGCGCCGGTAGCAGCAATCCCTTGACCAGATCGTTGACCAGCCGGTCGCGGATGCGAAGGTTGTCACCGACGAGGACACGCACGCCGAGGCTGGCATTCTCAACCGCGAAAACCCGCCAGGTCTCGCCGTTGATGACGGTTTCCGAGAAACCCATCGCATGCGGCGCGAGCGTCGTGTCGGGAGCGCTGTCAGACTTGCCGATCAGTGTGCCGTCCAGCGACCAGATCTGGCAGGAGAGCTGCCGGTCGTAATGCGGGTGCTCCAGAACCGGTATCTTGATCGCACTCTGCGCCGGACGGTTGGCGCCACCGTCGCCTTCTTCCTTCATCATGTCGGGGCTGACGATCAGCGAATTCACCATGCGCGCGGCCTCCATCAGTCGCGCGTCGAGCACACGCTCCACCTCGGCGCGCGTGCTGAGGAAGATCCAGACCGTCGCCGACAGCCACAGCAGTCCTGTCGTGATCAACAGTATGGCGAAGAGGCGGGTGCGCAGCGACCGCATCAGCCGGCCCCACCCAGCCGGTAGCCGATGCCTCTGACGGTTTCGATCAGGCCGGGGCCGAGCTTGTTGCGCAGGTGGTGGATATGAACCTCGACGGCGTTGCTTTCGATTTCCTCCTGCCAGCCGTAGAGCCTGTCTTCGAGCTTGGTTTTCGAAAAGATGACGCCGGGGTGTGCCATCAGCGTGTGCAGGATCGAATATTCGCGCCGCGAGAGTTGCACTGGCTTGCCGGCCTGTTCCACCGACTGTCGGGCGGGATCGAGCCGCAGGCCTGCCCATTCGAGCGCCGCCGTCGCACGGCCGGTAGACCGCCGAGACAGCGCCCGCAACCGTGCGGCCACTTCGTCGAGGTCGAAGGGTTTCCCGAGGTAGTCGTCGGCGCCGGTGTCGAGGCCGGCCACACGATCGCGAACCGTGTCGCGGGCCGTCAACAGCAGCACGGGAGTGTCATTCTGGCTGGAGCGCAAGTCCTTGAGGATATCCATGCCGGAACCATCTGGAAGCATCAGGTCGAGCACGATCGCGTCGAAGCCGTTGGCGGCCAGCGCCGTCGCCGCTGCATCGCAGGTGCTGACGGCATCGGTGGTGAAGCCGGCCAGAGCCAGGCCGACCTTCAGCCCGTCACGCAGGATGTCATCGTCTTCGACGATCAGGACTCGCATTGCTATTCCTCACATTTTTGAGAGCGGAACTCTTAAATCGCTCCCTTAAGGCAGCCTTAAGGTAGGACTTCCCTCTGAAGCGGCATTGCAACAATCGAATCGTTGAATGCCCGATATGACCGAACCAAACGAGCCCTCTTCATCCGCGGCCGATCACAAGACCGGCATCACGCTCACCCGCCGCAGCCTTGTTGTCGGAGCAGCCTCGCTGTTCGTCACCGGTTGCGCGACCGCGCGCCCGACGCCGGCGGTGGTGCCGCTGGCGGCAGCACCCGTTCGTGCCGCCGCCGGACCGACCGTGCCGCCGATGTACTACGCGATGCCGGATGAAGAGTTTCCGATCCCCGAGGTGAAGGTCGCCGAGGTCGATCCGAAGTTCTGGCGACAGGAGGTGGACTATCCGAGCGGCGAGCGGCCCGGCACGCTCATCGTCGATACGCCGGCGAAATATCTCTATCATGTGCTGCCCGGCGGGCGGGCGATGCGCTACGGCATCGGCGTCGGCCGCGAGGGCTTTGCGTGGTCTGGTCGCGCGATCGTCGCCTACAAGCGCAAATGGCCGCGCTGGACGCCGCCCGACGAGATGGTCGCGCGCCAGCCGAAGCTCGCGCCCTACAGCATCGCCAATGGCGGCATGCCGCCGGGGATCAAGAACCCGCTCGGCGCCCGTGCGCTCTACATCCACAAGGACGGCAAGGACACGCTCTATCGGATCCACGGCAGTCCCGAGGCGCATTCGATCGGCAAGGCGGTCTCGTCGGGCTGCATTCGCCTGCTCAATCAGGATGTCGTCTATCTCTACGATCAGGTGCGGGACGGCAGCACCATCGTCGTCATTCCGGATCCCGCGAAGGGTGATCTGGCCGTTGGCTAAGGCGGCCAACAGAGGTGGCGCGGGAATTCTGCAACACTCCGGAAACGAGTGCCCCCAGCGAGCGGCGATCCACGCCAAAGAATGATTTTCACCACATTTCGGTCACGGTTCGGCCCAACAGCCTTGGGCCTCTCCTCGGAACATTTCCTACCGAAATCCCCAACCTGGAATAGAATAAAGTGTCGATGAATTTGTCCCGCCGCTCGCTGCTCGCGGTGATCGCCAGCTCTGTCTTGAGCGCTTGCACGCAGATCCCGAAACCAGAACCGAAGCCGAAGCTGATCGAGCCGATCGCCGGCGACGGTGGTTCGCCGGAAAAGGCTGCCGATGCCGCGGGCGTGCCGACGAAGACCTTCGACTACGCCAAGGTCTATGCGCCGGTGAAGGACGAAGGCTACGACGTTCCAGGCGTCCAGTACACGGAGATCAAGCCGCAGTTCCTGCGCCAGGAAGTGGCCTATGCCACCAACGAGCCGCCCTATTCGATCGTCGTCGATACCCAGACGATGTTCCTCTACTACGTCCTGCCGGGCGGTCGCGCCATCCGCTACGGCGTCGGCCTCGGGGCCGCGGGGCGCGCCTGGAAGGGGCGCGCGGTCGTGCACTGGAAGCGCAAGTGGCCGCGCTGGACGGTGCCGGACGACATGGTAGCGCGCCAGCCGCACCTCAAGAAATACGGCATCGACGCCGGCGGCATGGATCCGGGCCTCGACAATCCGCTCGGCGCCCGCGCCATGTACATTTTCCAGAACGGCCAGGACACGCTTTACCGCATCCACGGCTCGCCGCAGTGGCGCTCGATCGGCAAGAACGCGTCGGCCGGGTGCGTGCGCATGTTGCAGCAGGACGCGATCGATCTTTACGATCGCGTCAGAGGCAAGACGCCGCTGCTCGTCCTGTGACGCGCTACGCTTTGGCGTGATCTTCCGGTTTTCACCGGACGGATTGCCTCAGAGCGGCTGAGGCAGCGGAAGTCCGTCCGGTCCCATTTGCATATAGTCCTGCGGCTGCGGCAGTGGCTGCGAATCCGGAAGTGGCTGCGAGTCCGGAAGGGGCTGTATTTCCGGCATCGGCTGCGATTGCACCATGCCACCGCCCGACAGGTCGGTGACGACGATCGGCGTGCCGTTCGGCACGCGATTGTAAAGGTCGACCACGTCCTGGTTGATCATGCGCACGCAACCCGAGGATACCGATTTGCCAATGGTCCACCATTCCGGTGAGCCATGGATGCGGTAGAGCGTGTCCTCGCCGTTCTGGAAGATATACATGGCGCGCGCGCCGAGCGGGTTCTTGAGGCCGGGGTCCATGCCGCCGGCCTCGATGCTGAATTGTTGCAGCTCGGGTTGGCGCGCCACCATTTCGTTCGGCGGTTTCCAGCGCGGCCATTCGCGTTTGTACTGGATGACGCCGCGCCCGGCCCAGGCGAAGCCGGCGCGCCCAAGACCGACGCCGTAGCGCATCGCCTCGCCATTCTCGTAGACCCGATAGAGAAAGTGGCTGCCGACATCGACGACCAGCGTTCCCGGATTCTCGCCGGTCGGGTCGGCGACCATCTGGCGATAGTAGCGGGGATCGATCTTCTCGTAGGGAATGGCCGGCAGCGGATAGGGTTCGTTCGGCTTCTCGCCGTACATATCGGCAAGGAAGGCGTTCGCCTCGGGGACAGGTTCCGGCGCATAGGAACGCGTCACCGTCGGCCGCGTCGAGGCACAGCCTGCCAATCCGGCGGCCGCGAGCCCCGCGGAGAATTGCAGGAAGGTGCGGCGGCGGATCTCTCTTTCAGGCATGGAACCCTCGATCGTCCTGTGTTCGCTTCTGGCGATGCAACCGATCTTTTAGGTCAATTGTGGGTCGCCAGCCGACGAACGATCACAGGCCAGCATAGGGATCCGCCAGCGCCGCTTCGGGTCGGCTAATAGGATACTTAGTTCCCGAGATCTTCGCTGCCAGCTTTTCGGCGCCGTTTTTCTCAAGGAGCGTCCGGAAGCTCGGATGCATGCCGCCATCGACATAGGCATTGAGCGGCGCCGGCGTCTGGTTTGCCATCAGGCCCGCGAGCTTCGCGTCCTCCGATTGCAGCTTTGCCACGAGCCCGGCGTCTGTCGTCGTCGCAGCGGCGGGGCAGGCCGCGAGCGGATCGGACGGGTCGCCATCAGCGAAATCGGTGTTGAAGACATAACGGCGACCACAGGCCGAAACCTTCGGCTGGCGCTTCGTCGTCTGGAAGATGTCGTAGCCCTGCTTGATGTTCTTCCAGAACTCGAAATTCGGATCGCCGCGATGCTTGGCCATGTTTTCTGCGGTCATGCGGAAGGGATAGGCCTGCACCTGGAAGGTGCCTTGGCCGCCGGCAAGCGCGCGCTGGACGACGGAGTAAATCTCGCCGACGCCCTGGTCCGTCAGTGCGTAACAGCCCGACGACGAGCAGGCGCCGTGCACCATCAGCGCTTCGCCGGTATAGCCGAGCGCCGATTCCAGCCGGTTCGGATAGCCGAGATTGAAGGACAGGAAATACTGCGACTTCGGATTCAGCATGCCGGCCGAGACATGGTAGAACCCCTCCGGCGCCTGGCGGTCGCCCACCTTCGTCTTCGGGCCGAGCCTCCCCGACCAACGGCACATCGGGTAGGTCTTCAGCAGGGCGTATTGGCCCTGCTTGTTCTGCTTCCAGACTTCCAGTTCGCTTTCCTGCTTGAAGATGCGCACCAGAACCGGGCTTTCCGGCTTGCTGCCGTTCTTCGCCATGGCGGCGATCAGCTTGGCCGGGATCGGCGGCGGTTCGCGCACGTCGTCGGCATCGAGCGCCATGCAGCTGGAAAGCGCAAGTGCCATCGCGCCAATCGCCAGAGCATGCCGCATCCGGCGCAGCTGCGTGAAAAACTTGCCAGTGGAGGGCGTTTGGGAGGAGGGGCTCTGTATCGTCTCGCGCCGCATGCGGGCTCCTGGCTATGCTGCCGCCGCCCAGTGTCTTGCGTTCGGCGCGGTTACCGACGGCATGCGTTCGACGCACAGCGGGTCGGCTTTAGTTCAGCGATTAAGCGGTGGCAGCCCTGGCTGCAAGCCTTTGTCCTGGGCGCTGGCGATCAACAATACTTGAACGCGCGCCGCCATAGCTGCCCGCCGATTGGGTCGATGTTGAGACAAGATGGTGAATTTTTTCTCAACGCGGGCGCCCGGATTGCCCCAGGCGCATCAGTCCCGTGGTTCGCTGCCGGGCGCGTAGACGGTCTTCTGCTTGAACGCAAAAACGTTGCCGCAGCGGCAGCGGACCATGTGCTTGGCGGGGTCGGGAGAGGTGCGCTCGGTCGAAAAGCCCTTGGGCATGACGTCGATGAGAAAGCCGCGATTGCTGCCTTTCGCCTTGTCATTTTCAGAGGCTTCGGCGAAACCGGACGCCCCGCATTTCGCGCATTCCAGCTTTCTCGAATAACGATCCCGCGACGCCATCTTCCATCACACCTGATTGCGCTGCCGCGCCGTTCCTTCGCACGGGACCTACAGGAGCCGGCCTTTCGGTTCAAGCGCGGCCGCTGTCATGACCGTCATTTCTCGCGCTCTATGGGCGGGATGCATCGAGCAAGCCGCAGCGGTACTACCGATATCCAGTGACCTCGGCCGGCTTGTTGGCCTCCATCACCTCGCGCATGTAGCGCCAGCAATCGGGCCGCGAGCCGTCGAGATCGGTGAAACCGTAAACCTGAGCCAGTCCGCCGCTCGACAGCGACTGGCCGTTCCAGCGCGCCTTTTCCGGATCGGCTGCCAGCGCCGCCACGGCGCGTCCGACGAAGCGCGGGCTTTCGGAAATGACGAAGTGCGGCTGGACCTTGGCCCCCTCCAGCCAGTTTTCCTCGGTCGCCTGAAAATGCTCCAGCATCATTTCGGAGCGCATCCAGCCGGGCGTGATCGAAACCGAGGTCGCACCGTGCGGCGCCAGATCCTTGGCATGGGCCCAGGCCATGCGGTTGGCCCCCACCTTGGCGAGGTCGTAGAAGGGGGAAATGCGGTAGTGAGTGGCATTGTACTCGGCGGTGCCGTCGGTGACCTCGACGAGCAGCCCGCCCGGCTTCTCGATCATCAGGGGCAGGGCGTAGTGCGCGGTGATCAGGTGGGAGTCGATGCCGAGGCGCAGAAGCTTCAGGCCGTTCTCGAGATTGTGCTCCCAGACGGACTTGTCCCACTCGAACAGGTTTTCTCCGCCCCAGACATCGTTGACGAGGATATCGAGCCGCCCCTGTTCACGGCGGATGCGCGTGACCAGCGCTGCGACTTCGGCCGGCTGGAGATGATCGACCTGAACGGCAATACCCTTGCCGCCGAGGCTGGTGACGATGTCGGCCGTTTCCTCGATCGTTTCGGGCCGCTTGTATTCGGATTGCTGTTGCCGTGTGGTGCGGCCGGTCACGTAGACGGTGGCGCCGGCGGCGCCGAGTTCCGCGGCGATGCCGCGCCCGCCGCCCCGTGTCGCGCCGGCAACCAGAGCGATTTTTCCTTCGAGCGTCATGGTTTTTCCTCCTTGGGGCCGATAGCCGCTGGTGCTTTCTGTTGAATGGGATATATAAATGATTGTTCGGTTATAAATGAGAGTCAAGATGCCACGACCAAAAACGATGCCAGACGAAGAGGTGCTGGTGGCGGCATTCGCGCTGATGCGGGCCGAAGGGCCGGATGGCCTGACGTTCGCGGCGCTCGCCGCAAGCACCGGCCTTTCCGGCGCCACGCTCGTGCAGCGCTTTGAAAACAAGCCAAAGTTGATCCAGCGCGCGCTCAACCAGGCCTGGGACGGCCTTGACCGCCAGACGGCGGAGCTGGTGGCGACGGTGCCGAGAACACCGGAGGGAGCCATCGCGCTGCTCGTCGGCCTGTCGGGCGATTATGGCGCCATCGAATCCTATGCCGACGATCTCCGGATTCTCCGGGAGGACCTACGGGACCCGCTGCTCCGTGCGCGGGGAGCGAAGTGGCGCGACGTGCTTTCCGGCGTGCTCGACGAATGTCTTTCGGGATTGCCCGCGGCCGCCCCCGGACTCGGACTGCTGATGGCGTCGCAATGGCAGGGATCGCTGCTGTGGTGGAGTTTCGACCCAGAGGTGCCTGTCGCGGAGTTCGTCGAACAAGGCCTGCGACGTTTCGTCGAGGCCTTTGCAAGGCAACCGACGGCCTGAGGTCAGCGCCACGGCCTTTCAGTCACCCGGTTGTCAAATCGCCGTGAGATGGCCGTGCAGTGGATGACGGCGGCGGAAGATGGTCTTAGATGCTGATCCATGTTCAGATTTGCTGCCGCTCTCTTCGCCCGGATCGTCGCCTTGGCACTCGTCGTCCTGACGGTTCTCGCCTTGCCGGCGGCTGCCCAGGTGGCGGCGCCGGTTTCGACCTTGCTGGAAGAACTGGCTTCGCGGCAGGAGCTCGAGCCCCTGAAGACCGTGATCGTCGCGCGTGATGGCAAGATCCTTTCCGAGCGCGGCTATCGCGGCAACCGCGTGACCGACCCGACCAACATCAAGTCGGCGTCGAAATCGATCATCTCGGCGCTGGTCGGCATTGCGATCGACAAGGGATTGCTCGGGCCGGACCAGAAGATCGCGCCGATCCTCAAAGCCGACCTGCCGGCTTCACCCGATCCGCGTATCAACGACATCACTATCGGCAACCTGCTGTCGATGCAGGCCGGGCTTGGCCGGCTGTCGGGGCCGAACTATGGCCGATGGGTCGCGAGCAGCAACTGGGTGCGCACGGCGCTCGCTCAGCCCTTCGACGACGATCCGGGCGGTGAGATGCTCTATTCCACCGCCTCGACCCACCTGCTTTCGGCGATCCTGACGAAGGTCAGCGGCAAGTCGACCCTGGCGCTGGCACGCGACTGGCTGGGGCCGCTCGAGGGTTTCCGCATCGGTGCCTGGGATCGCGACCCGCAGGGCATCTATCTCGGCGGCAACCAGATGGCGATGAGCCCCCGCTCGTTGCTTGCCTTCGGCGAGCTTTACCGCAATGGCGGCCGCACCGCATCGGGCCAGCAGCTGGTGTCGTCAGAATGGATCGCAGCATCCTGGCAGCACCGCACCAATTCGCGTTTCTCCGGGGACGAGTACGGTTACGGCTGGTTCGGCCGCCAGATCGCTGGCGAGGAGGTGCACTTCGCCTGGGGCTACGGCGGGCAGATGCTCTACATCGTGCCGAGCCTCGATCTGACCGTGGTGATGACCTCGGCCGAGAGCGGACCGTCAGCCCGCAACGGCTACCGCGATGCTTTGCACCTGGTGCTCGGCGAGATCATCACAAGGGTGAAGGGCGCTCCGGAAACGGACGGGTGACAGGCCGCGTGCCGCCATGTCGGCTGGCGCGTGCCCAACAGCGGCTCAGGATGCCGAGATTTGAAAGGTGAGAGATGTTTGCCACGAAGACAATCGAGACCGGCAACAAGCCCGAATTCTACCGCGAACTGGCGAGCCAGCTCGGCGGGCTTCTGCATGACGAGCGCGACTTCATCGCCAATGCCGCCAATCTCTCGGCCCTCGTTTTCGATCTGGTGCCGGATCTGAACTGGGCCGGCTTCTATTTCCTGCGGCCGAATGACGAGCTGGTGCTCGGGCCGTTTCAGGGCAAAGTCGCCTGCGTGCGCATTCCGGTCGGTAAAGGGGTGTGCGGGGCCGCCGCTGCGCAACGACAGACGATGCTGGTGCCCGATGTGCATGCCTTTCCCGGTCATATCGCCTGCGATGCCGCGTCCCGCTCCGAGCTCGTCGTGCCTCTGGTCAAGGATGGCAGAGTGCTCGGCGTGCTCGATCTCGACAGCCCGAGCCCCAACCGTTTTGATGCCGAGGATCAGGCTGGCTTCGAGGTGCTCGCCGCGATCTATGTCGCGGCGAGCGATTTCAGCTAGATCGGTAGCTGGGCGCTAGCCGTCAAAGCCTTCGATGACGATCTTGCCCTTGGCAGCACCGGTCTCGATGCGCCGGTGCGCTTCGCGCAGGTTTGCGGCATTGATCGGCGACAGCACCTCGGCAAGCGTCGTTTTCAGCCGTCCGGCATCGATCTCGTCGGCGACGAAGGACAGAAGGCGGTGCTGCTCGATCATGTCAGGCGTCTGATGCATCGGGCGGGCAAACATGAATTCCCAATGCAGGCTCGCCGCCTTGGTCTTCATGCCCGCCATCGGCATCGGCACGTCGGTGTTGTCGATCGAAACGATGCCCCCTTGAGGCCGGATCAGCTCGACCGCGTCGTCCCAATGGCGCATGTCGTTGAAGATGGCGATGTGGTCGACATGGGTAAAGCCGAGAGCGTGGACCTGGTCGACCAGCGGCTCGCGGTGGCTGACGACGTGGTCGGCACCGAGTTCCTTCACCCAGGCGATGGTCTCCGGCCGCGACGCCGTAGCGATCACGGTAAGCCCGGCGCGCTTGGCAAGCTGGATGCCGATCGAGCCGACGCCGCCGGCGCCGCCGACAATCAGGATCGACTGGCTGCGATCCGCACCGTCCCGGTCGATCCCGAGCCGGTCGAAGAAGGCTTCATAGGCGGTGATTGTCGTCAGCGGCAGGGCGGCTGCCTCGGCGAAGCTTAGCGACTTCGGTTTACGCCCGACGATGCGCTCGTCGACAAGCTGATACTGCTGGTTCGTGCCGGATCGCGTGAGGTCGCCGGCGTAGTAGACATGGTCGCCGGGCTTAAACAGGGTCACATCCGGGCCGACCGCTTCGACCACGCCGCTGGCATCCCAGCCGAGTACGCGCGGCGTTTCCTCGATCTTGTCCTTCGGCGCGCGCATCTTCACATCCACCGGATTGACGGCGACCGCATGGACGGCCACCAGAATGTCATGCCCCTTGGGTTCCGGCTTCGGCAGGTCGACATCGAGGAAGCACTGCGGGTCGGAAACCGGGAGATAACGGGTGAGGGCGACGGCTTTCATGGCTTGCTCCTTGTCATGGACGAATGGTCTTGGGCTGTGAATTCGGCGGTGACGAAGACGAGTTCGGCGTTGCCGGTGTTGGTCAGATCGTGCACGAAGGCGGTCTCCAGCGTCAGGTCGCTGAAGTGGCGCGTGTCGCCGGCGCGGTAGATCATGTCCGTGACCTTGCCGTCGCCCGAGCGCGAGCGTGCGGAACCATCGGTCAGCGCCGTCCAGAAATAGGGCCGGTCGTGGCGATGGGGGCGAAGCGTTTCGCCGGGCTTCAGCCGCAGATGCCAGACGCGCAGGCTCTCTTCCTCTAGCACCAGCGCGGTGCCAATGCGATCGTTGACCATGGCTTCCGCGCGCTCATGCTCCGTCAGTGGCGCGCTCATGCGGCGTCCTCCAGCGCCGGATAGGTAGAATATCCGTCGGCAGTTCCGCCGAAAAGCTTGGTTCCGTCGAAGGTCGCAAGCGGCAAGCCTTCCTTCAGCCGCCGCGGCGGGTCCGGATGGGCGATGAAGGAGCCCTGGCCTTGGCTCGAGATCTGCGTTGCTTCGGTGACGATGAGACCGGTGGAGGCGTGCTGGGCGCAATATTCTGCCATCAGCGCGGTCGGGACGTTGCCCGGCTGGCTGCTGCGCGCCCGCGTCATCGGCGCGAGCGCAATGCGGTTCGGCAGGGTCAACGGATCGAGGGAGACGGGAGAAAAGAGCGTTGTCGGCATGGGGTGATCCTTTTCGGGCAAAATGTCGGAACGGGTTTGTGTCAGTTGATGAGCGCGCCGCCTTCGATGTCGATGACGGATCCGGTGACGAATGGATTGTCGATGGCAAAGAGGTAGCCGTGGGCGATGTCTTGCGGCTGCCCGAAGCGGCCGGCGGGCAAGGTCGCTGCGGCGCGATCGAACATCGTGTCACGGGCATCGTCCGCCATGCCGGCATAGGCCTCGGTCTGCGTCAGTCCGGGGCTGACGACGTTGACGCGCAGCGGCGCCAACTCTCTGGCGAGGATCTTCGCCACGGCCTCGAGAGCGGCATTCATCGCCGTCTTGACGAAGGTGCCGGGAACCGTCCGGCGGGCGAGAAAACCTGAGGTGAAGGTGATCGTCCCGCCTGGGCGCATGTATCTGGCCGCCTCGCGGGCGAGCAGGATCGAGCCCCAGAACTTGACGTCGAAGGCGGCCTTGGCGGCATCCAGGTCGATATCGGCAACCTTGCCGCCGGGGGCCGAAGAACCGGCCGTGACAACCAGATGGTCGATCGGCCCGAGGTTGCGGAAGTAGGAGGCAACGGAACCGCCGTCGGCGATATCGAGGCCGGTGGCGCGGCTGGCGATCTCGACCCGGCCGGGACGCTGGGTCAGCGCCTTCGCAACGGCCGCGCCGATGCCGCTCGTGCCGCCGATGACGACGGAAACGGTATTGTCATTGAATGTCAGGGTCATTCTCATGCTCCAGGAGAATGGGGGGAACGGCTTCGGAAAAGACGGCCTCGAGCAACGGACCGCCGGGCGTGCGCAGAAACAGCCGGCGCTCGCCGATATCGGCAAGGTCCATGGTCGAGTAGGGAATGGCGAGCCGGTCTAGCCTGGCCCGGAAGGCCGCGTAGTTGTCGAGCCGGAAGCCGACGTGATCGATCGCCTCGGCGGCCCGGTCGAAACCGCTGCCTTGGCTGCCGATGATGTGCACGATCGGTTTGCCGTCGGCGTAGAGCCAGCAGCCCGGGATGCGCCGGATCGCCGCCGGGCGCTCGCCGACGGTCAGATCGAAGACCGTTTCGAAGAACGCGCGCGTTCCCGCGATGTCGCCTGTGCGGATGGTCACGTGGTCGAGATGCATGCCGCGTCTCCTTTCGGAAAGGAATTTAGCTCTTGCGGTGCATCCGGATAATTGGCTTATTTCCAAAATTATATTTCGGAAAATGCGAAAGATGTTGCTCGACAATCTGGCTCTGTTCCTTTTGATAGTCGAAAAGGGCGGGCTTTCCGCCGCAGGACGCGAAAAGGGGCTTTCGCCGGCCTCTGTTTCCGAACGGTTGGCGGCGCTTGAAACCCACTACGGTGCTGCCCTTCTGAAACGCACGACGCGCGCGATCAGCCTGACGGAGGAGGGGCGCCTGCTCGTGGATGGTGCCCGCCGACTTCTGGCGGAGGCCGACGAACTCGAGACCGGAATTCGTCTCGGCGCCCGCATGATCTCCGGTCCGATCCGGCTCAGCGCGCCGGAGGACATGGGCAGACGCTACGTCGTGCCGATCCTCGACCGCTTCCTTGCCGAGCACCCCGACGTGACGGTGGATCTCAACCTTACCGATGGCTACGTCGATCTGGTCGGGCAGGGCATGGATTTCGCCATCCGCCACGGCCTTCTCGCCGACAGTACGCTCCGGTCGCGCTCGCTCGGCGAAAACCGCCGGGTCGTCTGCGCTGCACCTGCCTATCTGGAGGTCAGGGGCAGGCCGGAGCATCCGGACGATCTTTCCCGTCACGACTGCATCATCATGCGCTTCGGCGCCAATCTGGATCGCGAATGGGCTTTTCAGCTCGATGGCAAGCCGCGCAAGGTCATGGTGCGCGGCAGGCGCGTCGCCAATGACGGCGGGGTGGTTGCGGAATGGTGTCGCGCGGGGCACGGCATCGCGCTCAAATCCGTCTGGGACATCGCCGAGGACCTGGCGTCCGGTGCCCTTGTCGAACTCCTGAAGGATTTCTCTATAGGTGGGACAGGATTGCAGATCGTCTATCCGCCGCTCACCGTCCAGCCGCGCCGGGTGCGGTTGCTGATAGACCGCATCGCCTCGGAGCTGAGTTCCAACGAGAGTGTTTTGCCGAGCAAGGGACGAACCTGAAGCCGCCAATCAGGGTCGCGCCCGTACCAGACGCCGTGGCCTTCGCGCAACAGTCCTTTTCCAATAGACGGCGCGGCCGGTCCTGACGCAGTTTCGGTTCGTCATGCCGCACGTCAGTGCATTGCAGCACACCTCCGCTTCACTTATGAAACATGAGTAACGTATTCAAGATAAGCGGCGGCGACCGGGCCGTACGTTCAGGATGATGGTGTGACAGCCGCACGCTGGAGAGGCAGATTGATGACCGATGCGATGGTGCAGGGGCTTCACGAGCGAGAAGAGGGTAGGATCCGCCGCTTCTTCAGCCGCCGCCTCAGAAATCGCGAGGACGCCGTCGATGCCACCCAGGAAACCTTCATGCGCATGCTGGAGGCTTCGCGCTCGACCTTGATCGAAAACCCGCAGGCCTATCTGTTCCAGGTCGCCCGCTCGGTCGCGCGGGTCGCGTCCGAGCGAGCAGCGCGGGAGCGAGCGATGTTCGTCGAGGACAGCGAAGGCCTGGAGCATACGGAGGACAGACCGATCCAGGATCGCATCGTCAACGCCCGCCAGTGCCTGCTGATCATGGCGCGCACCATCGAGGGCCTTCCGAACCGCTGCCAGCAGGTCTTCATCCTCAGCCGCCTGCACGGCTTGAGCAACGGCGCGATCGCCGATGAGCTCGGCATCTCGAGAAACATGGTCGAAAAGCATATCATCCGAGCGCTGCTCGAATGCCGGAAGATGCGCGCCGAGATTATTTTCTGAGCGAACGTCAGGTCAAACCGTTCTTTCAACTCTAAGATGATTGAGGCGATTCCCTTGGAGGGTTCGCTTGACGGCATTTTCAGTTCGACCGGAAGACGCGCATGAACGGCAATCGCCAGACCATCGATGACAGCGTTCTGGAAGCGGCGGCGACGTGGGTTGCGAAGTTGCAGTCCGACGACGCGACGGCCGCCGACCGTGCGGCGTTCGAGCTCTGGGTTTCCGCACATCCCGATCACCGGTTGGCCTATGAAGAATTGCGGGCGCTCTGGAGCGATCTCGGAGACGTGCCGATCCCCAGCGAGCGCCTCGGTGAATTGCACGCCCAACGCCGCCGTCGGGTCGGCGGTTTCGTCGGGCTCTGTCTTGCAGCGGGTCTCGCCATGCTCTCGCTCGCGACGCCCTACGGCGACCGCTGGCGCGCCGACTTTTACACCGGCGTCGGTGAAATCAAGCGGATCACCCTGGAGGACGGGACCGAAGTCGACATGAACACCGACACGGCCCTCGTGGTTCGCTACGAGCAGGGCCGCAGAAAGGTACGGCTCCTGCGCGGCGAAGCATTCTTTGCCGTTGCGAAGAACCCGCTTCGGCCGTTTGTGGTCGAAGATGGGTCGCTGAGCGCGATGGCATTGGGGACCCGGTACTCCGTAGGCACGGCCGGCACAGAACGAGCCGCCGGCGTCCAGGTGGAGGATGGCCGCGTTGAGGTCGATGCGGCCGGCCAGAAAGCGATCCTGGGCGCGGGCGAGGTGGCAACGATCGACAAACAGGGGCGCCTGTCCCTGTCGAAGACGGATGTCGCGGCCGGAACGGCGTGGCGCGACGGCAAGCTCGTCTTTTCGCGCCGCCCGCTGCGCGACGTCCTGGCGACCCTCGAGCGCTACCGTCACGGCCGAATCCTGCTGCTCGACGAAGCGGCGGGCGACCTCGAAGTCTCCGGTATTTTCGATTTGCACGACACCGACGCCGCGCTGCAGGTTCTGGAAGCCAGTTTGCCGCTGCGTGTCATGCGGATTTCGGGCCTGATGGTCGTCGTTCAGTCGCGCTAGGACGGCACCCTGCGGAGAAAATCGTCGCTGGGCGGCATCACATGCCGAGAGACGCGAGCCGCGCGGTAGCGATGTCGTAGCTTTCCACGCTGTCGAGCGCCACGGCCTGAATCAGGGCGCCCTGCAACAGCGCTGTCACCTGTAGTGCGATTGCCTCCGGATTTTCCGCTCCCGAAGACACGGTCGCCGCACGAAGCCATTCATTGCATCCGTCGAAGAAGTCGCGAACCGCAGTCCGCACGGCGGCAGGCAAACTGGCATCTTGCGCCGCCAGGATACCGCACAGGCACGCGCCCTCACCCCCGATCAGGCCGCTACGGAAGACAGCACGCATCGTTTCGAGCTTCTGCGCAAGCGGCCGACCGTCCGTCGGTCTGCCCAGCGCCGACAGCACTTTCTCTCTGTAGCGGGCGACGAGAGCAGAGCCGAGGTCCTCCTTGGTCTGGAAGTAGTAGTGGACGCTTGCACTCTTGATCCCGACATCCGCCGCGATTTCCCGGAAGCTACAGGCGTGGAAACCGCCGCGCCTCATTCGGGTCTCGGCTGAATTGAGAATTGCCGTCCGTATGTCCATTCAAATCCCCGCTGATGCTCCAATAGCGATAGGCCATTGACAAGCGGACCGCAACGGTCTGATCTATCTATCAGTAGATAGAGAGAGGAGTTGAAGATGGAGAGCAACAAGGAAATTGTGTTGAAGGTGCTCAAGGGCGCGTTTATCGAGCGCGACGTCAGCGTGGTCGAGCGTTACTTTTCGCCCGATTATGTCCAGCACAATCCCGTAATTCCCGACGGGTCCGGGGCAATCGCCGCGCTTATTCCGACCCTGAAGCAGGATCTGTCCTATGAGATCGGCATGGTCGTTGCGGAGGGTGATCTCGTGATGGTCCATGGACGCTATGTCGGCTGGGGACCGAAACCCCTCGTTGCCGTCGATATTTTCAAGGTGAGGGGTGGCCGGGTCGTCGAGCACTGGGATGTGATGCAGGAAGAGGTTCCCGCTGTGGCGACCGTTAGCGGAAACCCGATGTTCTCGCCCGCCTGACTTATGGGCCTTTAAGCTCAGCTCCCGTTGATTGGGACCGGAAGTCCGACGAAAAAATTCTCCTGGCGACGTCAGGAGATGGTGTCCTGCGAACTCTTAGTCAGAAGTGGCGGCGCTGCACATGGTTCGAGGCAGCCTGCCCAGGAGTTGAGTAGGGGATCTCGGATGAGAATTATGCAGGGTCGCGGATCACGACGCCGTTCTTTCACACGCCTGGCGCTTGCCGGCGTTTCTTTCATCGCCTGCGCGACGGCAGTCCAGGCACAGGCGACAACGGCGCCGGCCGCGATCATTGCGCCGAAGGCGTTCGCCGTTCCCGCGGGATCCCTCGAAGCGGGCATCCTGAAACTTGGCCAGCAGGCCGACCTGCGCCTTCTTTATCCGAGCACACTGACGAGCGGAAAGACCACCAGCGGCGTCAGCGGCACGCTGGCGACGGAAGCGGCAGTTGCATCGCTTCTGGAAGGAACCGGGCTTCGCTATCGCATCGTCGGTGAGAAGACCGTGCAGATCTTCGATCCGTCGGATGCGACGATCACCACTGGCGCCGTCGTCAAGGATGGCGCGACGCAATTGGAAAAGATCACCGCGACCGGCGAACGGACGGGTGCCGAGGGCATCGTCGATACCGACGGCTATGTCGCGAAATCGGCTCGCGTCGCCACCAAGACCGATACGCCGGTCATGCAGACTCCGCAGTCGATGTCGGTGATCAGCCAGAAGCAGTTGCAAGACCTGAAGCCTCAGAACCTGCAGGAGGCGTTGAGCTATACGCCCGGCGCCCGCGTCGGCCAGTACGGCGCCGAACCGCGCTTCGACGCCTTCAAGGTGCGCGGCATCGACCTGACGCTGACCGGCATCTTCCGCGACGGCCTGCGCCAGATTGCAAGCCCGAACGGCCTCTTCCGGCTGGAGCCCTATGGCGTCGAGGCGATCGCCACCTTGCGCGGCCCGGCGGCCTCGATCTATGGCGCCAGCAGCTCCGGCGGCATCGTCGACATCGTCTCGAAGCGCCCCACCAGCGATCCGTTGCGGGAGGTCGAAGTGCAGTACGGCTCTTACGGTCGGGTGCAGGGCGCCTTCGACGTTTCCGGGCCGCTCGATGACGAAGGCACGATGCTTTACCGCATGACCGGACTTGCGCGCGACGGGCGCACCGAGATCGAGGCGGTCAAGGACGATCGCCTGTTCATCGCACCTGCCTTCACCTGGCAGCCGGACGAGGGCACCAAGTTCACGCTGCTCGGTGAATATATGGATTCGACCACCGGCGGCACCTGGGGCTATCTCAACCGCTACGGGCCGGACGGCAAGTCGATCGGCGCGATCCCGACCTATGGCGGTGACGCCCGCTTCAACGACTTCACCCAGAAGCAGGCCCGCATCGGCTACGAGCTGGAGCATGAGCTCTCGGATAGCGTCACGCTCTTCCACAAGCTGCGCTACTCCGACATCTCGACGCGGCAGGAGTGGGTGTTCGCCAAGTATCCGGGCCTGACCGTCGAGGACAATACCGGCCTTGCCAGCGACACCTATCTGAAGTTCGACTTCGACACGGGTGCGGCAGCACATCAGCTGATTGCCGGCATCGACTACAGCTACATGAAGTATACCTCGCAGCAGGGCAGCGGGCCGGATCTCTTCACCGACGACTTCACCTATGTGCCGAAGCTGACCTCGACCCAGAAGCAGTCGCAAAGCGGCATCGGCATCTACATCCAGGACCAGATCGAGTATGAGGCGTGGCGCCTGACGGCGGGCCTGCGTCACGATTGGGTAGACAACAAGTATTCGGTCGATGGCTCACCCTTTGACCGGAACGACAGCGAAACGACGGCGCGTGCGGCTCTGGGCTATGTCCTGCCGAACGGCATGATGCCCTATGTCAGCTACGGCACCGCTTTCGTTTCCAATCCGGGCGTCATCATCAATCTCGGTGGCACCGATACCCCGGCCATGCCGACGCTCGGCAAGCAATGGGAAGCGGGCGTCAAATATGAGATCCCCGGCCAGAACGCGACCGTCACTACCGCCGTCTTCAACATCGACCAGGAAAACGCCACCGTCTACGAGACGTCGTCGGGCCTCAATCTGCTGCGCCAGCTCGACCTCAAGTCTCGCGGCTTCGAACTCGAAGGCACCGCCTCGCTCGACAATGGCTGGAACTTCATCGCGTCCTATTCCTACAACGACGTCGAGATCACCAAGCTGACCTCGGAGACGCTCGGCAATCAGCTGAACTCCTCGCCCTACCATATGTTCTCACTCTGGGCGGACTACGAGGTGCAGTCAGGTCCGCTCGAAGGGCTCGGTGTCGGTGCCGGCGTTCGCTATGTCGGATCGAGCTTCGGCGACAACGTCCATACGCCGATCCTGAACAACCAGGCGCGCACCTTCGTCGACGCGTCGGTCCGCTATGATCTCGGCGCCGCTAATCCGAACTTCGAGGGCGTGCGGCTGCAGCTCAACGCGACCAACCTCTTCAACGAGGTCGAGCAGCTCTGCACCACGGGCTTCTGCTACTTCGACGAAGGCCGCAAGGTCGTCGCCAGCGTGCGCTATCGCTTCTGATGGCGATCGAGGCCAAGCCGTCGACAAGGCCGTCGCCGGCCGCGATCTTCTTCGCGGTCGGCGGGCTTTACGTGGCGCAGAGCGTGATCGGCGGGCTGACGATGCTCGGCCTGCCGGCGGTGCTCAGAACCCAAGGTTTGCCGCTCGACCAGATCGGCCTCGTCTATCTGACCGTGCTGCCCTGGGCACTGAAGTTCCTCTGGTCGCCGCAGGTGGAGCGCTTTCGCCTGCCGGCGGTCGGCCGCAACCGGTCGCACATCATCGTCATTGTCGGCGGTTCGCTTTCGGCCCTCATGCTTGCCATGCTCGGGCTCATTGGCCCGGAGCGGCTCTTCCCCGTTCTCGCCTGCCTCGTGTTCATCGCGCTCTTTACCTCGACCGTCGACATCGCCTGCGACGGCTTCGCCGTCGAGACGCTGGCCGAAGAACACCATGGCTGGGGCAATGCCGCGCAGGTCGGCGGCTCCTATGTCGGCTCGGCGATCGGCGCAGGGCTGTTTCTGGTTCTCGTCGACCGGCTCGGCTGGGCGCCGGCGGTGTGGATCATGGCCGTCGTGGTGCTGGCACTTGGCCTTCCCTTCCTGCTCGGCCCCGGTTCGCGTCCAACGAGCGCAACGCGCAGCCATGTTCCGTCGCTCAAGGCCGCACTGCGCCGGCCGGAAGTGCGCAAAGGTCTGCTGCTCGCGGCGATCTACGTCTCGGCGCAGAAATGGGGCCTCGCGATGCTCGGCCCTTTCCTCATCGACTACGGCTTCGACCTTGCTTCGGTCGGTATGCTCAATGGCCTCGGCAGCATGCTCGTCGGTTTCGGCGGGGCGCTGTTCGGCGGCTTGCTCGTGCGGCTGTGCGGCGCTGCCACGGTACTGATCGGCGCCCTGCTCTTGCAGGTCACGATGCTTGTCGCCTTCGCCTATGTCGGGGCGTCAGCCGATGTCTCGCGGCCGCTGGTAATGGCACTTGCGGTCGCCAGTTCTTCCGGCGTCATGGCGATCGGCTTCGTGGCGCTCTATGCCCAGTTCATGGGCTGGGCCGATCCGCGCCAGGCGGGTGTCGACTTCACCCTGTTCCAGTGCATGGACAGCCTCGTCAGCATGGCCGGCGGGCTGGGTGCCGGTTGGATTTCCGAGCGTTTCGGCTATTCGGCCTTCTTCATCTGTGCTGCCGTTGTCTCGACGGTCGCAGTGCCGATACTGGTGGTCCTGGTGCGCCAGCCTAAGACGCGAACGCAGCTGAACGCACACTGGAGAGCGGGATGCTCTAGCGGTCGATAACACGCAAGTAGATGATCGGTTGCCCGTCTCGGACCAGGGCGATGCCCTCATTGCCATACAGCACCCCCCTATGCTTGCTTCGGCACAGCCACAGTGAATCCCCTGGTGCCATGGTGTCCAGCAACGGCGAGAGCAGGGCACGTGGGTCGGGAAGGCGATCAAGAAAGTCTCGGGCACCGAAGTCGCGCGTAATTGTCTCGCCGATCCACTCGCCGAAGCCTTCAGGGGTGGTTTCCTGCACCAATTCCAGATCGCTGGGGTTGTGGTGCAGTCTGCGGTTTGCACTCATCGCTTTGAATTCATGAGGCATGTTGGTGGAGAGGCACGCCATCGGGTGCCGGCCGGTTCCGGAACTGCCGGCGATAGCTCGCCGGCGAGATCGAGAAGGCGCGGGTGAAGTGCTGGCGGAAGGAGACGGTCGAGCCGAAGCCTGCCATCTCCGCCACGTGATCGACGGAACAGGAGCCGGTCTCAAGCAGGCGTTGGGCGACGGCGAGCCGCTGCTGAAGAAGCCATTGGGTGAAGGTGGTTCCCGTCTTCTTGCGGAAATGTCGGGTGAAGCTGCGCAGGCTCATGCCGGCGTGATCCGCCAGCCGTTCCAGCGAAAGCGGCTCATCGAGATGTTCGATCGCCCAGGCGATCGTTGCGCTGAGCGGGTCGCCGCTGCCCGGCGCGGGCAAAGGCGCCTCGATATATTGCGCCTGGTCGCCATGGCGATGCGGGGCGACGACCAGTCTGCGGGCGATGCGGTTGGCGATCTCCGCGCCGTGGTCGTTGCGCACGATGTGCAGGCAGCAGTCGATTGCGGCGGCGGTGCCGGCCGAAGTCAGGATATCGCCCTCATCGATATAGAGCGCGTTGCGGTTCAGGCCGACGTCGGGGTAGGCGCGCTCGAATTCATCGGCCCAGGCCCAGTGCGTCGAGGCTGCCCGCCCGTCGAGCAGGCCTGCCTCTGCGAGCACGAAGGTGCCGAGGCATAGGCCGACGAGCCGGGCGCCCCCGATGTGGGCAGTGCGTAGCGCGTTCAGCAGATTTTCCGATGGACGGGTGTTCGGGTCATCCCAGGCCGGCACGATGATCGTGTCCGCCTCCGCAAGACTGGAAAGGTCATGTTCCACCTCGATGCTGAAGCCGGACATGGTGCGGACAGATCCGGTCTTTTCACCGGCGATCAGCAGTCGGTAGCGCGGCACGCCGAGCTTCAGCAGATCGTCGCCGAAGACGATGCAGGGAACGGACAGATGAAACGGGCTGATGCCCTCGAAGGCAACGATGGCGACGGTGTGCATTGCAGTATGAACCCGGTGAGCGCGAAGTTGGCCGGAATCTATCATATATTGTCGTTCAGGCCACTTTCGCAACAAGGGCGTTTTCGCGACTTTCGCAGGCGTCAGATTGCGAAAGGAACCTCCCATGACACAACACCCGACCATCCGAACCATCGCCGGTGCTTCCGCGCCCGAAAGCCTCGATCCTACGAAGACGGCCCTTTTGGCGATCGACTTTCAGAACGAATACTTTACCGGCCGCATGCCGATTCCGGATGGGGAAAAGGCACTTGCCAATGCAAAACGGCTGATCGAACGCGCCGATGCAGAAGGCATGAAGGTCTACCACGTCAAGCACGTGACGCCGGCCGGAAGCCCCGTCTTTGCCGAGGACAGTGCGACCTCTGACTTCCACCGCGACATTCGGCCGGCAGCCAAGCATTCCGTGGTCCGAAAGTCGTCGGTCAGTGTCTTTGCCAGCACCGACCTTGGCGAGCAATTGAAGCTGACCGGCGTTGATACGCTCGTCATCACCGGACTGATGACGCATGCCTGCGTCGCCGGTGCCGCGCGCGACGCCGTACCGCTCGGCTTCAACGTGATCGTTGCCGCGGACGCCTGCGCCACGCGCGATCTCGACACCAGCGACGGCAACGTCGTTCCGCACGCAATATTGCATCGCTCGTCGCTCGCGACGATCGATGACACGTTTGGTGATATCCTGACGACCGATCAGGTCCTATCGCTCACAAGGCGGTCCTGATCTGCGGATAGGCTGCCGGCGCGGCCGGATATTCGGAGCGCCTGTCTGGGCCTGTCTAGGCCGAACCGCGCAGCATGATCTCGGCGCTGAGCAGAATGCGCTCATCCTCGGGGAAGGCACCGCCGTCGTCGGAGCTTTCCCCGAGCTTGAACAACAAGAGTTCGATCGCCAGTCGGCCGATCTCGTTGTAGTTCTGCGCCACCGTCGTCAGCGGCGGGCAGGTGTAGCGCGACAGCGGATGGTCGTCATGGCCGGCGACACGGATATCGGCGTCGGCGTCGCGGCCGACCTTGAGGCCGGACTGGAAGGCGGCGGCGATCACGCCGAAGGCGACGCGGTCGTTGGCGCAAAGTACCGTCTGGGTCGGAAAGCCGCCGGAGCCGAGGATGCGCAGCGTCTCGTCGAAGCCGAATTTCTCGAAATCCCAGGACCCGTTCGGCGCGGTCGTAACCAGCGCCGGCTCCATCTTCAGCTGCTGTATCGCTTCCAGATAGGCGTCGCGCCGGGCCATGGCGTTGTTGTTGACCGGCGGCATGCCGAGGTAGCAGGGCGGGCTTCCTGAGCGGCAGAGATAATCGACCATCAGGCGGAAGCTCTGGCGGTTGTCGGTGCCGACGAAGGAGGAGCTGTCGTCAAGCGGCGAGTCCACGTAGATCAACGGAATGCTCTCGCCGAGCGCAGTCAGTGTCTTGTGATGCGATTGCACGCCGAGCGGCGCGATGATCGCACCGGCAACGTTCATCGACTTGAAGGTCTCGATCGCACGCTCTTCCATCTCCGGCCGACCGTCGGAGGAAAGCACGAAGGCAAGGAAGCCTGCCTGATTGGCGATGTGTTCGATCCGGCGCGTCAACGCCATGTAGAAGGGATCGGTCGAGTTCGGGACGATAACGCCGAGAATGTTGGTGCGGCGGCGGTTGAGATTGACGGCGAAGATGTTCGGGCGAAAGCCCGACTGTTTGATCGCCGCCTCGATAGCATCGCGGGTCTTCTTCCGAACAGAGCCCGGATCATTGAAGTATTTGGAGACCGTGGGCCGCGACAAGCCGACGAACTCCGAAAAATCCTCCATCGTCTTGATCTGTCTGTCCACGGTTTGCTGTGCCCCATATTGTTTTGATTTCGTTTATAGGTTCATTTCGAGGGGATAGGCAGTACCGGCCCGGAAATATTCACTGAACATAGAGCCGGGCGCTAAGCGCGACAGGCCATGAAGTAATCCTCGAGAACTCGATCGACCGCAGCAAGTGCCAGCGGTTTTGCTTGGGCCGCGACGTGGCCATCCCGAACGCGCTCGTAGCTGCCGGGGAGATACTGGCTAATCAGCGTTTCCGGAATGCTGACGCCGTCGAGCAGCGACAGTAGTTCTTCGACGGCGGCGGCGACCCTCGGATGCGGCCAGTAATAGCGGATGCGGTCACTGTAGGAGAAATGCCGCTGCAGCCGCTGGGCCTCCGGCGAGCCGTGGTAATACTTGCCCCAATTCGCCGGCTCGTCGCGCATCACTGTTTCGGTGACCGACGCTAGCGTCTGCTTGCGCGCGTCGGGAAAGAGGAAGGCAGCGATCTGGTCGAGGCCGTAAAGCGCTTCGCGCAGTGCAAAGGTGAGGCCGGGGCCGACCTTGAGGATGGCAAAGCCATCTGAGACGAGCTCGCGCAGCGCCTCGGGCGTCTGGTAGTCGGTCGAATGCGCCTCGAACACGATGCCGTCGAGCTGCCTCAGGCTGGCGCTGAGCTTCGCTGCTTTCACCCGATCATAGGCGATGACGTTCTCGTTGCCGAACTCGACGCCCGGCTGGACAACAGCGCCGACGACACGCCCGAAGGCGTCTGCGGCACCCGCCGCCTCGAAGGCCCGGCGATGGACGTGCACCGTCTCGATTGCCGCCTCGGGGGCCGTGATCTCCAGGGTATCCAACTCTTCGAGCGCGCCGCCCGGAACCGGCACTTCCGTGCCGATAATATAGACGGGGGCGATACCGTTCTCGCCGGAAATGGCGGCCTCGGCGGCGGCGGCAAGCCGCGCTGCGCGCTCTGCCGTCACGGCGTCGGGAAGCGCCACCGGTTCGCCGGCGCTGCCCATGCTGGTGTCGAGATGCAGCTTGGTGAACCCGGCCTTGGCATAGGCCTCGATCATCGTCACGGCCTTGGCCATTGCGTCCTCGGCGGGCAGGTGTTTCCACGGGTTGGGGCCGAGATGGTCGCCGCCAAGGATGATCTTGTCCTTGGGGAAGGAGACGCGATCGGCGATGCCGGCGACGAAGCGGGTGAAATCGGCGGGCGTCATGCCGGTATAGCCGCCGTCCTGGTTGACCTGATTGCAGGTGGCTTCAATCAGCAGGGCAGCATCTTCCTGAAGCGCCCGCAGCATGGCCGCTTCGATCACCAGCGGGTGGGCCGAGCAGACGGAGGGGATGCCGCGCGGGCCAGGGCGCTCGTTCCAGCGGGCGATGTCGATCAGCAGGTTTTGTTGCATGGCGGTCAGCCCTTTCGCGCGTTGATGAAGGTTTCGAGATCGGCGCGCGTCGAGGCGCCTTCCATCGGGCCGGAGATCAAGACTGCGCGGGCGCCCGAGGCGTTGGCGGATTCCAGCGCTTGGGCTGGCTCTGCACCGTTCAGCCAGAAGGTGACGAAGGTCGCGCCGAAGCAGTCGCCGGCGCCAGTCGGGTCGATTTCCTCGACCGAGAAACCGGGGTGCGAGAGCGTGGTTTCGTCGTCGAAATAGCTGGCGCCTTCGGCGCCGCGTTTGACGACGATCACCTTGATGCCGGCAGCAAGCAGTTCCGAAACCGCCTCGGCCTCGGTCTTCGCCTTGGTGAACAGGAAGAGCTCCTGTCCGCTCGGCAGGAAGACGTCTGTCCTGGCAAGCACCGCGCGCAGCGCCTCGCGCATGCCGGGGCTATCGAGGATTTCCGGCCTGAGGTTCGGGTCGAAGGACACCGTGCCGCCGGCCGCCTTGATCATCTCGATCGCTGCGATAATGCTCTCCACCACGCTTGGTGCGTAGAGCGACGAGCCCATGACATGCAGATGGCTGCAACTGCGCACCAATGCCCGCGCCGCGTCATCGAGACGGATTGTGCCGCAGGCGCTGTGGCGGATATTGAAGACGAAGGCGCGGCTGCCGTCGGGGCGATAGCGCACGAAGGCGCTGCCGGTGGTACCGAGTGGATCGACCGCGATGCCGGAGATGTCGACGCCATCGGCCTTCAGGCGGTCGAGATTGACGTGGCCAAAATCGTCGTCGCCGACGCGCGAGATGATCGCTGCCGCCTGCCCGAGCTTGCCGACCTGATCGATGAAGATCGCCGGTGCGCCGGAGGGATAAGGGCCGATCAGAGGCGTGGCGTGGCGGAAGCCGTCGCCCTTCTCGGTGGCGATGATCTCCACGAGGATCTCGCCGATCGTCAGTATCTTGTGCATGGATATGTTTCTCTTCTGAGGATCAGCGCTTTGCCTGCTTGGCGCGCACGTCGAGCCAAACCGCGATCAGGATCACCAGGCCCTTGACGATGAGCTGGTAGAAGTAGGGGACGGACAGCATGTTCATGCCGTTGTTCATGACGCCGATGATGAGCGCGCCGATCAGCGTGCCGACCATGGTACCGACGCCGCCGGCAAGCGAGGTGCCGCCGAGAACGGCAGCGGCAATGGCGTCGAGTTCGTAGCTCATGCCGGCATTGGTCTGGGCGGAGAACAGGCGGGAAGAGAGCAGCACGCCGCTGATCGCCGCCATTACGCCTGAGATCATGAAGATGGTGATCTTCAGCCGGTCGACCTTGATGCCGGAATAGACGGCTGCCTCGCGGTTGCCGCCCGTCAGGTAGGCGCGGCGGCCGAAGCTCGTCTTGCTGAGGAGAATGTGGTTGACGAGGAAAAGCACGGCGACGACCCAGATGATGATGGGCAGGCCGAGGAAGCTCTCCGTGCCGATGGCGGTCCAGGTCGAATTTTCGATCATCGCCGGCGCACCGTTGGTCGGCAGGCTGACCATGCCGCGGTAGATGCCCATGGTCGCTACGGTGACGATGAAGGAAGGCAACAGCAGTTTGGCGGTGAGTACGCCGTTCAGCATGCCCATCAGGGCGCCGGCCAGCAACGTGATGATGATCGCCGGCGCAAAGCCAAGACCGAAGGCGAAACATTGCGCCCCGACCATGCCGGCAACCGCGATGATCGAGCCGACCGACAGGTCGATCTCGCCGAGCAGGATCACCCAGGTCATGCCGAAGGCGGCAATCGCCACCACAGCCACCTGCTGCAGGATGTTCATGAAGTTGACGACCGACATAAAGCGCGGATTGAGGAAGGAGAAGATGACGCAGAGCATCACCAGCGACAGCAGGATGCCGCCATATTGCTTCAACGCCCGCATGAACGCGGCCTGGGTTTCGGATTGCTGTGTCATGATTGGAATCCCGTTGCGTGCGCCATGATCGTTTCGGGCGTGAGCTCAGTGCCGGAAAGCGTTGCGCCGATGACGCCCTCGTGCATGACGACGACGCGGTCGCTCATCCCGAGAACTTCCGGCAGCTCGGAGGAGATCAGCAGGATCGCCGTGCCCTCGGCCGCCAGCTGGCGGATGATCTTGTAGATTTCGAACTTGGCGCCGACGTCGACGCCGCGGGTGGGCTCGTCGAGGATCAGCACCTTGGGCCGCGTCAGCAGCCACTTGGCGAGCACGATCTTCTGCTGGTTGCCGCCGCTGAGCGAACCTGAGGGCGTGTCGAGTGAATGGGTCTTGATGGCGAGCCGCCCGACTTCGGTGGCAGCGGCGTCGCGCTCGGCGCGCTTGCGGGTGAAGCCGAACGGTCCGGTGAAATCGGCAAGGGCCGCCATCGAGATGTTCCAGCCGACGCTGTGGCTGAGAACGAGGCCTTCTTCCTTACGGTTTTCGGTGACGAAGCCGATGCCGCGCGAAATCGCCTCTGCCGGCGAGCGGAAACGAACCGGCTGCCCCTCGAAGCGAACCGTGCCGGTCGCCGCCTTCATGCCGAACAGTGCGTTCATCACTTCGGAGCGGCCGGAACCGACGAGGCCGAAAAAGCCGAGGATTTCGCCGGGGCGGACGTCGAAGGAGATGTCGTCGAACTCGCCATCACGGGTAAGGCTGTCGATCGAAAGAACCGGAGCTGTCTTCGCCGACTGCTCGTGGGTCCGTGGCGGATAGATCTCATCCATGCGACGGCCGACCATCAGCGCGATCAGCGCCTCGATGGTGACGTCGTCGCGATCATGGGTCGAGACATATTCGCCGTCGCGGATGACGGTGATGTCGTCGCTGAGCCGCATGATCTCTTCCATGCGGTGGGAAATGTAGATGACGGCGACGCCACGTTGCTTCAGCCGGGTAATGATCTCGAACAGGATCTCGGCTTCGCTGTCGCTCAGCGACGAGGTCGGCTCGTCGAGAATGACGACCTTGGCCTCGTGGCTCAGCCCCTTGGCGATTTCCACGAGTTGGCGCTGGGCGATCGAGAGATTGCCGACCTTCTCGCTGACATCAACAGGCAGACCGAGATCGGCGACGATCGCGCGGGCCTTGGCGACGAGCGCCTTGTCGTTGATGAAGCCGAAGCGGCGCGGCTCGTGGGTGGCAAGAATATTTTCGGCCACCGTCAGGTTGCTGCAGAGGCTGAGTTCCTGGAAGACGATGGCAAGCCCGAGGGCTGCGGCGTCCTGCGGATCGGCCGGCCGGTAGGGGCGCCCATCAAGCGTGATGACACCCGAAGTTGCCTCGTGCACGCCTGCCAGAATCTTCATCAGTGTCGATTTACCGGCACCGTTTTCGCCGAGCAGCGTGTGCACCCGGCCGCGCCTGACCTTGAGACGCATGCTTTTCAGCGCCGCGACCTGACCGAAGGATTTGGTGACGTCACTGATCTCGAGGATGGTGTCCGTGGTCGAACCATGCATGGTGGCCTCCATACGACGCCGCGCGTCCCATTCGCGCGCGCAAAGGGCGAGCCGAGGCGCCTCCGGCCATATGCCGGAGCGCTCACTCCTGAAGTTGCCGCCACCCGGAGGCGGCGGCTGTCCTGGGAGGACTTATTTCGCGGTGTAGACGCCGGGAACGATCGGCTGTTCGGCCGGAACGGTCTCGCCGGCGGCGACCTTGACGGCGGTGTCGACCGCCTGCTTGCCCATCTGGTCCGGGAACTGCTGGATGACGCCGACCATGACCGGATTGGTGTCGACGGCGTCGCGGGCTTCCTTCATGCCGTCAAAGCCGATGACCTTGACCTGGGAGTCAAGGCCTGCGGCCTTGACTGCGACGGCAGCGGCGAGTGCTGCATCGTCGCCGAAGCCGAAGATACCGGTGATGTCAGGATTGGCTTGCAGCATGTTCTGGGCGGCGGCGAGCGCTTCGGCGCGGGTGATGCCGGTCTGGATCGCGACGATCTCCATGTCCTTGTGCTTGGCGATCGCTTCCTTGAAGCCGTTGACGCGGTTTACCACCGACTGGACCGTCGGATAGTCGATGACGGCGACCTTGCCCTTGTTGTCGAGGACCTTGGCCATCAGTTCGCCGGCCTTCACACCACCGGTGAAGTTGTCGGTGCCGATATGCGAGGTGACGGTGGCGCCATTGGCCGGAACGTCGACGGTGATCACCTTGATGCCCGCCTTCTCGGCCTTCTCGATCGCGGCGCGCACGCCCTGGCTGTCGACCGGCGAAATGACGATGACGTCGACGCCCTTGACGATGAAGTCCTCGACGTCGGCGAGCTGCTTGTTGAGATCCTGGTTGGCGATCGAGACTTCAAGCTTGACGTTCTTGGCCTCGGCTTCGGCTTTCATCGCGTCGGCGAGCTCGATGTAGAACGGATGCTGCTGGGTCAAGAGCGATGCGCCGATGCCGTCGGCGAAAGCGGCGGAGGCAAGGAGCGAGAGCGCCGTGCCGGTGACGAGCGATTTCAAAATGCGGGACATGTTCATGGTTTCCTCCCTGGAAACGGCGCGGGCCTTCGGTGTTTCAGCCAAGCTGGCGAGGCCCTCCCACCGCCGTCTTGGTGAAGGCGTAAAAACCACAAAACTTTGCGCGCGTCAATTTTTAAAAATACGCAAACAAAAAATAAAAAGCATACCGAGGAAATTTGCTATACCTTCCCACGGTTCATCGCAGCCTGCTGAGCAGCCGCAAGGGCTCCCTCCAACTTCGTTGCGCGGATGACTTGCCTTTGCCCCTCCTCGCGCCAGATAGCGTGGCAAACGGTGACGGAGACGAGATCATGTCTGAGACCAGCAAGACGGCGTTGGTCCGAATCCTCGGGCGGGTACAAGGCGTTAGCTTCAGGGTTTGGGCCCGTGACGAGGCGCAGAAGCTCGGTCTCGTCGGATGGGTTCGAAACGAAGCCGATGGCTCGGTCGCCGCTCTGATCAGCGGTCCGGAGGAGGCAATCACCCTCATGCTCGAGCGTCTGCATGAAGGGCCGCCGGCGGCATGGGTTTCGAAGGTCGTCGCCGAATTCGTCGAAGCGCCGGAAGGCGTCAGCGGCTTTCGAATCACCAGATAGGCAGGCATCCGCGCTTCTATCGATGTCGCCTAATGCAGGGTGAACTTCCGTTCTCCTGCCGCATCAGAGCGTGCCCGGCTGTCGCAATGGGTACAGCCCCTCGGCGATCGTCAGCGAAATCGATGTTGCGCTTCGAGACCGCTCGTTCGCTGCTCGCGGCCATGGGCACGGCGAAACGTCCTGACCGCTCGCCGCCTTCCTGCTGACGCAGCCCACCGTCGGCCGCCGCCGGGTGGTTGCGGCGGAATAGCTATACCCCGTTGATATGCGGAGCCGCCCGAAGACATCATGTCCTCGGGCGGCTTTTTCATGATCGGGACGGCTCTATCGGATTGCTCAGAAATTCCAGTCCTCGTCTTCGGTCGCGACCGCTTTGCCGATGACATAGGAGGAGCCGGAACCGGAGAAGAAGTCGTGGTTTTCGTCGGCGTTCGGTGAGAGTGCGGAGAGAATGGCGGGGTTCACCTTGCAGGCCTCGGCCGGGAAGAGCGCTTCGTAACCGAGGTTCATCAGCGCCTTGTTGGCGTTGTAGTGCAGGAACTTCTTCACGTCCTCGGTGAGGCCGACGCCGTCATAAAGGGCTTCCGTGTATTTCGCCTCGTTGTCGTAGAGTTCGAGCAACAGGTCGAAGGCGAAATCCTTGATCTCCTGCCGACGTTCCTGCGTCAACCGCTCCAGAGCGCGCTGGAACTTGTAGCCGATATAGTAGCCGTGCACCGCCTCGTCGCGAATGATCAGGCGGATCATGTCGGCAGTGTTGGTGAGCTTGGCGCGGCTCGACCAGTACATCGGCAGATAAAAGCCGGAATAGAACAGGAAGCTTTCGAGGAAGACGCTAGCGACCTTCTTCTTCAAGGGATCGGCCGAGGCGTATTGCTCCATGATCAGCGCCGACTTCTTTTGCAGGAACTCGTTTTCCTCCGACCAGCGATAGGCGTCGTCGACATCGGGCGTCAGGCACAGCGTCGAGAAGATCGAGGAATAGGAGCGCGCATGCACCGCTTCCATGAAGGAGATGTTGGAAAGCACCGCCTCTTCGTGCGGGGTGGTGGCATCCTCCATCAGCTTGACGGCGCCGACGCCGTTCTGGATCGTGTCGAGCAGCGTGAGGCCGGTGAAGACGCGGATGGTGAGCTTCTGCTCCTCCGGCTTCAGGGTCGCCCAGGAGGGGATGTCGTTGGAGAGCGGCACCTTCTCCGGCAGCCAGAAATTGCCGGTAAGCCGGTTCCAGACCTCCAGATCCTTGTCGTCCTCGATGCGGTTCCAGTTGATGGCGCGGATGCGGTTTGCTGGCTTGGTGTGCATGTTCATTTCGTTGTCCTCTCGGGCGTGTCAGCCCCTCGTCCGCCTGTCGGCACCTTCTCCCCGCATGCGGGGAGAAGGGACTAGCCGCACCGTCCTGACGCATCCATCGGCGCTTCGTGTGGCACGTCCCCTCTCCCCGCAGGCGGGGAGAGGGTTAGGGTGAGGGCACTTAATGGGAACGCGGCGCTACAACGCGCAGGAAACGCAGCCCTGAACCTGCGTGCCCTCAAGCGCCATCTGACGAAGGCGGATGTAGTAGATCGTCTTAATGCCATTCTTCCAGGCGTGGATCTGCGCGCGGTTGATGTCGCGGGTCGTCGCCGTATCGCGGAAGAACAGGGTCAGCGACAGGCCCTGGTCGACATGCTGGGTCGCAGCCGCATAGGTGTCGATGATCTTCTCCGGCCCGATCTCGTAGGCGTCCTGGTAATATTCGAGGTTGTCGTTGGTCATGAAGGCGGCCGGATAATAGACGCGGCCAATCTTGCCTTCCTTGCGGATCTCGATCTTTGAGACGATCGGGTGGATCGAGGAGGTTGAGTGGTTGATGTAGGAGATCGAGCCCGTCGGCGGCACCGCCTGGAGGTTCTGGTTGTAGAGGCCACCTTGCATGACCGCCCGTTTCAACTCCAGCCAGTCTTCCTGCGTCGGTATGGTGATGCCGGCCGCTTCAAACAGGCTCTTTACCTTTTCTGTCGCCGGTAACCATTCGGCCCCGGTGTATTTGTCGAAATATTCGCCTGACGCGTATTTCGAGTTCTCGAATCCCCTAAAGCTCACGCCCTTCTCGACCGCCAGCGCGTTGGATGCGCGGATGGCGTGATAGGTCACCGTGTAGAAATAGATATTGGTGAAATCGATGCCTTCCTCCGAGCCGTAGAAGATGCGCTCGCGGGCGAGGTAGCCGTGAAGGTTCATCTGGCCGAGCCCGATCGCGTGGCTGTCGTCATTGCCCTTCTCGATCGAAGGCACAGAAGAGATGTGGCTCATCTCAGAGACGGCGGTGAGCGCGCGGATCGAGGTCTCAATCGTCTGGCCGAAATCCGGACTGTCCATCGCCGCGGCAATGTTCAGCGAGCCAAGGTTGCAGGAGATATCCTTGCCCATCTTTGCGTAGGAGAGGTCGTCGTTGAATTCGCTCGCCTCGCTCACCTGCAGGATTTCCGAACAGAGATTGCTCATGGTGATGCGACCGGCGATCGGGTTTGCCCGGTTCACCGTGTCTTCGAACATGATGTAGGGGTAGCCGCTCTCGAACTGGATTTCGGCGATAATCTGGAAAAAATCGCGCGCCTTGATCTTCCGCTTGCGGATGCGCGCGTCCTCGACCATCTCGCGATACTTTTCCGTCACCGAGATCTCGCTGAAGGGCACGCCGTAGACACGCTCCACGTCATAGGGCGAGAACAGGTACATGTCCTCGTTGTTGCGGGCGAGCTCGAAGGTGATGTCCGGGATGACGACGCCGAGCGACAGCGTCTTGATACGGATCTTCTCGTCGGCATTTTCCCGCTTGGTATCGAGGAAGCGCATGATATCCGGGTGGTGGGCATGGAGATAGACCGCGCCTGCGCCCTGGCGGGCGCCAAGCTGGTTGGCATAGGAGAAGCTGTCTTCCAAGAGCTTCATCACCGGGATGATGCCGGAGGACTGGTTTTCGATCTGCTTGATCGGTGCGCCCATCTCTCTGATGTTGGTGAGCGACAGCGCCACGCCGCCGCCGCGCTTGGAGAGCTGCAACGCGGAATTAATCGCGCGGCCGATGCTTTCCATATTGTCCTCGACCCTAAGCAAGAAGCAGGAGACGAGCTCGCCGCGTTGCTTTTTGCCGGCATTGAGGAAGGTCGGCGTCGCCGGCTGGAAACGGCCGGAAATGATCTCGTCGACGAGATCGCGGGCAAGCTGTTCGTTGCCGCGCGCCAGCGTCATCGCCACCATACAGACGCGGTCTTCGTAGCGCTCCAGGTAGCGCTTTCCGTCAAAGGTCTTCAGCGTATAGGACGTGTAGTATTTGAACGCGCCGAGGAAAGTCGGGAAGCGGAACTTCTTCCCATAAGCGTGGTCGTAGAGATCGCGCACGAAGTTGAAGGAATACTGATCCAGCACCTGCTGTTCATAGTAGCCCTCGGTCACCAGATAATCGAGCTTCTCCCTGAGGTTATGGAAGAAGACGGTGTTCTGGTTGACGTGCTGGAGGAAGTACTGCTTCGCCGCCAGCCGGTCCTTGTCGAGCTGGATCCGTCCCTCTTCATCATAGAGGTTCAGCATCGCGTTCAGCGCATGATAGTCGAGCGCCGGTTCCGTCGCCTTCAGGGGGCGTTCGAGTGTTGAGACGTCCAAAATCGTTCCATCCCGTTTCTGACATTGGCGACGTCCTCCTCGGTTCCGAGCAGCTCGAACCGGTAGAGGTAGGGCACCCGGCACTTGGCCGCGATGACGTCGCCGGCGATCCCGTAGGTCGCGCCGAAATTGCTGTTGCCCGCAGCAATCACGCCGCGGATGTGAGAGCGGTTGCCCGCATCGTTGAGGAAGCGGATCACCTGTTTCGGCACGGCGCCCCGGCCGTCGTCGCCGCAGTAGGTGGGCACGACCAACACGAAGGGCTCGGAAACCGTAAGCGAAGCCTTACTTTCCTTGAGCGGTATGCGCGCTGCGCGAAGGCCGAGCTTTTCGACGAAGCGATGGGTGTTTTCCGAGCGGCTGGAAAAATAGACGATCAGGCCCACCGCCTGTCTCCTCTAGGAAAGCGCGCTGATCTTGTCGGGGCGAAAACCCGCCCAGTGTTCGGGGCCGGCGACGACGACTGGAAGCTGCATATAACCGAGGCCCTTGACCGTTTCGAGCGCGTCCTGGTCGACGGAGATATCAATGATCTCGTAGTTGACACCCTGGCGATCGAGCGCCCGATAGGTCGCGGTGCATTGGACGCAGGCGGGCTTGCTGTAGACGGTAACGTTCATTTCTTCCTCGTTTGGTCGGCTGGATGAGAGCATGAGAAGGCGCACGGACACGCAACCGCGATCCGGCGAAATGCAGGGCTGTCATGGCTGTGGCTCGCTCGGATCTGGACGCCCGGGCGTGCCTCTTCGTCAGATGCGCGGGAAACCGCGCCTCTTGATTGGCGAGTGATAGAATTTCAATGACGCGGACATGACTTCACCCCGAAGCTTTCGACAGGCTGCCGGGGAGATGTCGAGACGATCAGGCAGGCTCATCCTGCCGCACGCAACTCAACCCCTCCGGACACCCCGCCCGTGGACGTTTGTTGCTCGAGGCAGGTCTCCTGGCTCACGGGTCTCAGCTTCCACCCCGACCTTCCCGAGGCCTCATGCCTCAGTGGTCCAATTCCGGACAGTCGCTCGCCGTCTACAGTTGCGGGGGCAGCTACGGCATAGCCTGGCGAAAACTCGCCGACGCACCGTATTCCCGTCTTAGCTCTCAATCCCTGCGAATCGAGAGAACCTCGAACACTAGATATAGTAGTTCATCGCAATTCTGCGTCAATAGGTTCGAAGTGCCTAAAGCTGGGGAGAGAAGGTGATTTCTTTCGCCGTGTGGCTAACAAGGAGTAAACGGCGGGATGCGGCGAAACCTGTGGGTGGAGAGCTGCGCGGCTTCTAGCCACGCCGGATCTCTCCCGAATTCGGTCCGCGGGCTGGCACGTGGCAGATCACGACAACTGCGCTGTCTCTTGCCTCTGCGTTCCGTCAATCGCAGAGCGACATGCTTACGTCTTTGTTTTCTCCGGGCTGGGCTCGAGGCGAAGCCCTTGCCATTTGCGGCGCGTCGCCGCAATCCCGCTCCGGCGAGGGCGGTGACTTGCGCGGATTGTCCTCCTTCGGCCAATGCCACGGATCGGCAATATCGCCGACGCGCGCCCGGATGGTCTCCTGATCTCGCGTCAGCCCGATATCCTTCAGCTGGAATTCGCTGAACGTATCGATGGCGATGGTCGGGTTGAGCGCGTTCCCGGCCCAGTTCAGGGCATGAAGGATCGTTGATCGCACTGCGCTAAGCATTGCTATCCTCTTTGTTTTTGCTGTTGTGTTCGCGAAAAAAGTGAGGATTTTTGCTGCTTCGCGCAAAGCGATTTCTCGCATGCTGACATAAAGAATGCTTATCTCAGGGCCATGAGCAAGATTCCTCCCATGAGTGCCGTGCGCGCCTTCGAAGGGGCCGCCAGACATCTGAGTTTCACCCGCGCTGCGGAGGAACTCGGCATGACGCAGGCGGCGGTCAGCTACCAGATCCGGCTGTTGGAGGAGCGCATCGGCACGCCGCTCTTCGTTCGTCTTCCGCGCGAGGTGCGGCTGACGGCGGCCGGGCGGCAGCTGGCGCCGAAGGTGACCGAGGCGATCGATCTTCTCGGGGCTGCGTTTTCCGAGATCGCCGACAAGACCGAGCACCACCTGCACATTTCCGTGCTACCGACCGTCGTCTCGAGCTGGCTCGGCCAGCGGCTCGCCTCGTTTCAGACGGCCCATCCGAACATCAGCATCCGGGTGCACATGTCGACCGAACTGATCGACTTCAAGCGTGATGCGATCGACCTCGTGGTGCGCAGCGGCAACGGCGACTGGCCAGGCAACGACGTGTTTCCGCTCTTCCCGATCGATTACATGCCGGTCTGCACACCGTCTTTCATGGAAAAGCACCAGCTCAAGGAACCGTCCGACGTTCTACGCGTGCGGCGCTTCGGCAACGCCAGCTGGTGGCGGCGATGGATGATCGAAACCGGGGTGGAACCACCGGCGAGCAACGGCACCGAACTGATCTTCGACGTTCAGGCGATGGACGTCGCCACGACACTTGCGGATCACGGCATTGCCATCGCCGTCTCGACCTTCCTGCTGGAGGAACTCAGAAACGGCAAACTCATCCGGCCGTTTGACCATGTGGTGCAGGACGGCCGGGCCTATTGGCTGGTCTACCCGCAGAGCCACCGGCGGCAAAAGAAGATCCAGGCCTTTCGCGAGTGGATCATTGCCGAGGCCGACGCATCGAATGCGCTGCTGGCGACCGTCGTGGGCGATTCCAGGTCGGCATCACCTCAAGCCGGGGTCGGAGCGAGCGCGCTCGTGAAACCTGAATAGGGCTTGCTGAGCGGCGACGCATAGGCCCCGCGCTTGCTGGTCATAAGTCCCTGTGACACGAGTGCTTCCGCCTGCTTGACCGCGGCCGAAACGCCGTCGATGACAGGGACGTCATAGTCCGCTTGGAGCGCCCGGGCGAGATCGGCCATGCCGGCGCAGCCGAGCACGATCGCTTCTGCGCCATCCTGATTGAGCGCCAGCTCGATCTCGCGCCGGAGTTTGGCGAGCGCGTCTGATGCCTTATCCTCCAGTTCGAGCACCGGGATGTTGGCGGCGCGGACCCTTGCCCGGTCGCCCATGCCGTAATGCCGGACGAGATTCTCGATCAGCACCCGTGACCGTTCGAGCGTGGTGACGACGGTGAAACGTTGCGCCAGCATGGCAGCGGTCGCGACGGCGGATTCGCAGAGCCCCACCACCGGTATGCGGGCGAGCGCACGGGCCGCCTCGAGGCCGGTGTCGTCGAAGCAGGCGATGACCGCGGCATCGGCGCCTGCGGCCTCGCCGTCGCGGATTTCAGCGAGCAGGCCCGGCAGGGCGACGGCGCCGTCATAATGCCCCTCGATCGAGGCCGGTCCCGATCTGGAGGTGCGCGCGAGAATTTCCGTGGCAGGGTTGACGACAGTCCGAGCGGCCGCGGCTGCCTTGGCCGTCATCGACGCGGTGGTGTTGGGATTGATGATCAGGATGCGCATCTAGCCTAGCTCAGCTTTGCCTGGCGGCGTCGCAAGGTCAGAATGACTGCGAGCGCGACGAGGATGATGGTGAAGGAGAAGAGGGTGGTGACCGTGCCGAGCGCATAGAGCACCGGCGTCGTCACATTCGTAGTCATGCCGTAGATCTCGAGTGGCAGAGTGTTGTAGCTGCCCGAAGTCATCAGCGTGCGGGCGAACTCGTCGTAGGAGAGCGTGAAGCCGAAGAGGCCGACGCCGATCAGGCTTGGCGCGATCATCGGCAGGAGAACGTGCTGGAAGGTCTGCCAGGACGTCGCCCCTAGATCGCGCGCCGCTTCTTCGTAGGCCGGTGAGAACCGGTTGAAGACCGCAAACATGATGAGCACGCCGAAAGGCAGTGTCCAGGTGAGATGCGCGCCGAAGCCGGAGGAATACCAGGCGGGCTTCAGGCCGAACTGCTGGAAGACGACGCCGATGCCGAGCGAGATGATGATCGACGGCACGACGAGACTTGCGACGGTGAGATAGAAGAGCGCGGTTGCGCCGCGGAAGCGTCGGCGGAAGGCAAGGCCTGCAAGCAGGGCGACCACGACGTTGACCGCCATTACCATCAGGCCGAGCGTAAAGGAGCGCCGGAATGAGGCGCCGAAGTTGCCGACCGCCTGCCGTTCGAACAGGTTGTAGAACCAGTGCAGCGATAGGCCGTTCAGCGGAAAGGTCAGGCCGCCGTCCGGTCCCTGGAAGGAGAGGATCAGCACGGCCGACAGCGGGCCGTAGAGAAACAGCACGAACAGCGTGAAGAAGATTGCGAGCAGGTAGAATTCCTTGCCGCGTCTCTCGTGGTTCATGTCAAAGCTCCTTGCGGATGTCGACGACGCGCAGGATCGCGGCGACCATGATGAGCACGACGATCAGAAGCACCACGGCATTGGCGGCCGCTGCCGGATATTGCAGCAGCGACATCTGGTTCTTCATCATCAGCGCGACGGAGGCGCTCTGGCCACCGGACATGACCTGCACCGTTGAGAAATCTGCCATGACGAGCGTGACGACGAAGATCGAGCCGATCGCGATGCCCGGCTTGGCGAGCGGCAGGATGACGTTCCAGAGGATCTGGCCGCCGGAAGCGCCGCAGTCGCGCGCCGCCTCGATCAGCGAGCGATCGATCCGCATCAGCGTATTGAATATCGGCGTGACCATGAACAGCGTGTTGAGATGCACCATGGCAAGCACCACGGCAAAGTCGGAGTAGAGCAGCCATTCGATCGGCTGTGGGATCAGGCCGAGCTCGATCAGGGTCGAATTGACAAGGCCGTTGCGGCCGAGCACCGGGATCCAGGAAATCATGCGGATGATGTTCGAGGTCAGGAACGGCACGGTGCAGACGAGGAACAGCACCATCTGCATGGTCGTTGTGCGGACATGGAAGGCGAGGAAATAGGCGACCCAGAAGCCGATTAAGAGTGTCAGCGCCCAGACGAGGACGGTGAATTTCAGCGTGTTGAGATAGGTCTTCCAGGTGACCCACGAGCCGAGCGTATCGGCGTAGTTCATCGTCAGGAAGTCCGGATAGAGACCGGCGAAGTCATAGTCCCAGAAGCTGACGACGATGATGGTCAGGATCGGCAGCACGAAGAAGAAGCCGAGGATCAAAAGGAGAGGGGTTGCCTGGAGATGGGAGGCCAGCGCGCGCGGAGTGCCCCGGCGACGGGATGCCTTCTCTGTCCTGATTTCCCCTGGCTGGGACGTCGCAAGTGTCGCCATCGTCGTTCCTCTCTGGATTTCTGCGATCGGGGTCCGCCCCTCATCCGCCTGCCGGCACCTTCTTGCCGCTTGCGGGAGAAGGGAGATGCGTCGCCGTCCCGCTCATTCTTGACCGCCAAATGTGCACGCTCGGCCGGCCGATGTGGCACGTCCCCTCTCCCCGACTGCGGGGAGAAGGTTAGGGTGAGGGGGCGCTTCCGCGCCGGCGATTACGCCGCGATGAACTCGTTCCAGCGCTTGATCATGTAGCGGTCCTCGTCCATCACAGAGTTCCAGCAGGCGACCTTGCCCATGCGTTCCTCGAACGAGCCGCCGTCGCGCACCGCACCCGCTTTCTCCATGATCTTGCCCTCCGGCGAAAGGATGTCGCCTTGGGCGGGCTTGCCTTCCACCCAGAAACCCCACTCGTCCTCGGACATGAAGCCCTTGGCGGTCTCCATCGCGGCGGAGTAGTAGCCCTGACGGTTGAGGTAGGCGCCGACCCAGCCGGAGAGGTACCAGTTGATGTACTCATAAGCCGCGTCGAGCTGGGCGCCCTGGAGATGGGCGGCAAGACCGAGGCCGCCGCCCCAGGCGCGATAGCCTTCCTTCAGCGGCTGGTACTTGCAGGCGATGCCCTTGGAGCGGACGGCGGCGACGGCGGGCGACCACATCGACTGGATGACCACTTCGCCCGAGGCCATCAGGTTGACGCTCTCGTCGAAGGACTTCCAGAAGGCGCGGAACTGGCCGTCCTGCTTGGCCTTGATCAGGAAGTCGATCGTCTTGTCGATCTCGTCCGTGGTCATATTGCCCTTGTCGGCATATTTGATGTTGCCGAGCGCCTCCATGATCATCGCCGCATCCATGATGCCGATCGAGGGAATGTTGAGGATCGCGGTCTTGCCCTTGAACGCCGGGTCCATGATGTCGGCCCAGGTCGAGATCTCGCGCCCGACGAGATCGGGGCGAATGCCGAGCGTGTCGGCGTTGTAGATCGTCGGGATCAGCGTCATCCAGTCGGTCGGCGACTTGGCGAAGGTCTTGGAATCTTGCGCCTCGACGAAGCCGACGGTGTGCGGTGCGGTCCCCTGGGCGACCACGCTTTCGGGTTTCAGCTTGCCGTCGATGAACAGCGGCACGATCTTGTCGAAGTACTTGATCTTTTTCACGTCCATCGGCTGCATTACGCCGGCCGGGAAGACCTTCTTCGCGATCCAGTATTCGATGTCGGCGATGTCGTAGGAATCGGGCTGGGTCACCGCGCGCTGGGCGGCGGCGTCGGAATCGGTCGCCGTCATCTCGAGCGTGATGCCGAGGTCCTGTTTGCACTTCTCGGCGATGGCGTTGATGTTGGAAACGCCGGTGCCGAACTGGCGCAGCGTGATCGGGTTCTGGGCCCAGATCGTCGGGAAGCCGGCGATGACACCCGATCCGGCGATCGCGCCGACGGCGGCAGCGCCGGTCTTCAACAACGATCGGCGTGTCAGGCCGGCGCCAGGCTTTTCGGTTTTAGTTTCAGTCGTCATGTGCAGTTCCCCTTCTTGTGATGGTTGATTAGCTCATGCGGAAAGGCGGCCGAGGGGGACGACGTCCTCCAGGGTCCAGCTCAGGGACACCGCGTCACCGACCGCGACAGGCTTCCTGAAATAGTCAGCGTCGCTGACGATCAGCGTGAAGTCGTCGCTGCCGGCACCGATGGCGGTGAGCTTCACCGAGGCTCCGCGATATTCGATGTTGGAAACCACTGCCTGGAAGCCGAGGCCTTTCTCGCTCGGCGGATCGAGCCGCACACGATCGGTGCGGATGCCGATATCGATCGTCCGGCCGACTTGCTGGGCGATATCGCGCACCGAAAAGACCTGACCCTCCGCCGTCTCCATCTCGACGATGTTGTCGGTGATCGACCGGACTTTTCCAGAAAGCACGTTGTGGTCGCCCATGAAGCGCGCGACAAAGGCGGTGGCCGGCCGTTCGAACACCGTGCGGGGTGCTGCCGCCTGCTCGATCCGGCCGTTGTTCATCACCACGATCAGGTCCGCGAGCGCCATTGCCTCTTCCTGGCTGTGGGTGACGTGCACGAAGGTGATGCCGAGCGTCTTCTGCAGCTTCTTGAGTTCCGCACGCATGCGGATCTTCAGGAATGGATCGAGCGCCGACAACGGCTCGTCGAGCAGCAGCGCTTCCGGCTCGGTGATGAGGGCACGGGCAAGCGCCACGCGCTGCTGCTGGCCGCCGGAAAGCTGGGCCGGACGCCTGGAGGCATAGGCCTCCATCTGCATCAATCTCAGCATGTCGAACGCCCTGGCGCGACGCGCGTCGCGGTCGACGCCCTTCATCTTCAGGCTGAAGGCAACGTTGTCGACGAGGTCGAGATGCGGGAACAGCGCATAGGATTGAAACATCATCGCCGTGCTGCGCCTGGCCGGCGGAAAATCGGTGACGACGACATTGCCGAGGCGCAGGTCTCCCGAAGAGATGTTCTCATGGCCGGCGATCATGCGCAGCGTCGAGGTCTTGCCGCAGCCGGAAGGACCGAGGAAGCAGCAATAGCTTCCGGCGGGGATTTTCAGGCTGATGGAATGTACGGCGGTGGTCGAGCCGTACATCTTGGAAACGGATACGATATCGATCTCTGCGGCTTTCGACATGAGCGTTCTCCTTGCACCAGAGAAGAAGCATCAATCGTGCCAATTTCGTTCGCCGAGCCTAAGGCTATGTTTTCGCGCGAGAATGGCCGTTTCGGTTGCCGGCTGCAGTCGTTATCGGTTTAGGGCGACTGCTCACGAATTGAGCTTTTCGTCGTCAATATGCGCAAATTATTGTATACAATAGTATGAAATTTTGAGCACACCGACCGCGACGCTTCCATCGGGACGCGCAAGGGTGAACTTCGCGACCGGTTGGCTTTCCTGCAGGTGACGCTTTCATGGAGAAACTGAAAATCAGCTGAGAACGACTGTTACCAAACTGACATGGCAAGCCCCTAAAGACTGCGGCCAACCGCATCGGAGGGGAGAGAAATCCCTCCGATGAGCACGTCTTGAAGCCATCGTCGGAGGCCCGTTCCCATGAAGATCGTCCAGATCAGCGACACCCATCTCAGCCCCTCCAAGAGCCATTTCAACAACAATTGGGAGCCGGTTCGCGCCTGGATCGAGGAAATGGCGCCTGATCTCGTCATCCACACCGGCGACCTCACGATCGACGGCGCCGACCGTGAGGACGACATCACCTTTTCGCTGGGCCTGATCAACCGGCTGTCGATGCCGGTGCTGGTCGTTCCCGGCAATCATGACGTCGGCCATCTGCCGGGCTCGCACCAACCGGTCGATGCGGAGCGACTTGCCCGCTGGCGCGGACTCGCCGGCCCGGACTACTGGGTCTCCGATCACGGTGATTGGCGACTGGTCGGCTTCAACAGCCTTCTTGTGGGCTTCGAGGACGAGGAAGAGGAGAAGCAATTCGCCTGGCTGGAAGAGCAGTTGCGAGACCGCGACGGGCGCAAGGTGGCGGTCTTTGCCCACAAGCCGCTCTTCGTCGATGAACCGCAGGAAGGCGACACCGGCTACTGGGGCATCCGCCCCCGCCAGCGCCGGCGTCTGTTTGATCTCTTCGCCGGGTCCGGCGTGGCGCTGCATGCAAGCGGCCATCTGCATTGGGCCTGGACCGGGGAACACGCCGGAATGTCGCTCGTCTGGGCGCCGCCGACCTCTTTCATCATCGACACCCTGGAGCGGCTGATGCCGGGCGAACGGCTGGTCGGTGCCGTCGTGCACACGTTCAGCGAAGCCGGCGTCGTGAGCGAGATCGTTGCCGTTCCGGGGCTCGTCAGCCACGTGCTCGATCCGATCGTCGAGGAGGTCTATCCGCTCGCCGCCAAGAAGAAGCTTAAGGTGGAGGCGGCGCAATGAGCGTGCTTTCGCTGCGCGGCATCACCAAATCCTATGGCGGCAATGCCATTCTGAAGGGTGTCAGCCTGGAGGCGGAGGCAGGCGAGTTCATCGCGCTCGTCGGTCCCTCCGGTTGCGGCAAGAGCACGCTTCTGCGCATCGTCGCCGGTCTCGATCATGGCGATACCGGCGAGATCGTCATCGGCGGCCGCAGCGTCGCGCGCAAGGCTGCGGCCGATCGCAATGTCGCGATGGTGTTCCAGTCCTATGCCCTCTATCCGCATCTGACCGCGGGAGAAAACATCGCCGTGCCGCTCGCCATGCGGCGGCTGACGGCGGCGCAGCGCCTTCCCGTCATCGGCAATCTTATGCCAGGGCAGAAGCAGATCCGCACCGATATCCAGCGCCAGGTCAAGGAAATGGCCGGCGCGCTGAAGATCGACCATCTGCTCGACCGCAAACCGGGCCAGATGTCCGGCGGCCAGCGCCAGCGTGTGGCGTTGGCCCGCGCCATGGTGCGCCGCCCCGCCGTCTTCCTGATGGACGAGCCGCTATCCAATCTCGACGCCAACCTGCGTGTCCATGCCCGCGGCGAGATCGTCGATCTCCACCGCCGCGCCGGCGTGCCGACGCTCTATGTCACCCACGACCAGTCGGAAGCGCTGTCGATGGCCGATCGGGTCGCCGTCATGATCGGCGGCAATCTGCTGCAATTGGCGAACCCGAAGGAGATCTACGACAACCCCTCCCATGTCGAAGTCGCGCGCTTCCTCGGCCAGCCGAAGATCAACGTGGTGGAAGCCCGCACCGATGCCGCCGGCATCGTTCGCTTCGGCGATCTCGTGCTGATGGCGAACCGGGGGCAGGCACCTGACGCACCGGTGAAGCTCGCAGTCCGCCCGGAATTCGTTCGCTTTAATCCGCAAGGTGCCGGCCGGCTGAGCGCGCGGGTCGAGCGGATGGAATTCCTCGGCTCGGAAGTGATCGTCCATGCCCGCCTCGACGCGATCGGCGAGGTGATGACGTCGAAGGCGGCGCCATCCGACGCCGCATCGCTAAGCATAGGCCAGCCCGTCGATGTCGAGATCATGCCCGACCGCGCGATGCTCTTCGACCAGGAGGGCGCCCGCCTTCCGGCCGAGCCGGTTGCGATCGCAGCGTCCCTGGAGAAGATCCATGGCTAGCGTCGCGACCTTCGAAACCGCACTCGCGGAGCCCGCGACCCGCGAAGCCCGCATCGCCTGGCTGCTCGCGCTCCCGGCCATCACCCTTCTCTTCCTCTTCATCCTGTTGCCGACGGCCGCGGTCATCGTGCTCGGCTTTACCGATTTCGAGCTCGGCTACAGCAATTGGCGTTTCGTCGGCTTCGAAAACTATGCCGAGCTTCTCGGCGACCGCACCTTCCGTCGCTCGCTCTGGAACACCGCGGTCTACACCGTGATCGTCACGCCGGTTTCGATCGTGCTGGCTTTGGCGATCGCCATGCTGATCGAGGCGGAAACCAAGGGAAGGGCCTTCTTCCGCACGGTCTACTTCCTGCCGGTCGCCTCGCTGCTCGTTGCCATGGCGACCGTCTGGCAGTTTCTTTTCCATCCGACCATCGGCCCGATCAATACCTTCCTTGCCCTCTTCGGCATTGCCGGCCCCAACTGGCTCGGCGCCTCCGGCACGGTGCTCTACGGCCTCTCGATCATCGGCGTCTGGCAGTCGGTCGGCTTCAACATGGTGCTGTTCCTCGCGGGCCTCACCGCCATCCCGCGCGAACTTTATGCCGCTGCCGAAGTCGATGGGGCGAAATCCTGGTTCGATCGTTTCCGGCTGGTGACTTGGCCGATGCTCGGGCCGACGACGCTGTTCGTCGCCACCATCAGCATCATCAATTCGGTGAAGGTGTTCGAGACGGTGAAGACGCTGACCGAGGGTGGTCCGAACAAGGCATCTGAGGTGTTGCTCTTCACCATCTACCAGGAAGGCTTCGTCTATCTCCGCGTCGGCTACGCCTCGGCAATGACCGTCGTCTTCCTCGCGATCCTCGTCGTCCTGATGTTCCTGCAATACCGCGTGCTCGACCGGAAGGTGCACTACGCATGATCACGAACGCTCTTTCCGTCGCTCGCATCGTTCGCCTCGCGGTCCTTTCGTTTGGCGCACTGCTCTTCCTCGCGCCCTACATCTTCATGGTCTCGACCGCGGGCAAGGCGCAGAGCGAGATCTTCTCCTCGTCGCTGTCGCTGATCCCTCAGCAATGGTCCTATATCGAGAACTTCTCCAAGGCTCTCTCGCGCGTCTCGATGACGACCCTGCTTTTCAACGGCGTTGTCGTCTGCGCACTGATCTTCGTCATCCAGATCGTCGTCGCCATTCCGTGCGCCTATGCCATGGCGAAGCTGAAGTTTCGTGCGGCCCGCGCCATGATGGTGCTGGTCATGCTCGGACTGCTGGTACCGATCCATGCGACGGCGCTGCCGATCTATGTCGCTTTCGACAAGCTCTCGGTGCTGAACAGCTACACAGCACTGGTGGCGCCGTTCTCGATCTCGGTCTTTGCGATCTTCCTGTTCCTGCAGTTCTTCCGCGCCATGCCCGACGACCTGATCCATGCAGCAAGGCTCGACGGCATGTCGGAGGCCGGCATCGTTGCGCGCGTCATCGTGCCGAACGCCTGGCCGGCGATCACCGCCTTTGCGATTTTTTCGGTGGTCGCCCACTGGAACGACCTCTTCTGGCCGCTGATCGTCGTCACCAACCAGGACTACGCGACTCCGCCGCTCGGCCTTCTCTTTTTCCGCGCCGCGGAAGCCGGCGACGACTACGGCGCGCTGATGGCCGCGACCCTCATCATTACCCTTCCCCTCGTGACCGCTTTCCTGCTGGCGCAGAAGCGTTTCGTCGAGGGCATCACCATGACCGGTCTCAAAGGCTGAACGGTCCAACCAGGAGCGCAACCATGAAACATCTGAGACAGCTTTTCACCGCGGCTGCCGCATCGCTGATGCTCGCGGCACCGGCTTATGCAGAGACGATGCTGACGGTGCACTACCCGATGCCGGGCTTCTTCAAGGACGTGATGGACACGATCTCGAAGAAGTTCATGGAAGAAAACCCCGACATCAAGATCACTTTCGCCAATCCGTCGGCGACCTATGAGGAAGGCATCCAGACGATCATGCGTCAGGCCGGCACGGCCGAGATGCCCGATCTCACCTTCATCGGTCTCAACCGCCTGCGCATGGTCAACGAGCGCGATATCCCTGTCGATCTCGGCCCGTTCATCGCCAAGGACGGCAACATGGCCGAGCAGGGCTTTTCCGACACCATCCTGAAGCTCGCTCAGGTGGGCGGCAAGCAGGTGGGCCTTGCCTTCGCGACCTCCAATCCGATCATGTACTACAATGCCGATCTGGTGCGCAAAGCCGGCGGCGACCCGGACAGCCCGCCGAAGACCTGGGACGAGGTCATCGCGCTCGGGGCGAAGATCAAGGCGCTCGGTGACGGCAACGAGGGTATCGACTTCCGCTGGCAGGGCGACGACTGGATGTTCTCTGCACTGCTTTTCGGCGCCGGCGGCGACATGCTGAGCGAAGACGAGAGCAAGGTTGCCTTCAATGGTCCCGAGGGCCAGAAGGCCGTCGATGTGCTCGACCGCATGGTCAAGGAAGGTGGGCTGCCGGTTCTGACTAAGCAGGCTGGCGAGCAGGCCTTCGTTGCCGGCAAGATCGGTTTCGCCTTCCAGACGACCGGGGCGCTCCGCAACACGATCAAGAATGTTGGCGGCAAGTTCGACCTGCGCACCGCGCACATCCCGCTGATCGATCCGGTAAACGGCAAGCTGCCGACCGGCGGCAATGCCGTCGTCATCCTGACGCGCGATGCCGAAAAGCAGGAAGCGGCCTGGAAATTCGCGAAGTTCGCCGCCGGCCCCTATGGCGCCTCCGTCGTCGTTCCCGGTACCGGCTACGTGCCGAACAACGAGCTCGCCGCCAAGTCGCCGGAGTATCTCGCTAACTTCTACAAGGCAAACCCGTTGTTCCGCGCCGGTCTCGAGCAGATGCCGCTGATGCGCCCCTGGTATGCCTTCCCCGGCAGCAACGGTGTGAAGGTCACGCAGACAATCGTCGAGAACCTGTCGCGCATCGTCGAGCAGACGGCCACGCCGAAGGAGGCGCTGGACGAGGCTGCAGCCGAAGTCGAAAGCCTGCTGCCGCGCAGCTGATACTATTTCCTTGATGATTGTCGCCGCCCCGGAGGAAATTCCGCGGGCGGCGTTCCTGTGTCGCTCAGACGAGGTGGCGAACGGTCCCGCCCGCGTAGAGGCGGCAGTCGAGGTTGAGATGGCGGCAGCCGGAGGCGTTCTCGGCCATGTCGAGCAATAGCGCCGCCGCCGCAAGCCCCATGTCTCCGTCGGGCATCGCTATCGTGGTGAGTGTTGGGCTCATCAATCGCCCGAGGGCGATGCCGTCGAAGCCGGCGACCGAGACATCATCCGGTACGGAAAGGCCTTCGCGTCGGAGCGCCGCGATTACGCCGAGCGCCAGCAGGTCGTTGGAGGCGATGATCGCCGTCGGGCGGTGATGCGCGAGGACCGCCGCGAGGTCGAGGTTCTCGTAACCGTCGACGAAGGGGATCTCGACAGCCTCCATCGGCTGGACGCCCGCCTCCTGCATGGCGGCGGAATATCCGTCGTAACGCAGGCGCGCCCGGTCGGAGGAGTGGAAATGGCCGGTGACCACGACAATGCGATGATGCCCATGCGCAAGGATATGCCGGGTCAATTCGTAGCCTGCGCGGTAATTGTCGACGGTGACGGCGGCGGCGAAGCGGGCGACAGGCCGGTTGTTGAGAAGCACGGTCGGCGGCAGCGCCGCCGAAAGCGCCTCGCTGGTGCGGGCGTCGCAGAGCGTCAGGATCAGCCCGGTCGGGCGCTGCTCGAGCAGCGAGCGCACCGCGCGGGCCTCGAGTGCGGGATCATAATTGGATTGCGCGATCAGAACGCCATGGCTTGCCGCCTGCATGCGGTGCTGGATGCCGGCCAGCGAGGCGGCAAAGACCGGGTTGGTGACGCTCGGCACCAGCACGCCGACGACCGGTTGGCTGCGGTTGGCGGTGCGCCCCGTTGCAAGCGCCGGCCGATAGCCGAGCTCGGCGGCGGCCCGACGCACGCGCCGCACCATCTCGTCGCTGACGGGGCCTTCGCCGTTGAGCACGCGCGAGACGGTCGCCAGCGAGCAGCCAGCATGAAAGGCGATCTGTTGCAGGGTAGCCATCGCTGCCCTCTAGCCGATCCCCGTGACAGCAGATTGAAGGCCACCCCTCGCTGTTTTTTCACATCGCGCATGAATTATTATTCATGCTATGAATTATATTGACAGTCGGTGAGTCCGCGGCTTTAATCGCAATCGTCGGAAGTCGAGGAGGAGTTCCGGCGAACTCACATATTCAGCGGCCGCAAACAGGCGGTCCATCGGTTTTTGGGAGGGGCTTCGGCCCCGAGGAGGAACGCGTGCGCAAATTTTTCAGCACGACCGCTCTGGCGGTCATTGCAACGTCATTCTGGGCCGGTTCGGCAAGCGCCGAAACGACAAACCCGTTTCGCTGCCAGCCCGGCGAAAAATACGTCATGAACGTCATGGTATCCGGCGTCGAATACTGGTTCCCGGTCTACGAGATGTTCAAGCAGGCCGGCCAGCAGTTCGGCTGCGAGACCGAATATACCGGCACGCCGGAGTATGACGTCAACAAGCAGATCGCCACCTTCGACCAGGCGCTCGCCCAGAATCCGGCCGGGATACTGGTGCACCCGATGAACTCCGATCCGTTCATCGAGCCGATCAACAGGGCGATCGACCAGGGCACGGCCGTCGTCACCTTCGCCGCGGACTCGCCGCTGTCGAAGCGTGTTTCCTTCATCACCTCGGACAACAGCCGCGAAGGCACCTACGCCGCCGACGCGATCGCCGAGAAGATGGGTGGCAAGGGCGAATATGCGGTTCTGGAAAACCCCGGCCAAGACAACCACGACAAGCGCATCACCGCCTTCGTCAACCGCATGGCCGAGAAGTGGCCTGACATGAAGCTCGTCGGCCGCGCCGCCTCGAACCAGGATCCGAACAAGGCCTATCAGGGTCTGATGAGCATCATCCAGGCCAATCCGAACCTCGGCGCCGTGTTCATGCCGGAAGCGAACTCGGCAATCGGTGCGGCCCAGGCGAGCAAGGAAAGCGGCGGCAAGGTGCTCGTCATGTGCGCCGACGTCAACGCCAACATCCTCGACATGATCAAGGCCGGCGAAGTCTTCGGCTCGATCAACCCGAACCAGGGCATGCAGGGCTATATGGGCTTCATGCTTCTGTGGATGGCCAAGCATCCAGAACTGATCGACCCGATGAACGACGCCAAGCGCGCCGGATTCAACCCGATGAGCATTCCCTTCGTCGACAACGGTCTTTCGATCGTCACCGCCGAGAATGCCGACGACTTCTACTGGGACAAGTACCTGAAGCGTCGTGGTACCAAGGGTATCGACGAGTAAGGATGTGAATTGGCTGCCCGGTCGTTTCCGGGCAGCCAGGACTACGGGTGGAGGACGGCATGACAGCACAACCGGTTCTGGAGGTCCGGCGCGTCACCAAGCATTTCGGTGCGGTGAAGGCGTTGACCGAGGTGGATTTTCGGCTGGAGCGAGGAGAGATCCACGCGCTTTGCGGCGAAAACGGCGCGGGCAAGTCGACGCTGATGAACATTATTGCCGGTGTGTTGCAGCCGAACGAAGGCGAGATCCTCGTTGACGGAACGGTCGTCAAGATCGGTTCGCCGGCGATCGCCCAGACACTCGGCATCGGCCTCGTGCACCAGGAAATCGCGCTCTGCCCGGATGCGACCGTGGCGGAAAATATGTTCATGGCCGCCACCAACCGCCGCCGCTCGCCGCTGATGAACTACGGCGCGCTCGAGCGTGAGGCGCAGATCGTGATGAACCGGCTGGCGCCGATCGATGTCCGCCGCAAGGTTGCCGACCTCGCCATTTCCAGCCAGCAGCTCGTCGAGATCGCCAAGGCGCTGACGCTCGACTGCCGCGTGCTGATCCTTGATGAACCGACCGCGGCGTTGACGGAAGCCGAAGCCCAGGCGCTGTTCGGCATCATCCGCGACCTCAAGGCAGCGGGCATTTCGATCATCTATATCAGCCACCGCATGGCCGAAATTTTCTCGCTCTGTGACAGGGTCACGGTGTTTCGCGACGGGCGCCATGTGGTTACCGAGAAGATCTCGGACGTGACGCCCGACGATGTCGTGCGCCGCATGGTCGGCCGCGAGATCAGCCAGCTCTATCCACCGAAACAAGCGCCGGAAGCCCGCTCGGACGAGACCATCCTTTCTGTCCGTAACTTGAGCGATGGCGATCGCATCGACAGTGTTTCCTTCGATCTCCGTCGCGGTGAAATCCTTGGCATCGGTGGCCTGATTGGATCCGGCCGCACCGAGATCGCCGAAGCGATATGTGGTCTTCGGGCCAAGTCTAGGGGCGAGATCACCCTGCGCGGAAAAGTCCAGCGGATCGGCAACTACCGCGATGCCGTCAACACCGGCATCGTCTATCTCTCGGAGGATCGCAAGGGCTCCGGCGTCTTCACCGAACTGTCGATCGCCCAGAACATTTCTGTCCTCGATCTGAAGACGCTGACGGGTCCGCTCGGGCTTTTGAATTCCAGAGCCGAGGCTGATCTGGCGCGCGATTTCGTGCGGCGCCTCGGGGTGCGCATGGGCGGCATCGACATGCCGGTCTCGTCGCTTTCGGGCGGAAACCAGCAGAAAGTGGCGATCGCCAAGCAGCTGGCCGTTCGGCCTCAGGTCATCCTGATGGACGAGCCGACGCGCGGCATCGACGTTGGCGCGAAGTCCGAAATCCATCGGCTGCTGCGCGAACTGGCGGAAGCCGGCATCGGCATTGTCGTCATCTCATCGGAACTGCCGGAACTGCTTGGGCTTTGCGACAGGGTGCTGGTGATAAGGGAGGGCGCGATCGCCGGCGAGCTTGATGACACGGATATGAGCGAGGAGGCGGTGATCCGCCTGGCGTCCGGCGTGACGCAGACGGATCAGATCGCAACAGGCGGGGCAGCACATGTCGCCTGAAAGAACGGAAAGAGCCGGGGAGGCGGAAATGGCAGTTGATACGATGGTTGCAACCGAGAGGCAGGCGCCGGCCTGGAAACGCATCGGCACGATGCGCGAAGCAGGGCTGATCGCGATCATCCTCGCACTCGGGATCGTCATGAGCTTCGCCTCGCCGCATTTTCTCACCTTCGGCAACATGCGCGCCATGCTGATGAGCTTCTCGGTCGAAGGCATTGTCGTCGTCGGCATGACGATCCTCTTGATCGTCGGCGGCATCGACCTTGCCGTCGGCTCGGTCGTCTGCTTCGCCATGGTGCTTGCCGGCTCACTGTTCCTCGCCGGCGTCGATCCCTGGACGGCCTCGCTGGTCGGCATCCTTGCAAGTAGCATGATCGGCATGATCATGGGCTTTTTCGTCACCATCGTCGGCCTCAACCACTTCATCACGTCGCTGGCGGCGATGGTGATCGTGCGCGGTCTCTGCCTGGTCATCACCAAGGGCACCCCTCTGTCACTGTTCACGCTGCCGGCCTCGTTCAAGGCCGTGGGGCAGGGCACCTTCCACGGCGTTCCCTATGTCATCCTGATCTTCGTTGCGGTCGTCATCCTCTTCGATTTCCTGCTCCGTCGGGCAACCGCCTTCCGCAAGGTGTTCTATACCGGTAGCAACGAGAAGGCGGCGCTCTACTCTGGCATCAAGACCAAGCAGGTGAAGTTCTGGGTGACGGTGCTCTGCTCGACGCTCGCCGGTGTCGCCGGCGTCATCTACATGTCGCGCTTCGGCGCCGCGACGCCGACCTTCGGCGTCGGCATGGAGCTCAACATCATCGCGGCGGCCGTCATCGGCGGCGCCTCGCTCAACGGCGGCTCGGGCACGATCCTCGGCGCCATTCTCGGCATCGCGCTGCTTTCGGTCGTCACCAGTTCGTTGATCCTGCTCGACGTGTCCGTCTATTGGCAGGACATGATCAAAGGCTGCATTCTCTTAGCTGCCGTTTCCATCGACCACTTGCTGCACAAGCGGAAGGCCGTCTGAACATGCCGATTGCCAAACCCACCTTGACCCCGGTTTCAAATGCACGCGAGGAACTCGTCGTCGCCAGGCAGATGCACCAGGCGCTGGTCCTGCACTTCCTCGAAGGGCTGACCCAGTCGCAGATCGCCGACCGGCTCGGCATTTCCCAGCCGACCGTCAACCGGCTGATCAAGCGCGGCCGCCAGCTCGGCCTGGTCGAGATCAAGATCAAGTCGCCGATCGAGCCTCTGGTCGACATGGAGGAGCAACTGCTGGCGATCGGCGGCATTCGCCGTGCGATCGTCGTGCCCACCGTTTCCGACAACCTGCAGACCGCGCTTCAGGCGGTCGGCGAGGCGGCAGCACGCCTGCTGCTTGAAGAGATCGGCGACGGCGACACCATCTGCATCACCGGCGGCAAGGGCGTCAGTGCCGTCGTCGCCGGGCTGCAGGCGCCGCGCCGCTTCGATGTCGAGGTGATCCCGGCGACCGGCTGCGTCCAGGGCAAGCACTATACCGACGTCAACCACGTCTCGACGCTGATGGCCGACCGGCTCGGCGGCCGGTCCTTTCAGATCCATGCGCCGCTTTTTGCCGACAGCGCTGCCGAGCGGGCGATGCTGATCAATATGCGCGCGGTGGCCGACGTTTTCGGCAGGGCGCGAGAGGCGAAGGTCGCGGTGGTTGGCATCGGTTCGATCCTGTCAGACGATTCGAGTTACTACGACCTGCATCCGTCATCGAGCACCGACCGGGCGGCGATCGAGCGCTCCGGCGCGAGCTGCGAACTGCTCGCCCATCTGCTCGATGATGAGGGCCGCGTCTGCGACTACAGCCTCAACCGTTCGCTGGTGTCGCTGACGCTTGAGGAGTTCGCCTCGATCCCGACGAAGATCGGGGTGGCGAGCGGCCCGAACAAGGCGGGACCGATCCTCAGCGTCATGCGCGGACGGCATCTCGACACACTGGTAACGGACGAGGCGACCGGTGAGCGGGTGCTCGCCATGGCAAGCGAAAAGGGACTTCTGGCATGAGTGGGGAACAGTTGATGCGCGAGATCGGCCGATCGGGCGTGAAGGCTTCGGCCGTCGGGCTCGGCACCTGGGCGATCGGCGGCTGGATGTGGGGCGGCACCGACGAGCGGGAATCGATCGCCGCGATCCAGGCCTCGCTCGACGCCGGCGTGACGCTGATCGACACGGCGCCCGCCTACGGCCTCGGGCGTTCGGAAGAAATCGTCGGCAAGGCGCTTGCCGGCCGGCGCGACAAGGCCATCATCGCCACCAAATGCGGTCTCGTCTGGCATACGGACAAGGGGCGGCACTTCTTCGACCAGGACGGCAAGCCGGTGCATCGCTACCTCGGCCGAGATGCCATCCGCCATGAGGTCGAGCAGAGCCTGAAGCGGCTCGGCACCGACTATATCGACCTCTACATCACCCACTGGCAGGACCCGACGACGCCGATTGAGGAAACCATGGCCGCCCTCGAAGAGCTGCGCCAGGCGGGCAAGATCAGGGCGATCGGCGCCAGCAATGTCGGCCGCGGCGAACTGGAACAATACATCGCAATCGGCGGGCTTGATGCGATCCAGGAACGCTTCAGCATGATCGATCGCGAGATCGAAGCCGATCTTTTGCCACTGACGAGGCGCAACGGCGTCGCGACGCTCAGCTACTCCTCGTTGGCGCTCGGGCTTCTTTCGGGCGGCATCGGACCAGTGCGCATTTTCTCAGGTGACGACCAGCGTCGCGACAATCCGCGCTTCTCCGTCGGCAATCGTGAGAAGGTCGCGGCCTTTGCCAAGACGATCCGGCCAATCGCCGAGAAGCATGGCGCGACGATCGCCCAGATCGTGATTGCCTGGACGCTTGAACAGGAGGGCGTAACCTTCGCGCTCTGCGGCGCACGCAATCCGGGCCAGGCGCTCGACAATGCCCGGGCCGGAACGATCCGGCTCGATCAGGACGACCTTTCGACCATCGACGCGGCGATCGCGGCGAAGCTGGCGAACATGGACAGGTAACGGGCTGGCATCATGAACCGCGAAGAGATTTTCAACGGGCTCGCCGCGAGCCCGAAGGTGGACGTGTGCGTCCTCGGCGGCGGCATCAACGGCCTCAGCGTCTTTCGCGAGCTGGCGCTGCAAGGGATAAACGTGCTGCTCGTCGAGAAGCACGACTACTGTTCGGGCGCCAGTGCTGCGCTGTCGCGCATGGTGCATGGCGGCCTTCGCTATCTCGAAAACGGTGAGTTCAGCCTGGTGCGTGAATCGCTGGTCGAGCGTGACCGGCTGCTGAAGAACGCGCCGCACTACGTAGCGCCGCTGCCGACGACGGTTCCGATCTTCGATATCTTCTCCGGTCTCGCAAACGGGGCCGTGCGGTTTCTGGGCCTGACCCGTCGCCCGAGCCGCCGTGGCGCCGTTGCGGTCAAGCTGGGCCTCGGCATCTATGATTTCCTGACGCGCAAACGCGCGCTGATGCCGAAGCACGCCTTTCGCGGGCGACGCGCAACGCTTTCCCGCTGGCCGGCGCTCAATCCCGACATCAAGAGTTCCGCCACCTACTACGACGCCTGGGTCAGCCAGCCGGAGCGTCTCGGTCTTGAGCTCCTGAAGGACGGACTTGCTGCCGGCCCACATGCCCGTGCGCTCAACTATGCCGAACTGGTCCTTGCGGCGCCCGGGCGATACGAGCTGAAGGACGGTGTCAGCGGCGCGGTCGTTTCGATCGAGCCCACGCTTATCATCAACGCCACTGGCGGCTGGATCGATATCGCCAACGGAGCGCTGTTTCCCTCGACGTCAAAGCCGGCGCCGCTGATGGGCGGCACCAAGGGATCGCATCTGATCATCGACAATCCGGCGCTGATGAAAGCGCTCGACGGCCACATGATCTATTATGAGAACGAGGACGGCCGCATCTGCATCCTCTTTCCCTATCTCGGCAAGGTGCTGGTGGGCTCGACGGATATCCGCGTCGACGACCCGGGAACCGTGCGCTGTGAGCCGGACGAGCGCGACTACATCCTGCAGTCGCTCGCCTTCGTGCTACCCGATATCCGGATCCGGCCCGAAGAAGTGGTCTTCCAGTTCTCGGGCGTGCGGCCGCTGCCGGCAAGCGAGGACAGTTTTACCGGACGCATCCCGCGCGACCATTTCTGCACCTTCGTCGAAGCTGTCGACGATGGCCCGCCGGTGCTGTGCATGATCGGCGGCAAGTGGACGACCTTCCGCTCCTTCGGCGAAATGGCGGCAGATCTCACATTGGAGCGTCTGGGCCGGGCGCGCCATGTCAGTACCGGCGAGCGCGCCATTGGCGGCGGGCGGCAGTATCCGTCCGATCGCGATACATGGATCGACGACGTTGCGGCATCCACCGGACTTTCGCGCGAGCGCATGCGCACGTTGTTTACGCGTTATGGAACGGGCTCGAGGCAGGTCGCCGATTTCATCGCTGGCGGTGCCGACCACGCCTTGCCACATCCGGATTACTCCGCGCGGGAGCTGCAGTTCCTGGTCCGCAACGAAGCCGTCGAACATCTCGACGATCTCGTGCTGCGTCGCAGCACGTTGGCGATATCTGGCGAACTCTCGCTCGACATGGCCGAGGCTGCTCTCGCTTTGCTCGCGGCCGAAAAGCACTGGTCGCTGGCCCGCGCCGATCACGAGCGCAAACGCTTTCTCACCCTCCTCACCGAGCGCCATGGCGTCGACGAGGAAACCCTCTCCGCACGGAACGAACAAAGGAGTGCATTATGCGAAACAACAGCAAGGTCCGGATGAACCGTCTCTTCGGTGGCGGACGTTGCCTCGATGTCGCGATCGATCATGGCGTCTGCAACGAACCGTCCTTCCTCAACGGTCTCGAAGACATGTCCGCCGTGGTGAAGGCTCTGGTTGCGGCGGCACCGGACGCGATCCAGATGAACTATGGCCAGGCTGACCTCTTGCAGGACGTGCCCGGCAAGGACAAGCCGGCGCTCGTCATGCGTCTCGACATGGGCAACCCCTATAACCGCATCCGCCACCGGCACATGTGGGCGGTGCTGCAGAACGAGGCCGAGCCGCTGATCGGCGCGCTGGCGATGGACGCCGCCTGCGTCGTCGTCAACCTCTTCATGCTGCCGGACGAGCCCGATCTCTTCCGCCAATGCGTCGCCAATATCTCGCGGGTGCGGGCCGATTGCGACAAATACGGCATGCCGCTGATGATCGAGCCCCTGGTAATGCAGCCGGTGACCGAACAGGGCGGTTACATGGTCGATGGCGATGCCGAGAAGATCGTGACCCTGACCCGGCTTGCGCGCGAGATGGGAGCCGATATCGTCAAGGCGGACCCGACCACCAACGCGGAAGATTTCCACAGGGTCGTCGAGGCGGCGCGCTGCCCGGTCCTGGTGCGCGGCGGCGGCAAGGAAGATCTGCGCAACGTCTTTGCCAAATCGGCGGCCTTGATGCGCCAGGGCGCAATGGGCATGGTCTATGGCCGCAACATCTACCAGCACGCCAATCCGAGCGCCGTCGTGCGCGGGCTGATGGCGATCATCCATGAGGATGCGGGCGGCGAAGAAGCTTACGCGCTCTATCAGCGCGGCTGAGAATCGCTGGGATGGCATCGCGCCTCAGGGCGCGACGCCTTTTGTGACAGGGTGGAGCGCGTCGCCGTGGAGGACAGCGGCGACGTCTCGGCCGAACGGATTTAGAACCTTGGGAGGGGTTCGCGCATGGGAGAGTATCTGCTCGGGATCGACGCCGGGAACACCGTGATCAAGGCGGTGCTTTTTGACCGAGAGGGCAACGAGATCGCGATGGCCGCTGAGGAAGGGCATAGCCAGGTTCCGACGCCCGGCCATGTCGAGCGAGGGCTCGGTGAGCTCTGGAGCCACGCAAAGGTGGTGATCCGCGCCTGTATCGAGCGTGCCGGTATCCGTGCTGATGAGATCGCGGCGATCGGCTGCGCCGGGCATGGCAACGGCCTCTATGCGCTGGATCGTACCGGCGCGCCTTTGATCGGCATCCAGTCGCTCGATACCCGCGCAGCCGGCCTCGTGGAGGAATGGCAAGCTGAAGGCGTCGGCCAGCGCACCTATCCGATCGCCGGGCAGCGGCCCTGGCCATCGCAGACGCCGACGCTGCTTGCCTGGCTGAAACGCTTTCGCCCGGACCTCTTCGCCAAGATTGGCACGGTGTTTCTTTGCAAGGACTTCGTCGTCAATCGCCTGACCGGTGCCCGCGTCAGCGACGTCTCCGACATGAGTGGAGCGGGGCTGCTCGACGTCGCCGGGCGACGTTATGACGATGGGCTGATGAAGGCCTATGGCCTTCACGACTGCATGGGCCTGTTGCCGGATCTCGCCGAAAGCGACGCGATTGTTGGAAGGGTGAGTGAAGAAGCAGCCGCGCAAACGGGACTGGCGGCCGGTACGCCTGTCGTCGGCGGCCTCTTCGACGTGGTCGCCTCGGCGATTGGATCCGGCGTCACAAAAACGGGGGCGGCCTCGATCATCGCCGGCACCTGGAGCATCAACCAGGTCATCATCGATCAGCCGGACCTGAGCAATCCGATCTTCATGTTCTCGACCTTCGATCGAAGCCGCTACATGGCGATCGAGGCGAGCGCGACGTCGGCCGCCAATCTCGAATGGCTAGTCCGTGAACTCTTTCCGCACGACGGCAAGGACGGCCGCTCGCCCTTTGACCTTTGTTGCCAGTTGGCGGCCGAGATCGAGCCGGCGGCGAACGATCCGCTCTACCATCCGTTCCTCTATGGCGCGCAGCAGGACGGCAACGCGCGGGCTGGTTTCTACGGCGTCGCCGGCTGGCACACCAAGGGCCATCTGGTGCGCGCCGTGCTCGAAGGCGTCGCTTTCGGTCATCGGCAGCACATCGCGACGATGCGAGCCGCAGGTGCTACTTTCGACGAGGCGGTGCTTTCGGGCGGCGGATCGCGCAGCCTGATCTGGCCGCAGATCTTTGCCGATGTGCTTGATGTGCCGGTGACGGTCGCGCGTTCGCGCGAGACCGGCGCGCTCGGCGCAGCGATCACGGCGGGTGCCGGCATCGGTCTCTTTGCGGACATTTCCGCCGGCGCTGCGGCGATGGTCCAAACCGAGCGCCACTACCGGCCCAATGCCGCGCTCGGCGCGCACTATGACCGCCGCTTCGCGATCTACGGTGAGATCGCCACCGCCATGGCGCCGATCTGGCGCCGGCTGGCGACATCAGAGCCGTTGGCGAGGGAAGCGGCGGAGTGATCCGATCTCGGCGTGACGTCCTGCCGTTTGCCGGGCCTGCAACCGCAGGCCCGCTTTCGGGAAGGTCGTCGGCTTAGCAGGGGGCGCCGCCGCGAACCGGCGGCCCCGTCAGAAGCGCATGTTGATGCCGGCCTTGATGACGTGGCTGTTGATGTCCTCTTCACTGGAGCCTGAAACGGTGCTGGTGCGGACATCGGGCGTCATGATGTAGTTGTACTCAAGCTTGGCCGACAGGCCGCCTGCGAAGGCTTGCTCGATGCCGGCGCCAACGAGATAACCGCCCTTGAAGCCGACGTCGTTGCGAACATCGCCGCCTTTCTTGTAGTTGGTCATCGCATAGCCGGCTGTGCCGTAGACGAGCGTCTGGTCGAAGGTGAGGCCGGCCTTCGCCTTGATCGCACCGCGCCATTTTTCCTTGAGCTTGCCGCCATTGACCTTGTGCTCCGTGTCGCCGAGGTAGGAGCCCTCGATCTCGGCACCGACGATGCCCGGGCCGGCCTGCATGTTGTAGCCGGCCTGGACGCCGAGCGCGACGCCGTTGTGATCGGCGAAGGGATTGGGGCTTCCGGTGAAGCCGAGGCCACCATGCGCACCGACATAGGCGCCGCTCCAGCTAAAGGCTGGCGGATCCTGATAATAGGGCGCGGAGAGGTCGGCTGCCTGGGACTGCTGGACGCCGAGGAAGGTTAGCAGGGTAAGACTGGACCAGATCGAAAACTTGCTGGATTGCCGCATGATATTGCTCCGTGGATTGGATAGGGCGCCCTTCGCGGCGCTTCGGTTCTTCCATTTCGCGTCTCGTGCCGGGTAGCGCGGTCGCGAAGCTTGGAAGATGCGCATCCTTTGTCGGCTCCACGGATTGCGCCAACATTGCACAAATTAACTAAGCTGCTGATTTCGTTATTAATTGTCTGTTAATCATGTTGGGTGCCGCGCGATCTGTATCATGCCGCGGGCAAGGTGATGCGGAAGCAGGCGCCGCCGGCGGGTTCATCGACAACGGAAATGTGGCCCTTATGGCGACCAACGATTTCGCTGACCAAATGCAGGCCGAGGCCGGCGCCGTGGTCGCGCGGCTGCAGGCGATGGAACGGCTCGAAGATGCGTTCACGCTCGCGTTCGGGAATGCCGGGGCCTTCATCGGTGACCTCGATCACGCCGCCGCGCTCGACGCGGATGGTGATGAGACCACCGGCATGCTCGATCGCATTGCGCACCAGGTTGGTGACCGCCCGCTCGATGGCGCCGGCATCGCCGCGCGCAACAACACGCTCGACGTCCGAAGCGAAGGAGAGTTCGCAGCCGGCCGAAAGCGCGAGCGGAGCAAGATCGGCGGCGACGTCACGGCACAGCGACACCAGGTCGAGCGTGGAAAAGTCCGCGCCATCGCGATCGATCCGCTCAAGGTCCAGCAACTGTTCCGCAAGCCCCGCGATGCGATTGGAATCGATCAACAGGCGGTTTCTGAGCGGCCCGGCGTCCATGCTTTCCAGCCGCGTCTGCAGGATCGCGACCGGGGTCCTCAGCTCATGTGCTGCGTCAAGGATGAAACGTTGCCGCCGTTCGTATCCTTCGTCCAGTCGCTGCAGTGCGCCGTTGAATGCCTCTACCAGCGGACGCACTTCGCCGGGAACCCGATGATCGGACAAGCGGGCGCCGCGGCGATCGACGTCGATCTTCTTGGCCTGATCGACCATATCGGCGAGGCCGGCAAAGGCACGCCTGACGATGATCGGGATGGCAAGGGCCGGGATCAGCACGACGATGAGCACGATCGGAAGCAGCACCAGGTTTGCCAGCAGGAAAACCGCGAAGGACGCGCTCCACAGCCGGCCGCCGCCCGCAAGCACCGTATAGGTTCCGCTTTCCGTGGTCACCGAGCGCACGATCGACGAGAGCGTGTAGGGCTCGACGCTGTCTCGCATGTCGCCAAAGGCGATCCGATCCAGATGTTCGCCAATGTTGCGGTAGGCGTCCGGCACGGGGCCGCTGCGGATCATGTCGCCGCGTTCGTTTCTCGCGACGAACCAGAAATCAGGAGACTCGGCCCGCATGGCAAGCAATTGCGGTGTCTCGACCAGCGACAATCCACCTGTGGGATCCGACCGGATCGCGCCGGCTGCGACCGAAGCTGCGTCGGCATCGAGGAACTTTCCGCCAAGATCGGCGCGCGTCAGCAATGCCATGAGGCCGGCGATGACCGCCATCAACAGCAGCACCTGAAAGGTGAGGATCTGCCAGATCAGGCGCTTCTTCAACGAGTTGACGGATGACGTGCTCATGGGGAAGGCCTCAGCAGATAACCCACGCCGCGGATGCTGTGGATCTCCACGCCGGCGCCGGTGTCGGCAAGCTTGCGGCGCAGTCGCGAGACATGCGCGTCGAGCGAGTTGGATTGGATCTCGTCATCATAGCCGTAGACTGATTCCTCCAAGGTCGAGCGCTGCACGGTGCGGCCCTGCCGCCGCGCCAGCGTTTCCAGCACCAGCAGTTCGCGACGGGGCAGGTCGAGCAACTGGCCGTTCACCTGCGCCTGCCTGCCGTCGAAATCGAAGACGAGTTTGCCGATGCGCGCCGTCATCGGGGCGATATCCGGCGAACGCCGCATGAGGGCGCGGATCCGCGCCAACAGTTCTTCCACGGCAAAGGGCTTGGCGAGATAGTCGTCGGCGCCCATGTCGAGGCCACGGACACGCTCGTCGACCGTGCCACGCGCGGTCAGAACAATCACGGGAATTCCGGATTTCAGCGCACGGACGCGCGGGATCAGTGACAGCCCGTCGCCATCGGGCAATTGGCGATCGAGGATGATGCCGTCATGCACGTGATTGGCGAGCGCCGCCAATGCATGGTCGAGCGTTGGCGCATGATCCAGGATCATGTCGTAGCGGCCGAGCGCGGCGCTGAGCGCCGCCGCCATTTCCAGCTCGTCCTCGACAAGGAGCAGGCGCATTGAATTCTCCGAATACGATAGATGTTGCCTCACGTCTGGTCGACGAGGATTGCAGCAACGTTGCGGCGCATGGGTGCGCGGACGTGTGCCGGTTCTAGCGGGACACGCAATGGCACGGCAATGCAGCCTCGTCAGGCTTTACCGTATTCGGTGGTGGGGCGTCGGATGGCCAAAATCGCCAGCGGCGGCTTGTCGCTTGCGGGGAACGCTCAAGGGGTCGGCTTTTGGGCGGCGGCACTGGGTACCGTCGCCCTGTGAGGCTTTAGGCGATGGCCATCATCCGCTGAAACGCGTCGTAGGCGGCAAGCACCGTTTCCTTCTGGGCGTCGTGGCCAGCGATGAAGGCATCGCCATAGATGGTCTCGTCCGGATATTCGGTGATCAGCGTCAGCGGCGCCGTGTGGCGGTCGTCGACCGAGATCATGCAGGGAAAGCCGTTGATGATCCGGAAGCCGGTTTCGCCGGCGTGGGTCTCGTAGAGGGCGATCTGCGCGTCGTTATAGGCGAGCAGACCCGGAACCTTGGCAAGCCGCTCGGTGACTGCCTCGACCAGCCGTTCGGCGCGGTCGGTCCATTCGGCATGATGGCGCATGATCAGGAAGAAGCCCTTGGGCAGGGTCCACATGGCAAAGCCGCGCGGCACGTAGCCGGACAGCGGCCTAGTCCATTCGTGCGACGGGTAGCCGTGCAGGTTGACGTGCAGCTGCGCGCCGGTCAGGCGTTCGGCTTCCTTGCGGATTTCGCGCTCGTTGAGCGCTGCGCCAGTGCGGTATTCGAGGTCATCGCCAAGTGCTGTGTAGCGGGCGGCGTGATGCATGTGCAGCGGATTGTCCACCCGTAGCCGCTGATGCACGGCGTAGCCGTCGGGGTTTTCGAGCGGCGAGATGGTGAAATGGGTGCCGGCGCGGGCGGCAAGCGCCTGGGCTGCGCGCAGCACGCCGACAATGCCGGTCGTCTCGTTCGGATGCTGGCCGCCGCTGATCATGACCGGCGCATCGGTCCCCTTGTGGTAGCGGGCATTGACCGATCGGCCGGCGCGCGACTGTGCCTCGAAGGGCTGGCCGTCGATCGCGGCCAGTTCGGCATCGATCTGCGCCACCGTCAGCGGCGCTTCGGCGGTTTCGAGCGCCTGGGCTTCGCCCTCGGCATCACCTGCCTGCAAGGGCCGCACTTCGACAACGACGGTCGGCTTGCCGACGCCAAAGACGATCTCCGGTATGATCTGGCCGGGTTTCAGCCCGCGGTCGCCGAGGGGACGACCGGACTTCTTCTGGAAGACTTCGAGCAGCGAGAAATAGAAGTCCTCGTGCAGCGCCTCACGAAGGCTCACGACCTCTTCGCCGATGGGCAGGCGGAAGTCGGTGATCGGCAGAGTCACGCGAATGTTGAGCTCTTCGAAATAGGGCTCGCTGTCGCCCCAGGCATGGTCGGCAATCGCCCGCATGGTACCGGCAAAGAGCCGCTCATAGTCGGTTTCGAGATGGCATTCGCGACATTTGTCGCAGCCTTCGTCGAGACGGACCCAGCCGGTCGGCGACAGCAGGGTCTCGCCGACGAAATCGGTATGGATACGGTTTGGCGCGAAGACTGCGTGGCTTTGCTGGCGCCCATCGTGGAAAGTCAGCGCGACGTCGTAGGTGAAGGCTGCCTTGCTGCCGGCCTCAAAGCGGATATCGGCATCGCCGACGAGAGCGGCAAGCGGATAGGCTTCGAGCAGGAAACGGTTCTGGGGCGCGCCCTCGTGTTGAGGATAGGAGATGGTGACTTGGGCGAGCGCTGCGCGGTCGATCTCTTCGAGGAAGAAATGCAGCAGCGGCTTGTAGGCGCTCCTGAGTGTCGCCTTCACGCCGAAGCTCGCAAGCTTCTGTTCCGCCGCCTTGCGGCTGGCGGCATCGTCGAAGAGCCAGGCTTCGAGCTTGGTGCCGCGGGCCGCTTCCTTGCCGTAGGTGGTGAGAAGGGTATCGAGCGTGCGCTCGAAGGCGCCTTCGAAAATCGTCGTCATCGTGAAGTTCTACCGGTTGGGTCGAGGCTGTCGCGCAGCCAGTCGCCGAGAAGATTGAGGCCGAGGACGGTGAGCAGGATCGCGAGGCCCGGGAAGACGCTGACCCACCACGCGTTCTGCAGGTAGGTGCGGCCGTCGGCGAGCATGCCACCCCAACTCGGGATCAGCGGATCGACGCCGAGGCCGAGGAAGGTAAGGCTGCTTTCGAGCAGGATGTTGTTGGCGACGTTCAAGGTCATCAGCACGATGACCGGCCCGATCAGGTTGGGCAGCAGGTGCTGGAACAGGATCTTGTAGTCGCGAACGCCGATGGCGCGGGCCGACTGGATGAACTCGCGCTCGCGCAGCGACAGCACCGAACCGCGAACCAGCCGGGCATATTGCACCCACTGCGAAACGATCAGGAGGATGATGGTGTTGGTCAGCCCGCCGCCGACGATGGCGATGAAAGTGATCGCAAGCAGGATGAAGGGGAGCGCGAGTTGAACGTCGGCAAAGCGCATGACGAGCATATCCCAGAAGCCGCGATAATAGCCCGAAACGAGCCCCATGACCACGCCGACGACGACGGCGCCGGCAACCGAGGTCAGGCCGACGAGCAGCGAGATCTTGCCGCCGGCAACCACGCGGGCGAGCACGTCGCGCCCGAGCGGGTCGGTGCCGAGCGGATGGGCCCAGTTGACGAAGGGCGGCGTCAGGCGCGCCATCAGGTCGATCTTGTCGACACCGCCTGGAAAGAGCACGCCGGAGAAGAGCACGGCCAGGCAGATGCCGCCGGTCAAAAGCGCACCGAGAATGAATTCGAGGTTGCGGAAGCGGGCGAAGCGGGTGTTTGCAGCCTTGGTGGTCATCGGCTCACTCCGTCCGGATGCGCGGATCGACTACGCCATAGGCGATGTCGACCAGAAGATTGACGAACACGATCATCAGGGAAAGCACCGTGATGACCGCCTGAAGCACGGGGTAGTCGCGCGAGGCGACCGCATCGAAGGCGAGCGTGCCCATGCCCGGCCAGTTGAAGACGAGTTCGACGACGACGATGCCGCCGAGCAGGCCGCCGAACTGCAGGCCGAAATAGGTGATCAGCGGGATCGCGCAATTGCGCAGCGCATGCTTGTAGAGCACTTTGGTTTCGCTGAGGCCCTTGGCGCGGGCAACCATGATGTATTGCGACTGCAGGGTTTCCAGCATCGCGGTGCGCACCAGCCGCACATTCGTCGCCGTCAGGATGATGCCCATGGTCAGCGCCGGCATGATGAAGCTCGCAAAGCCGTCCATGCCGCTCGGTGGCAGCCATTTCAGAACGATCGAGAACAACAGCACGAGCATGATCGCCAGCCAGAAGTTCGGGAAGGACAGGCCGATCAGCGATAGGATGCGGATCGTCTGATCCGCCCACTTGCCGCGCGCGACGGCGGCGCGGATACCAAGCGGGATGGAAATCGCGATCGAGACGATCAGCGAGGCGAAAGCGAGCAGCATGGTCGCCGGCAGGGCAGAGGCAATCAGCTGCGAAACCGGGGTGCCGCCGAGGAAGGAGCGGCCGAAATCGAGCGTGAACATGCCTTTGATGAAGTCGGCATATTGCGAAAGGAACGGCTGGTTGAGGCCGAGCCCCTCGCGGATGCGCACGAGGTCTTCCTCAGTCACGCTGCCGGCGCCCTGCGCCAGCATCAGGGCCGGGTCGCCGGTGAACCGGATGGCATAGGAAACGGTCAGTGTCACGACGAACACGACGAAGACCGCCTGCAGAAAACGTTTGATTAGAAATCCGGCCAAGTGACCCGCCCTTTAAAGAAAATGGTCCGCCGCCTCACGCGCGCGGCGGCGGACCGGATTGTTTACTCGACCGTCACGTCCGTGAGCCGCAGGCGGCTGTCCGGCACCGGCGTGAAGTTCTTGACGCGCTTGCTCACGCCGAAGATGGCATTGAGGTTGTAAAGCGGCATCTCGAGCGACCGGTCGCCGGCGTAGTTGGCGATCTGCTTGAGGATCTCCTCGCGCTTGGCCCGATCGGTGATCGAACGCTGGGATTCGAGCAGCTTGTCGAGTTCCGCATCCTGGTCGTAGGGATTCCACTTTTCGCCGGAGTGGTACATGGAGTAGGCGGTGTTGTCGTAGTCGAGTGTCCAGCCACCCCAGGACTGCTGGAACATCGCGCCGGTCTTGCCGGCCGGGATGATGTCGTTCAGCAGAACGTTGGTTTCATAGGGCTTGATCGTCGCGTTGATGCCGATCAGCTGCAGGTAGCTGGCAATCGCCTGTACGACCTCGTTGAAGGTCGCATCGTTGCCGCGAACGTCGATCTGCACGGAGGCGCCCGGCGCAACACCGGCTTCCTTCAGAAGGGCCTTGGCCTGTTCGGGATCGTAGGGCAGCGGCTTCATCGCCGGGTCGAAGCCGAAGGAGAGCTTGCCTTGGAAGCTGGCGATCGGGTCCGCCTGGCCGCCGAGGATCGACTGGATGATGGTGTCGCGATCGACGCCGAGGATGAGCGCCTTGCGCACCTTCGGATCCTTGGTGATGCCGTCGCGGGTGTTGAAGCGCAGAGCGTAGACCGTCGGGCCGGCGCTGGTGACGATCTCCAGGTTGCTGTCGTCCTGGATGGTCGGGATCATGCCGATCGGAATGGTCGGCGGGATCACGAGATCGACGCGGCCGGCCTGCAGTTCGGCAACGGCGGTCGCCGGCTCCGAGATGAAGCGGTAGTTGAGGTTCGAAAGCTTCGGCGCGCCGCCCCAATGATCGGCAAAGGCTTCGAGCTTGATGCCGACCTTCGGCTCGTAGGAGACGAACTTGAACGGGCCGGTTCCGACCGGATGGGCGTTGAAGTAGTCCTCGCCCTTCTCCTGAATGTACTTCGGCGGCACGATCATCGCGCCGTAGCCGGCAAGCTTGGTCAGCAGCACCGGATCCGGGGTCTTCAGATGCAGGTCGACGGTCTTCTCGTCGATGATCTCGACCTTTTCAATCACGGCATAGTTGGACTTCTGCGGCCCCTTGGAACCTTCCTCGCCGAGCAGGCGGTCGAAGGTGAACTTCACCGCTTCGGCGTTGAATGGCTCGCCATTGTGAAACTTGACGCCTTCGCGCAGCGTAAAGCGCAGGCGCTTGCCGCCGTCGAGCTCTTCCCACGAAGTGGCAAGGCCGGGCACGAGCTTGAGATCCGAACCGCGATAGGTCAGGCCGTCATAAATGTTGGTGGCGACGGACGCCCAGTTGACGAGGAAGGTGTCGACCGGGTCCCAGCTACCCGGATCCTGCGGCGACGACACGGTCAGCGTGCCGGCGGCAAAGGCCGGGGCTGCGGTCATGAAACTGCCGGCCATCGCAAGGGCGATGAAAGCGGCGTGGATCCCCTTTTTGTTGATCATTTACTCACTCCTGTTTCGACAGCCTTCTCTAGGAAAGAAAGCGGCTCATGCGCCCTTGGTCACAAAGTGGCCGGGGGCGATCTCTTTGCGCGGCAGAACCGCGGGTTCGTCGCCGACACGGCGGATCGGGCTCGGGATTTCGCCTTCCAGCATGGCACGCTCGCGGCCCTTGCCGGGTTCGGCGACGGGCACAGCGGAAAGCAGCCGGCGCGTATAGGGATGGGAAGGTGTTTCGAAGACCTGCTGGCGGCTGCCGAATTCCATGATCTGGCCGAGATAGAGCACGGCGACGCGATGGCTCATGCGCTCGACCACCGCCATGTCATGGCTGATGAAGAGATAGGCGAGGCCTTCCTGTTCCTGGAGTTCCATGAACAGGTTGATGATCTGCGCCTGGATCGACACGTCGAGCGCCGAAAGCGCCTCGTCGGCGATGATCAGCTTGGGGCGAGAGGCAAGCGCCCGGGCGATGCAGACGCGCTGGCGCTGGCCACCGGAGAATTCGTGCGGGTAGCGCCTGGCATGCGCGGCCGTCAGGCCGACGCGCTCAAGCAACTCATGCACGCGCTTGTCGATTTCCTTTTCGCCGAGGATCAGGCCATGGGTGCGGATCGGCTCGGCGATCGAGAAGCCGACGGTCTTGCGCGGGTCGAGCGAGGCGAAGGGATCCTGGAAGATATACTGGATTTCCTGTTTCAGTCTCTGCCGCTCGGCATAGCTCATCGCCGAGACGGGCCGGCCGCCGAAGAGGATCTCGCCCGATGTAGCGTTCTGCAGCTGCTGGATCGTGCGGCCGATCGTCGACTTGCCCGAGCCGCTTTCGCCGACGAGCGCCAGCGTTTCGCCCGGGAAGATATCGAAGCTGACGTTTTCAATCGCATGCACGCGATGCGTCGCCTTGCCGAAGAGGTTCTTGCGTACATCGAAACGGGTGACGAGATCGCGTACCGACAGGATCGGGGCGGCCTCGTAGCGGGCAGTGCGCTGGATATGGACGTCGCCGACGCGCTTCGGCTCGCCGTCGACCATCATGGTCAGCGGCAGGCGCTTGGGGAATTCCTCGCCGGTCATGCTGCCGAGTTTCGGCACGGCGGAAAGCAGCGTCTGGGTGTAGGGGTGCTTGGGGGCTGAGAAGATCTCGCCGACCGGGCCTTCCTCGACCTTGCGGCCCTTCCACATGACAACGACGTCGTCGGCCATTTCGGCGACGACGCCCATGTCGTGGGTGATGAAGATCACCGCCATGCCGAGTTCCTTCTGCAGGTCCCGGATGATCGTCAGGATCTGCGCCTGGATGGTGACGTCGAGCGCCGTCGTCGGCTCGTCGGCGATCAACAGCTTCGGCCGGCAGGCCAGCGCCATGGCGATCATGACGCGCTGGCGCATGCCACCGGAAAGCTGGTGCGGATAACGGCCGATCAGCTCGGAAGAATCAGGAAGACGGACCATGTCGAGCAGCCGACGCGTCTCGGTGAGCGCCTCTGCCTTCGTCATCTTCTCGTGCAGCATCAGCACTTCGGCGACCTGGTCGCCGATGGTGAAGACGGGGTTCAGCGACGTCATCGGCTCCTGGAAGATCATGGCGATCTCCTTGCCGCGGATGGCGCGCATGGTCTTTTGCGGCGCGCTCGTCAGGTCGATCTCGCCGTCCTTGCCACGAAACACGATGCGCCCGGTCGGAAACTGGCCGCCCATCATGTCCGAGAGCCGCATGATCGAAAGCGAGGTCACCGATTTGCCGGAACCGGATTCGCCCACGATCGCCAGCGTCCGTCCGGGCGTGACCGAAAAACTCAGATCTTCGACGACGGGGTTGCCGTTGAAGGCGACGGAAAGCTTCTCGACGGCGAGCAGCGGCGCGGGCATTTTGGCAGTCACGCGGTCTTCCTCGTTACAATGTGGTCGCGGCGCGCGCGGACTGTTCATAGGCGCCCGACATGAAACGCAGGACGGCGGCGATTTCAGAGAGTGTCTCTTCCGAGGGGCGGGCCTTGGCGGTCGAGGAGACCAGCAGGCGTTCGCGGATCTTTGCGTAGCGCGTGCAGGCGTCCGAGCCCCTGTCGGTGATGAGGATGGTCTTTTCCTTGCCTTCCTTGCCCGTCGTCACGAGGCCCGCGGCTTCGAGCTTGCGGATGGCGTAGGTCGCGACATGCGTGTCTTCGATATCGAGGACCAGGCAGATGTCGGCGAGCTTCTTGCCGCGATCGCGGTGACGGATCGTGTGCAGGATCAGGATTTCGATCGGGGAAAGGCCGGGTACGCCGGCGGCCGCCATGCAGCGCATCATCCAGCGGTGAAAGGCATGCGAAGCGAGGATCAGCCCGTATTCCACTTCGGAGAGGCCGGGTGAGCCGCCTTCCGCCAGGTGCGCGGAGGAAACGATCGGGCCGATGGCCGCGACCGGCTTCAGATGTTCGGGCAGGGCGTTTTCGGCCCATTCCCGACCTTCAAAGCTCTCCTCAGGCTTCTTCGTCATTCAGCTCTTCCTCATCTTGACGATTTTATGTCATCATTTTATCGACATTTTGTCAACGAACTGCTTTGATGAATTTCCGGGCCTGCACAGTCATGCGGCTCGCGAACGAGAGGGATGGACAATGAGCGCACGCGAAACCGGCAGTTGGGACTTCTGGGTCGACCGCGGCGGCACCTTCACCGATGTCATCGGCCGCGATCCGCAAGGGAACCTGCACGCACGCAAGGTGCTTTCGGAAAATCCGGAAGCCTATCGCGACGCCGCAGTGCAGGGCATTCGCCTGCATCTCGGCCTTGCGACCGGTGCCGCGATCCCGACCGGTCTCATCGGCGAAGTGCGCATGGGCACGACCGTTGCCACCAATGCACTGCTCGAACGCAAGGGCGAGCCGCTGGCGCTCGTGACCACCAAGGGTTTCCGCGACGCGCTGAAGATCGGCTACCAGGAGCGCAAGAAGATCTTCGCAACCGAGATCATCAAGCCGGAAGCGCTCTATCAGGACATCGTCGAGCTCGACGAGCGCGTGCTGGCCGACGGAACGGTCGAAACGCCGCTTGATGAGGCAAAGGCGCGCGCGGCACTCGAAGACCTGAAGGGCAAGGGCTACAAGGCCGTCGCCATCGTCTTCATGCACGCCTACAAATATCCCGAGCATGAGGCGGTCGTTGCCCGAATTGCCCGCGAACTCGGCTTCGAGCAGGTCTCGGTCAGCCACGAAGTCTCGCCGCTGATCAAATATGTCGGGCGCGGCGACACCACCGTCATCGACGCCTATCTGTCACCGGTTCTCCGCCGCTACGTCGCCCAGGTCTCGGGCGAACTCGATATCGCCCGCACCGGCGCGCGCGTCATGTTCATGATGTCTTCGGGCGGCCTCACCGCGGCCGAGATGTTCCAGGGCAAGGACGCGATCCTCTCCGGTCCGGCCGGCGGTGTCGTCGGTCTTGCCAAGACCGGTGAAGCCGCAGGTTTCGACCGCGTCATCGGCTTTGACATGGGCGGAACCTCCACCGACGTCGCGCATTTCGACGGCGAATATGAACGCGCCTTCGAGACCGAAGTGGCCGGCGTGCGCGTGCGTGCGCCGATGATGCTGATCCACACCGTCGCTGCCGGCGGCGGCTCGATCCTGCATTTCGACGGCGAGCGTTTCCGCGTCGGTCCCGATTCCGCTGGCGCCAATCCGGGCCCTGCCTGCTACCGCAACGGTGGTCCACTCGCGGTCACCGACGCAAACGTCATGCTCGGCAAGCTGCTGCCGGAATTCTTCCCGGCGCTCTTCGGTTCAAACCAGGACGAACGCCTCGATGTCGAGGCCGTGCGCGACCGCTTCGCGGCGATGGCCGCCGAGATCGGCGACGGCCGCAGCCCGGAGGACGTCGCTGACGGCTTCATCCGCATCGCGGTTGCCAACATGGTCGAGGCGATCAAGAAGATTTCCGTGCAGCGCGGCTATGACGTCACGCGTTATGCGCTGAGCTGCTTTGGCGGCGCCGGCGGCCAGCATGCGTGCCTCGTTGCCGATCAGCTCGGCATGAAGAGCATTCTCGTGCATCCGATGTCCGGCCTGCTCTCGGCCTATGGCATGGGGCTTGCCGATATCCGTTCGACGCGCCAGAAGGCGCTCGGCGTTGCGCTCGACGACAAGGCGCCTGCCGCACTCGGCGCGCTCGGGGCCGAGCTTCAAGTCGACTGCCTTGCCGAACTCGAAGCGCAAGGGATCGCCCGTGACGAGATCCGTACGCATCTGCGCGCCCATATCCGTTACGCCGGCACCGATACGGTGATCGCGGTCGACGCGACTTTCCCGGAGCATGACGACATTGCGCGCCTGCGCGCCGAGTTCGAAACGCTGCACAAGCGCCGCTTCGGCTTCGTCGCCGAGAACAAGGCACTGGTCATCGATGCCGTCGAAGTCGAGACGGTCGGCGGCGGTGCCGCCCAGATGGAGCGCGAAGGCGGTTCGGTCACGGAGGGTACGCCCGACATCGCCCGTCGCACGCGCTTCTATTCGCAGGGCCAGTTCCACGATGCGCCGGTGGCGCTTCGTGCCGAACTCGCGCCCGGCCAGCGGCTCGACGGTCCGGCGATCATCATCGAACCGAACCAGACCATCGTCGTCGAGGATGGCTGGCAGGCGGAGCTGACGGCCAAGGACCACATCGTGCTTCGCCGCGTGAAGGCGTTGCAGCAGCAGAGCGCGATCGGCACCCATGCCGATCCGGTCATGCTGGAGATCTTCAACAACCTGTTCATGTCGATCGCCGAGCAGATGGGCGTGACGCTGCAGAACACCGCCTATTCGGTGAACATCAAGGAGAGGCTCGATTTCTCCTGCGCCGTCTTCGACAACCGCGGCAATCTCGTCGCCAATGCGCCGCACATGCCGGTGCATCTCGGCTCCATGGATGCGTCGGTCGCAACCGCGATCCGCGAAAACCCGGTGATCAAGCCCGGCGACGTATTCCTGATCAACGCGCCCTATAACGGTGGCACGCATCTGCCCGACCTCACCGTTTGCACGCCGGTCTTCGACGATGCCGGAAGCGAGATCCGCTTCTGGGTCGCAAGCCGCGGCCACCATGCCGATATTGGCGGCATCTCGCCGGGTTCGATGTCGCCGTTGGCCACCAACATTGAGGAGGAAGGCGTCTATATCGACAACTTCAAGCTCATCGATGCTGGCCGATTCTGTGAAGCGGAACTCGAAGCGCTTCTGAACGGCGCCCGTTATCCGGTGCGCAACATCCTGCAGAACGTCAACGACCTGAAGGCGCAGGTGGCAGCCAACGAAAAGGGCGTCGCCGAACTCAGGAAGATGATCGCCCAGTTCGGCGAGGACGTGGTCGAAGCCTATATGGGCCACGTTCAGGACAATGCCGCCGAGAGCGTGCGTCGCGTGCTCGATCAGTTGCCCGATGGCGAGTTCTCCTACGAGATGGACCAGGGCTGCAAGATCGTCGTCAAGATCACCGTTGACCGCGACAAGCGCGAGGCGACCGTCGATTTCACCGGCACGTCGGAGCAGCGCGGCGACAACTTCAACGCCCCGGCGCCGGTGACCCGCGCAGCCGTGCTCTATGTCTTCCGCGTGCTGGTCGAGGCGGAGATCCCAATGAATGCCGGCTGCCTCAGGCCAATCCACATCGTCATCCCTGAGGGAACGATGCTGACACCGCGCTATCCGGCGGCCGTCGTCGCCGGTAACGTTGAGGTTAGCCAGGCCGTCACCAACTGCCTGTTCGGCGCGGTTCAAAGCCAGGCGGGCGCGCAAGGTACGATGAACAACCTGACCTTCGGCAACCAGCACTACCAGTATTACGAGACCATCTGCTCGGGCGCCCCAGCTGGCCCCGGCTACAACGGCGCCGATGCGGTCCATACCCACATGACCAATTCGCGCCTCACCGACCCGGAAATCCTCGAAACCCGCTTCCCGGTCGTGCTCGAAGACTTCCACATTCGCGTCGGCTCGGGCGGTCGTGGCCAGTGGAATGCCGGCAACGGCACGAAGCGCACGATCCGCGCCCGTGAAAAGCTGGATTTCGCCATCCTCTCGGGTCATCGCCGTGTCGCGCCGTTCGGCATCAAGGGCGGCAGCCCGGGCGAGCTTGGCCGCAACCTGGTGCGCCGCAACGACGGCCGGACGGAAGAGCTGCCGGGCTCTGCCCACACGGTACTGGAAGCCGGGGAAGCCTTTACCGTGGTGACGCCGACGGGCGGTGGCTACGGCCGGTCGTAACGTTAGAGAGACCAATCTCCCAAGACTGCTGCGGTGGTCTGCGGGCGGGCGAGCGATCGTCCGCCCGTTTTTCGTTGTGGGATATGCGCAACTGCTTTTGCTGCAATTGCGAAAAGACGCGATCGCTTTTTTAACCCGAATTTAAATTCGAATTTACTAAGTACTTATTGGTCAGTGCGCGCCCTAATTCCTCCCCCTAAAGGCGCAGCAAACAGCCGGTCCTCCTCCCGCCGGTATGGCTGACCATGTCCTCTCCCAACAGCGCGATCGCGACATCACAGGAGTCACGGCAGTGACGTTCAAGAACCTTTCGATTTTGACCAAGGTCGGCCTTGTGGTCGTGGTCATGGGCATATCCTCCATTCTGATCGCGCTCGCCGGTGCGCGCGGTCTTTCCTCTCTCGGCGCCACGATCATCGACGTCGGTGCGCGTGAAGAGGCCGCACGCGAGGCGATGGACCTGCGCGTCGATATCATCGCCATCAGCCGCATGACCTACCAGCTTGCTGCCGCGCCCGAGAAAGCCTCCGATTTCGGCGCCGAAACCGAGAAGCGTGCCGCAGAAATGCTCGGCCGTCTGACGAAGATCGAGGCGGTTGCCGACGACGCGGAAGACAAGCTGCTCAACGATATCCGTCTCACGCTCAACAGCTATTTTGACGAGATCCGGGCGATGATCGCGGTTGCCGCCGACAAGGGCACGGACGCCGGCGCCGTCAAGGCGGCGCTCGACAAGGCGCTCGAAGCCCAAAAGACGGTGACGGCGACGGTCAAAACCTACAGCACCTATTCCGGCGACGCGCTCGCCGCCGCCCGCGCCGAAGCCCTCAACTCGTCCTCCGTCGCGATGAGCATTCTGGCAGCCGCCGCTCTCGCCTGCGTCCTCTTCGGCGTCGGCGTCAGCCTCGTCGTTGCCCGTCGCGGCATCGTCATGCCGGTGCGCGAACTCACCTCGACCATGAGCGAACTTGCCGACGGCAAGCTTGACGGCAACGGTACGGACGTTTCCCGCCAGGATGAGATCGGCGAGATGGCACGCGCCGTCGAAGTGTTCCGCAAGAACGGCATCGCCATGCGCGCGATGAAGGCGCAGGAAGCGGCATTGCATGCCCGCAGCAGCGACCTGCAGTCGAACATCAGCGTCGTGGTCGCCTCGGCCGTTGCCGGCGATTTCACCGGCCGCATCACCAAGGATTATGAGAACGACGACCTCAACCGCTTTGCGTCGAGCGTCAACGAGCTCGTTTCCAGCGTCGACCAGACGGTCAACGAAGTCCGCCGGGTCATCGCGGCACTCGCCGACGCCGACCTGACGCAGAACATGCGCGGCGAATTCCATGGCGCCTTCGCGGAGTTGCAGAAGAACGTCAACCAGACGATGGTGACGCTGCGCTCGACCATGCAGAACGTGCGCACGGCAGCAAGCACCATCAACGACAATTCCGCCGAACTGAGCTCGGCTGCCAATGACCTCTCGAAGCGCACCGAACAGCAGGCGGCAGCGCTTGAAGAAACCGCAGCGGCGCTCGACGAGATCACCTCGACCGTGCGCACGGCCTCCGAACGGGCGAACGAGGCGCATGAAATGGTGCGCGCCACCAAGGACAGTGCCGGCCGGTCGGGCGCGATCGTGCGCAGTGCGGTTGACGCCATGGGCCGGATTGAGGATTCGTCCAACCGCATCAACCAGATCATCTCGGTGATCGACGAGATCGCCTTCCAGACCAATCTGCTGGCGCTCAACGCCGGCGTCGAAGCGGCCCGCGCCGGCGAGGCGGGCCGTGGTTTCGCCGTCGTCGCCCAGGAAGTGCGCGAGCTGGCGCAACGCTCGGCCAACGCCGCCAAGGAGATCAAGACGCTGATCCACAGCTCGGCGTCGGAAGTCGAAAACGGCGTGGCGCTGGTGCGCTCCACCGGTGAGGCTCTGCTGGAGATCGAGACGCTGGTCAACAATGTCAGCGGCCACGTCAACACGATCGCCACCGCCGCCCGCGAACAGGCGACGGCGCTGCAGGAAATCAACACCTCGGTCAACCATATGGACCAGATGACCCAGCAGAACGCGGCGATGGTCGAAGAAACGACTGCGGCCAGCGGCACGCTGGCCGAGGAAAGCCGTCAGCTGCGCACGATGCTGGCGAAGTTCAAGTTGGAAGCTGCGGCAGCGCGCGACAGCTGGAGCCGCGCAGCCTGATCGAGGGCTGGAATGACACCGCCGCGGTGCACGCCCGTGCGCCGCGGCAAAAACAAATGCCTTAGACCGGGAAGACATGCGCCCGCGCGGACATGCCGGTTCATCGGCCACTGGCTGACGGGTCCAGCGTCCCGTCGCCGCAAGCGCAGACCGGCGCCGCGCCTGTCGGGAACCACCTCAGACATCGGTCCCATGCTCGGCTCAACGTTGCCGATTGGCGATCCGGGCCTACCGCGCATTGGGCGCCTCACACGGCCGATGGCGATCACAAGACCGAGGCTGTCCGCTGTCTCGTCGATTTTCCGATGGTGCGCGGTTTACCGTTAAGCCGCAATGTTTGTTCACGAAATGCCTGGACGCCAAACCGGATCCGGCTATACGTGCACAGACTTGAGTTAGAAATTCAAGTTTTATGACGTTGTTATAATTAATGTTTTGAGACAGATGATTGCAAGATCGACCAGTTGCGTGATTGTTCGCCCGGCGAGAGCTCTCCGCCCTGACCGGCAACTTTGCAACTGGCAGGACCGCAAGCGCGAGGCCGAACTTGCAGTGACTTGGCTGCCGCTTTGCCGAAGCGAATTGCTGCGCACGAGACCCGTCTGTCGGTCGAACTAACCGCAAGTGAAAGCGATGTCCGGTGACCGCTTTGCGATGTTTCGCACAGCGGAAGCGCAGGCACGTCGCCTTCGCCGGAACGGTTCAATTCGACGGGCAACCGTGACGGTCAAATGTTTCAACGCTTACCGGAAATACGAGGGCTTAGAGAATGGCGAGGGGCAGGTATAATTTTGTTTCGTACGGGCGAGGCAGTGCGGTTCTGGCAGGCGTGTCGCTGCTTGCAATGTCCGCTGCATCAGCGCAGGCGCAGGAAGCGCCCAAGACCAAGAGGGTCGAAAACCAGGTTCAGGCCGAACGCGTTTCCGCTCCAGGCGGAACGACGAAGCTTGATGCCATCGTGGCCGTCGGACACGCCGCTGGTCAGCCGCCCGAAACAGGCACGGTCGGTCAGCCATCGGCGCCCTACGCGGGCGGTCAGGTCGCAACTGGCGCGCAGCTTGGCGCACTCGGCAACCGCGCCGTTCGCGAAACGCCGTTCAGCATCACGGGCTACACGGAAAAGCTGATCCGGGATCAGCAGGCCCGGTCCATCGCCGATATCACGCTCAACGATCCGTCCGTGCGCCAGGATGCGCCTTCGTTCAGTGAGCGCGATTCCTTCTTCATTCGCGGCTTCTCGGTCACCAATCTGGACACCGCCTATGACGGCCTTTTCTACATCGTCAATCCGCGACGCAGCTTCCTTGAAGGCATCGAGCGGGTTGAAGTCCTCAAAGGCCCGAGCGCGCTGGTCAACGGCGGCATCGGCCGCGTCGGCGGCACGATCAACCTCATCCCAAAACGCGCCACCGACGAACCGCTGACGCGGCTGACGACCACGTATCTTTCCGACTCGCAAGTGTGGTCGCATCTCGATGTTGGTCGCCGCTTCGGATCGGAGGGCGAGTGGGGCGTCCGCTTCAACGGCTCCTATCGCGGCGGTGAAACTGCCCTTGATCACAACGAGAATGAAATCGGTGTCTTCTCGCTCGGGCTCGACTATCGCGGCGACCGGGTGCGGGCCTCGCTCGACCTCAACCACTCCAAGCAGAACATCAATGCGCCGACCTCGCTGTTCAACGCGGCAGCGCCAGGCATCAAGATTCCGGAGGCACCCGACGGCCGGATCAACACGGCCAATCCGTTCGAATACCATGACAGCGAGCACAACATGGCCGCTGGCCGCATCGAGTTCGACGTGCTGGACAATACCACCATCTATGCCGCAGGCGGCATCAGCCGCTATCGCGAAGACTTCCTGAGCACGTCCTACACAATTCAAAACTCGAGGGGCGATGCGCTGGCCGAGTTCGGCTACAATCCGCAGGAAATCCAGGGGATTTCGGGTGAGATCGGTGTTCGTTCGGAGTTTGACACAGGCCCCGTCGGTCACCAGTTCAATGTCTCGCTGAGCAGGGCGCTCAACGAAAACAACCGCGGCCGCTTCAATCCTCGCACCCTCGGGTTCAGGAGCTATACGACCAACATCTACAATCCGGTCTACGTGCCAAGTGATTGGGTGAATACGGGCGGGCTTCCGCGCTCGAACGACCTCCACCCGTTTGCGGATCTGCTCACGACCAGCATTGCGATCTCCGATACGCTTTCGTTCGCGGAAGACCGGTTTCAGTTGACGGTTGGCGGACGTTATCAGGACATGCGTTCACGCGGCTTCAATACCCGACCGGGTATTCCAAGCGCGCCGGTCGGTGCGATGAACTACCTCTACGAGGATTCCCGGTTCAGCCCTGCCGTTGCTGCCCTTGTGAACGTCACAGACAGTTTCGCGGTCTATGCCAACTACGTGGAAGCCCTGACCGAGGGACCGACAGCACCGACCGTTGCGCTGAACAGCGGCGAGATGTTCCCGGCCGTCGTCAATAAGCAGAAGGAAATCGGCTTCAAGTACGACCTCGGCGAGGTGATGCTGAGTGCAGCATTGTTCGAGATCCGGCAGCCGAACGGTTTCACCGATCCCGGGACACGCCTCTTTTCGATGAGCGGCCTTCAGGTCAACCGCGGCCTGGAGCTTTCTGCCTATGGCGAGCCGATCGCCGGTGTTCGCCTGCTGGGCGGGATCACCTTCATGGATGCGGAACTGGCAAAGACACAAGGCGGGCTGCACGACGGCAAGACCGTGACCGGCGTGCCGCAGACGGCGATCAGCCTTTACGGCGAATACGATACGCCCTGGGTTGAAGACCTGACGCTCACGGGTCGCGTCATTTACACCGGCAGCACCTATTATGATCGGGCGAACACGCAGAAGGTTTCGGACTGGACGCGGGTTGATCTCGGCGCGCGCTACTCGATGGCGCGGGAAAACGGCAATCCGCTGGAGTTCCGGGCGACGGTCGAGAACGTTTTCAACGAGAACTACTGGGCCTCGTCGGCTCGTGGCTTCCTCTCAGCCGGTGCACCACGCACGTTCATGCTTTCCGCATCGGTAGATTTTTGAGGCAGCCGAGCGGTTTTGAATAGCAAGAAGAAAGGGCCAGCATTTGCCGGCCCTTTCTCGTTTCAGGTGGGTGATCTGATTGATCAAGCTTCCGGGGCATACCCGAAGACGACGGCCGGGTTTTCCGCGGTCTCGACCCAGACGCTCTTCGTCTGGGTATAGGCCATCAGCGCATCGCGGCCGGAGGAGCGACCGTAACCGGAGCGGCCGAAGCCGCCGAAGGGTGACATGACGCTGATCGTCTTGTAGCCGTTGATCCAGAACGTACCTGCACGCACCTTGGAGGCGACGCGATGGGCACGCCCGACGTCGCGGGTCCACACGGCACCGGCGAGGCCGTAGGGATTGTCGTTGGCGAGCGTGATTGCCTCTTCTTCATCGTCGAAGACGGTGACACCGACGACGGGGCCGAAGACCTCTTCACGGGCGATGGTCATATCGGGCTTGACGTTGTCGAGAATGGTCGGCGCGAAATAGAAACCGCCGGAGGATTGAAGTGCAACCGGTTTGGAACCGCCGGTCGCAAGCGTCGCACCCTCGGCCACGCCCTGGCGCACCATTTCCTCGATTTTTGTCCATTGCCGTTGATTGTTGATTGGGCCGACTTGCGTCGAATCTGCGAAGGGGTCGCCGACCGGGATACGCTCGGCGGCGCGTGCATAGCGCTCGACGAACTGCTGGTGCACCGAGCGATGGACGAGCAGCCGCGAGCCGGCAACGCAGCTCTGGCCGGCGCCGGAGAAGATCGCCGACTGCGCGCCGACAATGGCGCGATCGAGGTCGGCGTCGGCAAAGACGATGTTGCCGGACTTGCCGCCGAGTTCGAGGATGCAGGGCACGACATTCCTTGCCGCCGCCGCCGCGATTGCCGAGCCGGCGAGCGCCGAGCCGACGAAGACGACGAGGGCCGTCTTCGGATGGGCGACCATGGCCTGGCCCGCCGTCAACCCTTGCCCGGCTATGACGTTGACGAGGCCGCGCGGCGCGCCGCCCGCTTCGCAAAGTGCCCCTAGCACCAGCGTGCTGAGCGGCGTCAGTTCCGACGGCTTGATGACGACGGCGTTGCCGGCGCAGATCGCCGGGGCGATCTGCCAACCGCCGGTAAAGAGCGGCGCGTTCCAGGGGGTAATCTGGGCGACGACGCCGACCGGTTCGTTGCGCGTATAGTTCAGGTGCGAGGTCGGAACCGGAATGACCTCGCCATGCAGCTTGTCGCACCAGCCGGCATAATATTCGAACATCTCGGCGACCCGGGCGGCCTCGCCGCGGATATCGCGGATCGGCCGGCCGGCCGAGCGGCTTTCGAGCTCGGCGATCTCGCCGGCGCGCTCGCGGATTTTGCGGGCGATCTCATTCATCACCCGGCCGCGGGCGGACGCCGTCATCGCAATCCACTCGCGCTGCGCGCGGGCCGCCGCCTGCATCGCCGCGTCGACGACGTCCTTGCCGGCATCCCTAAAGGTCGCGAAAACTTCGCCGGTCGCCGGATCGGTCAGCTTCTGCTCGTCGCCGGAGCCGGGCACCAGCGCGCCATCGACATAGCTGCCGATCTCGGTGCCGGGAATGATGCCGTGGAAGAGCGCGCGGATGCGCTCGGTCTTGGCGGGCATGGTCATGTCGTTCATCGTGTTTCCCTCGTCTCAGTTGTCGTTGGCCACCGGGCGGAAGGCGCCCATGCGGGTGAAGTCCTCGGCATTGTCGAGAGGGCTTTCGGCCCAGAGCTTCGCGACCGCGCCCGAAAGCGGCAGGTCGGCGCCGGTGCGCGCTGCAAGTTCGCTGGCAAGCCGCACGTCCTTGCGCATCAGCCCCATGGTGAAGCCGCTGTCGAAACGGCCATTCATCACCCAGGTCGGGAAATGCACCTCGCTGATCATCGATTTGCCGGAGGCGGCGTTCAGAACTTTGAGCGCCTCTTCGGCGTCGAGCCCGGCGGCAAGCGCCAGCTTCAGGCCTTCTCCTGTTGTCACCATATGGGCGGCGGCAAGCAGGTTGTTGACGAGCTTGGCGACGTTGCCCGCACCGCTTGGGCCGACGTGCAGGGCTTTCGCCGACATCGCATCGATGACTGGGCCGGCACGCGTCACATCCGCATCGCTGCCGCCGATCATCATCGTCAGTTTTCCGCTTGCCGCACCGGCCGGTCCGCCGGACACGGGTGCGTCGATAAAGCCGTGACCGAGGCCGGCAAGGGCTGCGGCCAGATCACGCGAGACATCCGGCTCCGATGTCGAGGTGTCGATGATCACGACGCGCCTGCTGGCCGTTTTCAGCGCCTCGAGATTGGCTTCGACGACAGCGGCGACGTCCTTGGCGGTCGGCAGCGAGAAGACGATGAAATCGGTGTCGAAGAAGACGTCGGCGAGTGAGGCGACGGGGGAAACGTCGCCTTCGGCCGCAAGCGCGCGCCGCGCTTCGGCAAGGTCGAAACCTTTGACCGCAAAACCCTCTCGGGCAAGCGTGGTCGCCATGCCGAGCCCCATGGCCCCCAATCCCACCACGCCCACTGTCGTTCGTTCTGCCGTCATGATCCGCTGCACCCTCATATGGTTCTGATGATCGGACGAAGGTGGCATGCGGGGTGGTGAGCCGGTAGACGGCGTGCCTGGTACAATGCGTTGCTGGCGTGGCAACGTCTGCGTCGTCGTCAAGCGGTGCCAAACGGGCGCGCTGGCTACCGAGACCGTGGACGGCCGTTCAGCCGGAACGAAAGGGCGAGGGCGGTCGGGAGCCGATGCGTCAGCCGCGGAAGGACTGCATTTCTTCCGCGAGATGTTGGCCGAGCTTCTCGACCGAAAGCGGCAGGCGGCGGTGAGCGCGCACCATGAGGTGGGCGCTGGCTTCGCGCAGCAGGGGATCGGCAAGGTCGATCGCTTGCATGGCGCCGCGGGCGATTTCGACGGCGACTGCCGTGCGCGGCAGGAAGGTGACGCCGAGGCCGGCGGCGACGAACCGGCGGAGCACCTCGATCGAATGGGTTTCGAGCAGCGGCGCCAGCGCCAGCCCCGCATCGGCCGCCACCCGCGCCACCAGTTGCGTCACGCCGTTGCCCTTGCCGAGCAGAGCGCAAGGCGAGGTCAGGCAATCGGCGAGTTTCAGTTCTGTGCGCTTCGACAGCGGATGACCGCTCGGCACGATGACGCAGAGCGGTTGGCGGGCGATTGCCAGCGCCCGGATGCGCGGGTCGGTGAAGGGGGTGTAGGCGATGCCGATATCGGCGTCGCTGTTGGCGATGGCGTCGACGACGTCTTCGGTGCTGCCGAGCTCGACGATGTAGCGCACGTAGGAGTGCGCCCTGGAGAACGAGGAAAGCCCGTTTTCCACCAGATCGGCCATGAAACCTTCGCCGCAGCGAATTCGGATGCGGGTCTGCTGCACGCCGCGGATCTGGTCGAGCTGCTCGGCCAGCAGCCCATTGTCCTCAAGTACCCGCTTGCCGTGTTCGAGCACCAGTTCGCCGGCATCGGTCAAGACCGTGCCGCGCGCGGTGCGTTCGAAGAGGGAAAGGCCGATGTCACGTTCAGTGTCGGCGATCTGACGGCTGACGACCGATGGCGCCAGTCCCATGTGTTCGGCAGCACCCCGGATCGAGCCGATGCGCGCAACCGCCATAAAGATCCTGAGCGCTTTCGCGTCGAGTACGTCCATGGCGGTCATGGATGCGACGGAATCCCCTTGGGGTCAACGACCAAGCGATGTCGCGATCAGCCGTGTCCAAAGGTTTACGCCCTGACCGATGATCGCGTCGTTGAAATCGTAGTGCGGCGAATGCAGGCCGGGGTTGGCGCCTTCGCGCCGGGCGCCGAGCCAGAGGTAGCAGCCGGGTCGCTCGTCGAGCATGAAGGCGAAGTCTTCGGCCGCCATGCTCGGGGCCGCGTCGACGACGGTCAGCGCAGGATCCTGAGCTGCAACGGAGCGGACGAGCGCAGCCGCTGCGGCGTCGTTGATGGTGGCGGGATAGCGCCGCTGATAGTCGAGGTCGGCCTTGCAGGCGAGCCCTTCGGCTAGCGCTGTGACGAGGGTACGCATGCGGTTTTCGAGCGTGTCGCCAACGGACTTGTCGAACCAGCGCGTCGTGCCGCGGATCACGGCCTTTTCCGGGATGACGTTCCAGGCATCGCCGCCGTGGATCTGGGTGACGGAGACGACCGCAGCTTCGAGCGGCGAGACATTGCGGCTGGCGATCGTCTGCAATACCGTCACGATCTGGGCGGCGGCGACCAGCGGATCGGCGCCCTCATGCGGCATGGCGCCATGGGCGCCGCGGCCGGTGATGGTAATCTCGAAAACGCCGAAGGCGGCCATCATCGCATCGTCGCGGGCGACCACCGAGCCGACGTCGAGCGCCGGCCAATTGTGGAGCGCATAGACGGCATCGGCCGGATGGTCACGGAAGAGCCCGTCGGCGATCATGACACGCGCGCCGCCTTCGGCCTCCTCGGCCGGCTGGAAGATGAAGTGAACCGTGCCGTCGAAATCCATTTCGCTCGCCTGCCGGGCGGCGGCAAGCAGCATTGAGACATGCCCGTCATGGCCGCAGGCATGCATCTTGCCGGTCGTCTTCGAGGCATAGGCAACGCCGCTCGTCTCGATGATCGGCAACGCGTCCATATCGGCGCGGATAGCGATCGATCGGCTCGACGTGCCGCGCGTCAGCGTGCCGACGAGGCCGGTGCCGCCGTAGCCGTCCTTCACTGCAATGCCCCATTCGGCGAGCCTGCCAGCGATGAAAGCCGCGGTCTGCCGCTCTTCGAAGGCAAGCTCGGGATAGGCGTGCAGGTGATGACGCCAGCGGATCGTTTCCTCGATGCGCTCGGGGCTGATGTCGTGGCGCGTCATGGCATGCGTCCTGTCATTTGAGGGAAGGCCGGCCGCGCAGCGGCCGACCTGTTTCTTTGTGACGTTGCGTCCGGTTACTGGCCGAGGCGCAGGAAGAGATCGGCGACGACGACCGAACCCATGTAAGTTCCGACCATCACGCAGATCGCGACGATAACGATCTTCCAGCCGGAGCGGCGGGCGATGGCGAATTCGCTCGCGGTTAGCGCAAGGCCGCCATAGGCAAGCGCCGGCGTTGCCAGCGCCAGAAAGTTCAGATGCTCGACCTTCTCGCTGACCCAGGCCGCACCCGGCACGCCGGGAATGGTGATGAGGATCGCGATCAGCGAAACCCAGGCGACGCTTGGCAGGTAGAAGGGCACGAAGCGGGCAAGCGCCAGGCCGACGATGCAGGCGGCATAGAGCGTTGCCATGCCTGGCAGCGCCGTCAGCGGCGAGGTGCCGGTGCCGACCCAATTGGCGATAAGCCCGATGGCGCAGGCGATCAGCAGCAGGCCGGCATGGCCGACGACATCGATCTTGCGCTCGTCTTCGGCGGCAAGCGGGAGATCGTCGGCGTAGTTGGCGGAGGTGTTGGTCTGGTTGGCCATGATATCTCTCCCGATCAGGCTTGAGCGCGACGCTCGGACGGCCGAGCCTTGTTGTAGAGCCACTCGGTCAAGGGCAGCGCGACGAACATGCCGACATAGAGGCCCGTGGCATAGGTCAGAATGTTGCTGGCGGCGGCGAGCGCCAGAATGATGTCCTTCTGGTCGGGCACGGCAGCGACGAGGCCGCCGGTGCAGGCCGCCAGCATCGAGCCGGAGCCGACGCCGCAGGACATGGCGAGCGCGCGCACATCGAAGATGCCAAGGCCATGCACGATCGGTGGCATGATGGCAAAGACGAAGGTGCCGATCAGCGTGCCGGTGGCATAGACGCCCATGGCGCCTGCACCTTCCGGCGAGTTGAGGCCGTACTTGTCTGCGATCAGCGCGAGGTTCGGTTCACGGTCGATCGAATAGGTGGCGCCGACGGCCTCGCGGCCCATCTTGAGCAGGAACACCGCGACCGGGAAGGCGACGAGGATGGTGCCGAGATTGCCGAGCTCCTGGAGCACCAGCGCCGGGCCGGCCTCGATGATCTTGGAGATCTGCGGGCCGACTGTCGTTCCGAACTTGGCGATGAACGGCATGATGGCGACCGTGATCATCGCGCCGGACAGCTTGACCGCATCGCGCGACAGGAACCTGGCGCTGGCCTTGAAAATGGCAGGATTGACGATGATGCCGAGCGCAAACGCGTAGAGGATCGGCAGGAAGATGACAGTGCCGATGCCGATCGGAAGGCGTTGAATGCCGATCAGCTCGGAGACGATGACGATCGCCAGCACAAGGATGTGCAGATAGAGCGCGCCCGAGGCGGCTCCGGTTTTTCCGGTCATGATGTTCTCCTCTGGTTGGGAGCCAGTTGTTGTTCTTTGCCCAAATGTGACAGTAGGGGGTGAGGGCAAATTGCGGCTAGCCGGCCGGCAAGCAACGAAGTGTTGCGATTCGAGCAACGGGCTGACCGTCGCTCCGGCGGCAATCGGGATCAGTCCCGCAGCGCCTTCATGTCATGGCTTCATTCCTGCATTTCATTCCAGCTGGCGTTTCGACGAATCGTCGTCGCCTCTGCCCCAGCTGTTGCACAGCGGGAAGGGGGAGCCAAGCGCTATTGCCCACCGCGCGCACCACTTCGGGTGAGGCGGGTTTTTGGCCCTTGCCGCTATCAATCACTCCAGTGCCCGATTCGCCGTTGAAATTGAAAGCCCCCGCAAAGTTCACTGAAAATGCACATTGAAATCGATTACATTTTCTGGCTTCATAGGTCTCGCAAGATTTGGGAGGATCTTATGAAGAAATTTATCGCCGCAGCGCTTGGCGCTGTCGCTACCATTGCCATTTCCGCTTCTTTCGCCAATGCCGAGACCTTCAAGATTGGCCTGTCCAACGGCTGGGTTGGCAGCGAATGGCGCACGCAGATGATCGACGAGGCCAAGGAGGCCGCGGCGAAGTGGAAGGAAAAAGGCGTCGACGTCGAAGTCTCGGTCCAGAGCGCCAATGTCGACGTGCCCGGGCAGATTGCGCATGTGCGCAACTTCATCGCGGAGGGCGTGAACGCGATCATCATCAACCCCAACAGCCCGACCGCCTTCGATCCGATCTTCGCCCAGGCGAAGGAAGCTGGCATCCTGGTGATCGCGACGGACGCCGAGGTTTCCTCGCCGGATGCGACCTATGTCGGCATCGATCAGACCGCCTGGGGTGCGGCCGGCGCCAAATGGTTGGCCGATACGCTCGGCGGCAAGGGCAAGGTGGTTGCCATCAACGGCGTCGCCGGCCATCCGGCCAACGAAATGCGCGTTGCCGGTTATAAGAGCGTCTTCAAGGACTATCCGGATATTCAGGTGGTCAACGAGGTCAACGCCAACTGGGATCAGGCGCAAGGCCAGCAGGCGATGCAGAACATCCTTGCGACCTATCCCGACATTAACGGCGTCGTCGTGCAAGACGGCATGGCGGCCGGCGCCTGGAAGTCGATCATGGATGCGGGCAAGACCGGCCAGATCGCCGCCACCGGCGAAATCCGCAAGGATTTCATCGACCTCTGGGTGAAGGACAAGCTGAACTCCGGCGCGACCGTCAACCCGCCCGGCGTCATGGCGAGCGCGCTCAACGTCGCGGTGCTGATGCTGCAGGGCAAGGAACTGAAGGAGCCGGCAACGGCGGGGCAGTACAAGAACGCCATGTATCTGCCGATCCCGTTCATCGACTCGAAGAACCTCGCGGACGCCGCCAAGCAGCTCGACGGCAAGCCGGGCTACTACTCCTACACCAATGCGCTTTCGATCGACGACGCGACGGCGTTGTTCAAGTAAGCTCTGATCCGCCGGGCAGCTCGCATCTGAGTTGCCCGGTGGCCAATGCCGCCGACGGCCCCCAAGGGTCGTATCGGGCATGAAATCAGCTGCAGCGGAACCGCCAAAGCGCGGCTTGAGGTGGTGCAGCAAGCAACCAAACTGGTGGACGACAGCCGATGTCGAAACTGAGACTGAACGGCGTGAGCAAGGCTTACGGCGCAACGTTGGCGCTACGCCGCGGCGATCTCGAAATCGCCGCCGGCGAGGTGCATGTGCTGATGGGCTCCAACGGCTCCGGCAAGAGCACGCTTTGCAAGATCATCGCCGGCAGCGTGCGCCCCGACGGCGGCCAGATCCTGATCAATGACAAGCCCGTGACGATTTCCGGGCCGCAAGCCGCGCGCGCCGCCGGCATCGGCATCTTCTATCAGGAACTCAGCCTGGCGAGCCATCGTTCGGTCGAAGAGAACATCTGCCTCTCCGCCCTGCCGGTGAAGGCCGGCCTCTTCATCGACCGGCAGGTGTTGAAGGCGCGGGCGGCGCGTTACATCGCGCTGTTCGCCGAGGTCGCTGGCGAAGGCTTCCACGCGGAGGCGTTCGTTGGCAATCTTAGGGCCGACCAGCGGCAGCTGGTCGAAATCATGAAGGCGCTCGCCAGTGAAGCACCGATCCTGATCTTCGACGAGCCGACCTCGGCGCTCGATCGCGCCCAGGTCGATCGCTTCTTCGAAATCCTGCGTGGCCTCAAGGCGCAAGGGCGCGGCATCATCTTCATCTCGCACCGCATGGACGAAATCACCGCGATCGGCGATCGCGTGACGATCATCCGTGACGGCGAGACCATCGAGACGCTCAAGCTCTCCGATACCGATCCGGGAACGGTGATCCGGCTAATGGTCGGCGGCGCCAGCGACATGCCGGCGGCGCGGTCCTCGGCGCCGGCGGTGGTGGAAACGCAGGCGACGGCGGCAATTTCTGTTCGGAACCTCACCGGCAAGGGCTTTCGCGACGTCAGTTTCGAGGTGGCAAAGGGCGAAATCCTCGGCCTCGGCGGTCTGCATGGTCAGGGTCAATCTGCCCTGCTCCGGGCGATCTTCGGTGCGAGTGCGACCACGTCCGGTGAGCTCACAATCGGCGGCGAACGTTACGACGCCAAAAGCCCGCGCGACGCCATCCGGCGCGGCTGCGCCTATGTCTCCGGCGACCGCGGCCGTGACGGCGTCATCAGCGGCCGCCCGATCATCGAGAACGTCACACCGATCCACTATCTCCGCGACCGGCTGATGATTGCGCGGCCCTCAAGCCTGAAAAACAAGGCGATGCCGGCGCTCGCGGCAATGCACACGAAATTTGCGAGCCTCTTCCATCCGATCAATTCGCTTTCCGGCGGCAACCAGCAGAAGGTGATCATCGCCCGCTGGCTGATCGACCGACCCGACGTGCTGCTGCTCGACGATCCGACCAAGGGCATCGACCTCTCGGCCAAGGCCGATCTGTTCGCGCTGATCCGGCAGCTTGCGGCCGATGGCCTCGGCATCCTGCTCTATTCGTCCGAGGACGCCGAGCTGCTTGGCAATGCCAACCGGATCCTCGTCTTCAACGGCGGCTCGGTGACGCGCGAACTGACCGGCGACGATCGCACCCGCTACAATCTCTACCAGGCTGCATACGAGGCCGCGTGATGACATCGACAACGACCGACATGCGAACTTCCGGGGCGGGTGGCCTGCGGTCCTGGCTGGAGCGCTACCCCTTCCTGCCGGCACTGGTCATCCTCGTCGCCTTGCTGGCCCTCAACGGCATCTTTTCGCCCAACAGCCTGAGCTTCCGATCGCTGACCGGATTGCTCAGCACCTATATGGCGCTGATCATGCTGGCGATCGCCCAAACCTATGTGGTGTCCGCCGGAGACATCGACCTCTCGGCCGGGGCGACGCTGTCGCTGGTCAACGTGGCGATCGTCGTTTTGATGGAGCGCTGGGGCGGCGGTGCCGGTGCGGTGCTGCTCGCGCTGGCGCTCGGGGTGCTGATCGGCCTTGCCTGCGGCCTGGTCAACGGCCTTGTCGTCGCAGCCCTTCGACTGCAGGCGATCGTCGCCACCTTCGCCACCAGCATCTTCTTCACCGGCCTGGCGCTCTACATCATGCCCGTCGCCGGTACGCCGGCGCCGGCGCTCTTCTGGCGCACCTATGGCGGACGCCTGCTCGGCCTGCCTTTCGTCTTCTACGTGCTCGCGGCTCTCGCCGTGCTGCTCTATCTCCTGTCGCGCACCCGTATCGTGACCGAACTGCTGGCCGTCGGCGATGACCAGCAGGCCGCCTATCAGACGGGGCTGCCGGTCGTGGCGGTCCGTATCAGGGGCTACCTGCTCTGCGGCCTCTTCTCGGCGCTCGCGGCCTTCTGCCTGACCGGCGATACGGCCAGCGGCGATCCGCTCGTCGGCAGCAAGATGACGCTCTACAGCGTCGCGGCGGTCGTGCTCGGCGGCAGTGCGCTCGCCGGCGGCTGGACGACGGTGGTTGGTTCGCTGCTCGGCGCTCTGACGATCGGCCTCGTCAACTCGCTGGTCTTCTTCATGGGCACGCCTTCGGAATGGCAGAACTTCGTCCAGGGCCTTGCCATTCTCCTGGTGTTGATGGCCGGCGTGCTTGCCGGCCGGAGGGCACGCGCATGACTGCGGTTACCACCTTCTTCAAACAGCCATTGGTCGTTGCGCTGATCCTCATCGTCGCGCTGCTTTATCTCGGTCAAAGCCTTTCGCCCGGCTTCGCCTCGGCCGACCAGATCCTGCGTCTCCTGATCGTCGCCTCGCTGCTCGGCATCGTCGCCGCCGGCCAGAACGTCGTCATTCTCGGTGGCCGCGAGGGCATCGACCTCTCCGTCGGCGGTATCGTCTCCTTGTCGGCGATCATCGCCGGCAACGTCATGAACGGCGCCGATGGCGGCATCCTGCCGGCGGTGCTGGCCTGCCTAGCGGCGGGCGCCTTCTTCGGGCTGTTGAACGGTCTCGGTGTCACGCTCCTTCGTATCCCGCCGCTGGTGATGACGCTTGGCATGCTCGGCGTGCTGCAGGGCCTGCTCGTCGTCATCCGTCAGGGCATCCCGTCGGGCCGAGCGGCCCCTGCGCTATCCGCTTTCGTCACCCAACCCTTGACGCTCGGCATTCCCGGTATCATCTGGCTCTGGATCGCGATCGGCCTGTTCATGGCCTTCATGCTCCACCGCACCGTCTTCGGCCACCGGATCTATGCGATTGGCGCGAACGAACATGCGGCCTACATGGCCGGCGTCCCGGTCCGCCTCATGCGCGTCGGTCTGTTCATGATATCGGGCATGTTTGCGGCGATCGCCGGGCTTTGCCTACTCGGCTATTCCGGTTCGTCCTTCGCCAATGTCGGCGAGCAGTACATGCTCTCCTCGATCATCGCGGTGGTCTTCGGCGGCACATCGCTTGCCGGCGGCAAGGGCGGCTACACCGGCACCATGGCGGGCGCCCTGCTGCTCGTTATCCTCCAGGGCATCCTGACGACGGTCAACATAGACGAGTCCGGTCGCCAGATGGTGTTCGGCGTGACGCTGCTGCTGCTCATGTTGTTCTACGGCCGTGGGCGGGCGATGCGGGCATGAGCGAGCGGCCGAAAATCAAGGACATTGCGGAGAGGGCCGGAGTCTCGGTCGCCACCGTTTCGCGGGCGCTGAGCGGCTCCAGCCTGGTGACCGACGAGACGCGCAAGCGCATCCACGAGCTTGCGCGTGAGTTGAACTACCGGCCGAACGTCAGCGCAAGAAACCTGAGGACACGCCGGTCGATGTCGGTGCTGCTCGTCGTGCGCGATGTCGGCAACCCCTTCTATCTCGAGATCCTCAAGGGCGTGGAGGCGACCGCTCGGGCGGCCGGCTACGCGGTTCTCATGGGCAATACCGAGAATGATCCGGATCGCGAGGTCGAATACTTCAACATGCTGCGCGATGGCCATGCCGACGGCATGATCCTGATGACCGGCAAGCTGCCGGAGCCGCAGCCGGGCGAAAGCGCCGCGGTTTCTCACCTTCCCATCGTCGTGGCGCTCGAAATGATCGAAACCGCGGGCTTTCCGCATGTGCAGATCGACAACTCTGCCGCGGCGCGTTCGGCGGTTGAGCATTTGATTGCACTCGGGCATCGCCGCATCGCCCATATCGCCGGCCCATTGCCGGAGGTGATGGCGATGCACCGGCGTGACGGTTACCGTGCCGCGATGGCCGCCGCCGGTCTGCCGATCCCTGAGGGTTACGAGGTGCGCGGCGACTACCTGCTCGAAAGCGGAGAGGCCTGTGCGACCGCGCTCTTCGATCTGGCGGAGCCGCCGAGCGCGATCTTTGTCGCCAACGACGAGATGGCCTATGGCGCGATCCATGCGCTTAGGCGGCTCGGGCTCGATGTTCCGGGCGATGTTTCGGTCGTCGGCTTCGACGATCTTTATCTGAGCAAGGCTTTCTATCCGCCGCTGACGACCGTCAGCCAGCCACGCGCCGATATCGGCCGCACGGCGATGTCGCTGCTTCTGAACATTCTTTCCGGCGACGACGACGCCTCTGCACCGGCCGTCGTGCTGCCGACCGCGCTCAACATTCGCGGCAGCACCGCGCCGCCGAAGAAATGACCAGAGCGGGATGAGGAAAAGTGAGGGCGGTATTCCGCCCCTCCAACTTAAGAAAATCGACAAACCGGGAGAACAGAATGACACAGCTACCAAAGCAGACGCTGCGCGTGGGTTTCGTCGGATCGGGCTTCATCGCCCATTTCCATCTGAAATCGATGATCGGTGTGCGCAATGTCGAGGTCACCGGCGTCTTCAGCCGCAAGCCCGAAAACCGGGAGAAATTCGCGAAGGAGGTCGCCGCACTTGGTCTTGGCACCTGCCGCACCCATGGGAGCCTGGAGGCGCTGCTGACCGCCGATGATGTTGACGCGATCTGGATACTCTCGCCCAATTACACCCGCCTCGACGTCATGCGTACGCTGCACAAGGCGGTCAAGGATGGCCGCAGCACGGTGTTTGCCGTCGCCTGCGAGAAGCCGCTTGCCCGCACCGTTGCCGAGGCGCGCGAGATGCTGTCGCTTGCCGAGGACGCCGACCTCAACCACGGCTATCTTGAAAACCAGGTGTTCTGCACGCCGGTGCTGCGCGGCAAGGAGATCATCTGGCGGCGCGCCGCCTCGACCACCGGTCGCCCCTATCTGGCGCGCGCCGCGGAGGAACATTCCGGCCCGCACGAGCCTTGGTTCTGGCAGGGTGACAAGCAGGGCGGCGGCGTGCTCTCGGACATGATGTGCCACAGCGTCGAGGTGGCGCGCTACTTGCTCACGGCGCCCGGCGCACCGCGCAACTCACTGAAAATCAAGGCTGTCAACGGCACCGTCGCCAACCTCAAATGGACGCGACCCAATTATGCCGAACAATTGCGCAAGCGCTTCGGCAACGAAGTGGACTACCGCAACCGGCCGTCGGAAGATTTTGCCCGCGCCACGGTGACGCTCGAAGACCAGGACGATAATGAACTGATGATCGAGGCGACCACCTCCTGGGCCTATGTCGGCGCCGGGCTGCGCATCCAGCTTGAACTGCTCGGGCCGGAATATGCGCTCGAATACAATTCGCTGAGCACGGGCCTGAAGATCTTCATGTCGCGCGAGGTGAAGGGCTCCGAAGGCGAGGATCTTGTCGAGAAGCAGAACGCCGAGCAGGGTCTGATGCCGGTGCTCGAGGACGAAGCCGGTGTCTATGGCTATACCGATGAGAACCGCCACATGGTCGAGTGCTTCCGCAAGGGCGAGAAGCCGCTCGAAACCTTCGAGGACGGGCTCGCCGTCGTCGAGATGCTGATGGGCCTCTACCGCTCGGCGGAAATCAACGCGACGCTCAAGTTCCCGGCACCGGAGCTCGAGCATTACGTGCCGGTCGTCGCGCGCCGGAGTGCCTGACGACCGCCATTCCTCCCCGAACTCCATCACCAAACGTAGAGGTGTCGAGTCGACGGGGCCACGTTCTGGGTCGTGCAGTTCATCGGCGGCGCTATGCGCCCATCCCACCTGTTCTCGCCGCCGCGAAAGACTGCGGCTGCGAGAGGGCAAAACTCTTTCGGAATTATACGCCCATGTCCGCGATCTTTGTTGACGGGGATCAATGCCGCCGCACGGGCTTCTACCTACGCTGATCCAGACCCTAAATCTGGTCGCCAGGAGAAAACCCGATGACATACAAGACCATTCTCGCCGTCGTTGGTGTCGATCATTCCGTGGAGCATCTGCGTTCGGCAGCACAGGTCTGTGCTTCCGCAAACGCCCACCTCTCCCTGTTGATCGTCAAGCTCGCCGCCTCACCGCCGATCGGCGATTATGCCGCCGCCATCTCCATTGATTGGCTGAACGAGCGGCAGCGTGACGTCGACAAACTCGAATCCTGTGCGGAAAGAGCTGTTGATGTTCTCACCAAGGAAGGCATCTCGTTCGGCGTCGAGACGAAATATACCGAGGTCGCCTGGGCCGATGACGAGATCGGCGAGCGTGCGCGTTACGCCGACCTGACGCTGGTCGGCGATGGCCTGATGCTGGACCCGGAACTGCGCTCCCGCACCATCGACGGGACGTTGTTCAGCTCCGCGCGCCCAGTCCTCATCATGCCCAGGGGCAAGACCGTGCGGCTTGATCCGAAGACCGTGGTACTCGCCTGGAACTCCAGGCTGGAAGCCGCGCGCGCGGTGCGTGAAGCGCTCGATCTGCTGATCGGAGCCGAGACCGTCTACGTCACGATGGTCGACCCCCGTTCCGCCTATGGCAAGAACGGTGAGGAACCGGGCGCCGATATCGCCGGCTATCTCGCGCGGCACGGCGTTTCCGTCTCCGTCGAGAGACTGCCGAGCGGCGGACATCCGGTTGACGACGTGATCAATCGGTTTGCGTCGGATGTTGCGGCCGACCTGATCGTCATGGGTGCCTATGGGCACTCCAGGATGCGTGAACGCGTCTTTGGCGGCGTTACCCGTTCGATGCTCGAAAACGCCGTGGTCCCCGTGCTCATGGCGCATTGACCGGCAGCGGAACGGCGCGCAGCATTTGCCTGCGCGCCGACAATCGTTAGCCGGCAGAGGCGGCACGTCCGGTCACATCGTCGATCTCGATTTCGAAAAAGAGATGCGGCGATGCGCCTGCAACCGGCTGTTCACCGAGCTTCAGGCCGCCCGGTTCCCACCAGTTGATGCGCTGTTCGAGAAGCGACCAGGCATTCATGCGCTCGCGGTGCCATTGCTTGGTGTCCGGCAGTTCCTGGTAGCGGCCGTGGATGACGACGCTTCGCCAATTCTGCCGGTCCGTTGCCGTGTCGACCTGTACGCAGACACGCGGATTGGCGCGCATCCAGTCTATCTTCTGCCCGGGCATCGAAAAGCTGTAGAGCCGGTTGGCGGCCAAAGCATATTGGATGGGAACGATATAGGGCTGGCCATCACGGGTGCAGCCGAGCCGGGCGATATGGTTCTCAGCGACAAGGTCGAGACATTCCTGTCGCGTCATTTCTCTGATCAACATGAGGCTCTCCTCTTCTAAAGAGATCGTCCAACCGTCAGTCTCCACCGACCAGGTATCCTGGCATTGATCTCGCTCAAGTCTCGTCGATTTCGGCTGCGTCCGCCGCCTAGGCACGGCCGGCGAGAAAATCCCTCCGCACGGGAATAAATCCTGTCGCGCTCCGTTTTCCCTCCCACGAAATTCAGCCGACTTTCGTGCAGCGCGGTTGCTGCGCGCAAGCGCGGTGCCAGCAAGGGAGCGCAGCCATGACCGCCAGCGCGGTGATCGCTTCGGAAAAAGACCTCGTCATCACGACAGTCGCGGGAACGGATCGCATCGACGGCCATATGCCCGTGAGCCAGGTGCGCTTGCTTGTCGGGGCAATGCTCGTGGCGTTCGCGGCCGTACTGATCTTTCTTGCCGCTGACGGACTGGCGCTTTCGATGCGATTGGCGCTCATGGTGTTTGCGACGACGCTCGTCTGCTGGACAGTCTTCGACCTGCCGGAGACACCGGTCGCGCTTGCCGGGGTGGCGGCACTTGCCGTCACGGGTGCCGTGGATGAGGAGGCGGTCTATGGCGCGCTCGGCAATGATATCGTCTGGTTGATGCTGGCGGCATCGGTGATTGCAGCGGTGCTCCAGGCATCGGGCCTCGTTGAGCGGCTGGCTTTCCGGCTGCTCGCCCGGTTCCGCGATGTGAACAGGCTGTTCTGGGTGGTGACGCTCACGGTCTTTGCGACTGCCTTCGTCATTCCCTCGACCTCGGCGCGGGCGGCGATCTTCATGCCCGTCTTTCTCGGGCTCGCTTCAACCATTGGCCGCCCAGGTGTCACGCGGGCGCTGGCTCTGTTGTTCCCTTCAGTGATCCTGCTTTCGGCGGCAGCATCGCTGACGGGCGCCGGCGCGCATCTCGTCGCGGCCGATTTCATTCGCCGCAGCGGCGGCGAAGCGCCGGGCTTTCTAGGCTGGGCACTTCTGGCGGCACCCTTCGCGCTTCTGACAAGCCTGATTGCCTGTGGCCTGATCCTGCGCTTTTTCCTGGACGAAACGGATCGTCGCAGGCGCCTCGATGCCCCGGACGCGTCGCCGGAGAAGCGCCCTTTTTCGGTACGAGACAAGGCGATCCTCGCCGTGACCATGGCCATCGTCGCCGCGCTCGCGACCTCGGACCTGCACGGCATTGCGCTGCCGGTCGTCGCCCTCGTTGGGGCTCTGGTCCTGGCGTCGGAAAAGGTTTCCGGCATGCCGTTCCGCAAGGCGCTGAAGGGCGTGGAGTGGAACCTTCTTCTCTTCCTCGCGGGAACTCTCGTCATCGGCGAAGCGCTGCTCAGCACCGGAACGGCGACGCTGCTCGCCGACCGCCTGGTCGGCGCCTTCAGCCAGATCGGTAAGCCGCCGGCGTGGCTGGTCGTGCTTCTCACCATTGCGGTGGCGACCTTCGCCCATATCGTCATTGCCTCGCGAACGGCGCGGGCGACGGTGCTCATTCCAGCGGTCGCGCTGCCGCTGGCCGGCTTCGGCGTCAACCCCGCCAGCCTCATCATGGCAGCAACCATCGGTAGTGGCTTCTGCCAGACGCTGATGGTTTCGGCCAAGCCCGTCGCGCTCTTCGGCGGCATGGAGCCACCCGCTTTCGGCCCTTCCGATCTGCTACGCCTGGCATTGATGCTGGCTCTGCCGTTCGTCGCGTTGCTCGCTCTCTTCGCCCTGGTGATCTGGCCGACGATGGGTCTCGCAACGTGATCACAAGCTATTGATATAGTTACTTTCTTCAGAGCCGGCGCGGTTTCCGTTCCGGCTCTTTATTTTTCTTTCCGTAAGCGACCGATTTCTCATTTCGTCCCGGAATAAACACCGAGAGGCGCCGTTCCTCCCTTGCATCCGCGTTGTCACAAAAGTGCAAGGAGATTGTCACATGACGCTTACCATTCTGGTTGCACCGTCCGGTTTCAAGGAAAGTCTGTCGGCGGAGGAAGCCGCCGATTGCATCGAGAAGGGCGTGCTGCGCGCCTGCCCGAACGCCGAGGTCATCAAGATGCCGATGGTCGACGGTGGCGAAGGGTTCACCAAGGCGCTCGTCGCGATCACCGGTGGCAGTCTGCACGAGGTGACCGTGACCGGTCCGCTTGGCGAACCGGTCGCCTCCCATTTCGGTTTTCTCGGCGGAAAGGGCGAACGCACCGCCGTCATCGAGATGGCGGCCGCCGCCGGGCTGCGGCTGGTGCCGCGTGACCGCCGCAATCCCTGCATCACTACGAGCTACGGCGTCGGCGAACTGATCCGGGCAGCGCTCGATGCCGGCGCCCGCCGAATCCTGCTCGGCTGCGGCGACAGCGGCATCAACGACGGCGGAGCCGGCATGGCCGAGGCGCTCGGGGTAAAACTGCTCGATCGGGAGGGAAAGCCTCTGGCGCCCGGCGGCGCGGCGCTCGCATCGCTGGCTGATATCGATCTCTCGGGTCGCGACCCGCGCCTCGTAGACGTCCGTATCGATGCGGCGGTCAATTGGCACAATGTGCTTCTCGGAGCGCGCGGTGTCGCCCGTGTCTTCGGACCGCAGAAGGGAGCAACGCCGGAGCAGGTGGAGCTTCTGGCCGAGGCGATGGAAACCTACGCCGCCGCCATCCACGTGACCACCGGAGTGGCGGTCGGCGCCGCGCCCGGCGCCGGAGCGTCCGGCGGTCTCGGTGCGGCGATCATAGGGCTGCTCGGCGGCACGCTGCATCCGCGATACGACATAGTCATGCGCTACCTCGACCTCGATACCGTGATCGCCAGGGCCGATCTGGTGATCACCGCCGAAGGCAGCCTCGACGGGCAGACGCCGTTCGGCAAGGTGCCGGCAGAGGTGGGGCACAGGGCGAAGGCGGCGGGCCGCCCCGTCATCGCGCTCGCCGGCACGATCGGCAAGGGCGTTACCCTCAATTTCGATCATGGCATCGACGCCTTCGCGTCAATCCTGAAGGCGCCCTGCAGCCTGGACGATGCGATCAACGCGGCGCCGAAACTGCTGGTGCGCGCGGCGGAGGATGCCGTGCGCATGGTGCGCGTCGGTATGCTCTTGAACGATCGCGGCCTTGCGGCCTGATCACGGGGGCACGAGTGGGGGCGCAGCGGCTCAACCGCTGCGCCCCGTCTGAGCGGTCGCATCCGCGTCGATTTGGGGCCGGTCAAAGCGCTCACGATTACGAACGGCAAAGCTCACGGGCATTCAGCACGCCCCAGCCGAAGACCGGGTCCTTGCCGGGCGCGCCGAGGTCCTGCGTCGTCTCCGTGACGAGTCTCGCGATCTCTTCGGCCGATAGCGAAGGATGCGATGCTCTGAGGATCGCGACGGCGGCGGTGACGAAGGGCGCAGCGAAGGACGTGCCGGTTCGGGGTGCCGCGCCCTCGATCGAAGCAGCCGTCCAGACACCGGTGCCGAGTGCGGCGACATCGATATGGTCGCCCCGGCCGGCCCGACGGTAGGGCCTGAAGTTGCGGTCGACGGCGGTGACGGCGATCATCGCTGGATAGGCTGCCGGATAGACGGGTTTTGCCCGCGGGCCGTCATTGCCGGCCGCCGCCACCTGGATGATGTTCTTTCCGGCGACGAGGGCGACGGTGTTTTCGAGCAGCAGGTTGTGCGGACCGGAGAGGCTCATGTTGATGACGGCGACATTGCGCGCCGCAAGCAGATCGATGGCGCGCACCAGATCGTAGGTCTCGGCGATGTCGGTTTCGCCCCCTTTGCGCTGGAAAGCATCGACGGCAATCAGATGCGCATTGCTGAGCAACCCCGGTGCGCGGCTGTCGCGACGGCCGGCGATAAGCGCGGCGACTGCGGTTCCGTGCTGGCGACCGGACTCCGGTGCTTCGTTCTCTGCCAGTCTGACGATGTCGAGCCTGACGTCCTTGAGCGAGGGATGCGCAGGATTGACTGCCGTATCGATGAGCCCGATCGGGCCGGCGGCCGTGCAAGCCGCGTCGACATCCGGCCAGCCGATGGCGCTGCGGACGAGGGCGCAGCCACCGTCGGCACAGGGGGCGGGCGTCGCGGCGCTCTCGTTCGGCTCGAAATAATGGTTGAGATCGGCGATCGCGCCCGGAGAAGCGTCGGCGACCTGGCGACGCGCGTCCTCAAGTGTCATGTCCTTGGGCACGCCGAGCTTGACGATTTCGCTGGCAGACAGAGTTAGCGGCTCGCGCGCACGCAGCGTAAAACCACTCGTGACGAGACGTTGAACCGCAACCTCGTTCAGGCCGAGGGCGATGATTTCGCCCGGTGTATGGGTCGGGTGACGGGCAGGCGGCCGGCGGCGCTCGACGCGCTTTTCCGGTGCCCGGCGGAAGAGGTCCAGCAGGTTGCCGCCACCGCGCCAGGCGCCGCCGGAGCCGCGGTCGCTGGAACTGCGGGACGATCCGCCACCGCCCCCATCGTCGTCATCGCCGCCCCCATCGTCGTCCGCGTGGGCTTGGCCGACCCAGATAAATCGCGTGGCGGCATTGCCGTTGCTGCCCACATATGAAAGATCGCCGGCGCCCGTTGCCAGGCCGCACAGCGACAGGGCGGTCAATCGAAATAGGCGTCTTTTCAAGGCTCTCTCCTCGCGTCTACAGCGTCCGAAGACGACAGCTTACCGTGAACGAAGCGGTTCTCGGTGATGACTTTCGCGTGTGTTTCCCATATCGCTCAACGGATGAACGGACAAATTATTCCCCCATGGGCACCGCGCGGCACCGCGAGGAACGCCCCATGACGGATCCGACCATCGCCTTCGGCGAGCGCCTCGTCGCGTTCCTGCCGAACTTGCGCCGTTTTGCGATTTCGCTCTGCCGCTCGCGGGATGTCGCCGACGATCTTGTGCAGGCGGCTTGCGAAAAGGCGCTTGCAGGCTCCGAACGGTTCGAGGAGGGCACGCGCTTCGATGCCTGGATGTTCCGTATCCTGCGCAACCTCTGGATCGACCAGCTCCGCCGTCAGAAGACCGCCGGGCCGACGGAAGAGATCGATGCGCAGGCGGAGCTCACCGTCCCCTCCGGCGAAGCCGGGGCGGAAGCGCGTTTGGCGCTGAAAAGCGTGGCGGCCGCGATCGACGGCCTGGTGCTCGAACAGCGGGAGGTGCTGATCCTCACCTGCGTCGAGGAGCTTTCCTATAAGGAGGCGGCCGAGGTGCTTGGCATCCCCATTGGCACTGTTATGAGCAGGCTTGCCCGGGCGCGCAAAAATCTCGCCGAGGCAACGGGAATAGAACCGCCGGTCGCGCGTTCACAGGATAACAGAGGCGGGACGAGATGAGCGACACGGAATTCACCGACGAAATCTTGATGGCGTTCGCCGACGGCGAGCTCGACGAGGAGACGACGCGTCGTGTCGAAGCGGCGCTCGAGATCGACGACGAGCTGATGGCACGCATCGCCATGTTCATGGAGACGCGGGCGGCCGCGAGCGAGGCGCTGAAACCGGTGCTCGCCGAGCCGGTGCCGGATGAACTCGTGAGCAAGGTGCGGGCCATGGCTACCGCTGCGGCCGCCGCGAACGTTACACAGCGCACCCCGGACGCGCCGGCAGCCACTGTCGAGAACATCGTGGCGTTTCGTCGGCGGGCAGATCAGGCGACACCGCCGCAGAGCAGTGTCTCAAGGCTCCTGATGGCGATGGCGGCTTCGCTGCTCGTTGTCGTCGGCGGTGCCGGTGGCTATCTGCTTCGCGGCGGCGGGTTGGCGGATACCGGTGAGGTGCGTATGGCCGGCTCTGTTGATCCAAGGCTCTCTGCCATCCTCGACCAGGCTGCTTCAGGAGAAGAAATCGCGATCGGCGAAGGGCAGGGGACGGTTCGGCTGGTGTCGGCTTTCGAACTCGCCACCGGCCAGCTCTGCCGCGAATACGAGTTGGCACGGCCGGGTGAACCCGGGCTCGTCTCGGTGGCCTGCCGGAAGGCGTCGACCTGGCAGACGCGGCTGACCGTCGCCAAGCCCGAAGGCGGAGACGGGTACGCGCCCGCCTCGTCGCTCGAAACCGTCGACGCCTTTCTGACATCGATCGGCGCAGGACAGCCGCTGGATGCAGAAGCGGAGAAAAAGGCGCTCACGGGCTCGAAGTAGTGGAACTACGCCATTTAAACGGCGACCGTTCGTGGCATCACTCTAGATCGGCACCGACAGGCCGACTTTGACCGGATCCATCGTCACGAAGGTGCGGAATCGCTTGATATTCGCGTTGCCGAAGAACATCCGCCGCGTAAAGGCTTCATAGTCGGCCATCGTCGGCACGATGACGACGAGCATGAAATCGACATCGCCGGTCACGTAGTAGCATTGCTGCACCTCGGGCGCGGCGGTGAATGCCGCCTTCGCCGCGTCGAGCAGGGCGATCTGCTCGCTCTCGACCTCCACCTCTACCAGGATCGTCAGCGCCTGGTTGACGCTGACCGGGTCGATCAGCGCGACATTGGAGCGGATGACGCCGGTTTCCTCCATGCGCTTGATCCGCCGCTGGACGGCCGGAGCGGATAGATTGACCGCTTCGCCGATCTGGCGCTGCGGCGTCGTATTGTCCTTCTGCAGAATGGCGAGGATCGCGAGGTCGAAACGATCCAGTTCGACCTTTGGTTTTTTCGAAGGGGCCATCCGGTGCCTATCGGTTCCTGCGTTCGGAGCGGTTGCGAGCGGAACGCCACGCGTTGGCATACCCGATCTGCTTTACAAACTTGCATTGGTGGTAGCTATTTAGAGCGCATTTCTCGCCTGCGATGAAATAGATTTTCGTGGGTCTACGGAGATTGCACCATGTTCCTTGCCAACACCTATTCCGATTTTGGCCGTCACCTGCTGCCTGAGGATGCGGACATGCTGTCGCTCGCGGCCGCAGCAAATGTCGAGCGGCAGCTGGCGCGGCGCGCCGATCATCGGCCAACGCCGCTCCACGCCTTGCCGGCCCTGGCGGGCGAGCTCGGTGTTGCCGGCATCTTCGTCAAGGACGAGGGCCATCGCCTGGGGCTCGCAAGCTTCAAGGCGCTCGGCGGTTCCTATGCGGTGATCCGTCTGGTGATCGAAGAGGCGGAACGGCGTCTCGGGCGCAGCCTCGATCTCGATGACCTCGACCAGCCCGAGGTCCGGGCCGTGGCCGCTGGTATGACATTCGGCTGCGCCACCGACGGCAATCACGGCCGCTCCGTCGCCATGGGCGCCCGGCACGTTGGTGCGAGATCGGTAATTTTCGTGCATGCGGGCGTCAGCGAAAAACGCATCGAGGCGATCGCTCACTATGGCGCCGAGATCGTTCGGGTGGCCGGCACCTATGACGATTCTGTCCACGAGGCGGCGCGGGTCTGCGACGAGAATGGCTGGACGGTGGTTTCCGACACATCCTGGCCCGGCTACGAGTACATTCCCGGCTTGGTGATGCAGGGCTATACCGCGCTGCTCAGCGAGGCGTTGCGGCAGATGGAAGAGCCGCCGACCCATGTCTTCGTGCAGGCGGGCGTTGGCGGCATTGCCGCCGCTACCGCAGGACATCTGGCGTTGCGCTATGGAGCGGAGCGTCCGCGTTTCGTCGTCGTCGATCCCGCACGGGCGGCCTGCCTTTATGAAAGCGCCAAGGCCGGGCATCCCGTCAAGGTGGCGCATGGCGAGCCGACCATCATGGCGATGCTCGAATGTTACGAGCCGTCGCTCGTCGCCTGGCGTATCCTGTCCCGCGTGGCCGATGCCTTCATGACCGTCAATGAAGAGGACGCCGTTTCGGTCATGAACCGGCTCGCGCGCCCCATGGTCGGGGACCCGGCGATCGTCGCCGGTGAGAGCGGTGGCGTCGGGCTGGCCGGACTTCTGGCGGTTTCCCGTGATCCGGCGTTGCGGGAAGCGCTCGGATTGACCGCACGGTCGCGCGTCTTCGTCATCAATACCGAGGGGGCCACGGATCCGGAGCGTTATGCCGCACTGGTCGGGTTGTCGCCCGAGGCTGTCGCCAACGAACCGAACGAAAGAGGGTGACCTATGGCGGAAATGGATCTTGATCGGCTTGTCGCTGATATGACCGCCTGGCGCCGCGACCTGCACGCGCATCCGGAATTCGGTTTCGAGGAGCAGCGCACGTCATCCTTCGTCGCCGCGAAGCTCCGGGAATTCGGGCTCGATGAAGTGGTGGAAGGCGTCGGCGGCACCGGCGTCGTCGGCCGGCTGAAACGCGGCAGTGGCAATCGCGCCATAGCCCTCCGCGCCGACATGGACGCGCTGCGGATACCGGAACAGGGGGAGCTGGCCTATCGCTCGACCCGGCCCGACACCATGCATGCCTGCGGCCATGACGGCCACACCGCAATGCTGCTGGGGGCAGCGAAAATGCTGGCCGAAGGCGGCGACTTCGACGGCAGCGTTTGTTTCATCTTTCAGCCGGCCGAGGAATGGGGCAAAGGCGCGCTGGCGATGCTCGACGACGGCCTGATGGAACGTTTTCCTTTCGACGAGATCTACGGCCTCCACAACATGCCGGGGCTGCCGGTCGGCCGCTTCGAGACCCGTATCGGCGCGATCATGTCGGCGGAGGACAATTTCGAAATCGTGCTGAAAGGTGTTGGCGGGCATGCGGCGCGGCCGCATTGGGGCAACGAGACGCTTGTCGCGGCTTGCGCCACCGTCGTCAATCTGCAGACGATCGTCTCGCGGCGCCTTTCGCCGACGGATATCGGCGTCGTCTCGGTGACGGAGGTGCTGACCGATGGCACGCGCAATGCGCTTCCGGGCTTGGCGCGCATTCTCGGCGATTCCCGCAGCTTCCGCCCCGACGTCAGCGCCAAGATCGAGGCGGAGATGCGCGTGATCGCCAAGGGCACGGCGGATGCCTATGGCTGCGAGGTCGAGGTCAGCTATACGCGCGAGTTCGTGCCGCTCATCAACGACCCGGCCTTGACCGGCCACGCCTTTGCCGCGGCGGAAGCGGTGTTCGGGCATGAGAATGTCGCGACGGCCGCTGAGCCGATGACCGGTTCGGAGGATTTCGCGCGCTTCCTCGAGCACGTGCCGGGCTGCTTCGTCTTCATCGGCAACGGCGAGACGTCGGCGCCGCTGCACAATCCGCGATACGACTTCAACGACGACGCCCTGATCTTCGGCGCGCGCTACCACGCCGAAATCGTCAAGCAGAGACTGGCGCCGACTGAGCCCCGGCCATGAACAGAAATCCGCATGAAAGCAGGACAGAGATGCCATTGCATTCCATCGACGCCGCGCGCCTGACCGGGCGCATCCGTGAGCTTGGCGACATCGGTCGCGATCCCCAGGGCCAATTGACCCGATTGGCCGGATCGGACAACGACAAGGCGGGCCGCGATCGCCTCGTCGCCTGGATCGAGGCTGCCGGGCTCGACGTCGCTGTCGACCGCATCGGCAACATCTTCGGCATCTGGCGCGACGAGGGCAATGCCGGCGAGGCGCCCATCATGCTCGGCTCGCATATCGACACGGTGATCAATGCCGGCATCTATGACGGCTGCTACGGCGTTCTTGCCGGACTTGGGGTGATCGAGACTCTAAAGGAGCGGGGCGTGACGCCGGCCCGGCCGATCGTCGTGGCCGCCTTCACCAGTGAGGAGGGCGTGCGTTATGCGCCCGATATGCTGGGTTCGCTGGTCTATGCCGGTGGCCTCACCGTTGAGACGGCGCTCGCGACAGTCGGCACGGATGGCTCGATACTCGGAGAAGAACTGGTGCGGATCGGCTATGCCGGTATTGTCGAACCGGGATTCCTCAGACCTCACGCCTATGTCGAACTGCATATCGAGCAGGGGCCAGTGCTGGAGCGCGAGGGCATGGCAATCGGCGCGGTCGAGAACCTGCAGGGCATTTCCTGGCAGCGGGTGACCATCGATGGCGTCGCCAACCATGCCGGCACGACGCCGATGGCGATGCGCAATGATGCGGGACTTGCCGCCGCCCGCGTCGGTCTGTTCCTGCGCGAGCATATCGCCCGCTCGAACGCGCCGAGCGTGGCGACCATCGGCACCATGCGTTTCGAGCCCGACGCGATCAACGTCATCCCGTCGCGTGCGGTCTTCACCGTCGATCTGCGCGATCCGGACGAGGATCGGCTGCAGGGGCTCGAAGCGGCGCTTGCGGATTTCCTCCTGCGTGTCGCCGCTGAAGAGGGTGTCGAGATATCGGTCGAGCGCCTGGCGCGTTTCCAGCCGGTGGCCTTCGATCTGGGCATTGTCGCCACGATCGAGGCTTCGGCGAAGGCGCGCGGCCTGAAGAGCCGGCGCATGACTTCGGGTGCCGGCCATGATGCGCAGATGATCGCGCGCATCGCGCCAACGGCGATGATCTTCGTCCCGAGCCGCGACGGCATCAGCCACAATCCGCGTGAACACACGGAGCCGGAGGAACTGGTTGCCGGGGCGAACGTACTGCTTGATGTGGTCGAGCGGATTGCTTGCAGCGGCTGGAAAGGCCGTTAGGAATACGCGCGGCGAGAAATATGATGCTCTGTATCCGTAGCTCCGCCGCCACACTCCGGCAGGTCGTGATCGGGACAGACATTTCTCGAATGTAAAGCTCTGACGCCAGTTGAGCTGGTTCTCGCGCGTCAGAACCCGTTCCTACACGCAAATCCGCAGTCCGGTTTCGAGAAATAGCGCAGGTCCCTCTTCGTTGCGACGAAGCTGACTCACTTCAAGGCGCTCTTTTCGTGTCAACGGTCTTCTGCCGGGCAGACGATTCAGGCTGGCTCCGTTCGAAGCGCCTTTCCGGCGTCTGGCGGAAAAGGTTAAGGAAATTGCTGCCGCCGTGCCAGACCTTGCCGCTTGGTCCGTAATCCCGTGAGTCGCGCATCGATGAGTGGGGCTCGCTGTGGCTATCGCTGTCGATGACGGCAGCACCTCCGCCGCCTGCGCCGGTACCGCCGGGAACGCCGCCTACGCCGCTGCCGTCACCGGTGCCCCAACCGCCACCACCCCCATCGCCGCCACCCTCTGTGCCGTTGCTTCCGCCGCTCCCGACGTTTTCGCCACCTTGGTCGCTGCCATCAGTGCCATTTTCACCATTCCCGCCGCCGACATCGTCGTCCGCATGGGCGGCGGAAATCCAGGAAAAACCCGTGGCAAAACTCCCGCTGTCGTCGAGGCGTGGCAGAACTCCAGCGAGTGCCACAAGGCCGCCTATCGACAGGGCCGTCAGTGTCAGCAGGCGTGTCCTCAAGTCATTCTCCTCGTAAATGGCGTTTTTTCGTCGTCTTGCAAGAGTGCCGCAGAAGACGGCAGCTTGGCGTGAATGACGGGTCCGCCGGCGGCGACTTTTGCGTGAACCTTACATATCGTTCAACCGATAAGGGGGCAAGCTGTTCCCCCAGGGCCCAGCATCCGCCTTTCCGTCGGAAGGGACTACGAGGCGTCCCTCCCGACGTGTGCGCTTTAACTCTGAGCTTCGACCTCAGCGACCGGCATATAGAGGTCGCCACCCTCGCGGTATTTCGCGGCCATCGCCTCCAGCCCTTCCTTCTGTGCCTCGGCGCGAATGTCGTGCGAGATCCGCATCGAGCAGAATTTCGGACCGCACATCGAGCAGAAATGCGCGACCTTGTGCGCCTCCTTCGGCAGCGTCTCGTCGTGGAAGTTGCGGGCCGTCTCCGGGTCGAGAGAGAGGTTGAACTGGTCTTCCCAGCGAAACTCGAAGCGGGCGCGCGACAGGGCGTCGTCGCGCACCTGGGCCGCCGGATGCCCCTTGGCGAGATCGGCGGCGTGGGCCGCGATCTTGTAGGTGATGACGCCGACCTTGACGTCGTTGCAATCGGGCAGGCCCAGGTGCTCCTTCGGCGTGACGTAGCAGAGCATGGCTGTGCCGAACCAGCCGATCATCGCCGCACCGATGCCCGACGTGATGTGGTCGTAGCCCGGTGCAATGTCGGTCGTCAGCGGTCCGAGCGTGTAGAACGGCGCCTCGCCGCAGACGGCAAGCTGCTTGTCCATGTTCTCCTTGATCTTGTGCATCGGCACGTGGCCGGGGCCTTCGATCATCACCTGACAATCCTTGGCCCAGGCAATCTTCGTGAGTTCGCCGAGTGTTTCGAGTTCGGCAAACTGCGCCGCGTCGTTGGCGTCGGCGATCGAGCCCGGGCGCAGGCCGTCGCCGAGGGAGAAGGAGACGTCATAGGCGCGGCAGATGTCGCAGATTTCCTCGAAGTGCTCGTAAAGGAAGCTTTCCCGGTGGTGATGCAGACACCACTTGGCCATGATCGAGCCGCCGCGCGAGACGATGCCGGTGACGCGATCGACGGTGAGCGGGATGTAGTGCAGACGCACGCCCGCATGGATGGTGAAATAGTCGACGCCCTGTTCGGCCTGCTCGATCAGCGTGTCGCGATAGACCTCCCAGTTGAGATCTTCGGCAATGCCGTTGACCTTTTCCAGCGCCTGGTAGAGCGGCACGGTGCCGATCGGAACAGGCGAATTGCGGATGATCCATTCACGGATGTTGTGGATGTTGCGGCCGGTCGAAAGATCCATGACGGTATCGGCGCCCCAGCGGGTCGCCCAGACCATCTTTTCGACCTCCTCAGCCATCGACGAGGTGACGGCGGAGTTACCGATATTGGCGTTGATCTTCACCAGGAAGTTCCGGCCGATGATCATCGGTTCGGATTCCGGATGGTTGATGTTGGCGGGCAGGATCGCCCGGCCGCTGGCGATTTCCTGGCGCACGAACTCCGGCGTCACATGGTCGGGGATATGGGCGCCGAAGCTTTCGCCGTCGCGCGCTTTCGCGCGTGCCGCATCGCGGCCGAGGTTCTCGCGGATCGCCACGAACTCCATCTCCGGCGTGATGATGCCGGCGCGGGCGTAGGCAAGCTGCGTTACCGCCTTGCCGGCAGTCGCCTTCAGCGGCGCATGCTGGAACGGGAAGGTCGGCGTCAACCGGTCGCCGCTGGCAAAACCGTTGTCTTCAGGACGGACGATGCGTCCCTCGTAGGTTTCCACATCGCCGCGCCCGACGATCCAGTTGCGACGCAGTCGCGGCAGCCCCGCCTCGATGCTGATCTCCGCATCGTCAGCGGTATAGGCGCCGGAGGAATCGTAGACCGTGACCGGCGGTTCGCCGGACGTCGGATGCAACGCGATCTCGCGCATCGGCACGCGGATATCCGGGTGGAGGACGCCAGCCTTGTGGACCTTGCAGGAGGCGGGAAGCGGGCCTTGGGTGACCGAGAGGGGGGTAGGCTTTGTGGCAATATTCATGACGAGGCTCCAAGTTTGCGATTGGAGACCCAGTTCTGATGCCGGAAGGATGAAAGACGCTCCGCCAGATGCTGGACGCACGGAATCCTGGCTTCGATATCTGCACCGTCCCTACGCCAGTATGAACTGGATCAGGTTCAACGGGTCACTGCGCCACAGCCGGCAAGCCGGCCATCCAGCAGAATCTCAGCCCCTTGCGGGACCCCCCTGGTGAATGCCCAAGAGATAGCCATCGAACGGCACGGGTCGTCAAGCGCGAATTCGCCCGTCGACGAAGATGCAATTTTTGAGTGTATTTTGGCCGCTGGCGAGAGCTAGCTGCCGGATTTTTCCGAAACTCCGCGCTCTGCGTAATCGGCGCGGTTGATGCCGTGGCGCTGGAGCTTGTCGTAGAAGGTCTTGCGCGGGATGCCGAGCGCTTCGATCGTCGCCTTGACGTCACCACGCTGCGCCCTCAGCGCCTCCTTCAGGATCTCGGCCTCGTAGCGTTCAAGCCGCTCCGGCAGCGCGAAACCAGGCTGTTCAACGACTGCAACGGGCTGTCCCAGCGGGCCTTCGACGCCGAGTGCCACGCGCTCAGCAAAGTGCGAGAGTTCGCGCACATTGCCGGGCCAGGCATGGGTCATCAGGTGTTGCTGCACTGCCGGCGAGACGTGAGGCACGTCGCGCTTGAAGCGCTCCGCCGCCCGCGTCAGGAAATGCGAGAAGAGCAGCGGAATGTCGTCGCGACGTTCGCGCAGCGGCGGGATCGAGAGCGTCACCACATTCAATCGAAAGTAGAGGTCTTCGCGGAAATCGCCACGTTGCGCCGGATCACCGAGATCGATTTTTGCGGCGGCGATGACGCGGATATCTACCGGGCGCACCTGGTTGGTGCCGAGCGGCGTGATCTCGCGCGCTTCGAGCACCCGCAGCATCTTGACCTGGGTCGGGGGTGGCATCGCCTCGATCTCGTCGAGGAAGAGCGTGCCGCCGCTCGCGTGTTCGATCCGGCCCACACGCTTCTTCAGGGCACCGGTGAAGGCGCCCTGTTCGTGGCCGAAGAGCTCGCTCTCGATCACCGTTTCCGGCAGCGCGCCGCAGTTCAGCGCCACGAAGTTGCCGTCGCGGCGCCGGCTCCAGTTGTGCAGCAGCGTCGCCACGACTTCCTTGCCGCTGCCGGTTTCGCCGGCGACGAGCACGTCGACATCCGTATCGGCAATGTGCCGGATCGTCTGGCGCAAGCGCTCCATGACAGGCGTCTGGCCGATCAGCGGCAGGCTGTCGCCGGCCGTCTCGGCCGCCCGTTTGAGTGCGCGGTTCTCCATGACGAGACGGCGCTTTTCCAGCGCGCGCCGCACGCTCTGCACCAGCCGGTCGGCGGAAAAAGGTTTTGGGATGAAGTCATAGACGCCGTCCTGCAATGCCTGCACCGCCATCGGGATATCGCCATGGCCGGTCACCAGGATCACGGGCAGGTCGGCATCGAAGGCAGCGATGCGGCGAAAGAGCTGCAGCCCGTCGATGCCGGGCATGCGGATATCGCTGACGACGATGCCGTCGAAGTTCGTGTCGAGGGTTTCCAAGGCTTCGGCGGCGCTTGCAAGCGAGGTGACGGCGAGACCGGCAAGTTCCAGCGTCTGCGTCATCGCCTTGCGCAGGTCGTTGTCGTCGTCGATGAGGTAGACGGACGGCTGCATCGCTCAGGCCCTCTTCAGGCGAACCGTGAAGACGGTGCCCTTGTCGCTGGTTTCGACTGATATCTCGCCGCCATAGTCAGCGACGATCTCCTGGGAGATGGCGAGTCCAAGGCCGAGCCCTTCGTCCTTCGAGGTGTTGAAGGGGGTGAACAGGTCCTCGCGGATATGCTGTGGTATGCCGGGGCCGTTGTCGGCAACGACGAGGGCAACGGTGCCGGTCGGGCCATCTTCGCAGCGCACGCGGATCTTGGCATCGGCGCGATCGCCCAGCGCCTCCAGCGCGTTCTGCAAAAGGTTGATCAGTACCTGTTCCAAGCGAATGCGGCTGCCCACCACGCTGAGGCCATTATCCGGCAGATCGATGGCGATCGCATCCATGCGACCGGCGAAGCGGCTGCGGAGCAACATCAGCGCGCCCTCGATCACGTCACGCAGCGGCGTCGGCTCGGCAACGAAGCGACCCTTGCGGGCGAAGCTTCTGAGCTCGTCGGTGATGGTGCCGACCCTTTCGGTCAGTTCGGCGATGCTGACGAGGTTCTCGACCGCCGTTTGCTGTTGACCGCGGTCGAGGAAGGTGCGGGCATTGTCGGCATAGGCGCGAATGGTCGCGACCGGCTGGTTGATCTCATGGGCGACGCCGGCGGCCACCTGGCCGAGGATCGCCAGGCGGTTCGCCTGAACCAGTTCCTGCTGCACGGCCTGCAGCTTCTCGCCGGTGCGCCGGTGATCGGCAATCTCCGTTTCGAGATGATCGCGCGCAAGACTGAGGTCATGGGTACGCTCCGCCACGCGGCGCTCCAGCTCATCGCGTGCAGAACGCTCCCTCGTCGCAACCAGCGTCAGCGCCTGGCGGCGACGCAGGAGCAGGGCGGCGAGCGCGAGCAGCGGCACGATCACGGCCAGCGCAATCAGCCGGGCCTCGCGGGTTGCCGCCGAGACCGCACCATCCAATGGCGCCAGTTGCTCCAGCCGCCAACTCGTGGTCGGAACCATGGTTTCGACCCGCAGGAACCGCCGCTCGCTGTCGCCGGGCAATAGCGCACGCAGCTTGCTGGAGCCGTCGCTGGTCGACTCGATGTCGCGGAACGGCAGCTGCAGCAGCGAGGCATCGCCGAATTGCAGGCTGTCGCGGATCGCGGCCACCCGGTCGCGCGGAATGGTTCTGGTCGTCATGAAGCGCCAGGACGGGAAACTGGTGATGAGCACGATGCCGCGCCGGTCGGTGACATAGACCGGCTTACCGGAGGCGAGCCACTCCGCCTCCACATCGTCGAACTCGAGCTTGGCGACGACAACGCCGATCGGGCCGTCCTGCCCCTGGACCCGCCGGGAGATATAGAGACCCGGCCGTTTGCTGACCGTGCCCATGGCGAAATGCTCCGCCTTGCCGTCCCGCATCGCCATGCGGAAATATTCGCGGAAGGCATAGTCGTTGCCAACGAAGCTCGTCGGCTCACGCCAGTTGCTGGCGGCAATCGCAACGCCATTCGGACCGATCACATAGATGACGGCGGCGTCGGTATTGGCGGCGAGCGCCTGCAACTTCTCATTCAGCCGTTGCAGCGCTTCTGCGCTGCGGGTCGAAAGTGCGGCCTTCACCTCGACGTCATCGGCCAGCACCAACGGCGTCGAGCGCTGACGTTCGAGCACGGCGCGCAGCAGCGATGCCTTCAGATTGGCATCGATCCGGCTCTGGGCGTCGACCGTTTCGAGCGCCTGGCTGCGCCCATATTCACCGGCGGACAGAAGGCCGGCGGCGAGCAGCGCCAGAGCGAGGCCGGCGAACACCAGCCAGGTGCGGCGCATGGACCGGTCGAGATCTGCCAGATTGAGGGGCGCGGATGGGGCATTGAACATGGCCTGATTGTGCATTTTTTCGCTCAGACTTCCAGACGATCTGTGCGGAAATCCGCTCAACTCTTCGTGCGCGTTGAGGGGTGCGAACAAAACATCCACATCGATTCAATGGCTTGGCTCCAGCCGCGGAGAACTGGCACGGCCGTTGCAAATGACATCCTCATGACAGCCCGAGCTGTCGCGCATCGGAAATTGACCCGGGAGGCCCGGCATGACGCCGGACTGGGTCCAGTGGAGGATCTCATGATTATCGACCAATCCGCGGAACCGCGCGGCAAGACACCTTTCTATCGGCATCTCTATGTCCAGGTGCTGGGGGCCATCGCCGCGGGCATCCTGCTCGGCCATTTCTATCCGTCGCTCGGCACCGAGCTGAAGCCGCTCGGCGACGCCTTCATCCGCCTCGTCAAGATGATTATCGCACCGGTCATCTTCCTCACGGTTGCGACCGGCATTGCCGGCATGACCGATCTCGCCAAGGTCGGCCGCGTCGCCGGCAAGGCGATGATCTATTTCCTGACCTTCTCGACGCTGGCGCTGATCATCGGCCTGATCGTCGCCAATGTCGTTCAGCCGGGCGCCGGCATGCACATCGATCCGGCGTCGCTCGACGCCAAGGCGGTGACGACCTATGCCGAGAAGGCACATGAGCAGACGATCACCGGCTTCCTGATGAACATCATCCCGACCACGCTGGTCGGTGCTTTTGCCGATGGCGACATCCTGCAGGTACTGTTCATCTCGGTGCTCTTCGGTCTCGCGCTGGCGATGGTCGGCAAGAAGGCCGAGCCGGTCGTCGATTTCCTGCACGCGCTGACGCTGCCGGTCTTCAAGCTCGTCGGCATCCTGATGAAGGCCGCCCCGATCGGCGCCTTCGGCGCCATGGCGTTCACCATCGGCAAATACGGCGTCGCCTCGATCGCCAATCTGGCGATGTTGATCGGCACCTTCTACTTGACGTCCTTCCTCTTCGTCTTCCTGGTGCTCGGCGCCGTTGCCCGCTACAACGGCTTCTCGATCATCGCGCTGATCCGCTACATCAAGGAAGAACTGCTGCTGGTTCTCGGCACATCCTCGTCGGAGGCTGCACTGCCGGGCCTGATGAGCAAGATGGAAAAGGCCGGCTGCAAGCGCTCGGTCGTCGGCCTGGTCATTCCGACCGGCTACTCCTTCAACCTCGACGGCACCAACATCTACATGACGCTTGCGGCCCTCTTCATCGCCCAGGCGATGGATATCCCGCTGTCGCTCGGCGACCAGGTGTTGCTGCTGCTCGTCGCCATGTTGAGTTCCAAGGGTGCCGCCGGCATCACCGGCGCCGGATTCATCACGCTGGCCGCAACGCTCTCGGTCGTTCCCGCCGTGCCGGTCGCCGGCATGGCGCTGATCCTCGGCATCGACCGCTTCATGTCGGAATGCCGCGCTCTCACCAACTTCGTCGGCAATGCGGTCGCGACGATCGTGGTTGCGAAGTGGGAAGGTGAACTGGATGAAGCTCAGATGGCGGCCGTGCTTGGCGGCCGTACGCCTGAAGCGCTTCCGCAGCCGGCATTGCAGCCGGCCGAATAAGCTTGCCTCCCAAGGCATGACTGCCTAAGCGCAGTCCGGACGCGGCTCGTGGCAACACGGGCCGCGTCGTCGTTTGAGCTTACTGACCGCTCAGCGACATCTTCGATTTTTCAGGCGCGCCGGCGTTCAGATAGGCGATGAATTCCCGGAGCATAGGCACTCGGCGAGGGCGGAAGCTCTCTTCAGTCATGCGGATATCGACGACGCGATCGACGCGGAACTTGCGATAGCCCTCTCTGAGGCAGCACCAGGCAAGCAGCACCAGCACCCGTTCGAGGTAGACGATCGCGAGAGGCAGGACCTGCCGGTCGGTCCTCTGCTGCCCAGCATCGACATAGCCGATGACGACTGCGCGCTCCTGCCAGCAGGCTTCGCGCAGTAGGCCGACATCGGCTGCCGGCGGGTCCCGGCGCTCGAAGCGATAGACCTGCGATGCGGCGTGCAGCGCCTGGCGTTGCAGCCGGTCGGGCAGTGTCGCCGTTATCTTCGAAAGCACCGCGACCGCCGCTGCCGCGAGATCCGGCTCGCCCATGTGCTGTACTTCGGCGAGGCCGAGCACCAGTGCTTCGATTTCGAGCCGCGTGAAGGTCTGGGGTGGCAAGGCAATGTCCTCCGTCAGCCGGTAGCCGAAGCCCCGCTCGCCATCGATGACGGCGCCAGCGGCGCGCAGGCTGTCGATGTCCCGGTAGAGCGAGCGCAACGACACGCCGGTCTCTTCGGCGAGCCGAGCGGCCGTTACCGGGGAAGGGAGGGTGCGCAGCGCCTGCAGCAGGCGGAACAAACGATCACTACGGGCCATGACTGAAGATAGACGAAGCCTACTGACGGAAACTGACAGTTGGGCAACTGTATAGGTTTCGCATTCGCAAACGCAACCGAGGACTTCATCATGCTGACGCTCTTTCACGCCCCGCGCTCGCGCTCGTCGCGCATCATCACGCTGCTTCGCGAACTCGACGCCCTCGACAAGGTCGAAATCAAGATCGTCGACATCACCCGCGGTGACGGCAGTGGCCGGAAGGACCCGGCGAACCCGCATCCGGAAGGCAAGGTGCCGCTGCTCGTCCATGACGGCGTCGTGCTGTGGGAAAGCATTGCGATCATTCAGTATCTGACCGATCTCTTCCCGGAAAAGAAGCTGGCGCCGCCTGTCGGCGACCCGCAGCGCGGCCGTTATCTGAGCTGGCTTGCCTGGTACGCCGGCGTCGTCGAGCCGGTGCTGATCATGCAGGCGGCGGGGCTTTCGCACCCCTATCTGGATACCACCTTCCGCGGTCCGGAACAGATGGCACAGCGCCTTGAAAACGCGCTGAAGGACAGGCCCTATCTGATGGGCGAACACTACTCGGCGGTCGACCTGCTGCTGCATTCGCCCTTTGCCTGGTATCCTGCAGCGACACCGGACAGCGAAGTCGTCAAGGCGTGGGTCGAACGCTGCGGGCAGCGCCCGTCGCTGCAATGGACCACCGACTACGACACTCGCACCGCGGCCGCGGCCTGACTGCGCTGAGTGGCCGCTCTCGGAGAGGGCGGCACTTCCTCCGCTATTTTCGCTTGAGGTTGATCTCGCTCGTCACCACCCGCTTGCCGGAAGCTGGGTCGACATCAACCGTCGTCAACTGCATGCCGTCGGCGCCGATCTTGCGTACGGTCAGATCGGCGCGGCGGTCGCCGTTGACCTCCTTAGCCCAGCGGATGGTGAGATTGATCGCATCGCCGCGGCGGCTGCCGTTGAGACCGGCACGGCCGCCGCGCGGGCCGAGATAAGAGCCGCTATAGGTTGAGCCTGTATAGCGAAGCTTCGCGTCGATGGAGCGTGAGATCAGCAACATGCCCCGGCAGACACCGGCCATCGACAGCGCGAGGCCGATTGCTTCGGAATTGAAGCTGCAGGACACGTTGACTGGCGACATGTTGGTCCGGATACGGACGACGCCGCTGCCCGCCCAGCTCCCGCCCAAGGACTTCAGGAACGCGCCCTCGTCCGCGCGCGCAACGCCGGCGGCGCATGCGGTCATGACGACAAGCAACAGCCATCGTGGCATGGATGCAACCCTCCGTTCAGCGGCATCAATAGTACATCAGTGGGCATCTAGGTCACCAGCCGAACGTGTCAGCGTGGCGGATGTTCCGTTCTTCGCTTCAGATCCCGTGCAGAACCTGTGTCGCCTTGACGGCGGCCGATGCCCGGTTCTCGACGCCGAGCTTCACATAGATCTGTTCCAGATGCTTGGTTACTGTGCGCGCGCTCAGGCCGAGGATCTCGCCGATGTCGCGGTTCGCCTTGCCCTTGGCGATCCAGAGCAGCACCTCGGATTCCCGCTGTGTCAGCGCGAAGTGCTGGCGCAGCATTTCGTCGTCCGTCAGCCGGTTCTCGGCCGTCAGGCGGAACAGATATTCGTTCGGGCCGATGCCGCCGAGATAGGATATCTGCAGGCCCGATTGGCCTGGCTCATCGAGCGTGAAGCTTTCTTCGTGAGAGGACGGTCCCCGATTGCGGTTTTCCATCCAGCGCGCGATACGTTTCGTGACCGTGCTCAACCCATCGTCACGGCCGGTTGCGGCATTGACGAGGCGGGTTGCCTGCGGGGTCGACCAGCAGATGCTGCCATCGGCGCGCACAGCCAGGAGATGGCGCCCGGCCGCATCGAGCGCGACGCGTGCGCTCTGGGCCGAACGGGCGTTGGAGAGGTGGACGCGAATACGGGCCCGAAGCTCGTCGATATTGATCGGCTTCGTCAGATAGTCGACGCCGCCCGCCTCTAGCGCACGAACAACGTGTTCGGTCTCCGTCAATCCGGTCATGAACAGCACCGGCGTCTGGCCGACGGCGGCGTTGGCTTTGAGGCGCCGGCAGGTCTCGAAGCCGTCCATGCCCGGCATGACAGCGTCGAGCAGAATGACGTCGGGGGTGATGCGCTCCGCGATCGAAAGCGCTGCATTGCCCGACGTGGCGATCAGCGCGGAAAAGCCCGATCGCTCCAGCGCCTCGGTGAGGAAGCCGAGAGCTTCCGGCGAATCGTCGACCAGCAGAACGATGTCGCGGCGGTCATAGGTCTCAGCCACGGGCGTCGCCTCCTTCTTGGGGGGTGTTCTTGAGGAAGGCGTCGTAGCCGGAAAGATCGAAGGCCTGCACATAGGAACGAGCCTCCTCGACAAAGGATTGGTGTTCGGGCGCGAGCGCGATCTCCGTCAACTTGGCCTCGATGCCCCTGATGTAACCGATCTCGCCGAGGCGGATCAGTTCCTGCACATGTTGAAGATCCGGACGCATCATCGATCGGACCGTTGGCGCGGCATGCGGCGGCTGTTCCTCGTCTTCGTGGATCCAGGTCAAGCCGAGATGCACAGCAAGCTTGTCGACGAGTTGTCCAACGACGAAGGGTTTGGCGAGCGTGTCGTTGTGGCCGGTAAAGGCGCCGGTGGTCGAGCCGTCGCCGATATTGGCCGACAGCATGATGACCGGCGCCATTTCTCCTGCTTCACGCAGCCTGGCGGCGAGTTCCCAGCCGTTCATGCCCGGCATCGATATGTCGATCAGGAAGAGGTCAGGGCTGACGTCCGCAAGGAGGGACAGGCAATCGGTCCCGGATGGGACGGCGACGACCGTAAAATCCATGGGCGCCAGGATCTCGCGCATCAGCGTGCGGTGATCGGCATTGTCGTCGACGACGACGATCGTGCGCCGCGAGCCGAGATAGGAAGTGACGCGCCGGACGGGCGCAGCAAGCGCCGGACGGTCGACGGCCGAAAGCATCAGCCGGACGCGGAAGGTGGTGCCTTTGCCAAGCGTGCTCGTGACAGCGATTTCGCCGCCGAGCGTCTGCGTCAAAAGTCGGGTGATCGTCAGGCCCAGCCCGAGGCCTGGCATGCTGCCTTGATGCTCGGCCTCGCCGCGCTGGAAGGGGTCGAAGATGCGCGGCAGGTCCTTGTCCGCAATGCCACGGCCGCTATCGATAACGGTGAAGGTCGCCACCTGGCTTCGATAGGCGACGTCCAGGCGGATGCCGCCGCGCTCCGTGAATTTCAGCGCGTTGGAGAGAAGGTTGACGAGGATCTGGCGCAGGCGCTTCTCGTCGGTTTTCACATAACGCGGCAGACTGGCGGCGCGTTCATGCTCAAAGGCGATGCCTTTCGCCTGCGCCTGCGGCCGGAACATTTCGACGATCTGGTCGAGGAAATCGAAAATGTTGATCTCGTTGGAATAGACCTGCAGCTTGCCGGCCTCGATCTTGGAGATATCCAGCAGCCCGTCGATCAGGCCGGAGAGATGGTCGGCGCTGCGCTTGATCACCTTGATCGCGCCCTGGCGCGCCGGCGGAATGGTCTCGTCGCGCTCCAGTACCTGGGCGTAGCCGAGCACGGCGTTGAGCGGCGTTCGGAGCTCGTGGCTGAGGCCGACGACATAGCGGCTCTTGGCGCGGTTGGCGGCTTCCGCCGTTTCCTTCGCCTGCTGCAGGGCCGCATCGGTCTTCTTGTGGGCGGCGATTTCCTTGAGCAGCAGGGTGTTTTGGCGCGAGGATTCTTCCTCAGCGACCACGCGGCTGTCATGGGCGAGCACATAGAACCAGGAGACGATGCCGGCGAGCACCGCAAAGACGAAAAAGACGATGGCGACGGTGCGCTCGACCACCGCGGTGCTTTCCGGAGAAGCGCCGGCGGTCTGATGCGCGATCATTGCCAGGATCAGGCCTATGCCGGCAATCGAGAGGATCGCCGAGATCGCGTAACGACCAAGGCGCGTCGCCAGCTTTTCCGTGATGGCGCGCGGAAGCAGGGTGTTGGCGACGGTTGCGACCTGGGCGTTGAAACGCGCCTTCGGCTTGCACATGTCGTGGCAGCGGCTGTCGAGCGAACAGCAGAGCGAGCAGATCGGCGCCGCATAGGCCGGGCACCAGGCCATGTCTTCCGGCTCGAACGGATGTTCGCAGATCGAGCAGGTGATCTCGGTCCGGTTGGCCCAGCTCCTGCGCGGCTTGCGGGCGAGGTAGAATTTGCCATCCGTCAGCCAAGCGATCAGCGGCGAGGCGATGAAGGCGACGACAAGCGCGATATAGGGAGCAAGCGAGGCGGCGATCTCGCCGAAGGCGCCGAAATGCGCCGTCAGCGCCACCGTCGCCGAGGTCGCCATGGCGCCAAGCCCGACCGGGTTGATGTCGTAAAGATGCGCACGCTTGAATTCGATACCGGGCGGCGACAGACCGAGCGGCTTGTTGACGAAGAGGTCGGCTGAGATCGTGCAAAGCCAGGCCATGGCGATGATCGAAAAGACGCCGAGCGTTTCCTCAAGCAGCCGGTAGATGCCGAGCTCCATCAGAAGTAGCGCGATCGCGACGTTGAAGATCAGCCAGACGACCCGTCCCGGGTGGCTGTGCGTCAGCCGCGAGAAGAAGTTCGACCAGGCAAGCGATCCGGCATAGGCATTCATGACGTTGATTTTCAGCTGCGACACGACGACGAAGGCGACCATCAGCAGCAGCGCTGCCGTTTCGGACGGGATCATGTAGCCGAAGGCGGTGTAGTACATCTGCGCCGGATCAGCGGCCCTGGTCGAGGGCACGCCGCTCGAAAGCGCCAGTACGACAAGGAAGGAGCCGGCGAGCAGTTTCGGCGCGCCGACGATCACCCATCCCGAACCGGCGAGGAACACGGCAATGCGGTGATGCAGCTTGCGCTGGCCGTCGGGCGGCAGGAAGCGCAGGAAGTCGACCTGCTCGCCGATCTGCGCCATCAGCGCGAAGATCACGGCCGACGCCGCACCGAACTCGACGAGATCGAACGGCGCGATCGTTCCAGGTGGCCCGGACGCATGATGAAGGCCGGAATAGGCGAGCCAGGTGCCAACCTTTTCCCAGTCGGCAAAGGCGATGAAGACAAAGGGCAGGATGTTGAGCACGATCCAGAACGGCTGGGTCAGAAGCTGGAACTTGCTGATCAGCCGCACGCCGTGGGTGACGAGTGGAATGACCATGACGGCGCTGACGATGTAGCCGATCCACAAGGGAATACCGAGCGCCAGTTCGAGGGCGCCGGACATGATCGAAGCTTCGATGGCAAAGAGGATGAAGGTGAAGCTTGCGTAGATCAGCGAGGTCAGTGTCGAGCCGATATAGCCGAAGCTGGCGCCGCGGGTCAGAAGATCGATGTCGACGCCATGGCGGATGGCATAGCGGCTGATCGGCAGGCCGACCGTCAGGATCATCAGGCTTGCAACGAGAATAGCGACGATCGCGTTGGTCGTGCCGTAGGACATGGTGATGGCGCCGCCGATCGCCTCCAGCGCCAGGAAGGAGATCGCGCCGATGGCTGTCTGGGAGATGCGTTCGGAGGAAAAGCGGCGCGCGCTCTTGGCAGTGAAGCGCAGCGCATAGTCTTCCAGCGTCTGGTTGGCGACCCAACGATTGTATTCACGCCTGACGGGAATGATGCGCTGGCGTGCGGCCATTGGGGTCCTAACGTGCCGTAACGGGGTCTCTGCCTCTTTTCTTAGCACGGAAGTTTTCTGCATAAAATTGCTGCAATAGAGAAAATGTGCGGGTGCAGCAAAGAAATGTCGGCATCCGGTTTTGACTCTTGCCGTAGCCGAAACCGGAGCGTTGAAAAATGTCGGGAGTTATTGATCGCCGCAGCCTTCAGGCGGAGCGGCAGTAGATCGGATTGCTGATCGCCCGCCGGATGACCCGGCTTGCGAGATCGTCCTCGGAAAGCTCCCAGGGCAGGTTCTTGCCCGCAAGCGCGTCACGGAACGCATCGACGATTGCCTTCCGGCTCTCGACGGCGACAATCTCGGTGCGCAGGAAGCGGTCGGGCGAGCCGGCATAGCGGCCGGTCCAGTCGTCAGTTTCGATGGTTTGTTCGCCAATGATACCGGAGGCGTCCAGCCAGACGAGCCTGTCGCCCTTGGCTCCGCGTGCCAATGCTTCCGCCGTCACGGGGCCGATGACGCCTGATCCCATGGGCCGGCCGTTGGCGGTGAGCTCCAGATGCGGCCCCGCCGGGCCTTCGGTGACGTAGCCGTGGCCGGCCTTCATGGCGCCGAGCACGGCTTCTTCGGAAAGCTCTCCGAGAAAAACGACCGTCGTCGGGCGGGCGAGCACCAGCGGCCCCTCCGGCATCAGGCGCGCCGGCTGATGGAAATCGCTGCCGCCGATGGCGGAGATCTTCAGGCCCGAAGCCAGCCGCTGCTGGTAGCGCTGCAGCGACACCCAGTTCCAGGCAAGCCAATGGGATTGCCAGACTTCCATGCAGTCGATCTCCGGCAGGTCGTAATCCCATGGGATCGTCGGCTTGTCGTGGTTGATCGAGAGCAAGCCGCCGCGCTCGTGCACGAGCCGCGCAAGCGTGTGGGCGTGCTCGGGTCTCGTCATGCGGAAATCGATCCAGTCGTCGACGCCGAAGACATTGGCATGGCCGACGGCGGTGGTGACCTCCATGGCGCGCACGAAGATGAGATCGGCCGACGAATGTGGATGGAAGTAGCGCCGCTGGGTGATCGTGTTGTGGTCGGCAACCGCGAGGAAATCGAGGCCCGCGTGCCGCGCGGCGGCATGCAACAGTTCGGGAGAGCCGGCCGCATCCGAATGGAATGTGTGGCAGTGCAGGTCACCGCGATACCAGCCGGCCCCCTTGCGAACCGGAAACCGTCGCTCTGGCTGCGGTGCAATCGCACGCGGGCCGCTGTCATAGTCGACGGTCACCAGCGCTTCGACGCCGTCTTCAGGGATCTTGTAGAGGCCAAGTATGACCTTCCATTGGCCCGATGGCATCTCGCCATGGATGTAGCCGGGCGTGGCGTCGTCGGTGGCGACGAAGAAGCGGTCGCGCGCGCCGCCGCTCCAGCCGCGAAATCCCTGATCGGTCGGATAGTCGGTTGCGCGCGGGTCAAGCACGCCAAGATCGATAATGCACTGCTCGGACTTCGGATAGCTGAGTGTCGCATCAATGCGTGTCACGCCCTCGGGTACATCGAAGGGCACGTAGAAATAGGGATCGGCCGCCTGGTGCTTGCGGGTGATCCTCGCGGAAAATTCTTGCATGGCGGCCTCAGCGCTCGTCGGCCGCGGGAATGCGCGCGCCGGTGCCGTCGAACAGCGTGATGTGCCTGGCGTCGAAGGCGAGATGCACGGATGTGCCGACCTTGATCTCATCGTCGGTAAAGATCCGTGCGGTGACGCGGCCATTGTCGCCGCGCTCGAGCGTGACGAGGCTTTCCGGCCCCATGTTCTCGTTGGCGAAGAGCTCGCCGGAAACCACATTCTGGTCGCCCGCCGCGGCGATGCGTAGATGTTCGGGGCGCACCCCGAGCGTCATCTTGCCCGCCTTCGCCGCTTTGGCGATGGCGTCGGTCAGTTCGATCGGCGCAACCTGAAGTCCGGCTGCGCGCAGGTGCAGCGCGCCTTCACCGATCGATGCCTCGACGGCAACGAGGTTCATCGGCGGATTGCCGACGAAGTTGGCGACGAAGGTGGTGGCCGGCCGGCGATAGATCTCGATCGGCGGGGCGAATTGCACGATCCGGCCCTTGTCCATCACGGCGATGCGGGTCGCAAGCGCCATGGCTTCCGCCTGGTCGTGGGTGACGTAGACGGCGGTCATGCCCATATCGCGCTGCAGATGGTTGAGAAAGCCGCGGGCTTCGAGGCGCAGCTTGGCATCGAGGTTCGAAAGCGGCTCGTCGAAGAGGTAGACCTCGCTCGGGTAGACCAGCGCGCGCGCCAGCGACGTGCGCTGCTGCTGGCCGCCGGAAATCTGGCTCGGCAGCCGCTTCAGGAGGTCGCCGATTTTCAGCACGTCGGCCACTTCCTTGGCCCGGGCGTGGCGCTTGGTCTCCTGCTCGCCGCGCACCTTCAAGGGATAGGCGATGTTGTCGGCGATGTTCATGTGCGGATAGAGCGCATAATCCTGAAAGACCATGGAAATGCCGCGGTCCTTCGGATGCAGATAGGTGACGTCCCTGCCGCCGATCATCACCCGGCCGGAGGTCGGCGTTTCAAGGCCGGCGATCATGCGGAGACTGGTCGTCTTGCCGCAGCCGGAGGGGCCGAGCAGGCAGATGAACTCGCCGTCGGCGATCTGGAAACTGATGTCGGGAACCGCGACGAAAGCGCCGAAGGTCTTGGAGATGTTCTGGAATTCGACAGAGGCCATGGCGGGTTTCCGATTACGACTTGATGCCACCGAAGAACCGGAAACCGAATTTCCAATTCACGAAGAGATAGAGGGCGATGACCGGCAGCGAATAGATCAGCGAATAGGCGGCAAGCAGCGTGACGATCGGCGTGCCGGCTTCCGAATAGAACGAGTAGATGGCGACCGAGGCCGGCATCAGCTTGTCGCTGCGCAACAGGATGAAGGGGATGAGGAAACTGCCCCAGATGTTGACGAAGGCCCAGACGACGACCACGACGATGCCGGGCCGGATGACCGGCAGTGCGACATCGAAGAAGGCCTGGAGCGGTGAGGCGCCGGCGACCATGGCGCTCTCCTCGTAGGAGCGCGGGATGGCGTCGATGAAGTCCCTGAGGATGAACATCGCGGTCGGCAGCAGGCCGCCGGCAAAGACGAGGATGACGGCGAGATGGGTGTCGATCAGGCCGGCGGCCGAGATGATCAGGAAGATCGGCACCATCGCCGCCGAGCCTGAAACCACTGACGAGAAGAGCAGCAGGATATAGGTGACGGCGCCCTTGCCCGGGATCGGCGAGCGCGACAGCGCATAGGCCGCAAGCGTTGCCGCCCCACCGACCAGCACAACGCCGCCCGCTGCCTGGATGAGGCTGTTGAGCAAAGCCTGCATCGCGAAGGTGTTCTGGAAGACGGTGGTGAAGTTCGACAATGTGAAGGGCGAGGGGATGGCAAGCCCGAGTTCGGCGCGCGCATTGAACGGCGCAAAGACGAACCAGACGAGCGGCAGCGCAAAGACGGTGCCGAGAAAGGTGGCGGCAGCGGAGAAGACCGTGCGCCTTACGAAGATGTTGGGAGCTTTGCGCATCATTCCGCCTCCACCGGCTTCCTGTGGGCAAGGCGGAGATAGACGAGCGCGAATGCCAGGTTGATCAGCATGATGACGACGCCGACGGCAGCACCCTTGCCGAACTCGAAATCCTTGAAGGCGATGCGGTAGGTGTAGATCGAGAGAATCTCGGTGCGGTAGGACGGACCGCCGTGGGTGAGCAGGAATGGCGTGAAGACGTTGAAGGTCCACATGGTGATAAGGATGAGATCCGTCACGACATGACCGCGGATCAGCGGCAGCGCGATATCGCGCAGCTTCTGCCAGGAGGTGGCGCCGGCGACGTCGGCGGCTTGGAAGTAGCTCGGCGGGATCGACTGGAAGGCCGAGTTGAACAGCATCATAGAGAAGGCGGCACCCCGCCAGGTGTTGAAGAATACGATCACCCAGAAGGGCTGCTGCAGCAGCCAGTCGCCGGGCGGCAGGCCGAGGCCGCGCAGGATCATGTTGAGCGTGCCGTTGTCGTAGTCGAGAAAGGCAAACCAGGCGAAGCCGATCACCACTTCCGGCAGGATCCAGGCGGCAATGACGGCGGTCTGCAGGAAGGACTTGAGTGTGGGCGTCACCGTCTGGCTGAGCCAGGCGAGCAGCAGGCCCAAAAGCGCCTGGCCGATCAGGGCCGAGAGCAGCACGAACTGGATCGTCAGGATCAGCGAGAAGCCGAACTGGCCGCGGGTGAAGAAGGTCGCGGGATTGAAGAGGGCGAAATAGTTCTGCAGGCCGACGAAATCCGGGTCGACTGCGGTTCGCCCGAGTAGCGTCCGGTTGGTGAAGGAGACGAAGATCACCCAGAAGAAGGGAATGATGACGAAGACCCCGACGAGAGCCGTTGCTGGCGCAAGGAAGAGTGCGCCGGCGCGCGTCGAAAGCAGTGAGAATTTCTTCATGCCCTTTTCCCGGATCGGTTGCCCGGCCGCTTATGGGCGCCCGGGCACTCTGGTCACTGGATCGGAGCGGGATAAGGAGCGGTTTCCACCTTCATCCCGCGCTCGGCTTTCAGAGCGTGCTGACGGTGTTTTCCTCGCCAACGATGGCGATGACCGCCGCCTTGTACTGGGCCATCGCATCCTCAGGCGAGAGTTCGCCGGAGACAACGCTTTCGGTCATGCGCTGGATCTCGGTCGAGACCTTGTTGTAATTGGCGTCGTTCGGACGGGCCGTGGTGATCGGCAGCAATGTCGTTGCCGTTTCCGTCAGGAACGGCGAGTTCGGGATCGCCACGTCGTCGCGGATACGGATGGCCGGCTGGATTTCCTGGAACGCGTCGAGCTGCTCCTTGCTGTTCATGAACGAGAGCAGCGCCCAGGATTCGGCAGGCGCGTCCGTATGCGGATTGATGACGAAGCCGGTGCCGCCGGACATCGTGACGAAATCCTGGCCGCGTAAGCCCTTTCCGGGTGCTGCGGCGGGCATCTTCTTCCAGGTCATGGTGTTGTCGCGATCGGCGACGGCGAATTCGGCGCCGGGTGCTGTGACCGAGCGATAGAACCAGTCGCCCTCGACGAGCATCGCAGTCTTGCCATCGCGGAAATTGGCGAAGGTGCGGTTGCGGCCGTCGGCAAGCAGCTGCGCGCGCTGGTCGCCGAGCTTGTCGTCGACATAGATGGTCTTGTAGAGCTTCAGCGTGTCGAGGATGCCCTGGCTCGACACGATATATTTGCCGCTGTCGTCGGTGACCTGTTCGCCGGTGCCGAGCAGCGCCATCCAGTAGCCCTGCATCGTGGTCGCCTCGCCCATGGAGACGCCGGCGTTGAGCTGCAACGGGAAGCTCTCAGGCGCTGCCGCCTTGATCTTGCGGGCAGCGTCGAGCAACTCATCCCAGGACTTCGGCTGCCAGCTGTCGGCATCGAGGCCGGCCGATTTGAAGAGGTCCTTGCGCACGAAGATCATGCGGGCGTCGGTGCCGAGCGCGATGCCATAGGGCTTGCCCTGGTAGCTCATCAGCGCCTTCGTGCCGTCGGAGATATGCTGCCAACCCTCCCATTTCGGAACGTCTGGGCCGGCCACTTCCTCGAGCGACTTCAGGAGATTGCCCTGGACGAAGCTCGGGATCAGGAAGCCGTCGAAGCCGGAGACATCAGGGCCGGCGCCGGTGGAGAAATCGAGCGCGAGCTGCTGCGTCAGCTGCTCGTCCTCGCCGCCGAACTGGGTGAGCTTGACGGTGACGTCCTTGCCTTCGGCCTTCATCTTCTCGGTAAAGGCCGGAATGACCTTCTGTTCGATCCACTCGGCCATGCCGCTGTTTACGCCGCCGATGATGCAGCGGCAGGTGATGTTGAGTTCGGTGGCGCTCACCGGCGCGGCAAAGGCGATGGCCGCAGCTGCGCTGAGCAATAGGGAATGAAACCTGGTACGCATGTTTTCTCCTCCCGGTCGATCCTCTCAAGGACCTAAGTGTCTGGCTGCGACAGTCCGTCCCTCCTCCAGGTCCGGCGTCCCGACGATGGTCAAGAATGAACACGCTTTCATCTTTGTCAACATGGACCAGGCGCTCTTTCTGCGATTGTCGGGAGAATTTCTATTCCACTTGACGAAATCGGCGAGTTGTCCTCTTTTGTGAGTGAACACGTTTTCATTTTGTGACGGATAGATGAACGATCGCGCCGACAAGAAAGCTGCCCGAGCCACCGCAGACCAGGTGGCGCGCGAGGCCAATGTCTCCCGTGTCGCGGTGTCCCGGGCCTTCAACCCGAACGCCTCGCTGAAGCCGGAAAAACGGGACCGCATTCTCAAGGTGGCGCGCGAGCTGAACTACACGCCCGACATGGCGGCGCGTTCTCTGGTGACCGGCCGCTCGCATCTCGTCGGCATGATCGTGCCGGATGTCTGCAGCCCCTGGGAGAGCCAGGAGATCGACGCGCTGACGACCGCGCTTCAGGCAGAAGGCTTCGCCACGCTGCTCTTCAAGGTGAAGGCCGATTTCAGCATGGATCCGCGGCTGCTCACCTATATGCGCGGCTTCAATCCGGACTCGGTGATCGCCTTTACCGAGAACATCCTGCCTGATGTGCTCTGTGGTTTTCTCGATCGCGCCGTGCCGATCTACGTCATCTACGACGACGTCGAGCAGTTCGCGGGAGCCGCGTCCGGCACACTCTATGATCGGCTGCTCGTCCGACAGAAGAACGGCATCGAGCAGGCCGTTGCATTGCTTCAGGGTTACGGCGCGCGCCGCATCGCCTACCTCGGCGGCAAGGCGCAGTCACTCGCCAATGCCGAGCGCGAGCGCACGCTGAAGGAGACGCTCGCGGAGCGCGGGATGGATGCGCCGATCGTGCTTCCGGGTGACTACACCTACGACACGGCCTACCGGGCGACGCTGGATCTCTTCCGGATCGGCGATGGTGCGGACGCGATCTTTGCGGCCAATGACGTCGGCGCCTTTGGCGCGATCGATGCGCTGCGCCACGAACTCGGCCTCTCGGTGCCCGACGACGTCAAGGTCGTCGGCTTCGACGACATCCCGCAGGCGCATTGGAAAAGCTACAACCTCACCACCGTGCGCATCGACCTCGAAGAGCGCGTGCGCGCGCTCGTCCGCCTGATCCTCATGCGGCTCCGTGCACCCGATGCTCAACCGCTTACCGAGACAATCAACACCCGCCTGATCGTGCGGGGCACCGTCGGCTGAAGGTAATGAACATGACCGAAAAACGCATCCACGTCGTCTTCAAGACCCATCTGGATATCGGCTTTACCGATCACGCCGAGAAGATCCGAAAGCAGTATCATGAGCGTTTCATCCCGCAGGCGATCGAGACCGGAGCGCATTTCCACAACGAGAACCCGGACGAGCCCATGTTCATCTGGACGACCGGCGCCTGGCTGATCTGGGACCACCTTCATTCGCGTTCGAAGCAAGAGGTCGCGCGCCTGGAGCAGGCAATCGAGCGCGGCCTGATCCGCTGGCACGCGCTTCCCTTCACCACCCATACGGAGCTGATGTCGCCGGACCTCTTCCGCGCTGGGCTTTCCTATGCGCAGGAACTCGACCGCCGCTTCGGCCTGAAGACGATCGCCGCCAAGATGACGGACGTGCCGGGCCATACGCTTGGCATGGTGCCGCTGCTGGCTGAAGCCGGCATTCGCTTCCTGCATATCGGCGTAAACTCGGCCTCGCCGCCGCCGGAAATTCCCGACGTTTTCCGCTGGCGGGCGCCTGGCGGCGAGGAAATCATCGTCATGTACCAGCGCTCCTACGGCGAAACCTATTTCCCGGAGGGGATCTCCGACGGGCTGAGCTTTGCCCACACCAGCGACAATATCGGCCCGCAGAGCGTGTCGCAGACGGCCGAGGCCTACCGCGAGATCCTGAAACATGAGCCGGGTGCGGCGGTGCGTGCAGCGACGCTTGAGGACTACGGCGCGCTGATGTGGGAGGCGCGCGAGCGCTTCCCGATCGTGGAGATGGAACTTGGCGATAGCTGGATCCACGGCAGCGGCACCGATCCGGAAAAGATCGCCCGCTATCTGGCGCTGCAGCGGCTCTATGATCGTTTCGCCGAAGAGCGGATGACGGCGAGCCGGCAGGCCTTCGGTCGCAAGCTGACGCTGGTCGCCGAACATACCTGCGGCGTCGATATCAAATCTTTCCTGCGCGACGAGAAGGCCTGGGCGCGGCCCGCCTTCGAAGCGGCACGAAAGACGGACCCACGCTTCCACTACACGGAGGCATCCTGGGCGGAGCAACGCGCCTATCTCGACCGGGCCGTTGCGGAGCTGGATGGGGAAGATCGCGCGCGGGCTGAAGCGGCGCTTGCCGATCTTGCCGTGCCGGCGCGTCCTGAACCCTCCCATGACGGCACGCGGTTAGAGGTCGACGGATGGATCATCGAGCTTGATCCGGCAACCGGCGATGTCGCCGCACTGACAGCGCCAGACGGCCGGACGATCCGCGGCGCCAACGGCTCGCTAATCGCCTACCGCTACGAAAGCTATGATACCGACGACGTCCGTCGCCACATGGACACCTATCTGACCCAATGGATGGATTGGGCGGTACTCGACCATGACAAACCGGGGCTTGCCAAGGTCGCGGAGGCGCGGTCCGAGGTCTATTCCCCTAGGCTTCGGGGCACGACGGCGACGTCGATCGTCGCGGCAATGCCGATCGAGGCGGTCGAGCAATGCGGCGCACCGGCTGAAATCGCCATTGAATTCTCCGGCGGGAAGGACGGCCTCGATATTCGGCTGACGCTCTACGGCAAGAATGCCAACCGTATGCCGGAGGCAAGCTTCCTGTCGTTCACGCCGGACGGGCGGTCTGAGTGGAGCGTGCGCAAGATGGGGCTATGGCACGCGACCGACAAATTCGCCCCTGCCGGCGGCGCCCAGCTCCAGGCGGTTACGGCCGCCCGGGGGCGAACGGAAGAGGGCGCAGAACTGCTGGTCGAAAACGTCGATACGCCGCTGGTCGCACCGCAGGCATGGCCGTTCATGGCGTTTTGCAAGGGCCTGCCCGATTACTCCGCCGGCGTCCGCTTCAACATCCACAACAACAAGTGGGGCACCAACTTCCCCATGTGGTGGGGTGGCGATTTCACCACGCGCTTCAAGCTCCGTCTCGGCAGCAACTGACGAGCTCGGCATCCGGGCAAGCACCGCGGGTGAGGCGCAGCGACCGGCGCATGTCTCCGTTCGTGCGTCGATTATCCAGTGTGCGCGTCAGTCTCGGCTGATTGGAGGGCCGATCTCTGGAGAGCGGTTTGCGCGGTGTCGCTCTCGTAAGGGGACGTCCTGGCGGCGGACATGCCGCCGGCGTGGCGGGGCAGATACCAGATATCGACGGGCAACCTGCGTCCGGGAAGCGAGACGTCGTTCTGCGCCAGCCAGTTGGCGGGCGGAACAGGGCCTCTGAGGCGCGCCATCAGCGCGGCCGACACCACCAGTGGCGCGTCGAGCGCTTTGGACAGGCTTTCCAGACGCTGGGCGACATTGACTGCATCGCCGATGACCGTGAATTCGCTGTGGCAACCGCTGTCCAGAACGCCGCCGACGACCTTGCCGTAGTGCAGGCCGATGCCGGCATCAAGGGCGGGATGGCCGTGCGGCGCGTTGTGGTTCTTCCAGTCGTTCAGGGCATCGACGAGATCAAGCGCGCAGGCCATCGCCCGATGCGCGTCGTCGTCCATGGGCCTCGGCTGGCCGAAGACGGCCATCACACCGTCACCAATGAATTTGTCCACCGTGCCGCCATGCTCGAAGATCGTCTGGGAGACGAGCTGACGATATTCCGCCAGGACGAAGGCGAGTTCAGGAGCAGGGGCTGTCTCGGAAAACAGGGTGAAATCGCGCAGGTCGACGAACATGATCGCAGCGTCGCGGCGTTCGAGGCCAAGGGCATCGCCTTTTTCCTGCAGCGCCGAGACCACCAGCGGCGAGAAAAACCGGGAGAGGTTCTGGCGTCGTCGATCCGCTTTCAGCGCTTCCTTGCGGGTGCGGTCGTGATCGCGCGCCAGAAGATAGATGGCAAAGGCCGTGAAACCGAAGCTGACAGTCAGGCCGAGATCCTGGTTGAAGAACGATCCGAGCAGGGAAAGGGTGCCGGCCGTCTGATGCCTCGCAGCGGTCGTCGCGAGCATCGCCACCCAGGCGACGAGCACGATGCTTGAAAAGATGAGCACGAGCCGGCGTTCGAGCTTCAGACCGACATGGACGAGCAGGATGAAGGCGACGACCAGGCTCGTGGTCGTCAGGTTGTGGCTTTCTGTCACCGGCCCGGCGAGGATGTGTGCATAGAGCAGCAGCGCGACCAGCAGGGCGTCGAGGACCACGAAAAAGGTCTTCAGCCACGAGCGAGTGTGCAGGTGGCGGGCCGTCGCCACGGAGGCGATGCTGATCGCCAGGTAGCTGACGACGACGATCCAGTGCATGTGCTCGGCGCCCTCGTTGCCGCCAAGCAGGAGGTTGGCAAGCAGGATCGCGAAGGCGACGAAGCGAAGCAGGATCGAGCGCATTTCGCGGGCGAAGTCCCAGTGGGGGTGCAGTGAAGACGTCATGCCTGTCGGTCCCGAGATTCGAAATATCCTGCCCCCGTGCACGCACGACCGTTGCCGTCGTTTGCCAGCCTTTGCTGACAGTCGATTCTGTGACGCGTCGCTCGGTCCGATGCCGTTGAGGGTGTCCGTTTCTAGAGCTTCCAACGGTGGCAAGGTCAAGCATGGACGGCGCAATTGCGCGTGAGCTTCGGCATTCTCGTCGTCGGCCGTTCCTCTTTGCCCCCGGCGCCTACGTAGAATGACGTATGTGCAGTGCAGCGTGGCTGTCCGATGATCCCCTCAAGCAACGGCTAAAAAACACCGAAAGCCCAGTTGCTCTTGAACGAGAGGGGTTCCATCAGATGAATATCAAGGCAAGCGTCACCGGCGCATTCCTGGCTGCCGTCCTGTCGACGACGGCGTTCAACGGCGCCTTCGCCGCCGATGACACGATCAAGGTCGGCATCCTGCATTCGCTTTCCGGCACCATGGCGATCTCCGAGACGACGCTGAAAGATGCCATGCTGATGCTGATCGACGAGCAGAACAAGAAGGGCGGCCTGCTCGGCAAAAAACTTGAAGCCGTCGTCGTCGACCCGGCGTCCGACTGGCCGCTCTTTGCCGAAAAGGCGCGCGAGCTGGTCTCGGTCGACAAGGTTTCGGCGGTCTTTGGCTGCTGGACCTCGGTATCGCGCAAGTCGGTGCTGCCGGTGTTTGAAGAACTGAATTCGATCCTCTTCTATCCGGTCCAGTACGAGGGCGAGGAAAGCCAGCGCAACGTCTTCTATACCGGTGCCGCGCCGAACCAGCAGGCGATCCCGGCCGTCGATTATCTGATGGCGAACGAAAGCGTCGAGCGCTGGGTGCTCGCCGGCACCGACTATGTCTATCCGCGCACGACCAACAAGATCCTCGAGGCCTATCTGATCTCCAAGGGCGTGAAGCCCGAGGACATCATGATCAACTACACGCCCTTCGGTCACTCCGATTGGCAGACGATCGTTTCCGACATCAAGAAGTTCGGTTCGGCCGGCAAGAAGACCGCCGTCGTCTCGACCATCAACGGCGACGCCAACGTGCCCTTCTACAAGGAACTGGCGAACCAGGGCGTCAAGGCCGAGGATATCCCGGTCGTCGCCTTCTCGGTTGGCGAAGAGGAGCTCGCCGGTCTCGATACCGGCCCGCTCGTCGGACATCTCGCCGCCTGGAACTACTTCCAGTCGGTCGACACGCCCACCAATGCCGAGTTCATCAAGACCTGGAAGGCCTATACCAAGAACGACAAGCGCGTGACGAACGACCCGATGGAAGCGCATTACATCGGCTTCAACATGTGGCTGAAGGCGGTCGAAAAGGCAGGGACGACCGACACGGATGCGGTTCTCGACGCAATGATCGGCGTCTCCGTGCCGAACCTCTCGGGCGGCTATTCGACGATGATGCCGAACCACCACATCACCAAGCCGGTGCTGATCGGCGAGATCCAGGACGACGGCCAGTTCGAGACCGTCTGGGAAACGCCCGGCCTCGTCGTCGGCGACGAATGGTCGGACTATCTGCCGGACTCCAAGGACCTGATCTCCGATTGGCGCGCGCCGATGTCCTGCGGCAACTTCAACGTCGCTACCGGCAAATGCGGCGGTAAAGGCTCCTGATTTCATCACCGAGTCATAGACCGGGCGGGCAGTCCGCCCGGCCAATCCTTGCATGACGAAATCCGGGGGCAAGCATCCCTCCGTCCGATGATGCGGCCGGGCGGAGGGATCCTAACGTGAAAACCTCGACCGAAACGCCCGTCGCCCACGCGACACGGCAAGACCCGAGCGAGAGGGTAATGTACCGAATTCTGCAGATCCTGTTTGTTGCGCTGTGCCTGTTGATATCGACCCACGTGATCGGTCTGCGTGCGGCGGATGACCTTGGCGCGCTGGTCGACCAGCTCGGCGCCGCGAAACTTTCGGACATGGACGAGCGGATCTCGGCGCTCGCCAAGACCGGTGACGCCAAAGTCATTCCCGTTTTGGAGGCACTGGGCGAGGGGGAACTCTACCAGCGCAAGTCCGACGGCAAGGTCTTCCTCGTCAAGGCGCAAGGCGCGGACCTGCTGCTCGTCGATCCCTTGACGGGAATGGAAGCTGGGCAAGCGCCGAAGGCGGCGATGCAGAAGGTGAAGGTCAACAATGCGGTGCGCCGCGCCGTGCGCAGCGCGCTCGGCGGCTTGACCCTTTTCAGCGAAGACCCGAGCGCGCGGCTGAAGGCGGCGCAGTCCATGCTGCAGACGCCGAACGCCGATGCGCTCGAGGCGATCGAGACCGCGATTGCGGCGGAAAAGGATGCAACTGTTCGCGGGGTTCTCGACGAGGCGAGAGCCGTGACGCTCCTCCTGTCGGAGCGAGGCGACAATGAAAAGCGCCAGGCGATAACGCTCCTCGCCGAGGGCAATGGGCGCAACGGGCTTGCCGTTCTGACATCCGCGCTCGCAAGCGCCGATGCTTCCCTCAAACCCGACATCGAGGCGGCGATCGCCCGCATCGAACAGACCCAGGCGCTTTGGAGCGCCGGCCAGAATGTCTGGTACGGCCTGTCGCTCGGCTCCGTTCTGCTGCTGGCGGCGATTGGGCTCGCCATCACCTTCGGCGTCATGGGCATCATCAATATGGCCCATGGCGAGATGGTCATGCTCGGCGCCTACACGACCTTCATGGTGCAGGAGGTCGTGCGCAATTCCTATCCTGAACTCTTCGACTGGTCGCTGGCGATTGCCCTGCCACTCGCCTTCCTCGTCACCGGGGCTGTCGGTCTTGCGATCGAGCGCGGCGTCATTCGTTTCCTCTATGGCCGCCCGCTGGAAACCCTGCTTGCCACCTGGGGCATATCGCTGATCCTGCAACAGGCGGTGCGCTCGATCTTCGGGCCGACCAACCGCGAAGTCGGCAACCCCTCCTGGATGGCCGGTGCCTTCGATCTCGGCGGGCTGACGATCACCTGGAACCGCCTGTGGATCATCGTCTTTGCGCTGGCCGTCTTTGCCGCTCTGCTCTTCCTGTTGAAACGGACATCGATGGGCCTGCGGATGCGGGCCGTGACCCAGAACCGCCGCATGGCTTCCTCCATGGGCATCCGCACACCCTGGGTCGACGCACTGACCTTCGCGCTCGGGTCCGGCATCGCCGGCATGGCGGGCGTGGCGCTCTCCCAGATCGACAATGTCTCGCCCAATCTCGGCCAGGGCTACATCATCGACAGCTTCATGGTCGTCGTCTTCGGTGGCGTCGGCAATCTCTGGGGCACGCTCGTCGGCGCCTTCTCGCTCGGCATCCTCAACAAGTTCCTCGAGCCCTATGCCGGCGCCGTGCTCGGCAAGATCCTCGTGCTCGTGCTGATCATCCTGTTCATCCAGAAGAAACCGCGTGGGCTCTTCGCACTCAAGGGAAGGGCTGTCGAAGCATGATCACCTCGTTTCTCATGAAATCGATGGATCGCAGCATCCTCGCGGTCGTGGCGATCCTTGCTGGCCTCGCCATCCTCGTTCCGGCGCTTAACCTTCTGACCGCACCCGATCATCCGCTGCACGTGCCGACCTATCTGGTCTCGCTGTTCGGCAAGTATCTCACCTATGCGCTGCTGGCGCTGGCGCTCGATCTTGTCTGGGGCTTCTGCGGCATTCTTTCGCTTGGGCATGCTGCTTTTTTCGCGCTCGGAGGCTATGCCATGGGCATGTATCTCATGCGCCAGATCGGCGCGCGCGGGTCCTATGGCAACCCGCTGCTGCCGGATTTCATGGTGTTCCTCAACTGGAAGGAGCTGCCTTGGTTCTGGTACGGCTCCGACATGTTCTGGTTCGCCGCACTGATGGTGGTGCTGGTTCCGGGGCTGCTTGCCTTCGTCTTCGGCTGGTTCGCATTCCGCTCGCGCGTCAACGGCGTCTATCTGTCGATCATCACCCAGGCGATGACCTATGCGCTGCTGCTCGCCTTCTTCCGCAACGACATGGGCTTCGGCGGCAACAACGGCCTCACCGATTTCAAGGACATTCTCGGCTTCAGTATCCAGGCCGACGCTACGCGTGCGGCACTCTTTGCTGCCTCGGCGCTGACGCTGGCGCTCTGCCTCATTCTCACCTCGGCGATCGTGCGTTCCAAATACGGCAAGGTGCTCGTGGCGGTGCGCGATGCGGAGAGCAGGACCCGCTTCCTCGGTTATCGGGTGGAGCACATCAAGCTCTTCGCCTTCACCGTCTCGGCAATGATGGCAGGCATCGCCGGCGCGCTCTACGTGCCACAGGTCGGCATCATCAATCCCGGCGAGTTCGAGCCAGGCAATTCGATCGAGGTGGTGATCTGGACGGCGGTTGGCGGGCGCGGCACGCTGATCGGGCCGATCGTCGGAGCCATTCTCGTCAACGGGGGGAAGAGCATCTTCACGGCAGCCTTCCCGGAGTTCTGGCTGTTTGCGCTCGGCGGACTGTTCGTGCTGGTGACGTTGTTCCTGCCGAAGGGCGTCGTCGGAACGGCCGGAGCCTATTTCGCCCGCCGGCGCGCTGAGCGTAGGGCGCGGGCGGACGAAACGCCGGACAATCTGGCGGTTGAACCCATGGCGGCGGAGTAGACGACATGAACCAGACCATCGGCCAGACCAAACCGACCAGCCTTCTCTATCTCGATGGCGTCTCCGTCTCCTTCGACGGCTTCAAGGCGCTCAACGCGCTCTCCTTCGTCATCGAACCCGGCGAACTGCGGGCGATCATCGGCCCAAACGGGGCCGGCAAGACGACGATGATGGACATCATCACCGGCAAGACCCGACCCGACGAGGGGCAGGTCTTCTTCAAGGGCGGGATCGACCTGACGAAGAAGGACGAGGCCGAGATCGCCTCGCTCGGCATCGGCCGCAAGTTCCAGAAGCCAACGGTCTTCGAGAGCCATACGGTGTGGGACAATATTGAACTCGCCTTGAACCGAAGACGAGGCGTCTTCGCGACGCTGTTCTATCAGCTGACGGCCGCGGACAAGGCCCGGATCGAGGAAATCCTTGCGACCGTCCGGCTTTCTGCGCGTCGCGACGATCTCGCCGCCAACCTCTCGCACGGCCAGAAGCAGTGGCTGGAGATCGGCATGCTGCTTGCCCAGGAGCCGGAACTGCTGCTCGTCGACGAGCCCGTCGCCGGCATGACCGATGCGGAAACGGCCGAGACCGCGGTTCTGCTCAAGGAGATCGCAAAGACCCGATCCGTTGTGGTCGTCGAGCACGACATGGGCTTCATCCGCGAACTCGGCGTCAAGGTCACCTGTCTTGCCGAAGGTGCAGTGCTTGCGGAAGGTTCGATCGACTTCGTCAGCAATGATCCGAAGGTAATCGAGAACTATCTTGGTCGGTGATGTCCCAATCAGCAAACCTCATAGGAGGGCGCGCCATGCTGAGCGTCGAAAACGTCAATCTTCACTACGGTGCCGCGCAGGCGCTGCGCAATGTGTCGATCACCGCCGAGGTGGGCAGGATCACTTGTGTGCTTGGCCGCAACGGTGTCGGCAAGTCGAGCCTGCTTCGGGCGGTCACCGGTCAGCATCCGGTGAGCGCCGGAGCGATCGGCTTCAACGGGGTGGCACTCGCGGGTATGGCGCCCTACCGCCGCGCCAAGGAAGGCATCGGCTATGTGCCGCAGGGCCGTGAGATTTTTCCGCTGCTAACGGTGAAGGAAAATCTCGAAACCGGCTACGCCCCGTTGAAGCGGGGCGATCGCTCGATACCGGAGGATGTCTTCAATCTCTTCCCGGTTCTTCGCTCGATGCTCGGGCGCCGCGGAGGCGACCTCTCCGGCGGGCAGCAGCAGCAACTGGCGATCGGCCGGGCGCTGGTGACACGGCCGAAGATACTGGTGCTCGACGAGCCGACCGAAGGCATCCAGCCTTCGATCATCAAGGACATCGGCCGGGCGATCCGCTATCTTCGGGACTCGACCGGCATGGCGATCCTGCTGGTCGAGCAATATCTCGACTTTTGCCGGGAACTCGCCGACCACGTCTACATCATGGACCGCGGCGCCGTGGTGCACGAGGGGCTGCCGGAGACGTTGGATACGGCCGAGGCCCGACGACATCTCACGGTTTGATCACCCGCTACCGCATCTCTGGTGTCAGGTGTCCTGCAAGCGGCGCCACTGTTCGTGTGCGCAGGTGCTGGCGCCGCGGACCGAACCTCTCTCCATCGAAGGCCTATTCATGAGAAATCGCCATTTCTGCCATGAAAGCGCCAAGAAAGCGCACTAAATCTATGCAGTAACTTACGTAATTTCTTGAGAATGGTGCGGTTTGGGTGTAGGACATCCTAAGCGAAAGAGTGCGGCCGTCACAACCCGTTGCCTCCGGCAATTGCCCGAGGCGCGGATTTGTGGCGGCCTTCTTGTTCACGAAAGCGAAGTGACATGTTGACCAAAAAAGGAAAATACGGGCTCAAGGCCCTTGTCGACCTGGCTCAACTGGAGCCAGGAGAGACCGCCTTCATCACCGAGATCGCCACGCGGAACAATATTCCGAAGAAGTTCCTGGATGCGATCCTTCTCGAACTGCGCAATGCCGGCATCCTGCGCTCGAAGAAGGGCCCGGGCGGCGGCTATTCTCTGTCTCGACCAGCCTCCGACATCCGCATCGGCCAGGTCATCCGGACGTTGGATGGTCCCTTGGCGCCGATCCGCTGTGCCAGCCGCACCGCCTTCGAGGCCTGCAACGACTGCGCCGATCCGGTCAACTGTCATGTGCGCAAGTCGATGAGCAATGTCCGCGACGCGATCGCCTCGATCCTCGACAATATGACGCTGGAGCAGTTCGCCGCCAATGACAACGCCTCCGAGATCGTGGCGTTGCGCGATGCCGAGGCGGGCTGAGGCGGCGCGGAAGCGAGTAGGACATTTCCAACGGCCGTGTCGCCGTGGAACTGGATTCCTGTCATTGTCTATATAATATGTGCATTATTTCGCCTCAACCATGGAGAGGCGGATGAGCAACGTACATTTCCTCAAAGAGCCGGTGGCGGCCGACAACAGCGAACATGATCAAAAACGGCGGGAGCTGTTTGCCCGTGCCGAGACGCTGTCTAGGGATCTTGCCCGCCGTGGCGCCGAACTCGACCGCGTCGGAGCGCCGCCGCGGGAAGAGATCGAGGCACTCCGCCAGGCCGGTCTTCTGACCGCACTGCATTCGCCGGAGGTTGGCGGTGCGGGCTTGAGCTGGGTCGACGGGCTTCGGCTCGTGCGCATCATCGCGCGCGGCGAAAGCTCGATCGGCCAATTGCTTGGCTATCACTACGTCAACAGCCAATATGTCTACTGGGCCGCTGCCGATCCCAAACAGGCCTGGGTGCTTGGAGCGGAGACCGTCGAGCGGCAGCTCTATTGGGGTGCCGCGGTCAACCCGCGCGATCCGGGCCTGACGTTGGAACGGCGTGGTGGCCACTATGTGCTGAACGGCCGCAAGACGTTTTCGACCGGTGCGCATGTCTCCGACCGCATCAACGTCAACGCTGCGATCGGCGGCAAGATCGCCAATTTCGTCGTGCCGACGGACCGGCCGGGTTACATTACCAACGATGACTGGGACAATATCGGTCAGCGCCTGTCGGACAGCGGCAGCGTCGAGTTCCGTGATTTCCCGGTCTACGAGCGTGATTTCATCCTGCCGCTTGCCGACCCCTCCGATCCGCCTGCGGTGCAGGCGACGTTCAACACGCCGCTGATCCAGCTCGTCTTCGTCAATTTCTACCTCGGCACGGCGGAAGGTGCGCTTGCATCGGCCCTCGACTACGTCAGCAGCACGACGCGCCCCTGGATCACATCTGGCGTCGAGCGCGCCGGCGATGATCCCTACATCCTCGAACGGATCGGCGAGTTGCAGGCAAGCCTGAAGGCGTCGGTCGCCTTGGCCGATACGGCGGCGGCAACCGTCGAGGCGGCACTGTCGCAAGGAAGCTCGGTGACGGCCGAGGCGCGCGGCGAGGCGGCGATCGAGGCCTATGCGGCCAAGGTGCACTCGACCCATGTCTCGCTCGACGTGACGACGAAGGTCTTCGAGCTGATGGGCGCCCGCGCCACGGCAGGGCACTATCGCTTCGACCGCTACTGGCGCAATGTCCGCACTCACACGCTGCACGATCCGGTCGCCTACAAGGCGCGCGAGGTCGGCGATTTCGCGCTTAACGGCCGGATCCCGCCGGTAAGCCTTTATAGCTGAGCCCTGCCCCGCAGGCGCGATTGCCTCGGCCTGAAAGAAAAACGCCGCCTGGACCAGGTCCCGGCGGCGTTTCTTGGATGGCCCGCCTTAAGCGGAAGCTGCGATCGTCTGCCGTTGTCCGCCGAGATCCCGATAGCCGGCGCCCGGATGGGGCGCTACGAGCCTTGGCCCGACGCCGAACAGCTTTTCCCTGAGCGTGCCCTCGCGATAATCGGTCCTGTAGACGCCGCGCTTCTGCAGTTCCGGCACCAACAGGTCGACGGCGTCTTCGAAGGTCTCGGGCGTGACGGCATAGGCGAGGTTGAAGCCGTCGACATCGGTCTCCTCGACCCATTCCTGCATGAGGTCGGCGACCGTCGAGGGCGAGCCGACGAAGACCGGTCCGAAGCCGCCGATGCCCACCCAGTCGGCTATCTCGCGTACGGTCCAGATCCGGTCCGGATCGATGGTCGTGAAGGTCTCGACGGCCGATTGCACCGCATTGGTGTAGCGGTGGCGCAGCGGCTCGTCCGGAGCAAACTGGCCGAAGTCGATGCCCGTCCAGCCGGAGATCAGCGCCAATGCGCCCTCGTGGGAGACGTGCTTGCGGTATTCGTCGAACTTCTTCTTCGCCTCGGCATCGGTTTCGCCGAGGATCACCGTCTGCAGATTGAAGGCGAGGATTTCGCGCGGGTTGCGGCCGGCGCGCTCTGCCGCTTCCCGCACATTGGCGACATAGCGCTTCAATACGGTCTTTGAGGGCGCGGCGACGAAGATGCACTCGGCGTGTTGGCCGGCGAAGTCTTTGCCTCGGCTCGAAGAGCCAGCCTGGTAGAGCACAGGCGTACGCTGCGGCGACGGCTCGCTCAGGTGGATGCCGGGAACCGTGAAATGACGGCCGAGGTGGTTGATCGGGTGCACCTTGTCCGGATGCGTGAAGATGCCGGTTGCCCGGTCGCGGACGACGGCACCGTCCTCCCAGCTGCCTTCCCAGAGCTTGTAGCAGACCTCGAGATATTCTTCTGCGAGATCATACCGGTCGTCGTGGCGCGTCTGCTGCGCCTGGCCGACATTGAGGGCGCCACTGTTCAGATAGGAAGTCACGATGTTCCAGCCGATCCGCCCTTTGGTCAGGTGGTCGAGTGTCGAGATGCGGCGGGCGAAGGTGTAGGGATGCTCGAAGGAAAGCGATGCCGTCAGGCCGAAACCGAGATGTTCCGTTTCATAGGCCATCGTCGGCACCAGTTGTAAGGGGTCGTTGACCGGAACCTGGGCTGAATGCCGAAGTGCCGCGTCTGCATTGCCGTTCAGCACATCGTAGACGCCGAGCACGTCGGCGATGAACAGGCCATCGAACTTTCCGCGCTCGAGCGTCTTTGCCAGATGCACCCAATAGTCGAGATCCTTGTAGCGCCAGGACTGGTCGCGCGGATGGGTCCAGAGCCCCGGCGACTGATGGCCGACGCAATTCATGTCAAAGGCATTCAGCCGGATTTCGCGACTCATGGAGTTCTCCTTCGGGCAAGGTTGGGCGTTGCCCGAAGCGTTGGTCACGCCTCAGGCCGCTTGTGCGCGGTCAATGGGATCAAAGCGCGCCGTTCTTCGGCGGCTTGACGCCGTTCAGGTGGTAGTTGCCGACGACGTGATGCTTCCAGCGCACCGGGTCGTGCAGCGTGTGGGTGCGGGCGTTGCGCCAGTGCCGGTCGAGGTTGAGGCCGATCTTCGTCGAAGCGGTTCCGGCGAGTTCGAAGAGCGTGTTGCTCGTTTCCAGGGCGATCTCGGTTGTCAGCACCTTCGCCGCGGCAACGGCAAGCGTTGCCTCGACGACGCTTTCCTCGGTGCCGTTGATCTGGGCGACATCGACCTTTTTGCCGGCGCGTTCGACGGTGGCGGTCGCCGCTTCCAGGCGGATGGCGAGCTGGCCGATGCGGGCGATGGTCAGGGGATCATCGGCAGCGCGCTCGACGCCGCTGTCCATCCAGGGCCGCGCATGATCACGTACGAAATTGAGGGTTTCGGCAAATGCCGCCCGAGCGATGCCGAGGTCGATGCCGGCATGGATGATCTGGCCGACGGAGCCTATCGTGGTCGGGCGCTCGAAGCCGCGGTGATGGCGCACCACCGCATCGGCGGTGACATAGACATTTTGCAGCACAGTCGTGCCGCTGCCGGTCGTCCGCTGGCCGAAGCCGTCCCAGTCGTCGATGATCTGCAATCCGTCGGCGCCGCGCGGCAAGAAGGACATGGTCAGCTTGTCGTTTGGATCGAGGGCGAAGACCACGATCCATTCGGCAAACAGCACGCCGGTCGAATAATACTTGCGCCCGTTCAGCCGGAAACCGGGACCATCGGACGTCAACCGCGTCGCGTAGTCGCCGACAGTCTTCGTGCCGCGCTCGGAAAGGGCGTTGCCGAAACGGTCGCCGGCAAGCGCACGGCCGAAGAAGAACGCCTTCTGCTCTTCGGTGCCATCGGTGCGCAGCGCTTCCAGAATGTAGAAGTGGTTCTGCGGGATCTGGCCGATCGAGCTGTCTGCTTCCGAGAGGATGGCGGTGATCTCCGCCAGAACCGCGTTGGAGACGTCGATGCCGTCATATTCCGGCGGCACGGTGATCGCGAGCAGGCCGGATTGGGCCAGCGCGTCGAGTTCGTCGAAGGGCAGGATGCGATCCGTATCCCGCTCATTGGCGCTCTTTGCAAATTCCTCCGCCAGTTCGCGGGCGATCGACAGCGCTTCCTCCTCGCTCTCGATCCGGTGCGCCGGGGCTCGTGTTTTCTCGGAAAGCCGCGAGATCGTTCCCATGTGACTGCTCCCTGTCGATTGAGGTGCATATCAGTGAATTATCTGGCAGAGCCGGGTAAGATAGTATATTCTATAGAAATTATCGATTTGAGATTTTCGTTTCTGCCGCGATGGCGGCCCGGTGTTTACCTTTGGGGCGGGATCGTTAATATCGAGTCGGGGGGAGGCCGCGGGGGAAATCCTTGGCCGCGGCGCGCGACGTGTATGCGTGCCGATTTCCCGCCAAAATTGACTGCGGCTCTGGGAACTATCACCCGATTTGCGCATTGCGTCATCGCCTGCAGTTTAACCAGTCGCGTGGCCACAGAGTATCGGCCACCCGGCACGAACACAAACACATGCTGACAGAATTGGCCATTCGCGTTTCCCGGCCTTAACCACTGAAGGAGACACAAATGACGAATTTCCTGCCTGCTCTACATGAAGGGCACGCCTCCATCACGCTGCAGAACCTGTTTCGCGATGCTCTGGAGGCATATGACGACTGGGGCGCAAACATGCCCGAGCCGTTCGTTGCGTTCGAAGGTAAGCTGCTTCCGATCAGCGAAGTCTTCGACTGGATGAAACCTTGTACCGACATCATGCCGGCAAACCTCATCGGCATCGTCACCGACCGGCTGAACAAGCCTTGGAGCGGTGAAGGTCCGCTCGACGCGATGACGGTCTCGACGGCGGCACGCGTGATGGCTGTTCTGACGCGGCGACAGCTGCGCAGCTTCGGTAGTGGCTCGATCGAGGTCTTTGCCGAGCGCTTCAACCATCCGGTGCGGGCCAACGCCTGATCGGTGAATCCCTGAGGAGCGCGTTCGCGCGCTCCTCACCAATAGCGAGCCGCTCGGTAATCGATTTCGCTACGCTCGGTGTCGCACCCCTTTCTTGCCGGATCGCCTTCCCGTAAACACGGGAGCTGGCGGATGTTCGAACGAACCGGGGGCGGCGTGAATTTTCGACAATTGGAAGTGCTGCGCACGCTACTTGCGACCGGATCGACAATAGCTGCCGCCAAGACCATGGGCCTCAGCCAGTCCGGTGTCAGCCGGTTGTTGCAGCAGCTCGAGGAAGACCTGTCGCTGACGCTCTTTGCCCGCGACAAGGGCCGGCTGATCCCGACGCCGGAGGCGATGAAACTCGCCGAGGATGCCGAGCACATTCTGTTGGGCATCGACCGCTTCACAAATCTGGCGCAGGATCTGCGCAGCGGCGCCGTCGGCCCCGAAGTCGTGCGCATCGGCCTGCCGAACAGCATGTCCGAGACCTTCGCTCCGGCGATGCTGGCCGACTACGCCAAGGACTTTCCGGGCGTGCGCATTGAGACTTTCTTCGATACGACGGTCGCCATCACTCGTCTTGTCGAACAACGCATCATCGATTTCGGTTTCCTACGCTACGAGGGGCAACTCAGCGCCGGCATCGAAATGCAGCCGGTCGCAACAGGCGTCAGCGTCTGCGTGATGGAGAAGGGACATCCGCTCTCTGCGCTCGAAACCATTACGCCCAAGGAATTGCGCGGCGTGCCGCTGATCCTGATCGGCCGGCGCCGGCCGACGCGCGTCATGCTCGACGAGATCTTCCGCAAGGCGGGCGTGCCGCAGAAGGTCAAGATCGAGACCCACAGCAACAGCTCTGCCTGCGCCTACGCCGCCTATGGTCTCGGGGTCGCCATCATCAGCAGCTTCTTTGCCAACCTTAACCGCCACATGCCGATCGAGATCCGGCGATTCTCGCCGCACCTCACCCAGGATTTCGGCGTTGCAACGGCGGCCGGCGTTCCGCTGTCGCTCGCGGCCCAGGCGATGATCGATTGCCTGAAGCGTCAGGTCGCCGCCGTCCACGACCTGTGAGCCGCTGGGCGGATCGGTCCGTCCACGGTCTGTATTCCTTTGTTTTGGCTATGGTATTGGTGCGCCGAATGGTCCGCTGATGCTCGCCTGGCGTGTCATGCCGTCGTCATAGACGTATGACGTTTACTCATAATATTGCGCGATTTTTTCCAATCGATCATAGTTCCGGCAACAAGAGCCGACGGGCGGGAGAATCGCGGTAACGCGTGCGGCCTGCCTCAGTACGGGGAACCCATGATCAAGTTCATTCTCAATCGCCTCGTGATGGCGATACCGACGATCGTTATCGTCTCGGTGGCCGTCTTCACGCTCATCCGCCTCATTCCCGGCGATCCGGCAGCGCTGATGCTCGGCGACATGGCCGAACCGCAGCAGATTGCCGCGATGCGCACGGAGCTCGGTCTCGACCGCAGCATTCCCGCGCAATTCGCCATCTGGGCCGGGAACATCCTCGTCGGCGATTTCGGCACGTCGATCGTCACCGGCGAGCCGGTGCTGCATCTGGTCGTCAGCCGTTTCTTCGTCAGTGCCGAGATTGTCGTCATCGCCGTGTTTCTCGCAAGCCTGATTGCGGTGCCGGCCGGCGTCATCGCCGCCTGGCGGCAGAACAGCCTGACCGACCTTGCGCTTGTCGGCACGGCGACCGTGCTTCTGCCGATCCCGACCTTCTGGCTCGGTCTGCTTCTGCTGCTCGCCTTCGGCCTCAAGCTCGGCTGGCTGCCGGTACTGGGCTACGTGCCGATTTCGGAGAACTGGAAGGCCGGCCTTCTCTATCTGGTGCTGCCGGTCATGACCCTCGTCATTCACGAGATGGGCGTGATCATCCGCATGGCGCGTGCCTCCACGCTCGAAGTGCTCAGGCTCGACTATATCACTCATGCCCGTGCCAAGGGGCTTTCGGAAAGTGCGGTGCTCTGGCGGCATGCCTTCAAGAATGCCTTCGGTCCCACCTGGACGATGATCGGCCTGATCCTCGGCAACCTGCTCGGTGGCATCGCCGTCATCGAGACGGTCTTCACCATCCCCGGCCTCGGTCGATTGATGGTCGACGGCATCTTCCAGCGCGATTATCCGGTGATCCAGGGCTGCCTGCTGCTCGTCGCCTTCTCCTATGTTGTCGTCAACCTGGTGGTCGACCTTCTCTATCCTCTCTTCGATCCGCGGGTGGTGGCAGAATGAGAAAGTTCACTTTCAACGGCGTCATCGGCGGCGGCCTGATCGGATTGCTCGTCATCATCGCGCTCATCGGTCTCATCTGGACGCCCTATGATCCGATGGCACTCGGCTTCACCGCGCGCCTCGCTGCACCTGGTGCGGCGCACTGGCTCGGTACCGACGAGTTCGGCCGCGATGTCGCGAGCCGGCTGATGGTCGGCGCCCGCGCCAGCGTCTGGATCGGCCTCCTGACCGTCACCTTCGCCGTAGTCTGCGGTACCTTCATCGGCATCGTCAGCGGTTATGCCCGCGGTTGGGTCGATGGCGTGATCATGGCGATCAACAACGCGCTGCTCGCCTTCCCCGGCATTCTGCTCGCGCTCGGCCTGCTCGCCGTCTTCGGAGCCAACCAGTACGGCATCATCTTCGCGCTCGGCATCGCCTACACGCCGTCGATGGCGCGCGTGGTGCGTGGCGCGGTGCTGTCGCTACGCGAACGCGAGTTCATCGAGGCCTCGCGGGTCATGGGCAATGGCGAGATCTATACGATGCTCCGCCATATTCTGCCGAATTGCGTGGCGCCGATCACGGTGCTGGCAACCTCGATGTTCGGCTGGGCAATCCTGTCGGAAAGCGCGCTCTCTTTCCTCGGCCTCGGCGTGCCGCCACCGGCACCCACCTGGGGCAACATGCTCGCCGCCGGCCGCCCCTTCATCGAACAGGCCGTCTGGCTCGGTTTCTTCCCCGGTCTTTGCATCGCGCTCACTTTGCTCGGCATCAACCTTCTGGGCGATGCGCTGCGCGACCGGGTCGACCCCCGCATGCGAGGCCTGAAATGACCGGAAAAACTCTTCTCAGTGTTGACGGGCTCTCCCTTGCCGTCACCCATTCCGGCAACCAGGTGGTCAGGAATGTAAGTTTCGACGTCGCGCCGGGCGAGATCGTTGGCATCGTCGGCGAAAGCGGCTCCGGAAAGACGCTCGCGACACGGGCGATCATCGGCCTGATACCGCCGGCTGTCCGCCATGTCGGTGGCACGATCCTCTACCGGGGCCGCGACGTGCTCGGCATGAAGGATCGCGATCTACGCGAGCTTCGTGGCGGCGAGGTCGGCGTCGTCTTTCAGGAACCGATGACATCGCTGAACCCGTCGATGACCATTGGCCGGCAGCTCGAAGAGGGCCTGATCCTCCACACCAAGATGTCGGTCGAAGAGCGCCGCACGGCGATCCTTTCGATGCTGAAGCGGGTCGGAATCCGCGAGCCCGAGCGGGCGCTGACCGCCTATCCGCATGAGTTTTCCGGCGGCATGCGCCAGCGCATCATGCTGGCCTCGGTAATGCTGCTGAAGCCAGCCTTGCTGATCGCCGACGAGCCGACGACGGCGCTCGATGCTGTCGTCCAGCGCGACGTCATGGAACTGATGGTCGAGCTCACCCAGGCCGAGGGCACGGCGGTGCTTCTGATCAGCCATGACCTGCCGATGGTCGCCCGCTACACCAACCGTTTCGTCGTCATGGAAAAGGGCGTCGTCGTCGAGCAGGGACTGACTGAAGAGATCCTGCAGGCGCCACAGCATCCCTACACCCGCAAGCTGCTTTCCTCGCTGCCGTTCCGAAGCGCGCCGCGCAAGCTCGACTTGACGCGCACGCCGATGGTCTCGGCGCGCAACATCGTGGTCGAATACCCCGGTCGCAAGGGGCTTTTCCGCAGGCATGAGCCGAAGCGGGCGCTGCACGGTGTCAGCGTCGACATCCATGTCGGCGAAGTCGTGGCCCTTGTCGGCGGTTCCGGTTCCGGCAAGACGACGCTCGGCCGCACTATCGCCGGCCTCGTTGCGCAGACGGAAGGGGAGATCCTGTTCCAGGGGCGCGAGCGCAGTGCCGACTGGCGCGACTATCGCCTGAACTGCCAGATGGTGTTTCAGGATCCCTATTCCTCGCTTGACCCGCGTATGACCATTCAGGCGCTCGTCGAAGAGGCATTGCGGCTGGTGCCGGATCTCGACGGTCCCGCGAAACGCCGCCGCGCGCTTGAAACGCTGGAAGAGGTCGGGCTTAGCGCCGATTTCGCCAACCGCTATCCGCACGAGCTTTCCGGCGGCCAGCGCCAGCGCGTGGCGATCGCCCGGGCGATCGCTCGGCGGCCGAAGTTCCTGATCGCCGACGAGCCGGTCTCCGCGCTCGACGTCACGGTTCGGGCGCAGGTGCTGGAGCTCTTTTCCAGCCTGCAGAAGCGCTACGGCTTTTCTTGCCTGTTCATCAGCCACGACCTCGGCGTCGTCGAGCAGGTCGCCGACCGGGTCGTCGTCATGCAGGACGGGCGCATCATCGAAGAAGGCGACCGCGACCGGATCTTCGACGCGCCGCAGGAGGCCTATACCCGCAGGCTCCTGTCAGCGATCCCGGCGCTCGATCTCAACCAGACCGGTGGCGTCACCCTCAAATGGCGGCTGGAGGCCTGAGATGAGCAACGAACTCAAGCTCGGCGCGATCGCGGCCGAACTCAACGCCATCGCCGATGCCCAGCCCTTTGTTACCCGCTTCCTCGTGCGCAATCTGCAAACCGGCGAAACGATCGGTCGTGGTGAGCGTGAAGAAACGCCGTCGGCCAGCACCCGCAAGACTTCGATCATGCTGGCGGCGCTGAAGGCCGTGGCCGAGGGGCGGCTCGATCTCGACGAGCGGATCACCTACGAAGCGCGCCTCGCCCAGGAAGTGGCGAGCGGCATGTTCCGCTACCTGACGCCCGGCATCGTCATTTCGCTCCGCGACGCGATCGTCGGCATGATGGTGCTGAGCGACAATGTCTGCACCAAGATGGTGTTCGAGCGCCTGACGCTCGAAGAGGTCGATCGCTATTGCAAGGCGCTCGGCATGGTGGGCACGCACCACCGTTTCCTCATTCCGCCGCTGGCGCTGAAACCCGATCACTCGCTCGCCGACGTCACGACGACGACGGCTGCCGACCAGGTGATGCTGCTGGAATTGATCCTGGCGGCTGAGCATGATGCCGCCGCAGCAGCCAAGCTCGGCATTTCCTTCAAGCTCGCCGGTTTTGCCGTGCAGACGCTCAAGAACCAGGTGCTGCGCTACGGCATCCGTTCGCGGCTTCCCTTCGATACGGTGGCAGCCTGCAAGGGCGGTCGGGGAAAACGCGGCCGCATGGATGCCGGCGTCGTCTACCGCGACGGCAAGCCGCTCTATGCCATCGCCGCCTTCACCGACGGCGTGCCGGCGCTGATGCCTGACGGCACGCCCGGCTACACCATCGCGCTCGAAACGATCGGCAAGCTGTCACAGGCCTGCTGGCGCGCCTTTTGAACCGACAACCAACAACAAGAGAGAGGAACCCATGAAAACCATACTTCTTGCCGGCACCATGCTGATGAGCGCGATCACGCTCGGCCACGCGCGCGACCTGACGGTGGCGCAAAGCTCCGACATCCGCAGCAACGAGCCCGGCGTCAACCGCGACGGCAACACCGACTCGGTGATCTTCCACATCGTCGAGGGCCTGGTCGGCTACGCCGAGAACGGCGAAGTGAAGCCGCTGCTCGCCGAGAGTTTCGAGGTTTCCGCCGATGGCCTGACCTATACGTTCAAGCTACGCGACGATTTGAAGTTCCATAACGGCAAGGCGCTCACCGCCGAGGACGTGGTCTGGAACTGGAACCGCTACATGAAGCCGGAGACCAAGTGGACCTGTGCCGGCGATTTCGACGGCGGCAAGTCGATCAAGGTGACGAACGTTGCCGCAGCCGATGCTTCCACCGTCACCATGAGCATCGAGAAACCGTCCGCGGTCTTCCTCGGCCTCATGGCCCGGCCGGAATGCGGCTACACCGGCATCGTCTCCAAGGATTCCGTCGGCGCTGACGGCGCCTTCGTCGCGCCTATCGGCACCGGTCCGTTCAAATGGGCCGAATGGAAGAAGGGCGAGTATGTCCGGCTCGAGAAGAACGCCGACTACGTCTCGCCCGCCAATGATGGAATGCCCGATGGCATGGTCGGCTCGAAGCGGCCGCTCGTCGACGGCATCAAGTTCATGGTGATCCCGGATGCCTCGACGGTGAAAACCGGCCTGCTTTCGGGCGCGCTCGATACCACCGAAGTCTCGGCCGATCTCATCGCCGAGTTCAAGGACAGCGACACGATGCAGCTCATCGTCAAGCGCAACAACGGCAAGAACCTGCTCTACTTCCAGACCCGCGACAAGGTGCTGAGCAATGTGGCGGTGCGCCGCGCCATGGCCGAGGCGCTCGACCTCGATCAGCTCGTCGCCGCCGTTTCCAACGGCACCGGCGAAGCCAATTCGTCAATGGTCTCGGCCGACTCGGTCTTCTATTCCGGCGTCCAGAAGAAGAAGATCCCGATGGATCTGGAAAAGGCGAAGAAGAATCTCGCCGACGCCGGCTACAAGGGCGAGCAGATCACGATCATCGCCAACAAGCGCGGCAACGTGCCGAGCTTCCCGGCGGCCGTCGTCGCCCAGGCGATGATGCAGCAGGTCGGCCTCAACGTGCAGATCGAGGTGCTTGACTACGCGACCCAGGTCGATCGCCGCCGTTCCGGCAATTACCAGGTGATCTCGCAGTCGGTCTCGCCGCGCCTCGATCCCGCGCTGATGTACGGCTTCTATGTCGGCAACAAGGACAAGAACGCTTCGCTGATGTGGGACAATCCGAAGGCGGTCGAACTGATGAAGGCGGCTTACATCGAGGCCGATCAGACCAAGCGCCAGGCGATCTTCGACGAGTTCCATCAGCTGATGCTCGATGAGGTCCCCGGCATCTTCATGTACGACATGGTCGACATCTGGGGCGCCACCAAGAAACTGCATGGCGAGCCTGTCTGGCAGTCCAATACCCGCCTCTGGGAAGTGACGCTTGATGACTGATCCGGCGCTGGCCTGATCTGAGCAAAGAGGTGGCGGCCGCTCTGCCGCCATCTTCAATCCACCGATAGCAATACTGATGCGACCGCGCTCCGCGCCGTTGCAAAAGGAAGATTCATGCCAAAGTCATCCGCACTAACCGCCCTTGTCGAAACCGTCGAGGCGCTGAAGCCCGAGTTCGCCGCGATGAGCGACGCGATCTGGGAGCACGCAGAGCTGAGCTTTCACGAGGAGCAGTCGGCGGCCGCACAGATCGCCATGCTGGAAAAGCACGGGTTCCGGGTGACACGTGGTCTTGCAGAAATCGCGACCGCCTTTGTCGGCGAGACTGGCGCGGGCGGCCCGGTGATCGCCTTCCTTGGTGAGTTCGATGCGCTGGCCGGTTTGAGCCAGGTGGCCGGCATCGCCGAAGCACGGGCAGAGGTCGAGGGCGCTACCGGCCACGGTTGCGGCCACAATCTGCTCGGCACCGGTTCGTTGCTCGCTGCCGTAGCGCTTGCCCGCTACCTCAAGGAAAACAAGCTTTCGGGCATCGTTCGCTACTACGGCTGCCCCGGCGAGGAGGGTGGTTCCGGCATGACCTTCATGGCGCGCGCCGGCGTCTTTGCCGATGTCGATACGGCGCTGACCTGGCATCCCGCGCCCTTCAACGGCGTTCGCTCGACCAACAATCTCGCCGTGCTCGAAATCTACTACCGCTTCAAGGGTGTGGCGGCGCATGCGTCGAACGGCGCGCATCTCGGCCGCAGTGCGCTCGATGCGCTGGAGCTGATGAATGTCGGCGTCAACTTCCTGCGCGAGCACATGCCGCAGGATTGCCGTGTGCACTATGCGATCACGGATGCCGGCGGCAAGGCGGCGAACGTCGTCCAGGCGCGTGCCGAGGCGCTCTATCTGGTGCGGGCGCCGCAGATGCCGGAAGCGCTGGCGCTGGCTGCGCGGATCGACAAGATCGCCAAGGGCGCGGCGATGATGACCGAGACCGAAGTCGAGATCGTCTTCGATCGCGCGGCGACCAACCTCCTGCCCAACATCGCGCTCGAAACGGCGATCCATCAGAACATGGTGGCGCTCGGCCCGGTTCCCTTCGACGAGGCCGACATCGCCTTTGCCAAGGACATCCAGAAGACGTTGACGCCGGAGGCGATATCGAGCAGCATCCGGCTCTACCAGATCAAGGGCGATGTCTTCGCCAACAGCCGTCTCGACGGTTCGACGGGCCTGCATCTCGGCCTTCGCGATTTCGAGGGGCAGTCGCATTTCCGCGCCGGTTCGACCGATGTCGGCGATGTCAGCTGGATCACCCCGACCGCGCAGTGCTGGGCACCTGCCTGGGCGATCGGCACCGCGCCGCATACCTGGCAGGTCGTCGCACAGGGCAAGAGCCCGGCCGCGCACAAGGCTTTCGCCCATGCGGCGAAATCATTGGCGGCAACGGGTCTCGATCTGATCCTCGATGCCGATCTGCTGGCACGCGCAAAGGCAGAGTGGCGCGAAAAAACAGAGGATAAACCCTATCAGTGCCCGATCCCGGATCACATCGGCCCCAAGCTCTGATTGCCGATTTAACGATTTTTATCGAACGCCCGCGCCGCCGTCGCGGGCGTTTCTCTTTGTGAAATTGGTGCCTTTAGCGTGCCGCGCGCCCTTGCCTCCGCTCGCGGTCGAAGCCTTGACGCGAATCAGAAGCTCCGGCATCTCTGTTACGGAGTTTTTCGAATAAGTGCTGATTGGCCGTATTTGGATTAAATCTCTGTTAGTGCATCGCCGCAGCGTTGTGCCGCGATGCATGCAAGGAGTAGGGCGAAATGACGATGACGGCAACCCAGGCAAGGCAGGACGCGGATCACTCCGGGGCTCGCCGTCCGGCCGACGAAGCGATCGCGGCCGATGCGCGCGCGCTTTCCGACCAGTTGAAGGCCATGCGCGAGCGGCTCTTCCCGCCGACGGCGATGAAGACGCTTCGAAGCTTCACCTCCGGCGAGGCGGCCAAGCTGATCGGTGTCTCCGACGGCTATCTGCGCCAGCTTTCGCTTGCCGGCGAGGGCCCGCAACCGGATACGGGGCTCGGCGGCCGCCGGTCCTATTCGCTCTCCGACATCAACGCGCTTCGCCGTCATCTCGCCGAACAGGCGCTGGCCAAGGGCAATGCCGTCAAGGCGCGTAGCTACCTCAAGTGGCGTGACCGGGAAGCAGGCGAGCACCTGCAGGTGATCTCTGTCACCAACTTCAAGGGCGGCTCCGGCAAGACGACCTCGTCGGTGCACATCGCGCAATATCTCGCCATGACAGGCCATCGCGTACTGGCCGTCGACCTCGACCCGCAGGCCTCGCTTTCCGCCCTTTTCGGCTATCAGCCGGAGCTCGACCTCACCGGCAACGACACGCTTTATGGCGCGATCCGCTACGACGCCGAAGCGCGACCGCTGAAGGACATCATCCGCAAGACCTATTTCGACGGCCTCGATCTCGTGCCCGGCAACCTCGAGCTTCAGGAATTCGAGCATACGACGCCGCAGGCGCTGAGCGCCCGCCACAATGGCAGCGACGCCGGCCCGCTGTTCTTCGCCCGCGTGCAGACAGCACTCGCCAGTGTCGCCGATGACTATGATGTCGTCATCATCGATTGCCCGCCGCAGCTCGGTTATCTGACGCTCTCGGCCCTTTGCGCGTCGACCTCCGTCATCGTCACCGTGCATCCGCAGATGCTCGACGTCGCCTCGATGAACCAGTTCCTCTACATGACGTCGGATCTCTTGAGTGTTGTGCGCGAGGCCGGCGGCGAGCTGAACTTCGATTTCCTGCGCTATCTCGTCACGCGCTTCGAGCCGAACGACGGACCGCAGGCGCAGATCGTCGGCTTCATGCGTTCGCTCTTTGGTGAGCGGGTTCTGACTTCGGCCATGGTGAAATCGACAGCGGTCTCGGACGCCGGGTTGACGAAGCAGACACTTTACGAGGTCGGGCGCGAGAATTTTACGCGCGCCACCTACGATCGCGCGGTCGAATCGCTGAACGCCGTCAACGGCGAGATCGAAGCACTCATTCATGCGGCATGGGGGCGCTGATCGAATGGCTGGCAATCGCAAGAACGAACTGCGCGCCCTTTTCTCCGGCAACGTTCCGCCGGCCGCGCCGGCTGACGAAGTGCAGCCTGCCACTGCAACGAGCGCTCAGCCCGCCAGGCCCTTGGCCGCCAAGGCACCGCTTGCCGAAGTTCCCCGCGCCGCTTCCGGCGCGATCAAGGCCATGGGCCTTTCGCTCGGCAGCATCACCCGCGAGGCGGAAGAGGCGCGCGCGCTGCGCGAAGCCCTGACGCAGGGCGAGCGTGTCGTCGAACTCGATCCGGACCTGATCGATGCGTCCTTCATCGAGGATCGCCTGACCGACGGTGAAACCGACGATCCGGATTTCCTGGCGCTGGCCGACAGCATTCGCGACAGCGGCCAGCAGTCGCCGATCCTGGTCCGTCCGCATCCGGAGAAGCAGAGCCGCTACCAGACGGCCTATGGCCACCGGCGCCTCAACGCCGTGCGCAGCCTTGGCATCAAGGTCAAGGCGATCGTCCGGCCGCTGACCGACGACGAGCTGGTGCTCGCACAAGGCAAGGAAAATGCCGAGCGGCGGAATCTCTCCTTTATCGAGCGCGCGATGTTCGCCGCAGCGCTTGTCGACCGCGGCTTCGACCGCAAGGTGATCGGCGAGGCGCTCGCCGTGCAGAAGAGCGAGCTGTCGCGTCTGATCCAGGTTGCCGAAGGCGTGCCGCCGGTTATCGCCCGTGCCATCGGCCCGGCGCCCAAGGTCGGCCGCGAACGCTGGATGGCGTTTGGCGCCTTGCTTGAAGACGAGGCCGCGGTCCAGGCTGCACAGGAGGAGTGCCGCTCACGGCGCTTCCTCGAAGCTGAAAGCGACCACCGGTTCCAGATTCTCTTCACCCGCCTGTCGCGCAAGCCGAAGGTGGAAACGATGAAGCCGGAAACGCTGGTCGACGCCGGCGGACGGGCCTTTGCCAAACTGAAACGCGACGGCAAGAACGCCCGCATCGAGTTTGCCGCCGACGTCGATCCTGCCTTCATCGACGAGGTAGCCGAGTTGCTTGCCAAGCGCCATGCGGCTTTCACTGCCGGCCGCGACGCCTGACAGGCGACTTTTCCAGGTCATTTAGGGCCGGTGCGAGCTTCTCGCGCCGGCCCGATTCGTTTTTACGCCAATCCCGGTAGCCGGCCACCGCAGGCGCAGGTCCAAGGTGCCAAAGATGCCGGTCTCCAAGAAATATTTTCGGCCGAGCGGGGCCGGCGACAGGACGTCGCGCCGGCCTTGGTGATCCGGGCATTGCCGTTGCATTTGGTCCACAGCAACGCTTCAATCGACCTCCGGCGACGGTCCGAAATGGGGCGTTGGAAGGGACTTGTTAACCTTCATTTCCTATCGCTTAGAAGGCCCCTCGGCGATGTCTCTAGCTCTTCCAGGACCCATGCGTATTCCCAGGACAAACTTCTCACAGGCTGCTTTGCATGATGCAAACCAGGCGGATTATTTCGATGGTCCGCAGGATGATGCGTTGAGCGGTATGCCCACCCATGAGGCGGCGACCGCCGACCCCTATCAGTTGTACGAGGCGCCCGCGGCGCCCCGCAAGCCGGCCAACCAGCAGACCGAAACCATGAGCCGCGCGACGCGGCTCTACGGGCAGGGCTCCGCCTATGCGCCGGCACAGGTGACGGCGACGACGAACGAACCCTTGCCGACCCTTTCCGAGATCGCCGGCCACTACGGCGACTCCACTTGGGAGAGCCATTTCTTCCTGGCACCGAACGTGCGCTTCACCCGTACGCCCGAGCGCGAGTTCATGAAGCGGCGCGCGCCGCAGGTGGACGAAAGCGAAGCGGCCCCCGAGGAGACGCCGGTGCTCGTCGAGACAGACGTGGCAACCGTCGACGCGACGATGGAGCCTGCGCCGGTTTCTGCCGACGCCGTAGTGCCTGCCGTGCCGGTCTCGGCTGACGAGACACCCATGGATGCTGCGGTAGACGACGCGCCGCAGTCTGACGTGACCCTGCCATCCTACAGCCCGTCCGAACTTTTGCGCATGCTGACCAACCAGCTGCCGACATGGACCGCGGCGCAGAACACGATCGAGCCGCCAATGCTCGATCGTGTCGAGGCTTCGGTCGATGACGGCGTGGCGTTTGCGCCGGTTCTCACGGCGCCTCTCGCCGTTTCCGAGCCTGTCGTGGAGGCGCAGTCCGAGACCGCTCCAGAAGCGGCTGCCGCCGATCGCGGCGCGGCACAATCGAGTTTCCTCTCCGATTTTGCCTTCTTCGAATTCGGTCCGGCCGAAGACACCGAGGCAGCCGGCGGAGAAATCGCCCACCCGAAGCCTTTTGTCGAGACGCCTGCTCCTTTGCCAATGGTCCCGGTCGTCACGCCCGTTGCCGTCGCGCCACCGGCAGCCGTGCGTCCGGTGGAAATCCGCCGCATGCCGCCGACCGGGATCACCTCGCTGTTCCGCGTCGTCGATGTCCGTGGTGCAAAGGCCGACGATGGTGCGGCATCGCCGCAGGCCGCCGTTGCCGTCGAGGCGGCTGTAGCGCCCGCGATGATCTCTGAGGTTTCGTCGCCTGTTGCTGCCGCTGAACCGGAAACCGCAAGCCCGGTGCCGGTGGCGGTGGAGCAGCCCGCCCCGGTAGCGTCGAAAGCCGCGATCACCATGCCGGCACAGGTCACGCGCGCGCCGAACACCATGCCGGCGATCGGGGTGGTTGAACGCACATTTGCCGGGGACGCCTACGAGTTTCCGTCCGAGGAACTCCTGCAGGAGGCGCCCCAAGGTCAGGGCTTCTTCATGACGCAGGAGCAGCTCGAGCAGAACGCCGGCCTGCTTGAAAGCGTGCTCGAAGACTTCGGCGTCAAGGGCGAGATCATCCATGTCCGCCCAGGCCCGGTCGTCACGCTCTATGAATTCGAGCCGGCACCCGGCGTGAAATCGTCGCGCGTCATCAACCTCGCAGACGATATCGCCCGCTCCATGTCGGCGCTTTCGGCCCGCGTTGCCGTCGTTCCCGGTCGTAACGTCATCGGTATCGAACTGCCGAACGCGACGCGCGAGACCGTCTATTTCCGCGAGCTGATCGAGTCCGTCGATTTCCGCAAGACCGGCTACAAGCTGGCGCTTTGCCTCGGCAAGACGATCGGTGGCGAGCCGGTGATTGCTGAACTGGCGAAGATGCCGCATCTGCTCGTGGCCGGCACCACCGGCTCGGGCAAGTCGGTGGCGATCAACACCATGATCCTGTCGCTGCTCTACCGGCTGAAGCCGGAAGAATGCCGCCTGATCATGGTCGATCCGAAGATGCTCGAACTTTCCGTCTATGACGGCATCCCGCACCTGCTGACGCCGGTCGTCACCGACCCGAAGAAGGCGGTGATGGCGCTGAAATGGGCCGTGCGCGAGATGGAAGACCGTTACCGCAAGATGTCGCGGCTCGGTGTCCGCAACATCGACGGCTACAACCAGCGTGCAGCTGCCGCCCGCGAGAAGGGCGAGCCCGTGATGTGCACGGTCCAGGCCGGCTTCGAGAAGGGCACCGGCGAGCCGCTGTTCGAGCAGCAGGAAATGGATCTGGCGCCGATGCCCTACATCGTCGTCATCGTCGACGAGATGGCCGACCTGATGATGGTCGCCGGCAAGGAGATCGAAGGTGCGATCCAGCGGCTGGCGCAGATGGCGCGTGCCGCCGGTATCCACCTGATCATGGCGACGCAGCGTCCCTCGGTCGACGTCATCACCGGCACGATCAAGGCCAACTTCCCGACCCGCATCTCGTTCCAGGTCACGTCGAAGATCGACAGCCGCACGATCCTTGGCGAACAGGGCGCCGAACAGCTGCTCGGCCAGGGCGACATGCTGCACATGCAGGGCGGCGGGCGCATTGCCCGTGTACACGGCCCCTTCGTCTCCGATCTGGAGGTCGAACACGTGGTCGCGCATCTCAAGACCCAAGGGCGTCCGGAATATCTCGAGACCGTCACGGCCGACGAGGAGGAAGAGGAGCCCGAGGAAGAAACGCCGGTCTTCGACAAGAGCGCGCTTGCGTCCGAGGACGGCAACGAACTCTACGACCAGGCGGTCAAGGTGGTCTTGCGCGACAAGAAGTGCTCGACCTCCTACATCCAGCGCCGCCTTGGCGTCGGTTACAACCGCGCCGCTTCGCTGGTCGAACGCATGGAGAAGGAGGGCCTCGTCGGCCCGGCGAACCATGTCGGCAAGCGCGAGATCATCTACGGCAACCGCGACCACATGAGCGCCCCCGACAACGACGACATGGATTGATATCGGTCGGTTGGTATGCCGGCGGGTTACTTCGGCACTATCGCATTAAAAACCAGAGCCGCCGTCGACAAGTTGTCGTCGGCGGCTTTTCTGTGCTGCTATCGGTGGTAGTGTCGCAACGTCTGCCGAGCGCGTTATGGCGCTCTCGACTTGGATGCCGCCCATGGGATGACCTGAACGGTGCAAGCAGCAACACATCGCCGCGGCGAGGCAGCAATCTGGCCAAGCCTTGCGCTTGCTCTCATCTTGTATGCTGTCGCCGTGCTGGTGCTTTTTCTCGTTCCGCCGCCTGAGCGAAGGATGCCGGCCCCGGATGAGGGCATCTCCGTTCAGATACTGGAATTGCGGCCGCTGAACAGCGAGGCGACGCAGCCGACGCCCGTAGAGCCCTATGATGTGAAGGCCAAGCAGCCGGTCCGGGCAAAGGTGCCTCCCGCGCCAAGTGTCGCCGCGGCGGCACAGCCGGAGGTGCCGGCAACGGTTCAGGCGAAGCAGTTGTTTTCGGCGGCGATCCTGGCGGATCCACGCAGCAGGCAAGCGCTGGAAGGACTCTCGCAACTTGCCTACGACGAACGGATCGTGCAGCTCTGCAATCTCGAAGCGATGGAGCAGGTCCATCGCTGGCGCAGTGACTTCGCGCCGGATTTCCTCGTCGCTTATGCGATGGCGGACACCAGGCTGGTTGGCCAGCGTCTTCGCGCCGATGGTGCCGCCTTTCGCAGCAACGACCGCTGGTACGAAATTAAGTTCAACTGCGAAGCTGCCCCGGATATCAAAAGCGTCGTCGCGTTCGAATTTCAGGTTGGCGATGAGATTCCTGAGAGTGAATGGGAGGCGCACTTCCTCTCCGCTGGCGCCAAAGCCCACTGATCGCGGCAATGGTCGACGTCCGACCTCTCGGTGCGTGCTTTGGCCTTATTCCACGGGAAGCTGGCTGAGGGACGGATCAAGCCGAGGCTGCCCCGCCTTTTGGGTGACCTGCGCGACAGCAGTGCTTGAGCTGCTTCCCAGATCCGCAGGGGCAAGGGTCGTTGCCGCGCAGTTGCAGGCGGCCAATCAGCGGCAATAGCGCCGCGGAGGGGAGGATCCCTGAAATCAGGATTGCCAATCTGGCGGACATGCCGGGAATGACTAGCCGCCGGCCGGCCTTGAAGCCGCTCCAGGCGCGTCTTGCCACGTATTCCGGAGTGGCTTTCGGCAAAACCTTGAACAGTGCAGCCCTGTTGGCGCCGGATTTTTCGAGGAATTCGGTCGACACCGGCCCCGGCGCGACGCAGGTCACCGTTACGCCCGTCCTGCGCGTCTCCTGGTACAACGCCTCGGAAAAGGAACGCACGAACGCCTTGCTCGCGTAATACATGGCCATGTACGGGCCGGGGGTGAAGCTGGCCACAGAGGCGAGGTTGATAACGCCGCCACGGCCTCGCTCGATCATGCCCGGCAACAGGTGCAATGTCAGGTCAGCGAGGGCACGGATGTTGACGTCGATCATTCCAACCTGGTCGGCAATCGGCAAAGCGGTTGCCGCGCCACGCAGGCCATAGCCGGCGCTGTTGACGAGGACATCGCAGACGAGGCTTTCCCGCGCGAGGAACTCTTCGAGAACCGTCTTCGCATCGTCGGCGGTAAGATCGACAGGTAGGGAGAATGCCTCGCCGCCCCCCTGTTTGATTGTGGACTCGACGGCGTGCAGGCCCTCGATGGATCGCGCGACCAGAACGACAGGTGCGCCGTCTCGTGCCGTAAGCTCGGCGATTGCTCTGCCTATGCCCCGGGATGCTCCGACGACAACAATTGCGGGTCGTGGTAGCTGATGCGGTGTCATGCCGATGGCTCCGATGCGGCGATCTCCGGGTTTAGGACCGCGGACAGGCCCGCCACTTCGTCAGCGATCTCGCCGTTCAAAATTTCCTCGAAGCGCACCAGGGCGCGCGCCACATTGGCGCCGTCCATGACGCGGTGGTCGTAGTGGATGCGCACGGTGACCGACCCGTCCTCGCCGATCGGTCCGTAGTTGAAGAGCGTCGTGAGAGGGGTCAGCGGGTTGAGCGATTCGGCGCCCAGGCCGGAATAGACCGACAACTGGAATGTGCCGAACCGGTGGCCCCTTTGGCGTCCCATGTTCAGGCTGAGCCACATCATCAGCCGCCGCAGCGGCGCCGGCAAACGCGCAATCTTCAGCGCACGCCGGAACTCCCGGATCTCCAGCACGGGACGTGATCGAGCCTCCTGGAGCAATGCGCTCAACTGAGGAATGGACCGCCGTTCGGGTGTTTTGATGGTACTGAGAAGCACAACCCGTTCACCCTCGTGTTCGCGTTCGTGAGCAACGGACGCCACGCTTCCCGGATACTCATAGAGCTGCGGTCTCGGCAACTTGACATAGGCCCGACGAAACTCCGGGGTCTCCATCGACAGAAGCCCATAACCCTTGAGAAAAAGAACCGTCCACGACGGCCGTTCTGAATGGCTCGTCCTGGCGCGCTGCAACGCGCTGATGTTCATCTGCCGTTGCACCGTCACCCGGGGCACGGCTATCGAAAACCTCATCAGGTCCCCGACAAGGCGTCGTGCCGCAGAAAGCTTGACCGCTCGGCCCCGCATCATGCCACCTCTAGTAAAGATAGGGTATAATGCGCTTGGTCCTGTCCATGTAGGCGCGATACTCAGGGCCGAAAAATTCCAGCATCAGGCGCTCCTCCTTGTCCACGCGCAGGAAAAAAAGCACGGCGAAACCAGCGACGCCCACGAGGCCCGCCACCCAGTTCGACAGCAGAAACATCTGGCCGATCGCCATGAGCAGGAAGCTTGTATACATCGGATGGCGCACGACGGCATACGGCCCCTTGCTGATCAGTTGATGTTTCTCGCGGATTTCCAGCGAGATCGACCAGTTTCGGCCGAGTTCCTTGTGGGTGCGACGGAACGTCCACAGAGCCGCGGCAAAGATGAGGCCCCCAAGCCCCACCATCCATGCATGCGCGGGATAGTCGGCAAATGCGGGAATTCCTGTTGCAACGTAGAACCCAGGCAAAATCGCAAGGCCTAGCAAAGCGGCAGCCAAGCCAATCGTATCGCTCACCGAGCGGCGGCTGGTCGTCACCCGCACACGCTTTGCCCGGCGCTCGAATGGGTAGCGAATCACATACCAGGCAACGATGCCCATGACCCACACGATTTCGCCAATGGAAGCGACAGACATGTTCACGTTGAATCACCTAAGCTTTTGTTGCGGCTTCTGATCGCCGCAACGGGATAGGACGAGACTGCCATGCGCCGCTTCGACCTGACAAGGTGCTAAAGTTGAGGAGAGCGCGCCAAAGCTGATGGCGGCTCGACCATGAGGGGCGCTGGTGGTGGTCAGATGGCGCATCTGACCCTTGGTTGCCTGATCGCCGGGAGCCTGTGCCCCGTCAGCCTACCCGCCGTTCATCTCGCGTAGTCTTGTGATGAATTCCTGGGGCCTGAGCCAGATGCCGGGTGTCTTGTATCCCATGGAACGCGCGATATCGGCCACAAACGCGTTGCAGTTATAGAGCGACGCATGCCAGAACTTGGCTTCGGCCTTGAGTTTTCGGATTTTGGCGACGACGTCTCTGTACTCCGGTTCGGTCAACATGACGCGCCAGCTTGCAGACCTGTATTGGTCCTCAAGGTCACCGTCGCTCACGCCCGTCTCGGCCGGGACGGGGAGAACATGGCCCAGCACGTAGGGAGCGGTATCGTTTGTTGCAGGAGCAAGTCCCGCCACTTCCGGATTGACCATCGCTCCCGACTTGGTCAGGCGGCCAAAAACCACATAGGAATGGCCGTAACTGAGCGCATAACGCGAGCGGAATTCGATGAAGTAGCCCTGATCGCGCTGTTGCGATGGGCTGCCCGCAACGCTTGAGACATAGCGTGGCTGCGGGCCCTTGTCTTGCGATTGGCACGCCGTAACCGCCATGGCGGCTAAGACGACGAACGGAATACGACCTAGTACACGCGTCATTACTGCGCCAAATCTCCCGAATTCCAATGGGCACTTGAACTTGCCGCCTGGGCTTATCGATCCACGCGCCACGACGCATGGCCAAGGCGGCCACGATCATTCAGGGCGGGGAGGACCGTGAGATCCTCCCCGAATTAGCGTCAGTCACTATTTGTAGACGGGCGCCGGTTCTTCGGCCACCGGTGGCGGGGCCTTGCCTTTGCCTTTGCCGATTGTTCCGCAAGCGGAGAGGCTGGCAACGGAAAGCAACGCAACTGTTACGATTAGAATTCTGCTCATCAATATTTCCTTCCCTCTGTGATCGGAATGGTTATTCGAAGGCAACATTCATAGTATTAGTGGCATTTCGAGATTCGGCCTAGTGCGGAAAGGGCACACTCGTCAGTCGGATTATCGTTACCAAACTTTGAAGATTTAAATGCATGTCGGCCTTACCCCAATACCGCACTCAGATAGAGTACATCATCAAATGATCAATACCGGAGTTCCAACTGGCGTCCGCGCGTAGAGATCAACGATATCGTCGTTCGTAAGTCGGATGCAGCCGTTGGAAACCGCCTGCCCTATGGTCCAAGGTGCGTTCGTGCCGTGGAGGCGGAACTTGGTATCCTGACCGTTGCGATAAAGGTATAGGGCCGACGCCCCCAACGGGTTGTGGGGACCGCCGGAAACTCCACCGGCGTATTGCGCCAGCTCGGGCTTGCGTCTGATCATGCTTGCGGTCGGCGTCCATGACGGCCATTCGGCCTTTCGGCCGACAACGGCCTGGCCTTTGAGGGTAAGGCCCTCCTCTCCGACGCCTATTCCGTAGCGCATCGCCCATCCACCATCTTCGATCGAGTAGAGGTAGCGTTGCGTGGTGTCCACAACAATCGTTCCGGCTGGCTCGTTGCCGTCGTATCGGACGTGTTGTTTTCGGTAGCGGCGATCGACGCCGGGCGTTCCGCCATACAGGGATGGGAAGGAAACACCCCGCCAACTTGAGCCGCACCCGGCCAACAGGCCAAGGCTGCCGATGACCAGGAATCTCCGTGTAATGCGGTGATTGTCCATCTTTACCTGCTGAGAAAAATGGTGCGCCCCGATTCGTTTTTTAGCATTACAATATTCTCTGTCCAGTTCCAATGAACTACGCCCAGCGACAGGATAGATAATGACACTCCAGATTTTTCGCCCGCGCTCCGGGTGAAATGGACAGAAAGGACTGTATATCTGGAAAGAGGGCCTGGGTGCAGTGCATGAATCGGGTAAAAAAATATCGCGATTCTTGTGTGTTGCTGCTGCTGTTTGATTGGAAGATCGGGGCTTCGAGTGCATTTCATGGAATGACTTGCGATGTCGCGCGCGCTCGATTAGTCGAAAGCTAAACGTTAGGAATGACAGTATGAATCTAGGCTTCGCTGGGAAGGTTGCGCTTGTGACCGGCGCGGGTTCCGGAATTGGCGCAGCCGTGTGCCGGCAACTCGCTGCTGAGGGAGCGGAAGTGGTTGCTGCGGATGTTGACGCTGTCGCCGTGCACCTGGTTGCCGAGGAGATTCGCTCGAACGGGGGCAAGGCCCATGATGTCGCGGCCGACGTCGCCGATGCCCAGGCTGTGGAAAAGCTGGTGACGTTCGCCGTGCAGACCTGTGGCGGCCTGCATCTGGCGGTCAACAATGCCGGCATCGAAGGCATCCGCAAGGCGACGGCCGACTATCCGCTCGATGGCTGGCATGCATTGATGAACGTAAACCTGCATGGCGTTTTCTACTGTATGAAGTACGAGATCGCGGCCATGGTGGCGCAGGGTGGGGGCGCCATCGTCAACACGTCTTCCATTCTGGGCTCAGTCGCGCTGCCTACCGCCGCCGCCTATACGGCCGCCAAGCACGCAGTGGTTGGGCTGACGAAGGCGGCCGCGATCGAGTATGCCCGCACGGGTATTCGCATCAATGCTGTGGCGCCGGGCTGGATCGACACGCCGCTGTCCGCCGAGAATTCGGAGGTGGCAACCAGTAGACGCATGATGTCGCTGCAACCTATGGGGCGTCGCGGTACGCCAGACGAGGTAGCGGCTCTAATCTGTTTCCTGTTGTCGGAGCAGGCGAGTTTCATCACTGGAAGCGTTCACCTCGTAGACGGCGCCTATACTGCTCACTGAGCAAGCTGCACCACTCAATCGTTGAAAATCAATGCCCACTGGTCGAGGCCTGTATCGCCGGTGCCGCCACCGCGTTCTATCTGTGTGCGTATCATTCGAAATAAAAACGTTTTTATTTTTCTTGAAAACGTTTTTATTGGCTGCTACCTCTAATCTCCAGGAGAAGGCCGGGGCCTGGGAGGGTGCATGGCGACTGAGATCCACAGGGCGCGGCGCACACCGACGCCGACAATCAAGACCTTGGCCGAGATGACGGGCTATTCCATCGCCACGATCTCGAAGGCGCTGCGCGAATCTCCCGTGGTCGCCCCGGCGACAAGAGACATCATCTACAAGGCTGCACGCGAAGTCGGTTACCAGGCCAACGCGCGCGGCATGGCGCTTCGCACCGGCAAGAGTTTTCAAGCCGCCGTGCTGATGCCGGTCACCGCAGCGCGTGACTACGAATGGGACGGCGTCGAGTACACCCAGACCCTGAGCGGCATCAGCCAGGCGCTCGAAGGCACGGACTATCGGATGTCGGTGCATGTCATCCGCGACGCGGCCGATGGAGCCGAAGCCGCGCGCCGGATCGTCGATCAGGGACTGGCCGATGGCCTGATCTTCTCTGGCATTCTCGCCGAAGACCCGCGCATCGATCTGCTCGTTGCCGAGCATTTCCCCTTCGTCTCGATGGGGCGCTGCCGCAAGGATCTCTCTTACGCCCATGTCGATATCGACAACGAATGGGCAGCGCATGCGGCAACGGTCCGCCTGATTGCCGGCGGTCACAGGCGGATCGCGCTCGTCAATCCGGAGCGGCGGCTTTCCTATGCGCTCGACAGGATTGACGGTTTCGTCCGGGCGTTCCGCGAGGCGGGTCTCGATGCGCCGATGGAACTGATCGCCGAGGGCGACCTCTCGACCCATTTCGGCCGGAAGACGGTGATCGACTTCCTGCAGCTCGACGATGCCCCGACCGCCTTCGTCTGCATCAACGAATCCACCACGCTCGGCGTGCTCTCGGGGCTTGGCAGTCTCGGCCGCGAGGTCGGCGTCGATGTCGATGTCATCGCCTATGACGATATCAATGTCAGCGCCTACTTCACCCCGCCGATCACCACCTTCTACCAGCCGATCGAGGTGCTCGGCCGCACGCTCGGTCAGTTCCTGCTGCGCCGCATAGAGGGGGAGGACCCTGGGGCGTTGCGGCAGGTTTTCAGGCCGACGCTGATCGCGCGGCAGCCCGACAATCTCGGCGGCCGCCTGAGCCAAAGTTAATTATCCAAGGAGGAGAACCATGAAAAAACTGATGATTGCCCTGGCTGTAGCAGCCCTTGCTTCGAGCGTGTCTCACGCCGCCGATCTCGGCGGCAAACTGCTGAAGGTCGGCTCCGACACGACCTCGCCACCGATGGAGAGCATCGATCCGGCGACCGGACAGGTCGTCGGCTTCGATGTCGATGTGGTCAACGCCGTCTGCGCCAAGATCAACTGCCAGGCCGAATTCGTCACGACTGGCTGGGACGGCATCTTCGCAGCCCTCGACCAGGGCAGCTTCGACCTCGTCGCGTCGGGCGTCTCGATCACCGAGGAGCGCAAGAAGGCGATGGATTTCTCGGATCCCTACATCGTCAACAGCCAGGCGGTGCTGATGCGCGTTGAAGACCAGGGCATCACGCTCGACCGCTTCAAGGACGCCGGCAGAAAGCTTTCCGCCCAGGCGAACACGACAGATGCCCAGGTTGCCGAGGGTGTCGTCGGCAAGGAGAACGTCGCCGCCTACGATACCTTCAGCGCCGCGATCATCGCGCTCAAGAACAAGGACGTCGACGGCGTCGTCATCAACGGCGCCAATGCCGCCGCCTACGAACGCGAATTCGCCGGGGAGCTCGTCGTTGCGATCAAGGACCTTGAATCCGATCCGCTCGGTCTCGTCTTCCGCAAGGGCGACGAAAACGTTGCGGCCTTCAACGAGGGCCTGAAGATGATCAAGGACGACGGCACGCTCGACCAGCTCGTCAACAAATACTGGGGCCTCAAGTAAGCTCACAATGCCGATCGGACCCGGAGCGCGTGCTCGCACTCCGGGTCTTCCGTCTGTCTACTATGCCCCGGAGGAATGAATGTCGTTCCTGAGAAGCGTGCGTCCGAGCAATCTCATCATCCTGACCGCGCTGCCCTTCATCATCTATCTCTTCATTTCCTCCGGCGACTACCAACGCTCGCTGAGAGCGATCCTCGGTGTCGAAAACGGCTCGTCGGCCTTCGTGCCGGGCTTTCTGGCGCTGGCGATCGCGTTTGCGTCAGGGATCACTTTGCTCGTTTTCTCGCGCGCCAAGGCGCCGCGTCCGCGACTGGCCAATGTCGCAGCCGTGCTCAATCTTGCCGCGGCGGCCGTCCTCGTCATCGGCCACAACATCCATCCCTTCGTCGCATCCGTCGTTGCCAACGGTGTCGATCCGTTCAAGTCGACACTGATCGCCAAGGGCGTGACGCCACGGCAATTGACCGAGGCGGCCGATCTGATGGTGCGTGGCGTCGAAGCGTGGCTGTTCCCACTTTATTTCGCGGTTACCGTGATCGGCCTCGGCCTTTTCTTCCTGAGCAAACGTTCAGGCTCAGCGCCTGACGACCGGGTGCGGCGCCTTGCCCGCTGGATCCTCGGTATTGTCAACGGTGCGGGTCTGGTCTTCGTCTTCTTCTTCGCCCACATCGCATTTGCCGCGGGCGTTGCGACCACCATCCGTGCGGCGATAGCGGCCTACATCCTGGCAGCGCTGATGGGCCTTGTCTGGGTCGGGTTGCTGCAACTCAGATCGACGGTTAGGACCAGCCTCTACTTCGCCATTGCTACGCTGGTGCTGGCGCTGGCCGCCGGCTGGTTCCTGCTGCAGCCGCGCGATACCTACGTGCTCGCCGGCACGCTTGAGGGCAAGGTCGGCATCGTCACCAACACACCGGCGGGCCTGATCAGCGCCGTGCGTTTCGGCCAGTATGACGGCGCGCCGCAAGCGGAGACCCCGGTGCGCACCTTTGTCGGCCCAACCGAGGCGCTGGCCTCGATCACCAAGGGCGAGGGCGTTTCGGCAGCACTGCTGCCGGCAGCCTCCGCGCCAGCCGACATGCCCGTGCTCTGGAAGACCGAAGCACTGAACGACCGCGATCGGGCAGCGGGTGTCACCGTTGCCGTGCTTTCCATCATTCTTGGCCTGCTGACCTTCGGCGGCTACCTGCATCAGCGCCACCCGCTGGCGATCGGTTCGGAATTCATCGTCGATACGATCCGCGGCATCCCCATGCTTGTGATCGTGCTCTATGTCGGCCTGCCCTTGAGCGGCGCGCTCAAGGATGCGACCCAAGGTGTGCTCGACCCGCCGAACCTGATGCGCGGCATCGTCGCGATGGCGCTTGCCTACTCGGCCTATCTCGCCGAAATCTTCCGCTCGGGCATCAACGCCATTCCGGTCGGCCAGGTCGAGGCGGCGCGCAGCATCGGCCTCAACCGCTGGCAGACGGCACGCCTCGTCGTTCTGCCGCAGGCCTTCCGCATCATCATTCCGCCGCTCGGCAATGAACTGATCGCGATCCTCAAGGACACGTCGCTGCTGTCGATCCTGTCGATCCGCGACATCACTCAGCGCATGCGCGAGTTCCAGTCGGCAAGCTTCCTGCCGTTCGCGCCCTATAACTCGGCGGCGATCTTCTACATCTTCCTGACGCTGGCTGCCGCCAGCCTCGTCAACATGATCGAGCGGAAATATGACATCAAGCACCGCTAGACATCGCACCGTGCTGATTACAGGCACTTCCCGCGGGCTCGGGGCAGAACTGGCGCGGATCTACGCCGAGGATGGCTGGCGCGTTATCGCCTGCCAGCGTGGTGCCGTTCCGGCCGAAGGCGTGGTCGACCGGCTACCGCTCGATGTCGCCGATCCCGCCTCGATCGATGCTCTGGGGCAAGCGCTCCAGGGCGTGGCGATCGACCTGCTGATCAACAATGCCGCGGTGCGCGGCGATACCGGCGGGCTGGATACGCTGGAGCCGGACGGTTTTCTCGACGTGATGCGAGTGAATGCCCTGGCGCCGCTGCTGGTGACGCGTGCGCTCCTTGCGAACCTGCGGGCCGGCGAAAGGCGGGTCGTCGCCAACATCAGCAGCCGCGCCGGATCACTCGCCGAGGGCACGCTCGACGACGACGACGGCGACTACGCCTATCGCTGCTCGAAGGCGGCGCTGAACATGGCGACGGTCAAGCTCGCGCAGGATCTGAAGGGCGACGGGATCTCGGTGCTATCGCTTCATCCCGGCTGGGTGCAGACGGATATGGGTGGCAGCGATGCCGTCGTTTCGGTGGCAGCGAGCGCTGCCGGGCTGAAGGCGATCATCGACAGGGCAGATATGGCCGATAGCGGCAGTTTCCGCGCCTATGACGGGCGGCGGGTTTCGTGGTGACAGGACGGGCAGAGACAATGGCAGAGAGAGATTTGAGAACCGAGCAGGAATTGGCGACGATCCGCGCCTGGCTCAGCGACACCTACGGCATCGAGGCGAGCCTCTCGCCGCTGCCGGGCGAGCACGATCTCAACTACCGGGTCTCGGCCGCCGATGGCCAGGAGTTCCTGCTGAAGCTGCACGCGACCGGCGACGCCGACGAGCTCGACATGCAGGTGGCGGTGCTGGAACATCTTGCCGCCAAGGCATCCGATCTGTCGGTCTCGCGCGCGTTTCGCGATCGCTCCGGCGCCGTCACCAGCAAGATCGAGCTTCGCGGCCCGCGCACGGCACGGCTCCTCTCCTGGCTGCCGGGCGATATCTGGGCGAAGGCGCCGGTGCGCAACGCCGCCAGTGCCGAGAGCCTCGGACGGTTGCTGGCTGGTCTTGATCGCAGCCTCGAAGGCTTCACGCACGCTGGCACCAAGCGGCTCTATGCTTGGGACATCGGCCGGGCCGACATGCATCGCAAACACTTGGAACTGATCGACGGCCCGGACAAGCGCGCGGCGGTCGACGCGATCCTTGATCATTTCGCTTTGGCTGTCCTGCCTCGCCTTGCGACCTGCCCGATGCAGGTCATTCACAACGACGCCAACGACTACAATGTGCTGCTCGACGGCCAAGGCCAGGTCAGTGGCCTGCTCGACTTCGGCGACATGGTCGAGACCTGGCGCGTTATCGAGATCGCCGTCGCTTCGGCCTATGCGCTGATCGGAGCAGCGGATCCGGTCGGGACCATTGCAGCATTGGCCCGCGCCTATCACCAGGTCAATCGCTTGAGCGAAACCGAAGTCGAGCTGGTCTTCGATCTGGTGCTGACCCGCTACGCCGTCAGCATGTGCATGGCGGCAAAACAGATCCGCGACAATCCTGAAAATACCTATCTGCTCGTCAGCCAGGAGGATGTCTGGCGCGAATTGAAGAGGCTCCAGAGCGAGAACCGGGCGGTCGCCATCGCGCGCATCCGCGATGCCTGCGGTCTGGCGCCGATCCCGCATGCGGCCGCGGTCGTGCGCTGGCTCGAAAAGAATGCGCATGATTTCGCGCCGATCGTTCGGCCCGGCGTCGCCAGGCCGAAGGTCGCTGTCTTCGATTTCTCCGCCTCCGGACCGGAGGCGGCGCAATGGGCGGGCCTCGATCCGGCGGGGGCCGAAGCGCGCATCGCGGCGCAGATCGGCAGCGAACACGCCGCCTTCGGCATCGGGCTTTATGGCGAGGACCGCAGCATCTACCAGGGCGACGCCTACGAAACATCCGTGCAAGGTGCGCGTCGCTCGGTGCATCTCGGTGTCGATATCTTCGCGCCGGCAGGAGAGCCGGTTTCGGCGCCCTTTGCCGGCAAGGTCGCCTTCATTCACGACGACGCCGTCCCCTACGGTTTCGGCCCGACCGTGCTGCTCGAGCATGAGATCGATGGTGGCGTACGGTTCTGGACGCTCTACGGGCATCTTTCGCGCGAAAGCGTCGCAAGCCTCTCTATGGGGCAACCGATCGCCAAGGGCGAGGTCTTCACCACCTTCGGCGCGGCTGAGGAAAACGGCAACTGGGCGCCGCATCTGCATTTTCAGATCGTCACCGATCATCTCGGCCTCGGCGGCCAGATGCACGGCGTCGGCGTGCGAGACCAGTGGCAGGTGTGGCGCGAAGTGAGCCCGGACCCGAGCGTGGTGCTTGGCCTCTCAGTGCCGGTCTCGGTGATCGTGCAGCGCGACAAGGAATTCCTGGTGCGCGAGCGCCATCGCCGCATAGGTAGGTCGCTGAGCATCGCCTATAGCGCCGCCCCCCTGAAGATCGTCGGCGGCGAGGGTGCGCATCTCATCGACGAGGACGGTACCCGCTGGCTCGACATGGTCAACAATGTCTGCCACGTCGGCCATTGCCATCCGCGCGTCGTCAAGGCGGCGCAGACGCAGATGCAGAAACTCAACACCAATTCGCGCTACCTGCACGATTCGCTGGTCGAATATTCCCGTCGGCTTGCCGCGCAGTTCCCTGATCCGTTGAGCGTCTGCTTCTTCGTCAACTCCGGCAGCGAGGCGAACGATCTCGCCATCCGGCTTGCGCGTGCCTATACCGGCAATCGCGACATCATCACGGTCGATCATGCCTATCACGGCCATCTGTCGAGCCTGATCGACGTCAGCCCCTACAAGTTCGCCGGCAAGGGCGGGGAAGGGAAGCAGGCGCATGTGAAGGTCGCGGAGATGCCGGATCTCTATCGCGGGCGTTATCGCTACGGTGACGAGCATGCGGGCCGCAAATATGCCGAGGACGTGCGCAGCCAGGTCGCAGAGCTTGCCGCCGATGGCCGCCGTCCGGCGCTGTTCTTCAGCGAGGGGATCCTCGGAACCGGCGGACAACTGTCGCTGCCGGAAGGTTATCTTCGCGAAGCCTATGCCCATGTGCGCGCAGCCGGCGGCCTCTGCCTTGCCGACGAGGTGCAGGTGGGCTTCGGCCGCGTCGGAAGCCACATGTGGGCGCACGAGCTGCAGGGTGTTACACCCGACATCGTCACCATGGGCAAGCCGATCGGCAACGGCCACCCGATGGCAGCTGTCGTCACGACAGAGGCGATCGCCGCCTCCTTTGCCAACGGCATGGAGTACTTCAACACCTTCGGCGGCAATCCGGTTTCTGCCGAAATCGGCCTTGCCGTGCTCGATGTCATCCGCGACGAGCGGCTGATGCATCATTGCCGGGTCGTCGGCGACCGGCTGATGGGCGGGGCGCGGGTGCTTGCCGGAAAGCATGCGATGATCGGCGACGTCAGGGGCCATGGCCTCTTCAACGGCATCGAACTGGTGCGCAACCGCGAGACGCTGGAGCCGGCGGCGCGTGAACTCGATTTCGTCATCGCCGAGATGAAGCGCAAGCACCGCATTCTGCTCAGCAGCGAGGGGCCGCACCACAATGTGCTGAAGGTCAAGCCGCCCGCGCCCTTCAGCACCGAGGATTGTGACTACTTCCTCAATGCGCTCGACGAGACGCTCGAACGTCTAAGCGTCTGAGATAAAAAGCCAAAAACTGCCGCCTCCGGGCGGCCGATTTGCTGTCGCCGGCGGCCTTCAACAGCAAAATCGGATTGATGCGATTTTCCGCTTTACAAGAAAGTTAAACGTTTTTATCGTGCATATAAACGTTTAACTAGTTGCTGAACTCCGACCCTTGGTCGCCGTTACAGCGCTCCGCCGGCAGGGAGGGCCCGTTGGCAGCGATCCGCATCGACAATTTGCGCAAAGGCTTTGGTTCGCTTGAAGTCTTGAAGGGTATCAACCTCGACATCGCCGACGGCGAGTTCGTCTGCTTCCTCGGCCCGTCCGGCTGCGGCAAGAGCACGCTGCTGCGCTCGATCGCCGGGCTTGAGGAGCTGGATGGCGGCTCGATCCGTCTCGGCGAGCGCGACATCACCGACGTTTCCTCGGCCAAGCGCGACATCGCCATGGTTTTCCAGAACTACGCGCTCTACCCGCACATGAACGTGCGCAAGAACCTGTCCTTTGGCCTGGCGCTGAACGGCATGAAGCGCGACGAGATCGATCGCCGCGTCGAGAGCGCTGCCGACATCCTGCGCATCAAGGAACTGCTGGCCCGCAAGCCGCGCCAGCTTTCCGGCGGCCAGCGCCAGCGGGTGGCAATCGGCCGTGCGATCGTGCGCGAGCCGAAACTCTTCTTGCTCGACGAGCCGCTGTCGAACCTCGATGCCGGCCTGCGCGTCACCATGCGCGTCGAACTTGCGGCGCTGCATGAACGTCTCGGCGTGACGATGATCTATGTGACCCACGACCAGGTGGAAGCGATGACGCTTTCCGATCGTGTCGTCGTGCTCGACAAGGGCAAGGTCAGCCAGTTCGGTACGCCGCTCGAACTCTTCTATCAGCCGGCCAACCTGTTCGTCGCCGGCTTCATCGGCTCGCCGCGCATGAACTTCGTGACGACCGAAGTGACGTCGCAGGTCGATACGGCGGTGACGCTCAACGGCGGTGGTCTCGCCCATCCGCTCACGCTCGAAATGCTCTCGGCCGCACCGGTCGCCAAGCCCAAGTCGGTGACGCTCGGCATTCGCCCGGACAAGATCGAGCTGGTTTCGGCCGAGGAGGGTCACCTCGTCGGCGACGTGCGCCTCGTCGAGCGGCTCGGCACGGAAAGCCACGTCCATATCAGCCTTGAGAACGGCAGCGACATGACCGCCGTCGTGCGTGGCACGCATCCGGTGTCCGCCCGCGAACGCGTGCACCTGCGCCTGCCGGCCGAACATTGCCATCTGTTCGATGGCGATGGCCAGGCGGTCGCGCGGCGGCTCGATGCGGAGACGCAGGCGCTCATCAATCAGGAAAAGGCAAAGCGGGTCGCGTAACCCGAATGAGGAGGAGAGGCATGCTCAACAGGAAGTCGATCATCGGCTCGCTGATGGTTCTGGCAATGGCCGGAACCGCCACGGCCCGCGCGGAAGAAGTGCTGCGCTTTGCGACCTGGGACACGGACGAAAGCCTGGCTATCCAGCAGGAAATCGCCAAGAAGTTCGAGGAAAAGCACCCGGGCGTGAAGGTCCAGGTCGAACCTTACGCAGACGGCTATGATCAGAAGCTGATCGCCGCTTTCGGCGCCGGCAACCCGCCCGACGTCATGTACATGTGGAACTTCCCGCAGTACTACACGTCGCTGAAGCTGCTCGACGACCTGATCGCCAAGGATGCGGCCGAGCTCAAGCCGGACGACTTCCCCAAGGGCCTGATGAACACCGTTCGTGTTGAAGGCAAGACCTACGGCATGCCGTCGGGCTTCACCACGCAAGTTGTCTTCTACAACAAGGACATGTTCGCCAAGGCCGGCATGGAGGAGCCGAAGGACGGCTGGACCTGGGACGACCTGCGTGCCAAGGCCGCCAAGTTCCGCGACGAGCCGAACAAGGTCTACGGCTTTGCCGTCGACGCCAAGCCCGATCCCTATGACTTCGAGCAGTTCCTCTGGTCGAACGGCACCAAATACATCTCCGACGACGGTAAGCAGATCGACGGCTACATGAACAGCGATGCGGCCGCTCAGGTGCTCGACATGTTCGCGGACATGGCCAAGAAGCAGGAAGCGATCACGCTGAACCTCGGCGACGACACGACCGGCAGCACGCTCTTCAAGGGCGGCAAGATCGCGATGTTCCAGAGCGCCATGTGGTCGAAGTCCGGCATCGACGCCTCCGGCGTCAAGTATGGCGTGGCACCGCTGCCGAAGTTCGGCGACAAGACCGCCCATTCGGCCCTTGGTGTCTCGGCGATCTCGATCGCCAAGGACGCGGCGCATCCGGATCTCGCCTGGGAATTCGTCAAGTTCTTCTCCTCGCCGGAAGCCGTCGCCATGCGCGTCAACGACCTGCCGGTGCGCACCAGCGTCGCGGAAGAAAAGGGCATGACCAAGGACCCGGTCTACAAGCCCTTCTTCGACATTCTGGCGACCTCGAACACCGAGACCCACGCGTTCCTGAAGAACGCCAACTGGGGCAAGGTCCAGGACAATCTCGCCCGCGCGATCGAGGCGACGATGATCGACCAGGGCAATGCCAAGCAGCATCTCGACGATGCGGTCAACCGCTCCAAGCGTCTGGTCAAGTAAGAAGAGGGAGTACGGGGAGATGGACATGACCTATGCCGGTGCAGAGCCAAAGGTGGCAAGGCGCAAGCGCTCCGCCATCGCGCGCTATGCGGCACCCTATCTGTTCATCTCCCCGTGGATCCTCGGGTTCCTGTTCTTCACGCTCGGCCCGCTCGTCTTCTCGCTGACGATGAGCTTCTACGACTGGCCCGTTGTCGGCGAGCGCAGCTTCGTCGGTCTCGAAAACTATCGTTCGATGCTGTTCGAGGACCCGCAGTTCTGGGAGAGTCTCTGGATCACGGTGAAGTTCGCGGCGATCTACGTGCCGTTCAACATCGTCATGTCGTTCCTTTTGGCGCTGATGCTGCATCACATCACCTTTGCCAGCGGCTTTTTCCGCACCGCCTTCTACCTGCCGAGCGTCATTTCCGGCGTGGCGCTGGTGACGATCTGGAGCTGGATCTACAGCAGGGAGTACGGCCTTCTGAATTTCATGCTCTCCTTCGTCGGCATCGACGGACCGAACTGGCTCGGCGATCCGAACCTTGCGATCGTCGCCATCATCATCGCCAGCCTCTGGGGCCTCGGCGGCACCATGCTGATCCTCTTGACCGGCCTCAAGGCGATCCCGAAGGAACTCTACGAGGCGGCGACCGTTTCGGGCGTTCCGGGCTGGGCACAGATGGTGTTCATCACCCTGCCGATGCTCGGGCCGATGCTGCTGTTCACCTTCATCACCTCGATCATCTCCGCCTTCCAGCAGCTGACCATCGCACTGCTTCTGACCAAGGGCGGACCGCTCGGCTCCACCTATTTCTTCGCCATGTACATCTACGACAACGCCTTCAAGTATTTCGACATGGGCTATGCCGCCGCCGGCTCCTGGGTGATGTTCATCATCGTGCTTCTGCTCAGTCTCGGCGTCATGCGCTGGTCGGCCGCCTGGGTCTATTACGAAGGCGAAGTCCGCGAGAATGATGGAGATCGCAATGCGTAAGACGCTGCTCTATTCCGCGCTGATCCTGCTGTCGGCGCTGTTCATCGCGCCGTTCTACTGGACCTTCATGACGGCGATCAAAAGCTCGGCCGAGCTCTACCAGTTCCCGCCGGTCTTCTGGCCCTCCGAATGGCACTGGGAGAATTTTGCCGCCGCCTGGAACAAGCAGCCCTTCGGCACCTATCTCACCAACTCGCTGATCGTGGTGGTGCTGTCGACCATCGGCCAGCTGATCTCCTCGTCGCTGGTTGCCTATGGCTTTGCGCGCTTCCGCTTTCCCGGTCGCGACCCGCTGTTCATCCTGCTGCTCGCCACCATGATGATCCCGTGGGACGTGAAGATGATCCCGCTCTACATGGAGTTCAACCTGCTCGGCTGGATCAACACGCTGAAGCCGTTGATCGTGCCCGCCTATTTCGCCGACGCCTTCTTCGTCTTCCTGCTTCGTCAGTACATCATGACCGTGCCGATGGAGATCGACGAGGCCGCCCGCATGGATGGTGCCAACGCCTTCGACATCTACTGGCGCATCCATCTGCCGCTGATGATGCCGGCGCTGGTGCTGGTCGGCACCTTCCACTTCATGAATGCCTGGAACGACTATCTTGGCCCGTTGATCTTCCTCAACGACCAGTCGAAGTACACGCTGACGCTCGGCCTCTCGATGTTCAAGGGCCTGCACGAGGTGGACGTGACCTCGATCGCCGCGATCACAGTCATCCTCTGCCTGCCGCCGCTCGCCCTCTTCTTCGTCGCCCAGCGCTACATCATGGATGGCGCGGTCGGCTCATCGGTGAAGGGATAACGGCATGCTGTTCGATATCGATTACGTCCCCTTCAGCCGCAGGGGCCGGTTCCTGACGCTCTCGATGATGCGTGTGCCGCGCCGCGACGGTGAGCGCGCGCTCTATCTTCGTCATGTCGGCGGCGGCGACGAGCGGCCCTCGCTCGGCCGCCTCTGCCGCGTCGAGTTCCTCGGTGCGGCCGGCGAGACCGTGACGCCTGTGCTCGTGCTTTCGCCGGAACGCCTCGACGCCCGCGTCGGTGAGGGCGAAGTCACCTTCGTCATCGGCGAAGGGGAAAGGCTGCACATATCCGGCAAAAAGGCCGGCGTCCGCTTCCATCTCGAAGGATCGCGTTACGACTATGTCTACCGCACGCCGAAGGGCGAGGACTGCCTCGTTGCTGCGGTCGAAAACGTCAAGTTTATTCCGCGCGCGATCGTTGGGGAATTGAAGGTCACCGGTGCCTGGCAGCGCGATCACTCCGAAGACGTGTCATTCGCCTTTTCGGGCGGGGATACCTTCGAGGGCAATGTCGATTTTTTCCGCACCGTGCCGCCGGTCGATCGGCCCGGCCGTTTCGCCGAGGCGCTTTCAGGTGCTGCGGCCGAATTTGTCGAATGGCACGCACGCGTTCCGAATGGCGTTGCCGGTCAGGACGAGGCGCATCGTCTGGCGAGCTATCTGCTCTGGGCGAACGGTGTGCCCGCCGGCGGCGCGCTGACGCGGCCGGCGATCTATATGTCCAAGAACCACATGATCAACATCTGGAGCTGGGACAACGCCTTTTCCGCGCTCGGCGTCGCCGCCTTCGATCATGACCTCGCCTTCGACCAGTTCGCGGCGATCTTCGATCATCAGGACGCCTCCGGCCTGCTGCCGGATTACATCAACGACCGCGACGTGCTCTTCGCCTTCACCAAACCGCCGGTGCATGGCTGGGCCGTGTCGCTGATTGCTGCTGCCGACCCGTCCTTCCTCACAGTGGAGCGCAAGCATTACCTGCGCGACGCGATTGGCAAGCAGGTGGACTATTGGTTGACCTATGGGCGCAAGGATGCGGCGAGCTTGCCGTCCTATTTCCACGGCAATGACAGCGGCTGGGATAACGCCACCTTCTTTGCCGAGGGCGGGCCGGTGATTTCGCCGGATCTGCCGGTTTTCCTGATCCTTGCCTGCGAGGCACTGGCGGAACGTCTCGAAGACGAGGCGGATCGCCAGGCGATGTGGCGGCAGAAAGCTGACGAACTGCAGGTTCTGTTGTTCGAGCGCCTGTGGACCGGTGAGACCTTTGGCGCCAGGCTCGCGGCGGATCCGGAGCGGATACTGCCGGGAGACAACCTGATCCAGTTCATGCCGCTGCTCCTGGGTGCACGCCTGACACTTCAAATGCGCGAGAAGCTCGTGGCACGTCTTGTCGCCGGCGGCTTTATCACCGAATGGGGACCGGCGACCGAGAGCCCGCAGAGTTCGTTCTACGAGGACGACGGCTATTGGCGCGGGCCGATCTGGGCGCCGACCACGCTTCTGCTCTGGGACGGTCTTCGCCGGCAAGGGCAGATTGAACTTGCGCATGAAGTCGCGGAAAAGTTCTGTTCACTTGCGAGCAAAAGCGGTATGGCCGAAAACTTCGATGCGCGCTCGGGGAGGGGCCTTCGCGATCGGGCATTCGCCTGGACATCCGCAGTCTATCTTCAGCTGGCGGCAACGCTCAGCCGACCCAAATCATCGTGATCTAGCAACCCGTGACGAACAGAGACGCCATGCAGAGACCGACGATCAAGACCATCGCGCAGGAGACGGGGCTTTCCATCGCCACCGTGTCCAAGGCCCTGAAGCATTCGCCTCAGGTCCGCCCGGAAACGCGCGCGATCGTGATCGAGGCGGCGACACGCGTCGGCTACGAGCTCAACATGCATGGCGTGCAGCTGCGCACCGGCAAGACCTACCAGGTCGCCGCCATCATGACGGCGCCGGGCCCGAAGCAGAACGAATGGGAAGGCGTCGAATACGCCCAACTCTTGAGCGGTATTTCCTGGGCGCTGGAAGACAGCCCCTATCGCGTCTCGCTCTACGCCGTCCGCAATTTCGAGGAGAGCCAGGCGGTCATCAAGCAGATCGTGTCGCTGAAGAAGGCCGACGGCATCATCATCTCTGGCACCCGCGCCGACGATCCGCGCATCCGCACCATGCAGGCGGCGGACTTTCCTTTCGTCACCTACGGCACCAGCATCCACAATGCGCCGCACGCCTATGTCGACGCGGACAACGAGCAGATGATCCGGGTGGCGATGGCACGCCTGGTCGAGCGCGGCCATCGCCGCATCGCGCTGCTCAACCCGCTCTCGGACCTGAGCTATGGCATCACCCGGCTCGAAGCTTACAGGCGTTCCCTTGAAGTCGCTGGCCTGCCCTATGATCCGGCGCTCGTGGCCCATGGCCGGCTGACGCCCGCCTTCGGCCGAGAGAACGTGCTGACGATGTCGGAACTCAGCAATGCGCCGACCGCCTATATCTGCGCCAACGAAGCTTCGGCGCTCGGCGCCTTCTCGGGCTTCCATGAGCGCGGGCTGGTGCATGGGCGTGATGCGGTGATTAATGCCACCGACGACCTCAATGTCAGCCAGTATTTCGCGCCGCCGATCACCACCTATTACCTGCCGATCAGCGAGCCGAGCAGCCTGCTCGGTGCCTATATCCTGAGGCGCATGGAGGGCGAGCCGCCGGAGGCGCTGCAGACGCTCCTGATGCCAAACCTCATCGAACGCTGCGACGATCGCTTGAACCCGAACCGTTGACGAACTTTTCGCCCGATTAGGGCGCCCTTTCATGTTCTTGAATATAAACGTTTATATTCAAGACGAGACAGACAAAACCCGAGGCTGGAACCAACCGGCCGAATGAAATGACGAAGGACCGGACCCGTGCACATGCCCATGACCAGAACGAACCGCTTCAACGCCAAAGAACAGCAGACCGACATGCTGGAGCTCGGCGTCTGCTACTATCCGGAGCAGTGGCCGCGCGCGAAGTGGGAAGAGGATGCGCGCCGCATGGTCGAACTTGGCCTTGCCTGGGTGCGCATCGGTGAGTTCGCCTGGGCGAAGATCGAGCCGCGGCCGGGCGAATTCCATTGGGAATGGCTGGACGAGGCGATCGAGGTGCTCGGCAATGCCGGCCTCAAGGTCATTCTGGGCACGCCGACCGCCGCACCGCCGAAATGGCTGATCGACCGCTACCCGGATATCCTTCCCGTCGACGTCAAGGGCGTGGTGCGCAAGTTCGGCGCCCGGCGCCACTATTGCTTCTCCAGTCGCCGCTATCGCATCGAGGCGGCGCGCATCTCGGAAGCCATGGCCGAGCGCTACGGCAAGAACACCTTCGTGCATGCCTGGCAGACCGACAACGAATACGGCGACCATGACACGATCTACAGCTATTCCGACGAGGCGCTGCGCGCCTTCCGCGAATGGCTTGAGAACCGCTACGGCACGGTCGAGGAGCTGAACCGCGCCTGGGGCACGGCCTTCTGGGCGATGAACTATCTGGCGTTCGACGAAGTCGAGCTTCCGAACAACCTCGTGGAAGAGCCGAGCCCGACCCATATCGTCGATTACATCCGCTTCTCCTCCGATCAGGTGAAGAGCTTCAACAAGGCGCAGGTCGACATCATCCGCAAGCACTCGCCGGGCCGTCCGGTGACGCACAATTTCATGTCGCAGAACACCGACTTCGATCACTACAAGGTGGGCGAGGATATCGATATCGCCTCCTGGGACGTCTATCCGATGGGTGGGCTCCTCAACGGCCGCCTCTGCTCGGAAGACAAGGGCCGTTATCTGCGTGTCGGCGATCCGGACCAGCCGGCCTTCAACCACGATCTCTACCGCGCCGTCGGCAACGGCCGCGTCTGGGTGATGGAGCAGCAGCCGGGCCCGGTGAACTGGGCTTCGCACAACCAGTCGCCGGCCGACGGCATGGTGCGGCTCTGGACCTGGCTCGCCTATGCCCATGGCGTCGACATGGTTTCCTATTTCCGCTGGCGCCAGGTGCCGTTCGCGCAGGAGCAGTTTCATGCGGGCCTGTTGCTGCCGAACAGCGAGGTCGACCAGGGCTATCTCGAAGTTGCGCAGGTCGCCGAGGAGATGAAGCGGCTGCCGAAGGGCGAGCGCCGCGAGAAGGCCAAGGTTGCGCTCCTGCTCGACTACACTTCGCGCTGGGCAACGCGTGCCCTGCCGCAGGGCCGCACCTATCTGGCCTCGCAGATCGCGCTCGACTGGTATTCGACCGTCGCCCGCTTCGGCGTCGACGTCGACATCATCGGCCAGCACTCGGATCTCGATGGCTACCAGCTGGTGCTGGCGCCCGACCTCGTCATCCCGGATCAGGCCCTTGTCGAAAAGCTTGCGGCTTCCGGCGCCAAGGTTCTGTTCGGACCGCGCAGCGGCAGCAAGACCGAGGACATGCATATTCCCGAAGGCTTGCCGCCGGGACCGCTTGCATCGCTGATCGATCTCAGCGTCGCCCGTGTCGAATCTCTGCCAGAATTCCATGCCGAAAGCGTGCTCTATGGCAACGAAACCTATCCGGCCGGCGTCTGGCGCGAGACCATCAGGACCAGCGAAACCGTGCTTGCGACCTTCGAGGGCGACTACCGCAATGGCGCTCCGGCACTCGTCGGCAACGACAAGGCGCGTTACCTGGCGACGGGCGCGCGCGGTGGCTTCCTCGGCAAGGTGATCGGCGATGCGCTTGGCTGGGCCTCGGTCGAGGCGCTCTCGGATCTCGGCGATCTGCGCATCACCCGCCGCGGCAGGCTCACCTTCGCCTTCAACTACGGCAAGGCTGCCGTCGACGTCCCGGCGCCGGCAGGCGCGACCTTCCATGTCGGCGGCCGCAAGCTCGGCCCTGTCGATGTCGCGATCTGGTCGGAGTGACTGGGCGCAAGGTTACGGCACCCGCAGGGTAGCCCGATTGAGATAAACAAAAGAGCCCGGCCTCTGCGAGGCCGGGCTCTTTTGCATTTGAGGGCTTTGAGGCGGACTAGACCCGTTCCAGCGCCACTGCGATACCCTGGCCGACGCCGATGCACATGGTCGAGAGCGAGTAGCGCCCGCCGGTCTCCTGTAGTTCGAGGGCAGCCGTGCCAGTGATGCGCGCTCCGGACATTCCGAGCGGATGACCGAGCGCGATCGCGCCGCCGTTGCGGTTGACGCGCGCGTCGTCGTCGGCAATGCCGAGGTCGCGCAGAACGGCGAGGCCTTGAGAGGCGAAGGCCTCGTTGAGTTCGATGACGTCGAACTGCGACGGCTTGAGACCCAGCCGCGCCATCAGCTTCTTCGATGCCGGCGCCGGTCCCATGCCCATGATACGTGGTGGAACACCGGCTGTGGCGCCGCCGAGAATGCGCGCGATCGGCCGCAGCCCATATTTCTTCACCGCCGCTTCCGAGGCGATGATCAGCGCGGTCGCGCCGTCGTTGACGCCGGAGGCGTTGCCGGCGGTCACCGTGCCGCCTTCTTGTCTGAAGGGCGTGCCGAGCTTGGCGAGCGCTTCCATCGTCGTTGCGCGCGGGTGCTCGTCGCGCTCGACGACCACAGGCTCGCCTTTGCGCTGCGGGATCGTTACCGAGACGATCTCCCTCGCAAGGCGACCGTTGCCTTGCGCTGCGGCGGCTTTCGCCTGGCTGCGGACGGCGAAGGCATCCTGGTCCTCGCGGCTGACACGGAAGTCCGCTGCGACGTTCTCGCCGGTCTCGGGCATGGAGTCGACGCCGTACTGCTTCTTCATCAGCGGATTGACGAAGCGCCAGCCGATGGTCGTGTCGTAGATCTCCGCGTTGCGCGAAAACGCGGTATCGGCCTTCGGCATCACGAAGGGCGCGCGCGACATGCTCTCGACGCCGCCTGCGATCATCAGCTCGGCCTCGCCGGACTTGATGGCCCGCGCCGCGGCGATGACGGCATCCATCCCGGAGCCGCAGAGACGGTTGATCGTCGTGCCTGATACCCCGACCGGCAGGCCGGCGAGCAGCAGCGACATGCGCGCAACGTTACGGTTGTCCTCGCCCGCCTGGTTGGCGCAGCCGAAGATCACGTCATCGACCGCGTCCCAGTCGACATCGGCATTACGCTCGATCAACGCTTTCAGCGGAACTGCGCCGAGATCGTCGGCGCGCACTGAGGAAAGCGAGCCGCCGAAGCGGCCGATCGGGGTGCGGATGTAGTCGCAGATGAAAGCCTCGGCCATTACGCAGCCTCCTTGTTGCCCTGATGCGCCTTCTTGGTGCGGGCGTTGATGTCGCGCAGGGTCGCAAGCTCCAGCTCGGTCGGCACCGGTGTCTCGATCACTTGCCCGGCGAACTTGATCGCCCAGCCGCAGTTCTCGATGATCTGCTCGCGGGCCACGCCCGAATGGATCGAAACGACCGTCAGTTCCTTGGTCTCGGGATCGGGTTCAAGGATGCAAAGGTCTGTGATGACGCGCGTCGGCCCCTTGGTCTTCATGCCCAACCGTTCGCGGTGATTTCCGCCTTCGCCGTGACCCATCGAGGTGATGAAGGGCAGCTTCTCGACGAAGCCGCGCTTCGACAACGCCATGGTGATGAAGATGCGGCCGCAATTGGAGGCGATCTCCGGCGCGCCGCCGCCGCCGGGAAGGCGGACCTTCGGGTGGTCATAGGGACCGACGACCGTGGTGTTGAGATTGGCGAACTTGTCGATCTGGGCACCGCCGAGGAACCCGGTGGTAATGCGCCCGCCCTGCAGCCAGTAACGGAACATCTCAGGCACCGAGACTGTGAAAAGGGCCGTGTCGCAGAGCTCGCCGTCGCCGATCGAAAGCGGCAGCACGTCCGGCTTGGTTCCGACCGTGCCGCTCTCGTAGATCAGCGTGATATCCGGCGCATGGGTCAACCGCGCGACGTTGCAGGCAGCCGATGGCGCGCCGATGCCGACGAAGCAGACGTCGTCGTTGGAGAGCGCCCGGGCGGCGGCGATCGTCATCATCTCGGTGGGGGTGAAGTCGCTCATCCTATCCTCCTCAGGCCGCTTTTGCCGATTTGTTGCCGGCGTGTTTGGCGAAATCATCAGGCTTGGCGTCGAGGACGTTTTCCTTGATCCATGCGGTGAAGCTGTCGCGGTCGCGAGCGATCTCGTCCCAGCCGATGTAGAAGGCGTTGGAGCGCGAGTAGTAGCCGTGCGCATAGGATGGGAAGGCGCCGCCCGGAACTTGGGCAACTGATGTAACCGCCCAGCCCGGGAGCACGAGGGAGTTGGGGGATGGCGGGTTGAGTTCGTCGACGATCTCCTCGACCGTGACGATCGAGCGCTTGGCCGCGAGAACGGCTTCCTTCTGCACGCCGACGATGCCTTCGATCAGCACGTTGCCCTTCCTGTCGGCGCGCTGGGCGTGAATGATCGTCACATCAGGGCGGATCGCCGGCACGGCGGCGAGCACCTCGCCGGTGAAGGGGCAGGTGACCGACTTGATGTTGGGGTTCACTTTCGGCAGGTCGGCGCCGATGTAGCCGCGCAGCGTCGCGAAGGGCAGGTTGGCGGCACCCGCCTCATAGGCATTGGCCATGGCTGCATGCGAATGCTCTTCGATTTCGAGCGGACGCGGCCACTGGTTTTCGACGGCGTCGCGGAAGCGGTGCAGCGAGCCGACGCCCGGATTGCCGCCCCAGGAAAACTTCATGCCACGCGCCGCACCGACGCCGATCAGCTGATCGTAGAGAATGTCGGGCGTCATGCGCACCAGATAGAGATCCTTGCGGCCCTGGCGGATCACCTCATGGCCCGCGGCATAGGGGATCAGATGGGTGAAGCCTTCCATGGCGACGGTGTCGCCATCCCTGACATTGTCGCCGACGGCCTCGGCGAGCGAAACGATCTTCGCCATGTTTCCTCTCTTCGCTGCTGTTTGTTGCGCCTGCGGCCTGTCGGGCCGCGGGGCAGCTTGCTCTCTTCCGCATGCAATAAGCGCCGATCGAACCAAACCGTCAAACATTTTGTGCGTTATTTGACTTTTGTTCATATATCGCACAAAATGCAGGCAGATAGATCGAGGGATGACAGATGCGAGAGACGGATTTCGTCAGCGGCTTTGCACGGGGGCTGACGGTGATCGAAGCCTTCGACGAGACCCGTCCGAAGCTGTCGATCGCCGAGGCGTCGAAGATCACCGGGCTCGACCGGGCGACGGTGCGACGGTCGCTTTTGACGCTCTCCGAGCTTGGCTATGCCGACTACGACGGCAAGTTCTTCGCGCTGACGCCAAAGATCCTGCGATTGGGCCATGCGTACCTTTCGGCGACGCCGCTGCCCACGATCATACAACCCTATCTCGACCAGCTTTCGGACCGCGCCGGGCAGAGCGCTTCGGCCTCGGTGCTCGATGGTACCGAAATCGTCTATATTGCCCGGGCCTCGCAAAAGCGGGTGATGTCGATCAACCTGACGACCGGTTCGCGGCTGCCGGCCTATTGCGCGTCGATGGGGCGCGTGTGGCTGGCGGCACTGCCGGAGCACGAGGCGCGCGAGATCCTGGCGCGCTCGAACCTGAAGGCGAACACGCCCCATACGAAAACGGATCCGGACGATTTAATCGCCGAGCTTCGTCGGGTGCGCGATCAGGGCTATGCCCTCATCGATCAGGAATTGGAACTTGGTCTCTGCTCCATCGCCGTCCCGCTCGAGAACGACCGCGGCCGGATCGTTGCGGCGCTGAACATCGGTGCGCCGGCTGCGCACATAGCCGCAGCGGAGATGGTGGAGCGTTACCTGCCGCTGCTCAAGGAAACGCAAGCCGCCTTGCGCTTGGTCCTGAGATAGCAACTTCGCGCTCCTGCGCTTGACGTTCTGCAGCAGCGCCCTTCTTATTTCCGCTTGGCGAGTGAATTCGGGCCGGGGAGTAAAGATTCATGACCGACGACACGCATCCGCCGGAAACCAAACTCACTACGACGAAGAGACGCTGGGCCGCAGACGGCAAGTTCCTGACCGGACGGATCGCCCGGCCGGAAGACGAACGGCTGCCGCCCGGCCAGCACCTGGTCAAGGATTGGCCGGTGCTCGACCTCGGCCAGCAGCCGATCATTCGGACGGAAAGCTGGCGGCTCGATGTTACCGGGCTGGTCGAGCATCCTTTGTCACTCGGATGGGCTGCCTTCAAGGCGCTGCCGCAAAGCGAAAGGCTCTCGGATATGCATTGCGTCACCACCTGGTCGCGCTATGACAACCGCTGGCAGGGTGTCGCGACCCGCGACCTGCTGGATCATGTGATGCCGAAGCCCGAGGCGAGCCACGTCATGCTGACGAGCTATGACGGCTACACTACCAACCTGCCGCTTGAAGACTTCGCCTCCGAGGATGCGATCCTCGCGACGGATTGGGAGGGGCAGCCGATCAGCCGCACCCATGGCGGACCGATGCGGCTCGTCGTTCCGCATCTCTATCTGTGGAAGAGCGCCAAATGGCTCACGCGGATTGATTTTCGCGCCGGTGATGCCGCCGGGTTCTGGGAGAAGAACGGCTATCACATGCGTGGCGACCCGTGGCGCGAGGAACGCTATTCGGACGATTGAGAGCGTGGCCCACCCTGACCTCAATGCTTCGGAGCCAAGATCGACTGCAGCCCTGCCAACTGGTAGCGCCAGAAGAAGTCGATCGCCGCCTGAATGGACGGCCCGTCCTCATACTGGCCGAGCGCGTCGGCAATAGTGTCGATGGTTCGAGTAAAGGTGCGCTCCAGCACGAAGGGCATCAGCGGCGATAGCGCTGCCTCGCCCTGTGTTCGATCGTGTATCGCCGCGCAAGCCGGGTCATCTTGCGGGCTGTCAAGTCTCTGACGTGGGCATAGCGCGCGCCTTCGGACCCGCGAAAGAAGGTGAGGACGACGAGCCGCTGTTCGATCCAGAACGCCAGCAGCGCGCGCGTGCTCCGAGCCCCGGGCATCTGCCGTCAGACAACGAAAGGTTGTTTCGGGACGTGTCTGGTTGCATCCTTCGGCTTCCCGCAATGCTCGTGTAATCCGCTCCCCCCAAAGTCGGCAATAACGTTTTCAAACAAGGACGGTTGTCGATGCGGTTGGTCGTCTTGCCGATGTGGATGATGCTGTTCGGCGCGGGGTCGGGGCATGCCGACGACAAAGGGCTGTGGATTGCGGACGATCCGCAACGCACAACACAGCACCTGTACGATCCCTGTCGTGATGGTCGGCTAAGTGACGGAAAGCCACGCACCTGTGCCGAGATCGGGCGCATGTATGGCGGCAAGAGGTGGGGCGATTGGTCCGAGCCGGACCTTAGCCTGGATGCATGTTCGGATGGGCGCGTCAGCGATGGCCGCCCGCGCACATGCCGCGAGTTGCTGGAATGGATGGAGCGTCATTGATGATTTCAGAGCGCAGCCGCGCCCTTTCGAAGGCCGGGCATCTGCTAAAGCGAATACTGCGATATCTGTCCTGGCCTTTGGTGTTCTTCTCCGGACTGTTGGGTCCTTATTTTGCCTTCGCAAGCACCCACCCGATGATCGCCTTCGCGACGGTCTATGCCGCCGCGGTCTTTGTCCTGTTCCTTCTCGAACGCTACATCCCCTACGAGCGTCGCTGGCTGCTGTCGGATGGCGAGACGGTAAACGACATCGGGCATACGCTGGCGACGAAGGGGTTGCTGCAACTGGCCGGGCTGATCGCCGCCGTCTTCCCCATGTACGCGGCCAACATCCTGCAGCCGCTCGCCGCGCTGAAGTTCGGATTGTGGCCCTCGGATTGGCCGATGGTGGTTCAGGTGGCGTTGGCGGTGGTGATTGCCGAACTGGGACTCTACTGGGCGCACCGCATTGCCCATGAAAAACTGTTCTTCTGGCGGTTCCACGCGCTGCACCACAGTGTCGTCCGGCTCTGGGTCATCAATACCGGCCGCTTCCATGTTGCCGATTCGCTCTTCAAGCTCGCGATGAGCCAGATCCCGCTCTATTGCCTCGGTGCGCCGCTCCACGTTTTCTGGTGGCTTGGGGCGGTTACGGCCTTCATGGGCATCCTTACCCATTGCAACATCGATATGCGCACCGGCATTTTCGATTTCGTCTTCAGCACGCCGCGCCTTCACCGCTGGCATCATTCGAAAGACCTTCGCGAAGGCAACATGAACTACGGCGAGAACGTCGTGATCTGGGATTTGATCTTCAGGACCTACTACAACCCCAACCGTCCATCCTCCACCGATATCGGCATCAAGGGACGGATAGCACCGGGATTTCTAAAGCAACTGGCCCAGCCCTTCACCAAGGAAGGTGTCCGCCAAATTCTCGGCCGCCCAAGTCGAGGCCCGTGATGGCGTGGATGCCGTACCCGATCGTCCGACCGGGTACGGCATTGAACGACTAAAGCCTGTCGCGCAAAAGTGCGCAGCGGTTTTGCGATAACGACATGCGAAATATCAAAAACATAAAGCGCAGGGAGCGAATCTGAAAGATCGCGGCGCGCTTTAAGAGGCAAAGGCCGGCTTACGTGCGCCGATCCTTAAGACGTAGTAGATCGCCCCGCCGATCGCGACGCCGAAGAACCAGCCGTAAGTTCCCCACCAGGCCGGCAGGATGTTCGTGAACGTCGGCAGGATCGACGAAAACAGCGCGCCCACCGCAAAGGCGATGAAGGCGCTGCCGTGCCAGCCGCCCTGGAAGCGGAATTCGCCATCCTCGTGGTAAAGCGCCTCGACGTCGAGCTGGCCTCTGCGGATGAGATAATAATCAACCATCATCACCCCGAAGATCGGCCCCATCGTCGAGCCGATGAAGTTGACGAAATGTGCCGCACCCGTTTCCCACGGCGCGAAGGGATAGAGGATGAGGGCAATCAGGGCGGCGATGTAGCCGCCGCGTTTGAAGTTGATCTGCCGCGGGAAGACATTGGCGAAGTCGAAGGCGGGGGACACGAAGTTTGCCACGACGTTGATGCCGAGGGTCGCGACCGCAAAGGTGAGCGCTGCAAGCAGAGCCAGGAACCAGCTGTCGAACTTTGCCGAAATCTGGTCCGGATGCAGCAGCACTTCGCCATAGACGGCAAAGGCCGCCGTCGTCGTCACACCGGCGACCAGGCAGAAGGCGAGCAGGTTGATCGGCAGGCCCCAGAGGTTGCCCTTGCGCAGGGTCTTTACATCCGTCGCATAACGCGAGAAGTCGCAGAAGTTCAGGTAGAGCGCGGCGAAATAGGTGATCCAGGTGGCGGCGACCGCCGCGAGTGCCGGGAAGGTGCCGGGTTCCCAGGGAACGCCCGCGTCCTTGGTCTTCTCGATGAGGACGTCGCGCGGGATTTCCGAGCCGAAGGAGAAGGTTCCCGATTTGACGACGAGATAGACGGCAAGGATCAGCATCATGACCCAGACCGCAGGGCCTGCCCAGTCCTGGAATTTGCGAACGGTCTCCATGCCGCGCTGGATGATGAGCAGCTGCAGCGACCAGACGACGACATAGCAGATGACCTCAAGCGTCGAATGGCCGAGCATGTGGCTATTCTGGTGGAAGGCCAGCATGCCTTCGTTGCGGATCAGAAGGGCGACGATCGCGCCCGAGGCGGCGGCCGTCTGTGCGCCATACCAGAAGCAGGCGACGACCGCGCGCACGAGGGCAGGGACGTTGGCGCCAAAGGTGCCGAATGAGGCGCGCGCGAGTACGGGGAAGGGCACGCCGGTGCGCACGCCCGCATTGCCGACGAGGCTCATCAGGAAGAAGATCACCAGCGATCCGATGCCAATCGCGATGACGAAGTTCACGAAGCTGCCGCAGAGCAGGAAAAGGCTTGCGGCGAGGTAATAGCCCCACAGGCTATGCACGTCGGATGTCCACACATTGAAGATGCTGAAAGCGCCCCACCGGCGTTCCTCGGCCGGTGCCAGATCCTCGTTGTACAACGAGGGCGACGGATCGCGTACTGCCATGTCTTCCTCCGTATATTCTCCGGGTCCCCCTCGGACCCGAGCCTTGATTCTGCTCCCGTTTTGAGTCGTTGCAAAAGTCTTTTTGGATTGTATACAATTTCACGCCGACGGTGCCGGCCTGGCCTCCGCCGAGCTGCGCCGGAACGCGTTTGCCTTACGCGCCGAGCCTGTCCCGCTCAGCCAAACGCCAGGCGCGCGGCGTCATGCCCGTCTGGCGCAGGAAGAAGCGGGAGAAGTAGGCGGGATCGGCAAAGCCGAGGCGGAAGCTGATTTCCTGCACACTGGCCCGGGTGAAAACGAGCTCGCGCCTCGCTTCGCCGATGAGCTTTCGCGAGATCATCTCGTGGGCGCTGAGCCCCATGATAACACGCGTTATCCGGTTCAGATGCGTCAGCGACAGGCCTAGTTCGCGGGCATAGGCTGCGGCCGACCAATGCGAGCGGTGGTGCTGCTGCAAAAGAGTCTGGAAGCGCTGGACCCGCTGTTCGTTTTCGCTATCGGCTGTATCGTCTCGGCTGTCGCTTGTCTCGTCGAGACGTGCCGCCAGCGTCAGCACGGAGGTAAGGTAGGCATCCAGCAGGTCCGTGCGATTGCTGCGGCTGGTTTCCCATTCCCTGGCCAGACGCGTGAGGGTTGCTGCGACATAGGCCGCATCCTCACCGTCGTCGAGCCTGGTCAAATGCGGGCTGGCCAGCCACGCACCGAGACGACTGCGCTCGCCGGGAGATGTCTTCAAATGCGACGCCAGGATGGTGAAGACGAAGCCGTCGATGTCGCGGGAGAAGCGGAAGCCGTGGCTGAGGGCCGGTGGAACCATGATGACGGCCGGCGGCTCTATCGCATGCACCTTGTCGCCAAAGACGGCATCGCCCGAACCGCCGGCAATGTACAAGATCTGAAAGAAGCTTTCGTGGCGGTGCAGTCCGATCTCCCAGTGGTAGAGGCTGCTTCGTGACGGAATAGTCTCGCAATGCAGCCAAAAATCCGGCCGTTCTCCGGTCCGTTCGCCGTAAAGCTCATAGGTCGGAACCGTCTTCTTCATACCACGTTCCCTGAAGCCATGTTCGATTTGTGCAATTTCATGGCGGATTTGTCCATTGAGAGCGAAGCCCGCTCGGCGCAGATTTTGTCAAAAGACAATTCTGGAGGAGAGCATGCGCACCAAGGTCGTCATCATCGGGTCAGGCCCATCAGGGCTCTTGCTTGGGCAATTGCTGACGGAAGCCGGCATCGACAACGTCATTCTCGACCGTGTGAGCAAGGATTACATCCTTGGCCGCGTGCGCGCCGGCGTGCTCGAGGAAGGCACGGTCGGATTGATGGATCGCGCCAGGGCCGGCGCGCGGATGCACAAGGAGGGGCTGCCACATGACGGTTTCTCGCTTGCCTTCGACGGCCGCGACCACCGCATCGATCTGTTGCATCTGACCGGCGGCAAGCGCGTCATGGTCTATGGCCAGACGGAACTGACGCGCGATCTGATGGAGCATCGCGAGCGCTCCGGCGCGACGACGATCTATGAGGCTGCCAATGTCGAACCGCATGATTTCGACAGCCATCAGCCCTATGTGACCTTTGAGAAGGATGGTGCGACCCGGCGTATCGATTGCGACTTCGTTGCCGGCTGTGACGGCTTTCACGGCATCAGCCGCAAATCAGTCCCCGAAAAGGCGTTGCGCACCTTCGAGAAGGTCTATCCTTTTGGTTGGCTCGGAATTCTCGCCGACGTGCCGCCGGTCGATCACGAACTCATCTACGCCAACCATCCGCGTGGCTTCGCACTTTGCTCGATGCGCTCTCAGACCCGCAGCCGCTACTACATTCAATGCTCGGTGAGCGAAAGGATCGAGGACTGGTCCGACGAGCGCTTCTGGGACGAGCTGCGCCGGCGGCTGCCGCAACATCATGCCGAGGCGATGGTGACCGGACCGTCCTTCGAGAAGTCGATCGCGCCGCTTCGCTCCTTCGTCGCCGAACCGATGCGCTTCGGCCGCCTTTTCCTTGTCGGTGACGCCGCCCACATCGTGCCACCGACGGGGGCGAAGGGGCTGAACCTCGCTGCCAGCGATGTGCACTATCTCTTCGAGGGACTGCTTGAACACTATCAGGACCGTTCGAACGCGGGCGTCGATGCCTATTCGGCACGGGCGCTGGCGCGTGTCTGGAAGGCGGTGCGTTTCTCCTGGTGGATGACCATGATGCTGCATCGCTTTCCGGACACCGGTGATTTCGACCAGCGCATCCAGGAGGCCGAACTCGACTACCTCACCCATTCGGTTGCCGCCGAGACGGCGCTGGCCGAGAACTATGTCGGGCTGCCGTTCTGACGCTTCACCGCGATCAGCTCCATTCGTTCCGGAGCAGGCCATAGATCGCCGTGTCCCATCTGACGTCGCCGACCTTGGCCGAGGACCGGCGCACGCCTTCCTCGCGAAAACCGAGGCTGCGGTACGTGCGGATCGCCGCCTCGTTGAAGGTGTAGACGTTCAGCTCCAGCCGCTCGAAGGCGGGATCGGCGAAGAAGCGGCTGGTCACCTCGCGAAGGAATGGCCGGGCGAGGCCGCGGCCGCGCATGCGCGGACTGATGGCAACCCGGCTGAGGCGGCCGACGCCGTTCTGCCAATCGAGTGCCACCTGCGCATGACCGGCGAGCTTGCCGTCGACCAGGCCGGCGAATATCCATCGCGCGGGCTCGGCAGCCGTTGTCTCTGCGAGCATCGCCTCGAGCTGCGCGGCCCCCAGTGGAAACGAGAGGCCGGGGCCGCCCCATTGCACCAGCGCTTCGAGGTTCGAAAACCAGTCGAGCATTTCGGGAATGTGCTTTTGGGAAAAGGCTTCAACGAGGAGGGGAGCGGTCGGCATGGGATCACCAGTCTGTCGGAACCCGCAATCTCGGTCGCTGGCCGGGGCTTGTAAAGCCGCGAATTCCCGGCATGCCGCCTCAGAGTTTGGTGGCGACGATGGTCGCTGCCTCGCGAATGGTCTGCATCAGGATCGAGAGAGCCGCTGATGGTGCCGCGTCGGCGCGCATGGTAAGGCCGACGGGGCCCTTCGTCTCGCTGGTGTCGATCGGCAGGATCGCGATCGTTCCATCGTCGACGTCGCTGGCGACGACGCCGGCGGAGATGATCCAGATCGCGTCGCTCGCCCGGACGAAGGCGCGACCGAAGGCATCGGACACGGTTTCGATCTGGTTCGGTAGGTTGGCAATGCCGTTGGTGATCAGGAAGCGCTCGACGAAGGGGCGGATGATCGAGGCACGCGTCGGCATCAGTACCGGGAAATCCGCGAGCCGTGCAAACGTGGAATGCGAGCCCGCAAGCAGCGGATGCCCGGCCCGGACGGCAAAGACAACCTGTTCGGAATAGAGGTGCTCGAAGGAGAAGCCGGCCATCTTCTCCGGTGCCGCAAGCCGCCCGACGACCAGATCGAGATCGCCGACGCGCAGTTGTTCGAGGAGCACGGCGTTTTCGCCGGTGACGATCTTGATGCGCGCGCCGGTATCCTCCTTTAGGAAGAGCGTCATGGCGTGCGGCATGATCCGTGTCGACACCGTCGGCAGCGCTCCGACCCTGACCGGCACACCGTCGCCGGCGCGTTCCTGCGACACGGAATCGAGCCCTTGCCGCAGCGCCGTCAGCGCCGCGCCGGCGTGGCGCAGGAATACCTCGCCGTAACGTGTTATCTTGATGCCGCGCCCGTCGCGCTCGAAAACCGCGACGCCAAGCACCTCTTCCAGCTCGCGGATCGTCTTGGTCACGGCCGGCTGGCTGACATGCAGCAGCTCCGCCGCCTTCATCACGCTCTTCTGCCGGGAGACCTCGACAAAAGTCTGCAGATGGCGAAACTTAACTCGGGCGTCGATCACGGAATTCATAACCCTCAAGTTAATGAAATGCCATGAAATATCATTTTACCTAACCAGATTAAATATCCAATTTGGTGACGGAGGAGAGAGCCCGTGCAGTTTGCCCGCATCAACGACATTACGGTCCACTATCAAGTGATCGGCGCGACCGGCGACCGGCCGGTGCTGGTTTTTGCCAATTCGCTCGGTACGGATTTTCGCATCTGGCGTGACGTCGTCGTCCGGCTCGCCGGCGACTATGCCATCGTCCTCTATGACAAGCGCGGCCATGGCCTCTCCGATATCGGGCCGATCCCTTACGCGATCGAGGATCACGCCAACGACCTGGCCGGTCTGCTCGACATGCTCTCCGTCAAGCAGGCGATCATCTGCGGTCTGTCGGTCGGCGGGTTGATTGCGCAGTCGCTCTACCAGCGGCGGCCCGATCTCGTACGTGCGCTGGTTCTTTGCGACACGGCGCACAAGATCGGCACTGCCGAGATGTGGGCGGCACGCATCGCTGCCATCGAGGAACATGGTATCGAGGGGATCGCCGATGGCGTGCTCGAGCGCTGGTTCACGCCGGCCTTCCGCCGGCCGGAAAACACCGCCTATGCCGGCTATCGCAACATGCTGGTGCGCCAGCCGGTGACCGGATACATCGCCACCTGCGCCGCCATCCGCGATGCCGACTATACCGAGGCGGCGGCCCGTATTGCGGTGCCCGCACTCTGCGTCGTTGGCGACCAGGACGGTTCGACGCCGCCCGATGTGGTGCTTGCGACCGCTCGTCTCATTCCCGGCGCGCGCTACGAAGTCATCCGCGACGCTGGCCACATCCCTTGCGTCGAAAACCCGGAGGCTTTGACCGCGGTGCTTCGCGCCTTCTTCGAAATAGCAATGCATGGAGACAAGCCGCATGAGTGACGCCTTCACGCCCTCGGACCGTTATCGACAGGGCATGGCCACGCGCCGGGCCGTTCTGGGCGACGATCATGTGGACCGGACTCAGTCGGCTTCCACCGATTTCGATCGCCCGTTTCAGGAGTTGATCACTGAGGCCGCTTGGGGCCACGTCTGGTCGCGGCCGACCTGGACGAAGCGGGAGCGCTCGATTGTGACGATCGCGCTGCTCGCAGCCCTTGGTCAGGATGACGAGGTGGCCATGCATGTGCGCGCGACCGTCAACACGGGCGCCAGCCGCGACGATATCTGCGAGGCGCTGCTGCATGTGGCGATCTATGCCGGCGTGCCGGCGGCCAATCACGCGATCAAGATCGCCAAGCAGGTCTTTGTCGAGATCGATGCCGGCAAGGCGGCCTGACGGGGGAAGATGATGACCGACAGAACGAATAGGAAGCCGGAGACGGGTGCCTTTTTTTCCCGCGACCGGCAATGGCATGCGCCGGCGCTGACGCCGGGCTACAAGACCTCGGTGCTGCGCTCGCCGCAGAAGGCGTTGTTGTCACTTGACGGCACGATCTCGGAAATCACCGGCCCTGTCTTCGGCCATTCTGTCATAGGCGAGCTCGACAATGACCTGATCCACAATTTCGCTCGGGCAGGCGAAAGCGCCATCGGCGAGCGCATCATCGTGCATGGGCGGGTGCTCGACGAGCGCGGCCGCGCCGTGCCGGGCGCGCTGCTCGAATTCTGGCAGGCGAATGCCGGTGGCCGTTACCGCCACAAGAAGGAAAGCTATCTCGCGCCACTCGACCCGAATTTCGGCGGTTGCGGCCGCACGATCACCGACGACGAGGGCTTCTATGCCTTCCGCACGATCAAACCAGGTCCTTATCCCTGGCCGAACGGCGTCAATGACTGGCGCCCAGCCCACATCCATTTCTCGGTCTTCGGCCATGGCTTCGCGCAGCGCCTGATCACCCAGATGTATTTCGAGGGCGACCCGATGATCTGGAAGTGTCCGATCGTCAATACGATCCCCGACCGCCAGGCGATCGAGCAACTGATCGCGCCGCTCGACTGGGCAAACACGATCCCATTTGATGCGCGCGCCTACAAATTCGACATCGTGCTGCGCGGTCGCCGCTCGACCCTTTTCGAGAACCGGCTGGAGGGCAACTGATGGTGCAGCAGCTGAACTACCTCAAGGAAACGCCGTCGCAGACGGCCGGCCCCTACGTGCACATCGGACTGACGCCAAACTTTTCCGGGATCGGTGGCGTTTACCAAGCCGACCTCGGATCGCGCATGGTGAATGAGCAGACGAAGGGGCAGCGCATTACCATTACTGGCCGCGTGATCGACGGCGCCGGCGCGCCGCTCAGGGACGCGCTCGTCGAGATCTGGCAGGCGGATGCTGCCGGCCTCTACAATTCGCCGACCGAAATTCGTGGCTCCGCCGACCCGAATTTCTCCGGTTGGGGGCGTTGTGCGACCGGTGCCGAGGACGGTGTCTTCAGGTTCGAAACGGTGAAGCCCGGGGTCGTGCCTTACAGCCGTGACCGGAAGATGGCGCCGCATATCACCTTCTGGATCGTCGCCCGCGGCATCAATATCGGCTTGCACACGCGCATGTATTTCCCCGAAGAGACGGAAGCGAATGCCGTCGATCCGCTGCTTGCGCGGATTGAACATCGTCATCGCGTCGCGACGCTTGTCGCGACGGGAGACGCGCCTAATTATGTTTTCGACATTCACCTGCAGGGTGAGAAGGAAACGGTCTTCCTCGACATCTGAACAGGAATGTCACGCCTGGACATGGGGCGATGATTGATGCCCCCATGCAGCAGGTGGCATTTCGTTCGGGAAGCAGAAACGGGGAAACCATGACCTATTCCGCCTTCGACCATCCTTATCTCTCCGGGCTTCTGGGTGATGAGGCGGTTGCCGCCGAGTTTTCGGCCTCCGCCGATATCCATGCGATGCTCGCCTTCGAGGCGGCGCTTGCGCGGGCGGAAGCCGTGCACGGCATCATCCCGCCGAGCGCTGCCGACCGCATCACCGAGGCCTGCCGCGCCTTCTCGCCCGATGTCATCGCACTGAAGCGCGCCATGGGCGTGGATGGTGTAGTCGTGCCGGACCTCGTCCGGCAATTGCGCGCCGCCGTCGGTGGCGAGGCGGCGGAATACGTACACTACGGCGCCACCAGCCAGGATGTGATCGACACCAGCCTGATGTTGCGGATGAAGGCGGTCGCTGAGCTTTTCGCCGTGCGCCTCGGCAATGTCGTCTCGGTGCTCGAAGAATGCGACAGCGAATGGGGGGATCGCTCGCTGATGGGGCGTACCCGCATGCAGGCGGCAATCCCGATCACCGTCTCCGACCGGTTGCGCAGCTGGATCGAGCCGCTGCTCGATCATATGGATCGGCTGGAGGCGATGGACCGTGATCTCTTCGCCGTCCAGTTCGGTGGCGCCGCGGGCACGCTCGATAAACTTGATGATCGAGCCGACGAAGTGCGCGCCACGCTTGCCGAAGAGCTCGGCCTTGCCGATTTTCCGCAATGGCACAGCCAGCGCTCGGAGGTCGCGGATTTTGCCAGCGCACTGTCGCTGGTGACCGGCAGCCTCGGCAAGTTCGGCCAGGATGTCGCGCTGATGGCGCAGCAAGGCGATGAGATCGAGCTTGCCGGCGGCGGTGGTTCCTCGGCGATGGCGCACAAGCAGAACCCCGTAGCGGCGGAGGTTCTGGTGTCCTTGGCGCGGTTCAACGCGACCCAGCTCTCCGGCATGCACCATGCGCTGATACACGAGCAGGAACGCTCCGGTGCCGCCTGGACACTCGAATGGCTGATCATGCCGCAGATGGCCGGTGCGACGGCGGCCGCACTTCGCCTGGCGGCTGAGCTTGCAAGCAACATACGCCGGCTTGGCCGCGCCTGAGCAGGATGGTCGTCCGCTGCCTGGAGCATCCCGCATTCAAGTGGAATCACTTGAATGCGGAAAGATGCTTTAGAATCAAAGTGCTAGAGCCTTATTTGTGCGTTCATCTGAACGCACGGCTCTAGCGGGCCGCGCGCAACATCGAGCGATAGCGCACCTGGCTGTTCTTGAGGTGCTGGCGCATGGCGCTGCGCGCCCGTTCCTCGTCGCCATCCTGGATCGCGATGAGAATGGCCTCGTGTTCCGAGATCAAGCGCGACAGTTCCGCCGCCGCCAGCACGGTCTCCTCGCCGCTTTCGGAAACCGCGCGGCGGGGAATAAGCGCGGTGCCCAGCATCTGCAGGAACTCGCTGAACCGCGGATTGTTCGTCGCCTGGGAAATCGCCAGGTGGAAGTTGAAATCGGCTTCCGCCGTGGGGCGGCCCTCGGCAGCACTCGCGCAGAAGCTGTCGAAGGCCTCGACGATCTTTTCTTCCTGTGCCGGCGAGCGGCGAAGGGCGGCAAGGGCAGCGGCATCGCCTTCGACGGCGGTCCTCAGTTCCAGCATTTCGATCAGCGACGAGACGCGCGCGAGATCGACGCCGTGGAAAGGCAGCGGGGCCACCGGCGCGGGTTCCAGCACGAAAACGCCGATACCGTGTCTCGCTTCGACCAGCCCGCCGGAGCGTAGTGCTGCGATCGCTTCGCGCACGACCGTGCGGCTGACGCCGAACTCCTGGGTAAGCTGCGCCTCCGATGGCAGGCGATCGCCCGGCTTATAGTGTCCGCCGGCGATCTGGCCGCTGAGCGCGTCCGTCATCTTGGCCACCAGCGTCTTGCCTTGTGGGGTTGTGTTGTCGGGGGCGGTGACGTTGCTCATGGGCATGGCCGTTTCTGGGACTTGGTGTGAGTTTCTGGATACGCCATTGCCGATCAAGGGCGCAATCCATTGGCAAGGCCTAGGGCCTACTCCTCGAAGATCGGATCATCGACGAAGGCGCCGCCCTGATACCGCACGAGCGAGTCGCCCGGGTCCGGCTTCGGGCTGCTGGCGGCAATCTTATCGCGGAAGACTTCGGCATTTTCCTTCGGTCGCCAGCCGAGCCATCCAATGTGCGAATTGTCCCACCAGCCGGCGTCGTTGGCAGACGCACCCCAGATGACGGGGCAGCCGAGGACCGGGACGCGGAATACAGCTTCGATCAGGGAAACGAAGTCGTCATGCGAAAGCCAGGTGGACAGCATGCGGTAGTTGATGGGTTCCGGAAGGCACGAGCCTATGCGGACCAGCGCCGTCTCCTGGCCGAATTTCTCGAAGTACATGCGGGCAAGTGCTTCGCCGAAGCACTTCGACACACCGTAGAGCCCGTCCGGCCGATAGGGAGCATTCGGGCCGAGCCGCTCGTTTTGCGGATAGTAGCCGATCGTGTGGTTGGTGCTGGCGAACAGGATGCGCGGCTTGTCGTTGGCGCGTGCAGCTTCGTAGAGGTTGTAGAGGCCGAGAATGTTGCCGTCGAGGATTTCGGAAAAGGGCCGTTCGACGGATATGCCTCCGAGATGCAGGATTGCATCGCAGCCGGCAACAAGGTCATGGACAGCGCCGGCATCGGCGAGATCGCACTGAACGCATTCTTCATTCTCGCCGGGTGGATCGAGCGGCGAACGGTCGGAAAGTCGGATCACCTTGGCCATCGGGGCGAGCTTTTTGCGCATGACGCGGCCCAACTGGCCTGCTGCGCCGGTGATCAGAAGTCGTTCCATCGCCTGTCTCCTTCATATCGGCGGGTAGGGTCCCGTCGATCATCAGTCCAGTCACATCATACAATACCGGCTAACATATAATACATGTTCTCTGCAACACGAATGGAGAACTTGGCGCGTTTGAATGCCCAGCTCGCTCGGGTTTGTGCCGAGTGGCAAGATGAAACGAGATTCGGTCCGAAGGCGCGGGGGCATTGAATTTCGAAGGTCGTATGATAACTTGTACTATGACATATTGACATGTGTGTGATGACTTGCTTAGTAGGGCGCGTCGAGTATTAGGGAGGGCCCGCGCGAAATGACCCCAGAACAGATCAAGGCCGCGCTTGGATCGGGCCTGCTTTCCTTCCCGGTGACGCACTTCGATGCGGAGGGCCGTTTCGCGCCGGAAAGTTACCAGGCGCATGTCGAGTGGCTGGCCGGCTACAAGGCGCCGGTGCTGTTTGCCGCCGGCGGAACCGGCGAGTTCTTCTCGCTGAAGCCGGATGAGATCCCCGGCATCGTCGCTGCCGCCAAGGATGTTGCCGGCGAAACGGCGATCGTATCCGGCTGTGGTTACGGTACGGAGATGGCGGTCGATATCGCCCGGTCGGTCGAGCGGGTCGGTGCCGATGGCATCCTGCTTCTGCCGCACTACCTGATCGATGCGCCGCAGGAGGGCCTTTACGCCCATGTGAAGAAGATCTGCCAGTCGGTCGGCATCGGTGTCATGGTCTATAACCGCGATAACTCGGTGCTGCAGCCCGACACGCTGGCGCGGCTCTGTGACGAATGCCCAAACCTGATCGGCTTCAAGGATGGCACCGGCGATATCGGCCTCGTGCGCCAGATCACCGCCAAGATGGGCGACCGGCTGATGTATCTCGGCGGCATGCCGACGGCGGAACTGTTCGCCGAAGCCTATCTCGGCGCTGGCTTCACCACCTATTCCTCGGCCGTCTTCAACTTCGTGCCGGGGCTCGCCAACGAATTCTACGCGGCGCTTCGCAGCGGCGACCGTGCCACCTGCGAGCGCATCCTTAACGACTTCTTCTATCCGTTCATGGCCATCCGCAACCGGGCCAAGGGCTATGCTGTCGCGGCGGTGAAGGCCGGCGTGCGGCTGCAGGGGTTCAATGCCGGACCGGTGCGCAGCCCGCTCACGGACCTGACGGGGGCCGAAGTCGAGATGCTCGACGCGCTTATCGGCAGCCACAAGCGCAAGTCCTGACCGGGGGAGGGAGGAGTGCCATGAAAATCACCGCCGTCCGCACCCATCTCCTGGAGCACCGGCTGGCCGTGCCGTTCGAAAGCGCCTCGATGCGCTTCGATCGGCGCGCGCATGTGCTGGTCGAGATCGAATGCGACGACGGGACGATCGGCTGGGGCGAATGCCTTGGGCCGGCGCGGCCCAATGCGGCGGTGGTCGCGGCCTATTCCCCCTGGCTGATCGGCCAGGACCCGCGCCAGACCGAAAAGCTCTGGGCGATCCTCTACAATGCGCTTCGTGATCAGGGGCAGCGCGGTCTGGCGGTTACGGCTCTCTCCGGCATCGACATCGCGCTCTGGGATATCAAGGGCAAACATTACGGTGCCTCGGTCTCGATGCTGCTTGGTGGCCGCTGGCGCGAGAGCGTGCGCGCCTATGCGACCGGCAGCTTCAAGCGCGACGGCGTCGACCGCGTCTCCGACAATGCCATGGAGATGGCTGAGCGGCGGGCGCAAGGGTTTCACGCCTGCAAGATCAAGATCGGCTTCGGCATCGACGAAGACCTGCGCGTCATCCGCGCGGTGCGCGAGGCGATCGGCGACGAAATGCGGCTGATGATCGACGCCAACCATGGCTACACCGTCACCGAGGCGATCCGCCTCGGCAAGGCGGCGGCGGACTACGATATCGACTGGTTCGAGGAGCCCGTGGTGCCGGAGCAGCTTTCAGCCTATCGCGAGGTCAGGACCGGGCAGCCCATCCCGGTCGCAGGCGGCGAGACGTGGCACGCCCGTTACGGAATGTGGCCCGCGATCGAGAGCCGCGCCGTCGACATCCTGCAGCCGGATCTCTGCGGCTGCGGCGGGTTCTCCGAGATGGCGAAGATCGCAAGTCTTGCGACCTTGCACGGCGTTCGCATCGTGCCGCATGTCTGGGGTACCGGCGTACATCTTGCCGCGGCGCTACAGTTCATGGCGGCGATGACGCCGGACCCGGTGCGGGTGAACCCGATCGAGCCGATCATGGAGTTCGACCGGACGGAGAATCCCTTTCGCCAGGCGGTGCTGACGACGCCGATCGAGGCCGTGAATGGTGTCGTTGCGATCCCGGACGCGCCCGGTCTCGGCATCGAGATCGATCGCGATGCGCTCGCCCAGTTCAAGATGCCCGAGGCTTGAGATGATCGAGCGCACCCTCTCCGGTCGTCCGCCTGAACCCCGTCTGCCGAAGGGTACGGTCGATGCACAGATGCACATATATCTGCCGGGCTTCCCGTCGCTTCCCGGCGGTCCGCCCTTGCCGGCCGAGCCGTTGCCGGATGCTGCGGCCTATCGTCGGGTCATGGATTGGCTCGGTATCGACAGGGTGATCATCACCCAGGGCAATGCCCACCAGCGGGACAACGCCAATACGCTTGCCTGTGTCGCTGCAATGGGCACCGCCGCGCGGGCCGTCGTCGTCATCGACGAAACCACGTCCGATGTGGACATGCGCGCGCTGAGCGCATCCGGTGCCGTCGGCGCACGCATCATGGACCTGCCGGGTGGCGCGGTGGGGCTCGACGCGCTGGAAGCGATCGATGCAAGAGCACATGCGGCGGATTGGATGATCGCCGTGCAGTTCGATGGCAACAGGATGCTCGACCACTTGCCGCGGCTGGAGCGCATCCGTTCGCGCTGGGTGCTCGATCACCACGGCAAGTTCTTCGCCGGCGTCGACCCGGACGGGCCGGAGATTGCAGCACTTCTGAAACTGATCGACCGGGGCAATGTCTGGTTCAAGTTCGCGGGCGTCTACGAGAGTTCGCGAGCGGGATGGCCCTACGAGGACGTGGCCGCTCTTTCGCGCCGGATCGCGGACCATGCCCCGGAACGCATCATCTGGGGCTCGAACTGGCCGCACAACATGATCCGGAAAACGGCAGACTATCCCGATGACGCGCGGCTCGCCGACCTCGTGCTCGGCTGGCTTGGCGACGACCGGGCAAGGCATCTCGCCCTCGTCGAGAACCCGGAACACCTGTTCAAGCTGCCGCCCTTCGCGGCGGCGTGACTTCGACCCGCGGTGGGAGCCGGGAGGCTCCCTGTCGGGCCCAAGGACATGAGATTTCGCATGCCGGCCCGGACGGGCAGCAACGCGGCCTTGGGAGAGGCCAAAGCACAATTAGTGGAGGAGGAAAACATGAAGAAAATTGCAGGCATGCTTTGCGTCGCAATGGGGCTGGCGTTTGCCGGCACAGCGGCGCAGGCGCAGGAAATCACCCTGCGTTCGGCGGACATCCACCCGGACGGCTACCCGACCGTCGATGCTGTCAAATACATGGGGCAACTGCTCTCCGAGCGCACCGACGGCCGCATCAAGATCGAGGTCATGAACAACGGCGTCCTCGGTGGCGAGAAGGACACGATTGAGCAGACCCGCTTCGGCGTCATCGACATGAACCGCGTCAACGCCGCGCCGTTCAACAATCTCGTCAAGGAGACGATGGTTCTCGGCATGCCGTTCCTGTTCCGCTCGACCGAGCACATGCACAAGACGGTCGACGGCCCGATCGGCGAGGAGGTTCTCGCCGCTTTCGAGCCGCACGGTCTGATCGGTCTCGCCTTCTACGATTCCGGCGCCCGTTCCTTCTACACCACCAAAAAACCGATCGAGAAACTGGCAGATCTCAAGGGGCTGAAGATCCGGGTGCAGCAGTCCGACCTCTGGATCGCGATGATGCAGGCCTTCGGTGCCAACCCGACGCCGATGCCGATGGGTGAGGTCTATTCCTCGCTTGAAACAGGCGTTGTCGACGGTGCCGAAAACAACTGGCCGTCCTACGAGTCCGCTCGTCATTTCGAGGTGGCCAAGAACTATTCGCTCACCGAACATTCCCTCAACCCGGAGATCCTGGTGATCTCCAAGGTGAGCTGGGACAAACTCTCTTCTGACGACCAGGGGCTGATCCGCCAGGCGGCGAAAGACTCCGTCGGCAAGATGCGCGAATTGTGGAGCGCGCGCGAAAAAGTCTCGGAAGAGAAGGTTCGCGCCGCCGGCGCAAACGTCATCAAGGTCGACAAGGAAGAGTTCGCCGCCGCCATGGGGCCGGTCTACGACCAGTTCGTCAGCGACCCGAAACTCAAGGACCTTCTCGAGCGGGTGAAGGCGGTCAAGTGACAGCAGACGGCGGGCCGGCTCCGAGAGTGGAGCCGGTCGTCGCAACTGTCCATTGGATCGCTTTTGCGGAGGAGGAAGAGACATGCGTCGTTTCATGCGGGCGATGCGCCCGGTTCTCGGGGCGCTAAGCCGCGCGTCGCTTTATATCGCCGGCACTGGCATGGTCGCCATGACGTTGATCGTCGGCTGGCAGGTCTTTGCCCGCTACGTCTTGAACGACTCGCCAAGCTGGTCTGAACCCTTGGCCCTCCATCTCATGGCCTGGTTCATCATGCTCGGTGCTGCGGTGGGCGTGCGCGAGAGCGTGCATCTCGGCCTCGATGTCATCCGTCATGTGATGAAGCCTTCGGTGCAAATGGCCATGGACCTGACGAGCCTTGGCCTGATCGTCATCTTCGGCGCTTCCATGGCCTACTACGGCCTGCTTCTTTGCGTCGGCACTTGGACGGCCACCATTCCCGTTCTCGGCTGGCCGGGAGGGGTCGACTTTTTTCCGCTCATCGTCGGTGGTGTGATGATTGCCCTGTTTGCCGCCGAGCGTTTGATCGATCTGGTTCTGGGTGTCGATGTCGCCGCAGATGTCGTCGTGCAGGAGATGGCCTGAATGGCTTACACTATCCTCTTCGGGGTCTTCACCCTCTTGATGTTCATTGGCACGCCAATCGCGTTTTGCCTCGGCATCGCCTCGTTCGCCACCGTGCTCTATCTCGGCCTGCCGCCGGTGGTGGTGTTCCAGCAATTGAATTCCGGCATGAATATCTTCGCCATGATGGCGATCCCGTTCTTCATCTTTGCCGGCGACCTGATGGTGCGCGGCGGCATTGCCAACCGGCTGATCCAGTTTGCCGCCGGCCTCGTCGGGCACCTTCGCGGCGGTCTCGGCCAGGTCAACATCGTCGCCTCGACACTCTTCGGCGGTATCTCCGGCTCGGCGGTGGCGGATGCCTCGGCGGTCGGCGGCCTGATGATCCCGCAAATGGCAAAGCGCGGCTACGATCGCGACTATGCCGTCAACGTCACGGTCAATGCGGCGATCATCGCGCTGATGGTGCCGCCGTCGCACAACATGATCCTTTATTCGATCGCGGCGGGCGGCAATGTCTCCGTTGCCGATCTCTTTACCGCCGGCATCATTCCCGGCCTGCTGCTTGCGCTTTCGCTGATGGTGACGGCCTATATCGTTGCAAGACGCAGAGGCTATCCGGCCGAGCCGTTTCCGGGCTTTGCAAAGGTCTTCTACTACCTGCTCGCCTCGTTCCCCGGCATCGTGCTGATCGGCATCATCTTCGGCGGCGTGCGCTCCGGCGTCTTCACCGCCACCGAAAGCTCCTGCATCGCCGTGCTCTATGCTTTCCTCGTCGCCATGCTGGTTTACCGCGAGCTGGATTGGACGGGTTTCGTCGAGGCGGTGATGGGGGCGGTGCGCACCACCGCCATGGTGCTTCTGGTCATCGGCATGGCGGCGTCCTTCGGCTGGCTGATGGCGTTCCTGCAGGTGCAGGCGCTGATGATCAGCGCGATCAGCGCGATCTCGGAAAACCCGATCATCGTGCTGCTTGTCATCAACATCATCCTGCTGTTCCTCGGCACCTTCATGGACATGGCGCCGATGGTGATCATCTGTACGCCCGTGCTCCTGCCGGTGGTGAAGGCCTTCGGCATCGATCCGGTGCATTTCGGCGTGGTGATGATCCTCAACGCCGGCATCGGCCTCAACACGCCACCGGTCGGCACGGTGCTGTTCGTCGGATGCGCCGTCGGCGGGATAACCATTCGCGAGGCGATGCGCACCATCTGGCCGTTCTTCGGCGCCAGCATCGCGGTGCTGATGGCGGTCACCTACATCCCGGCCCTGTCGCTCTGGCTACCGTCGGTCTTCAAGTGAGTTGACCATTCGTGGTCTTATGGGGCTCGGCATCGCTGCCGGCCCCGCTCCACCCTCGTGATGGGCTGGCTATTCGTTCCTGTTGGCGGCGATGCACTGGCGTTCCAGGCGCTTGAGGAAAACGCCGATCTCCTTTGCCGCCTGCAGGTCGCCCCTCCGTTCGGCGACGACGCGACCTTCGCGCCAGACCTGGATCGCCTCTTCGAACCGGCCCAGCTTGTGCAGGATGGCGCCGCGCAGCTTCCACGCGGCGGAATAGTCCGGGTCGAAGGCGATCGCCCGCTCGACATGGGCAAGGGCAGTTTCGAGATCCGCCTCCTGAAGGCAGATGCTGCCGAGCGTGAAGCGCAGCAGGGCGTCGTCCTTGCCGTCCTGTAAGAGCTTTTCGAGCACTTGCCGCATTGCTGGCGTTCCTCCTACACGATCGCTGGTTCAGGCCGCAGGCTTGGTTGGGGCGAGGGTCGCATGTCCGTTGCCCGGCGGCGCCGGCAACGATCTAGTCCTGTCGAGAGACTGATATCGCCGGCGGCTCCAGATCAAGGGGTCGGCATGGATGGAAGTCTCGGTTGCGACAATTGTTCCGACGAACAGCATGTGATCCCCGACCTGCATCGAAGCGCTGAGCACGCAGTCGAGCGCAGCGGCGGCCCCGAGGAGCCTTGGCCGTCCGCTTGGCCAGTCGGCCCAGATGCCGACGAGGTAACGCTTGGACGCTTCGATCTTGCCGGCGAAGGCATCCGCGATCAGCTCCTGTCCCTCAGCCAGCAGGGCGAGCGAGAAACCCTCTTCAGTGGCGATCAATGTGGCGAGTGGACTGTCCGCCTTGATCGAAATGACGATTGATGGCGGGTTGGCGGAGAGCGAGAAGGTGGCGGTCACGGTTCGGCCGAGACTGTCTCTGCCTTTGCCGGCGCTCGCCACGCAGACGGTGGCGGCAAGATGCGACAGGGTGTCGGCGAACTCCGGTTTCGACACGGCCAGATCGGCGTGGGCGTCGATATCGACGGAGAGCGGAGATGTCTGGCGCATGGGTCTTGTTCCAACTGAGATAGCCCGTGGCGGCGGGGAGACGCCACGGGGTTTGCGGAAGCCCAGGCTCAGGCGGGGGGCGAGGGGCTGCCGCAAATTCTCTGATCAACCGCCCTGTGCGCTGGTTCCGGCGCCGCGGCGGTCTTCAGCCGGTCAGGCGGACTTCAGTTCCGCTTCGGCGAACTCGTAGTTGGCGAGCCTGTCGAGGAAATTCGAGGTGTAGTCCGGCCGGCGATTGCGGTAGTCGATGTAGTAGGCATGTTCCCAGACATCGAGGCCGAGCAGGGCCTTGCCTTCGTCGGTCGCGACCGGGTTGGAGCCGTTGGCCGTCTTCGTCACCTTGAGCTTGCCGTCGGTACCGAGTACGAGCCAGGCCCAGCCGGAGCCGAACTGGCCGGTGGCGGCCGCCTTGAAGGCATCCTTGAAGCCTTGAACGCTGCCGAAGTCTTCGGTGATCTTCTTTTCGAGCGCGCCGGGGATCTGGCCGCCCTTGGGCGAAAGGTTCTTCCAGAACAGGATGTGGTTCCAATGCTGGCCGGCATTGTTGAAGACCGGCGCCAGTTCCGCCTTGCCGTGGCTGAGACGAATGATCTCCTCGAGCGACAGGCCGGCAAGCGATGCGTCCTTCTCGACGAAGCCGTTCAGCGCCGTGACATAGGCCTGGTGGTGCTTGCCGTGGTGGAATTCGATCGTCTCGGCGCTCATGCCGTTTTCAGCGAGTGCTGCGGGTGCATAGGGAAGGGCGGGAAGTTCGAAGGCCATGATCAATTCCTTTGCGGGCGGGACACTCTCGACGGATCACTTGTCTGCGAATGGATGAGAGTGTATTTAGCAAGACAATTCTTTGTAAATCTGCGCGCAGGAATATGTCAAGCGATCACTTGTTAAATCCGGAGCAAAGCAGCGGCCGCACGCCGGGAGAGCGCATCATGCTGGCGCTGAAGCTGCATGGCCCGCAAACGGCGGCGGCACTGGGCAAGCGTCTGACGATTACCGGCGAGGCCGTCCGGCAACAGCTGGTTCGCCTTGCCGAAGATGGTCTCGTTCTGTCCTGGTCGGAGGCAAAAGGCGTCGGTCGTCCCTCGCAATTCTGGGGGCTGACCGCACTTGGACACGCTGAGTTTCCCGACACGCATGCGGAGCTGACCGTCCAGCTGTTGAGGACGATCCGGCAGACGCTCGGCGAGGCGGCGATCGATCGGCTGATCGCGGCACGGGAGAACGAGACGCGGGAGAACTATCGCGCCGCCATGACAGGCATGGAGAGCCTTCGTGAACGGGTGGACGTGCTCGTACGACTTCGGTCGCAGGAGGGCTATATGGCGGCCTACGAGGATCCCGGCGACGGAACGCTTCTGTTTGTCGAGAACCATTGTCCGATCTGCGCCGCTGCGACGAGCTGCCAGGGCTTCTGCCGGGCGGAGTTGAGCGTATTCCGCGCAGTGCTCGGCCCCGGGGTCGAGGTCGAGCGCGCCGAGCACATCCTTGCCGGCGCACGCCGCTGCGCCTATGTCGTCAGGATGGCCGATCAAGCCGCCTGAACTGCCTTGGTAAGGGCGTGGCGCCGCGCCCGGTTGAGTACGGGCGAGGCGCCGGTGCTGATCCTATCAGCGCGCGCCCATGCGCAGCGCGCCGTCAAGGCGGATGACTTCGCCGTTCAGCATGCGGTTCTCGCAGATGTGCTGCACGAGGGCGGCGAACTCTTCCGGTTTGCCGAGGCGCTGCGGGAAGGGCACGCTCTTGCCGAGCGAGTCCTGCACCTCCTGCGGCATGCCCGCCATCATTGGAGTCTCGAATATACCGGGGGCGATGGCGACGACGCGAATGCCGTAGCGTGCGAGTTCACGGGCGATCGGCAACGTCATCGAGACCACGCCACCCTTGGATGCGGCATAGGCCGCCTGGCCGATCTGACCGTCAAAGGCGGCAACCGATGCGGTGTTGACGATCACGCCCCGTTCGCCGTCCTCGCCCGGCTCTTCCCGCTGGATCGCCTCGGAGGCGAGCCGCAGCATGTTGAAGGTGCCGATGAGGTTGATGCCGACGGCGCGCGAAAAGCTTTCGAGGCGATGCGGGCCGTCGCGGCCGAGCACCTTTTCGCCCGGCGCGATACCGGCGCAGTTCACCAGTCCGTGGAGATGGCCGAAGCGATCCAGAGCTGCTGCAACGGCGGCGGCGCCATCCGCTTCGTTGGTGACATCCGTTTTCTGGAAGAGGGCGTTGATGCCGAGTTCCCCGGCCATCTTCTGGCCGGCCTCGGCGTTGACGTCGGCAAGAACCACACGGGCACCCTCGCCATGGAGCCGCCGCGCGACGGCTGCGCCGAGGCCCGAACCGCCACCGGTCACGATAAAGACTTTTCCATCGATCAGCATCTGAGGCTCCTCCCGTACCGGATCGTATCGAATAGGACATGGACATAGCCTTGCCGAGGCATGAAGCCAAGGGTGGCGGGTGCGGCGATGCGTCCGTTCCCGGTCCGCGTCACCGCCTCCTTTCCGCAAACCGCTTTAGAAGTCCGCCACCAGGTGCGGCTCGCGCTCAGGCCCAAAGCGGGGTTGGACGCCAAGGAAGGAACCGGCGCGACTGATGATCTCCCGGACGACGGGCGCCGCTGTGTGGGCCGCCTGACGGCCGCCTCGCTCGCCCGTCAGCGGCGCATCGACGATCGAAAGGACGATGTAGCGCGGGCTATCCATGGGAAAGCCGGCGAGAAAGGCGTTGAAATTGAGGTTTGTGGCGTATCGGCCATTGATGACCTTGTCGGCGGTGCCGGTCTTTCCTCCGACATGGAAACCGGGCACCTGGGCATGGCGGCCGGAGCCCAGCTGGCCGTTGCGGTTGTAAAGGTAGCGCATGTCGGCGCTCGTCGTCGGCTGCAGGACTTGCTGAGCCTGTGCCTTCGCCGTCTCGGGGGATCTCGGAAGGAAAGTCGGAGAGATCAGGGTGCCGCCATTCAGCAGAGCGGCAGCGGCGACGGCGGTTTGCAGCGGTGTGGTCGCAACGCCGTGACCGAAGGAGATCGTTACCGAGTTGATCTTCTTCCAGCTCCGCGGCTGCGTGGGCGTTGCCACACCCGGCAGCTCGGTCTCCATCTTGGAAAGAAGCCCAAGCTTGGTGAGAAAGGCCTGATGTCCCTCGATGCCGACCATGTCGGCGACCGCGGCGGTTCCGATATTGGATGAATACTGAAAGACCTCAGGAATGGTGAGGGGTCGATATTTTCCGCGAAAATCCTTGATGGTGAAGCCGCCCATGCGGATGGGGCGCGATGCATCGACCACGGAGTTGAGGCTGATCTTGCCGGCGTCCAGGCCCATCGCCAGGGTGAAGCTCTTGAACGTCGAGCCCATCTCGAACGTCGCGTTGCTCATCCGGTTGAACCAGCCCTTTTCATATTCCTTGTCGATATTGCCATCCGGCAGCGTGCGCGAAGGCTGGTTCGGATCGTAGTCGGGCACTGAAGCCATCGCGATGACTTCTCCGGTCTCCACATCCAGGACCACGGCGCCGGCGGCTTCCGCCTGGTAGTCGATCATGGCGCGCGCAACCGCTTCCCGAACGATGCTCTGAACGCGAAGGTCGATCGAGAGCTTGACCGGCTCGAGCGGGGTGTTGCCGGTCAATCCCGCTGCCCGGAGATCGGCAAGTCCTTGCTGATCGATGTAGCGTTCCATGCCCTGCAGGCCCTGATTGTCGACGTTGACGTGCCCGAGGATATGCGAGGCCGTCGATCCGCCCGGATAAAAGCGCCGCTTTTCCGGCCGGAAGCCGATGCCTGGAATGCCAAGCGCCAGTATGTCCGCCTGCTGGCGCGGCGTGAGCTGCCGCCGCAACCATTGGAAGGCGGTGCCGGATCGAAGTTTCCGGTGCGTATCACGCCAATCGAGATTGGGAATGACGGTCGCCAGTTTCTCGACGACTTCATCCGCATCGACGATCTTTCGCGGTTCGGCATAGAGCGACACCATGTTGACGTCTGTTGCCAGCAACTCTCCGTGCCGGTCGACGATGTCAGGACGGGAGGCCACGGCGTGATTGGCATAGTTGATCCACGCCGTTTCGACTGGTCTTTCCAATCCGTACTGGATCAGGCGGCCCATGATCACCAGAAAGATCACGGCAAACCCGGCGATGATGATGCCAAGCCGTTGCTTTGCCTGCGTTCTCCGGCCCAGGGTGATGCCGACGACCGCTCCGCTTTTGCCACTGACGTTTCGTTTCAGGGAAAAATGTGCCCGGCTTTTCAGCCGGACGGCGAGAGAGATCAATGTCATTCCGAACGCATCCAGATCTAAGCCACCCGAAGCCATGGGATCAGTCTGCCAGCCGGCACACCGAACAAGGCTCTCGGACGGGAATTAAAAGAGGATAGGCTTTGCCTGTGCGGCTAAAATTGTTCGGTATGTCCTAACAACCTATTAACTCTTGCGCGTCCTGGTTGTTGATCCACAGGCAATCGACGGACAACCGCGTGGAGACCGGATCAACGTACGAAGAAAAGGGCCTCCGCGTCTCTCCGGCGCGGAATGCGCGACGTTGAATCTAGCGTTGCGCGATCGGCGATATATCAATGATCCTGATGCCGACGGCGTTGCTGGATTCGTCATAGACGATTTCCCCTCGGCCGATGACCATGCCGTTGACCTTGAGTTCGACCGGATCGCCGAAATCGCGGTCGAGATGGATCGTATCGTCAGGGTGGAGTTTCGAGATCTGAGAGACCGTCAGCCTGGCGCGACCGATGACCGCCTCGATCGCCAGGGGGATGCCCTGGACCGCCCGTTCGCTCATCACCGAGCGGCTCTCGAGCGCAGGTCTCTCATCGAGTTCGACCAGTTCATCCTGTAGCTTCTTGTTAATCATTCTGCACCATCCAAAGCACTGATTCACGACTCTTTAACAAAGAGTTGCGCCAGTTCGCCCTGGGTGGCAACCGTGGCTAAATGGGGGTTCTTGCTGCCTCGCAAGCGAGCGTTAACAAACAGTTAACATCCACAACGCGTGGCCGGCATAAGGCCTCAAAGCGTCACCGCGTTCCAGTTTCCGTCCCGTTTTTGGAAACCGATCATCCGACGACCGTTCGGCAACTTGTCGCCGAGTCGCACGACATAGACGTAGCCCTCGTAAACCATCAGACCCTGATCACCGTTGCTGTAAAGGATCTCGAAGCTGGGCGGGTTAGTCGGGGAAGCGCCTGCATCTGCCGGAGCCCCTGACGGATTGATCGCCGCCACTTCCGAGGGAACGCCTTGGGGACCAACCAGATAGTATAGCGACGACGCAAGGGCGGCGGCGCAGAGGAGGGCGCTGACCAGCGATGGCACCAGGCGCAGCCTGAAACGTGTTGGCGTCGGCTGAGGTGTTGCAACACTCAAGTTCGTTTTCCCGATTCGATCAAATACTGCTATCGGAACCGTTCTCGCGCGGCATTACCCGGCAGCCGTTACAGACGATGCTGTTGGCGGACGGCCGGGTTTGCGTTGCGGAAGCCGTTCCCTGCTTCAATCCAAAGAGGTCACGACCTCTCAGAATCAACAGCATGCCCATTCGTCGATATCAGGGACATATGGTCCTGGTCGTTTCCACACCTTTTGAGTGTCTGCAACATCGGCCCCACTTCGCCTTCAAGTAGGGCCGATGAGATACCTTGCCCGGAGGATAAGTCGACCGGCCGCCTCTAGGCTGCTTTGCGCTTGCCGGTTTGGAGAAGCCGCAGCCATGGGGTCAGGTGGAAGACGCTCATGAAGATGTACATCACGGTCATCCCGCCGAACTGCAGTCCCTGCTCGCCGGCACATAACATCTGTCCGACATCGGCGCCCCATGCGCTGGTCGAAATCGCCATGAGCGCGAAGGTCGGCGACGCTGCGAGGGCGAGCCCATCGGCCGCCCTCCGTGCTGCCGTCCGGTGGACCTCCCGCGCGCCCGCAGAGAGGCTCGCGCTCATCGCACCGAGCTCGCGTCCTGGTTTCGCATCGCTGCCTCGCCGGCGTCCGAGATCTCGACCCAGCGCCGATCGGGCGCGGCGCCTTCGACATAGCTGTCGTTCCAGTTCCACCACTTGTAGGTCGGGGTCTGGGGATAGCCTTCGGGAGAGTCTTCCCAGACCTCCTGTCGGCCGAGCGGGGTGATGTCGAGATAATTCCAGGTGCCGCCCATCTGCTCGTCGCCGCGGTTGTTGATGAAGTAGGTACGGAACAGCCGGTCGCCGTCGCGGAAGAACACGTTGTGGCCGTGCCACTCGTCGACGCCGAAATCGAGGTCGAAGCTGTCGGTGATGGTGTACCAGGGCATCGTCCAGCCCATGCGCGCCTTCAGACTGGCGATATCGGCCTGCGGCGCGCGCGAGGCGAAGACCAAGGTGGTATCGCGGGCGTTGAGGTGGGAGAGATGCGCGACCTGGTCGGCGACCATGGAGCAGCCGCGGCAGGCGTGCTCGGGCCAGCCATAGACACCCGGCTCGTAGAAGGCACGGTAGACGATCAGCTGATGCCGGCCGGCGAAGAGGTCGAGGAGGCTTTCCTTGCCCTCGGGTCCCTCGAAGACATATTCCTTCGTGACCGCCATCCACGGCATGCGCCGGCGTTCGGCAGCAAGCGCATCGCGAGCATGCGTGTGTGCTTTTTCCCTGACGAGCAGGTTCTGGCGTGCCTCTTCCCAGGCCTGTTGCGAGACCACCTGCGGCTTCTGCATGGCGGGCTGGTCGGTTGCATTCTCGACTGTCTTGGTCATGGCTTTCAATCTCCTCGTTTTAGACGATGCCTGCGTCGCACGGGCGAGAGCGCCGGGATGCAGGTCATCGCGCCGTCATCGAGGGTAGTTTGGCACCGCGGATCAAATGGCGGGAGTAACAACTGTGACGGTATTAATTCGGGCGGCGCGATGGGGGCGTGTGGGCCGGCGACCGTTCAATCCTAGAGCCCGGCCAGCCGGATCTCGCCGGCGAAGAAATCGGCAAAGGCCTTTACCTTCGGCAGCAGCAATCGATTGGTTGGATAAACGATATAGACGCCGCGCTCAGCGAGTTTGTGTTGCGGCAGGATCCGTACGAGCTTGCCTTGGGCCAGGAGCGGGTTGGCGATGAAGGATGGCAAGGCGCCGATACCGATGCCGGCCTGGACCATCTCGCTCAACATCAGGCTGTTGTCGACGACGAAGCGTGCCGGCAGTTCGATGCTCGCCGTGCCGTTGGGACCTTCCACGATCCAGCTTCCCGGCTGGTCGGCGAGCCGGTAGCTGAGGCAATCGTGGTTCTTGAGCTCGCTCACGCTTGCCGGCATACCCCTGGCCGACAGATAGGCGGGCGCGGCGCAGATGATTTGTTCGACCTCGCCGAGCCGCTTGGCAATCAACGATGAATCCGCAAGTGCTGCGCGCACGCGGATCGAGACATCGAACCCCTCCGAGACGACGTCGAGCACGTGATCGTCGAGCGTCATGTCGACCTTCAACTGCGGATGCAGCGCCATGAAGCGGGCAAGCATCGGCGCGAGCACCGTCAACCCGAAGGAGAGGGGGGCGTTGATCCGCAGCCGGCCTTTGATCTCGCCGGCCTCGCCTGATGTCGAACGCTCCAGCTGGTCGAGTTCGTCGAGGAGCCTGCAGCACTCGGCGAAGTAACCACGCCCCGTCTCCGAGAGGCTCATGCGCCGGGTGGTGCGCAGAATGAGCACGGTGCCGAGGCGTTCCTCGAGTTGCCGGATCTGCTTGCTGATCGACGCGTTCGATTGTCTGAGCTCCTCGGCCGCCTTGTTGAAGCTTTGAAGCTCGACGACGCGCCGAAACGCGCGCATGGCGGCCAACAGGTCCATAATTTCTCCAGAGTAAAATATCTATTCTCCATATCGCTGATTATTCGCAATGCCGCCAGCAATAAGGTGAGCTCAGTTTCCTGATGTTCAGGCAATGCAGAAAAGGAGTTCACAATGTTCAACACTGCAACGCTCAGCCGCACAGTGGCGGTTACTCTCGTGGCCGGATTGCTGGGGAGCGCGGCCTTCGCGCAGGACGTCGGCAAGAGCCCCTGGGGGCCGAAGGACGAGATCGGGCGCCTCAACCTGATTACGCCCGCCTCGCGCGCTGCGATCCTGTCGCGCATCGAGGGTGCCAAGTCCTACGATCTCGCCGTGGAGTATTTCATCGGCATGCCAAGCTGGGAGGCGGCCGGCGACCCGCCATACCAGATGTGGATGACCCACACGCCGCACGGCACAATGGTCTCTGACCCGATGAAGGTCGGCAAGGAGATGAACCAGCACGTCAGTTACTCCGGCTCGGCGGTTTCGATGTACGCCCATATGGGCACGCATATCGATGCGCTGAACCACTTCGGCCTGAACGGCGAGATATGGAACGGCTTTGCGGCAGCCGATCACCTCGGAGACCAGGGCTGGACCGTCACCGGCGCGGAGAAATTGCCGCCGATCGTTGCGCGCGGCGTCCTGATCGATGTCGCGGCGGCGAAGGGCATGCAGATGCTGCCGGAGAACTACCGCATTACCCGCAAGGACCTGCAGGAGGCGCTCGACAGCCAGGGCGTCAAGCTCCAGCAAGGCGACGTGGCGCTGATCCGCACGGGGCGCATGCAGCACTACGAAGACAAGTCTGCCTACATGAGCAACCCGCCCGGGCTGAGCATCGATGCGGCGAAGTTCCTGGTCGAAGACGGCGGCGCAATGGTCGTCGGTGCCGACAACCTGAGCTTCGAAGCATTTCCGGCAGAAACTGAAAACAACTACATCCCGGTTCACACCTATCTGCTGGCCCAGCAGGGGGCGCCGATCATCGAGCTCATCAATCTCGAAGAGTTGTCGAAGGACCGGATTTATGAATTCGCCTTCGTTGGCGCGTCGCTCAAGTTCCGCGGGGCCGATGCCGCACCGATCCGTCCCGTCGCCTTCCCGCTGCGCTAGTCTCCGGGAGAGCGTTAGCGGCCTTTGCCAGAATGGCGCAGGCTAACGCAGAGCCCCCAAACGATCAAACGACGAAGGCGCCGCGGCAACTCCGCGGCGCCTTCGCTCTGTAATTGGGCGATCTGAAAACGGGCCCTGTCTCACCGATTGGCAAACGTCCGCGCCGCTTTCTGCGGCGCCTCTAATCGATGGCGGCGGGCATCTCCGTTTCGGCGCGGCCGCGCAGCGGCTTCTCCGGCATCAGATGGAACATCGCGAGCGACAGCACCATCGCCGCGGTGCAGGCGGCGAAAATATAGGCGAATGGCAGTGCCGAGGCGGTCGTGGCACGGATCGTCTGGATGGCTTCACCACCGAGCGGCAGGCCATTGCCGAGCGCGATCGCGCCGAGGATCGCGACACCAAGGGCGCCGCCGAGCGATCGCAGGAAGGTCAGAACGCCGGTTGCAACGCCGAGATGTGCCTGGTCGACGGCGTTTTGCACGGAAATGGTCGCGACCGGAAAGGTCATACCGGAGCCGAAGCCCGCGCCCGAGGTCAGCAGCACCAGCACCGATAGGGTTGTTCGCCCGGCGAGAGCCGCGAGCGCCGCCAGGCAGAGGAAGCTGAGGAGGCTGCCGACGAGTGCCATTCGCTTGTAGTGGACGAGGCGCGGTATCGTCCGCGCGCTGGTCGTTGCTCCGAACACGGTGCCGAGCAACAGGCCGAGCATGATCAGCCCCGAGCCACCGGCGGAGAGGCCGTGGAACGACTGCGCGTAGACCGGGAGATAGACCGAGAGGCCGACATTGGCGCCCTGCGCCAGAAACATCGCCAGGGTTCCGAAACGAACGATCGGATTGCTGAGCACTTCGAGCGAAATCAGGGGTTCGGTCACGCGCCGAAGGCGCAAGGCGAACGCGCCCCAAAGAAGCACCGAACAGCCGAGCAAACCGGCGATCGCCGGCGAAAGCCATGCATAGCGGCTGCCGCCCCAATTCAGCGCCAGCAGCAGAAGCGCAGTTGCAGCGACGAGCAATGTGGCGCCCGCTGCATCGATCCGGTGCGCCCTGGTTATGACAGGCAGTTTCTTCAACGGATTGCTGATGATCGCCAGGGCCGCAAGCCCGAGCGGGATGTTGATCCAGAAGATCAGCGACCAGTGGAGATGCTCGGCGAAAGTGCCGCCCAGCAACGGTCCGGCGATGCTTGCCACGGCCCATGTTCCGGAAATCCAGGCGGCATAGCGTGCGCGCTCGCGCGGCGGGACGAGGTCGCCGATCACCGTTTGCGAGAGGGCGAAGAGACCGCCGCCGCCCAGCCCCTGGACCGCGCGGCCGATGATCAGCGTCAGCATGTTCGGCGCCAGCGCGCTTATCAGGGATCCCGCAAGGAAGATGATCACGGCAGCGAAGATCGTCGGACGCCGGCCGTGAATATCGGAGATCTTGCCATAAAGGGGAGCCATGGCCGTCGCGGTCAGGAGATAGGCCGTCACGACCCAGGGCAGATAGTCGCTGTGTCCGAGCGCCTTGCCGATCGTAGGCATGGCGGGGGCCACGATCGTCTGGTCGAGTGCGGCCAGAAGCATGGCGAGAAGGACACCCCCGATGATGACGTTCTTTTCCGGCTCCGAGAGAGAGGGCGCCGTCGCGGTCGTTTCATTCGGGTGACGTATCTCATTCATGCAGGCGGTCCGATGCAGTCATTTCCACTTTGACGAGAGGCATTCAGAATGCTTGGGCGCGCGATAGTCAACCGTCCCGGCGATCAGGACGTCCAAACCCGTCGATCCTTCGTGGGCCGGGGCAAGCGGGGCGGCGGTCGCCGAGCGGCGTTGTCGAACAGGTTCTGGTCGGCGCCGCGCTCTGCGGCGCGCCCGGGCTAGGTGCTTCGGTGCCGCGCCATCAGCTTGGCCTGAAGCACGACCACGACGAGCAGGAAGGCGCCGCGGATGACCGATTGCCAGTAGGCGGAGAGCGAAATCCAGCCGAGACCGTTTTCGAAGTTCAGGATGTTGAACACCATGGCGAGCAGCAGAGCGCCGGCCAGCGTTGCTCCGATCGAGCCCGAACCGCCTGACAGCAGCGTGCCGCCGACGACGACGGAGGCGATGGCGAAGAGCTCCCAGCCCACGCCTTCGGTCGGTTGGCCCGCGCCGAATTGCGAGGCGAGGATGACGCCGGCAAGACCGGCGAGTGTGCCCGAGGCGAGATAGACGCCGGTGAGCGCGCGTTCGACTTTCAGGCCCATCAGACCGGCCGTCGCCTCACCGTCGCCGATTGCCAGGATATGCCGGCCAATCGGGAGCTTTTCGAGCACGAGCCAACCGATGACGTAGGCCGCAAGCGCGATCCAGGCGGGGATCGGGAAGCCGAGGAAGTCGTCCTGGCCGATCAGGCGCTCGCCTCCGCCGATATCGCCTTCGACGAGAGGCTTGTGCGGGATGGCGACTGGCTGCGATTGCGCGGTTACGAGGCCGGGCTGGAATTGCTCTCCATGCCAAATCCGCCGACCGCCATCTTCTGCGGCAACGATCTTATGGCGATCGGTGTCATGGAAGCGGCGCAAGAAAAGGGCCTGCGCGTGCCCGCCGATCTTTCGGTCATGGGCTACGACGACCAGGAACTGGCGCGCTACACCCATCCGCCGCGCTCGACGCTCGTGCTGCCGAACTACGAGATGGGGCAGCGGGCCGCCGAAATCCTGATTGACATGGCGATCCACGGAAAACACATGCGTCCGATGACCATAAAGGTCGACGGACCGCTGGTGGTTCGCGAAACCACCTCCGGCTGGCCCGCCCGGGCCGCGCAGGCGAAGCGATAGAGCGGCGCAACGCTTCCGGGAAACAGGATAGAGCGTCGTTAGCCGTCCGCTTCGTTGGCATAGGCGGCGAGATAGGCTTCCGTTAGCGCCTCTTCCAACGGGCGACCCGATCGATACGGAGAAAGCGAAGCCGGCCGCACTAAGTCGACGTCCAGGCGCGGGCAGCGTTCAGGCGCGCCAAGAACCGTGTGCACGGGCAGGCGCTCCGCATAAACAGGCAGGTCGTAGTCTTCCTCATCGTCGGCGATACCCTTGGCCCTGATCTTTGCCGAGGCGCGTTCGATTTCCATGACGATGACAGCGGTCGCCTTGATCTCCTGAGCGGTGCTCGGGCGCAGCGTCGCGGTGCGGTCCGGAAAGAACCGATCCACCATCATCGTCAAGGCGTGCAGTTTCTCCTCCTGGTCCTCGACCAGGCGGGCGGTTCCGAAAGCCATGACCGAGCGGTAATCGGCCGAATGGTTGAAGCCGGAGCGGGCAAGCACGAGGCTGTCGAGGTGTGTGACGGTCAGGCAGGCCGGCTCGCCCGCCGACAGGTTGCGCAGCATCCGGCTGGCGCTGCTGCCGTGCCAGTAGAGGCGCCGCCCTTCACGCCAGAAGAGCGTCGGTGTGCAGAAGGGCTGGCCGTCGATGACATAGGCGACGTGGGCGAGTGCCGCCGCGTCGAGTAACTTGTGCACGGTCTCGTGGTCGTAGAAGCCGCGATCATGGCGACGCTTGACGCGGTTGACCGTATCGACGGGGTAGGCGGGCGTGGAATGTTCGGTCACGGCTGGTTCCTTTCAGGCTTGCGTCCTGAAGGTTTGCATGAGCAGATTGGTTTGAAATAGGTCCACTTTTGCTAGCCGTATGCCAACCACTTCTCTTCCAAGACAGGGATCGGCCTTCCCGCCGATCGAACTCGATCGCTCGATCCGCAACCAGGCGCTTCGGGTGCATAGCGGATTACGCAGCGCCATCGTCGACGGACTGCTGGCGCCCGGATCCCGTCTGCCGTCGAGCCGCGAACTTTCCGCCCAGCTTGGCATAGGCCGCAATATGATCGTTGCGGCCTATGAGCACCTGGTGAGCGACGGGCTCATCGAGGCCCGCCACGGTTCGGGTACCTATGTCTCGTCCAGTTTGCCAACACCGCCGTCCATTGTGGCGGCGCCGGATATCCCGCTGGCCTTCGGCAGCCGGAAACCCTTCGCGCTCGGGCAGACGCATGTGGAGCCGGCTTTTCTTGCGCGGCTGGCTGCGGCCACCCGGCGCCATATCGCCGAGGCGAGCGTCAACGACCTTGCCTATGGTGACCCGCGTGGCAGCTTGCATTTGCGGCGACAGATCGCAGATTTCCTGGCCGTCAACCGAGGCATCCGCTGCGATCCAGGCTGTGTGGTGATCGTCAGCGGCACCCAGCACGGGCTGAGGCTCTGCGTCGACGCACTGCTTGATCCGGGAGATTGGGCTTGGGTCGAGGAGCCCGGCTATGGCGTGTCGCGCGCAACCCTCATGGCGGCAGGTGTGCAGCTTGTGCCTGTGCCGGTCGACGGAGCGGGGATCGATGTTGCGGCGGGTCTTGCGCGAAACGCTCGCGCCAGGGCTGCCTATGTCACTCCTTCGCACCAGTTTCCAACCGGCGTGAAAATGGCGATGGACCGACGCGCGGCGCTGATCGAATGGGCTGACGCGACCGGCGCCTGGATCTTCGAGGACGACTATGACAGCGAGTTCCGCTATTCAGGTCCCCCGCTGACGGCGCTGGCAGGGCTTGCGCCGGACCGCGTCGTCTATCTAGGGACCTTCGCCAAGACGCTGTTTCCGGGATTGCGGCTGGGTTACCTAGTGGTACCCCCGGGAGCATTGGAGCGGGTCCTCAAGCGGCGCGCCGCCTTCGACCGGTTCATGCCGGTTTTCCTGCAGAACGCCGTGGCCGATCTTCTGACGGATGGAACGGTTGCGTCGTATCTGCGCAGGAGCCAGACGCGCTATCGTGTCGCCCGCGACGAACTTGCTGAAATTGTCAGCGCCACGTCCTGCGGGATGCTGTGCCCGGATGTCCCGGAACAGGGCCTTCACATGATCGTCCGGCCGCGCGACGGGCTCGCGCCGGGCCTGTCGCAATTGATCCGGGCGGAAGCGAAAATCGACGCGGTGCTTCTGTCCGAAACCTTTATGGAGCGAAGCGACGCCGAAGGCCTCATCCTCGGGTTCTCAGGATATGAAGCCGGTGCCCTGCGGGCGGCAGCCATGCGCCTGGGAACGGCCGCGCTCAAACTGGTCGACGGCTCTCGGCGGTGACCAACCCACGCGACACCTTCAAATGGTGGGCAACACTGCCCGTACGTGGTCCGCGAGCGCCTTTACCGTGGATGACGGGCGGGGTTCGGAAAATTCGAGCGCGATGCCGATCGTCGGGAGCTTGGGCAATCCGGCCGAAATGATGTGCAGATCGGAGGGAACGGCGGTTCTTGTCAGGACGCTGATTGCATGGCCGGAGCGGGCAAATGCGATGAGGCCGGCGAGGCTGTTGCTTGCAAAGGCGACGCGGTACCGGCGATTGACCGCCTCCATCGCGTCGCAGGCTGCCCGGTAGTCGAGTGTCGTCGGGGCTGACAAGGCCAGGGGCAGGGCGGCACGGTCGAGGATCTCCGGTTCCGCAGCCTTGCCGACCCAAACGAAGTCTTCGGTTCGAATGACCTCGCCGTTTGAAACATCGGCGATGGAAGCGAGTGCAAGGTCGATTTGCCGCCGCAATAACATTGGGCGCAATTCCGTGGTCGGTGCGCAGACCATGCGCAATTCGACCTCCGGGTGCTGATCGAGAAAACGCTCGATGATCCCTGGGAGAAAAGCGATGGAATAATCCTCTGGACAGCCGAGGGAGACGGAACCTTTGAGGCCCTTGCCTTCCATCTCCGCCAGGATCTCATCGTGCCCGGCGAGAAGATGTTCGGCATGGGCCAGCAGCTTTTCACCGGCTGCGGTCAGCCGCACGCCCGATCCGGTGCGATGGAAGAGCGCCTGTTCGAGAAAGTCCTCCAGCCGCTGCATTTGCATGCTAAGCGTCGATTGCGTTCGCCCGACCTGCTGGGAAGCAAGGCTGATCGACCCAGTCCGCGCGATGACGGCGAAGTTTCGAAGCAAGGCAAGATCGAGATTTCTCATGATATCAAGATATTCGATACCGGAGTGGAATACTATCAATTTGCCTGAGGCCATAGCTCCCATTAGCCATTGAGAACCGCCAATGAGGAGCAATCTGATGTCGCTGAATTCCGATCCTGCTTTCTGGGCCTCCGCCAACAAACACCTCACGCGCTACGGGGCCGGTTTCGAGGCGATCATCGTGGAGCGGGCGGAAGGAAGCTTCGTCTATGATGCGGACGGTCGCGCCGTCCTGGATTTCACCTCCGGACAGATGAGCGGTGTTCTCGGCCATACTCACCCTGACATCGTTGCGACCGTCGACCGGCAAATGCGGACCGTCGCCCATCTCTTCAGCGGTATGCTATCGAGGCCCGTCGTCGAGCTCGCCACGCGCCTTGCCGCGCTTGCGCCGGGGCTCGACCGGGTTCAGTTGCTGACAACGGGCGCCGAATCGAACGAGGCGGCCATTCGTATGGCGAAGCTGGTGACCGGCGGCCATGAGGTCGTCGCCTTCGCGCAGAGCTGGCACGGGATGACGGGAGCCGCCGCCTCGGCAACCTATAGCGCCGGCCGAAAGGGATACGGTCCTGCCGCCGCCGGCTCGTTCGTGATACCGGCGCCGAACGCCTACCGGCCGCGGTTCACCCACCCGGATGGCAGCAATGATTGGCAGACGGAACTCGACGATGCGTTCTCGTTGATCGATCGACAGTCGACCGGCAGCCTCGCGGCGTTCATCGCCGAACCGATTCTTTCGAGCGGAGGCATCCTCGAACTTCCGCCGGGGTATCTCGCAGCACTCAAGCGCAAGTGCGAGGAACGGGGCATGCTGCTCATCCTCGATGAGGCCCAGACGGGGATCGGTCGGACCGGTCATATGTTCGCCTTCCAGCGCGACGGGGTGACGCCCGACATTCTCACCCTGTCAAAAACTTTGGGCGCCGGACTGCCGCTTGCGGCCGTCATGACGACGGCGGAAATCGAGCAAAAAGCCCATGAGAGAGGCTTCCTCTTCTACACCACCCATGTCTCGGATCCGCTGCCGGCGGCGGTCGGTGTAACGGTGCTCGACGTGGTCGAACGTGATGGCCTGGTCGAACAGGCGATTGCGCGCGGCGAGCGGCTGCGCAAAGGTCTTCTGTCGCTTCCGCAAAGGTTCGAATGCGTCGGCGATATCCGGGGGCGCGGCCTTCTCCTTGGGCTCGAAGTTGTCGCTGACCGGCAGACGAAGGCTCCGGGTTTCGAGCTGGGTGCGAGGGTCATGGAGGAGGCGATGCGGCGCGGTCTCAGCATGAACATCGTCAAGCTCCCTGGGATGGGCGGCGTCTTTCGCATCGCTCCGCCGCTGACCGTTTCGGACGGTGAGATCGATCTTGGGCTGGAGATCCTGTCGGCTTCCATCGACGCGGCCATGCGTGCCGGCTGAACGCGCTCGCGCAGACTTTTGTTTCATCCCAGGATACCGCCAACCCGCATCGGAAACCTGATGCGGGTTGGCCTGTCCCGCTTGCGGGTTGAAGCATGGCGCCGAAACCATCATGGACACGACCCTCCGGCGGATGGGAGCCGCCCCGTCATTTTGTTCTCGTTGACGCGGAGCGCATCGCCGCTAAATACGCTGCCGGCGGCTGGAGCTGATCTCGCAGGAAACATAACTCCTCGATTATGATTTTGGCCCCATATTTCATTTTTACATCACCGTTTGGCATGGCAAGTTGATGCCTATCAAATCAACGGGGTTTGTGAGGACGATGCGGGTTCGGGAGCGATCGGCGTCGCAGGGAGGAAACATGAAACGGATGATCCTGGCTGCGGTCGCGGCTTTGGCAATGAGCGGCGCGGCCTATGCCGACACGATCAAGATCGGTGTTGTCGGGCCATTCTCCGGTCCGTTCGCGCTTCAGGGCAAGAACTTCAAGGCCGGGATCGATGCCTATATGGCGCTGAACGGCAGCAAGGTCGGCGACGACGATATCGAGATCATCTATCGCGACGTGCCGCAGGCCGATCCGGCCCAGGCGAAGGCGCTGGCACAGGAACTGGTGGTCAAGGAAGGCGTGCAATATCTCGCCGGCTTCTACTTCACGCCGGATGCCATGGCGGTAACGCCGCTGCTTACCCAGGCGAACGTGCCGCTCGTCATCATGAATGCGGCAACCTCGGCGATCGTCACGAAGAGCCCGCTCGTCGTGCGCACCTCGTTCACCACCTGGCAGACCTCGACGCCGATCGCCAAGGTTGCCAAGGACGCCGGCGTTTCCAAGGTCATTTCGGTCGTCAGCGATTACGGCCCGGGCGTTGATGCCGAGAACGCCTTCAAGGCGGGTTTCGAGGCGGCCGGCGGGCAAGTGGTCGAGGCGATCCGCATGCCGCTTGCCACCAATGATTTCTCGCCGATCATGCAGCGCATCAAGGATTCCGGCGCCGAGGGCGTCTTCGCCTTCCTGCCATCCGGCCCAACGACGCTCGGTTTCGTCAAGGCCTTCAAGGAGAACGGTCTGAAGGACGGCGGCATCAAATTCTTTGCGCCCGGCGACCTGACGCAGGAATCCGACCTGCCGGCGCTCGGCGAAGCGGCACTCGGCATCCAGACGACCTTCCACTACGCGGTCTCGCACGACTCGCCGGAGAACAAGGCCTTCGTCGAAGCCGCCGGCAAGGCGATCGGCAACCCGGCCGAACTCTCGTTCCCGTCGGTCGGCGCCTATGACGGCATGCATGTCATCTACAAGATGATCGAGGCGACCGGTGGCGAACAGGATGCGGCCAAGGCAGTGGAGGCCGTGAAGGGCCTCGCCTGGACAAGCCCGCGCGGTCCGGTCACCATCGATCCGGAATCGCGCCACATCACGCAAAACATCTACCTGCGCGAAGTCGCCAAGGCCGATGACGGCACCTACTACAACAAGGAAATCCAGACCTTCGAAAAGCAGGGCGACCCCGGTCTCGCTGCGCTGAAGTAGGCAACCTTGGCGGGCGCAATGCGCCCGCCTGGTGCCGATCCGTATGTAGATCGGCCGAACACGTGCCTGAGCAGCGCAATGTGCCCGAGCACCTTGCGGCAGTCGATGGCGCCAGCGCGCCGCTCTGAGCATATAATGTCGCCCCGAATCCGGCGCAGCAAAAACTGGAAGAAAGGGCAACGGATAGCCCCATGCAAACCGTCCTCAGCATTGCGATCGATGCCCTTGCCTATGGCATGGTGCTCTTCGTCATCTCCATCGGCCTTTCGGTCACCATGGGCCTGATGCGCGTGGTCAATCTGGCGCATGGCGCCTTCGCGATGATCGGCGGCTATATCGCCTCCTATGCGGCGCGGGATCTCGGTCTTGCCTATGGCTTTGCCGTGCTGCTTGCGATCTTCGGCACCATCGTCATTGCCGTGCCGATCGAACGGCTGCTCTACCGGCGGATCTATGGCGCGCCGGAACTGACCCAGGTGCTGATGACCATCGGCATCACCTTCTGCATCATCGGCATCGCCAACTATGTCTTCGGTCCGACCCTGAAGACCGTGCCGCTGCCGAGCGAATTGCAGGGGTCGGTCGACCTTGGCTTCCGGGCGATCGCCACGCACCGCATCTTCGCAATCCTCTGCGGCCTCGCGGTTTCCGGCGGCCTCTGGTACGCGATCGAAAAGACCGCCTTTGGCGTGAAGCTGCGCGCCTCGGTCGACAATGCGGCAATGGCCGCCGCCCTCGGGGTGCGCACGGAGATCGTCTATGCCGTGAGCTTTGCTGTCGCCGTCGGGCTCGCCGCTTTCGGTGGCGTCGTCGGCGCGGAGTTGCTTCCGGTCGAGCCGTACTATGCGCTACGCTACATGGTGACCTTCCTCGTCGTGGTCTCCGTCGGCGGTGCCGGTTCGATCCCAGGCGCGCTGATCGCCTGTCTGCTGCTGGGCGCGATCGATACGACCGGCCGCTACCTCATGCCGGAATTCGGCGAGTTCTTCTTCTATCTGGCCGTGATCGCGATCATCTGCGTCTTTCCTCGAGGGCTTGCCGGGAGGGCCAAGGGATGACCATGACGACGACGAACGACATGATTGCGGCATCACCCGTGCGCCGGCGGTTCGGCGGTGGAGACCTCATCGGTTTGGCGATCATCCTGCTGGTCGCGGTGATCGGCTATTTCCTGTTTCCCAACAATCTGGCACTTTTGACCCGGATCATCGCCGCCGCACTTCTGGTGCTGTCGCTGGATCTCGTCACCGGCTATTGCGGTGTCGCGACGCTCGGGCACGCTGCCCTCTTCGGCGCCGGAGCCTATGCAGCGGGTATCGCGTCGGCGCATTACGGCATCAGCGATCCGCTTGCCATGCTGGCCTTCGGTATCGTGGCCGGTGCGGTGGCCGGGCTCGTCTGCGGCGTCGTCATCCTGCGCGCCCATGGTCTGCCGCAACTGGTCCTGTCGATCGCGCTCATCCATCTCTTCCATGAGTTCGCCAACAAGGCGTCCTCCTGGACCGGCGGCAGCGATGGCCTCTCGGGAATCGCTCCGACGGCGCTTCTCGGGCTCTACGAGTTCGACCTCTGGGGGCGCACCGCCTACGTCTTCGGCGTCGTGCTGCTCGCCGTCGTCTTCGTGCTGTTGCGGCTGATCGTGCGTTCCCCCTTCGGTATGCTGTGCCGCGGTATCAAGGAAGATCCGGTCCGCATCCGCTCCATGGGCGCGTCGCCGAAGATCGCGCTGACGAAGATGTACGTGATATCCGGCGCCGTTGCCGGCGTCGGCGGGGCGCTGAACGCGATCTCCACCCAGGTCGTCGGCCTCGACAGCCTCTCCTTTACGATGTCTGCCGAGAGTCTTGTCATGCTTGTGCTTGGCGGCACGGGATCGCTGTTCGGCGCGCTGACGGGCACGGTGGTCTTCATGTTTTTCGAGGACGTGGTCTCAGCCGCCAATCCCTTCCATTGGCTGACCATGGTCGGTGCGCTGTTGATCGCCGTCGTCTTGTTCGCGCCGAAGGGCCTCTACGGCACCGCGGCCGCCTTCGTTGCCCGCCGCCGGGAGGCCAAGTGATGCAGCCGATCTTCGAAGTCCGCAATTTGAAGCGCGCCTTCGGTGGCCTTGCGGTCACCAACGATGTCAGCCTCAGTATGGCGCCGGGAGACCGGGTGGCGCTGATCGGCCCGAACGGTGCCGGCAAGACGACGTTCGTCAATCTCGTTACCGGCAACCTTCGGCCTGACTCAGGCGAAGTGCGCATCGCCGGCGCGCCCGTGACCGGCGTCGACGCGATTGGCCGCGTTCGGCGCGGGCTTGTGCGCTCGTTCCAGGTGACGCGGCTTTTCGCCGACATGACGCCTGCTGAGCACGTTGCGCTTGCCGTGCTTCAGCGGAGCGGCCGCGCAGGTCGCCTCTTTGGCAACTTTCTCGGCATGTCCGATGTCATGGGAGAGGTACAGGAACTTCTCGGCAAGCTTGGCCTCAAGGAACTGATGCACCGCAAGGTAAGCGAGATCGCCTATGGCCAGCAGCGACTGCTGGAGATCGCCGTCGCCCTGGCGTTGAAGCCGAGGGTGTTGCTGCTCGATGAGCCCGCCGCCGGCGTGCCGCAGAGTGATACTGGCCGCATCGAACAGGCGCTGGCTGATCTGCCTGACGATCTCGCCGTGCTGATGATCGAGCACGACATGGATCTCGTCTTCCGCTTCGCCAAGCGCGTGATCGTGCTGGCTGCGGGTGCAATCATCTTCGACGGCTCGCCAGCGGACGTGACGAAGGACGCACGGGTGCGGGAAGCCTATCTGGGGAGCTATGCGAATGCCAGCCACGCCGCTTGAGGTGGAAAACCTGTCCGCGGGCTACGGCCCGACGCGCGTGCTAGAGGGCGTGTCCTTTGCCGTTCCGGCGGGTGCCCGCCTCGCGGTGCTCGGCCGCAACGGCATGGGCAAGACGACCCTGCTTGCGACCCTTGCCGGCCAGACGCGGCGCTATGACGGACGCATCCGCATGGGCGGCACGGATGTGACCGGGCTGCCGAGCGCCTCGCGCGCCATGCAGGGTCTCGGCTTTGTGCCGCAGGCGCGTTGCGTCTTCCCGACGCTTACCGTCGAGGAGAACCTTTTCGTCGGCCTCAAGAACCGTCCGAAGAGCGCCATCCAGGAAGCCTACGACATGTTTCCGCGTCTCCATGAAAGGCGACGAAATCTCGGCAGCCAGCTTTCCGGTGGCGAGCAACAGATGCTGTCGACGGCGCGCTCGATCCTCGGCCGGCCTTCGATCCTGCTTCTCGACGAACCGCTGGAGGGGCTGGCACCCGTCATCTGCGAGGAACTGATGAAGGCCTTCGCCGAACTGGCAAAGACCGGCGACATGACCATCCTGCTCGTCGAGCAGCGCATCCAGAGTGCGCTCGATTTCGCCGACCGGGTCATAGTGCTCGAACGCGGCCGCATCGCCTGGAGCGGAACGCCGGATGCGCTGGCGAAGGATCATGGCGCGGTTGAGCGGCTATTGGGGGTCGGCGGCCTTCACTGACCGTCCGACGCGATTCTTTCCTGGCGGAGCTTGTCCACGCCGCGGTGGTGCGGGCAGGCAAAAGCGATGTCGAAAACTTAACTAAAGTACCAGTTCCGGAAAGGTGAATTTAGCAACGACTCATCTTGTAAAGGTTGTGCGCGCAATGGTTGCGAATTGCCCAAATGCGCTACGCCGGGCTGGACTTTACAAGGAGGGAAGTATGTTTGGTGGCATAGGTAAGGCGATCAGCTCGATCGCAGTGACGAAGAAGATCCCGTTGCAGAGCATCAGCATGGCGCAGTTGAACGCCGTGAAGAATCTGCCGAGCGCCCTCACCGGCCGGAGCGGACTGCCGGGATTGGGTGGTCTCCTCTCCACGTTCTCAAGTGCGGATTTGTTGGCAAACAAGAACATTACGGCGAACCCTGCGCTGCGAGACGCTCTTCTGGCCCTGCAGAAGCAGGCAGGGACCGGAAACGCAAAGGCCGTTGCCAGCGCATACTCGAAATTCTGACCGGCGCGAGGCAGCGCCGACGGGGCTCTCTTGCATCGGCGGCGTTGCCTGCTACACGGCGTCGCGCACCCTTTCCCAAGCGTTCATCAGATGGCGGCCGAGCACCTCGGAAAGCTTCGCCTTGTCACGGGCTTCGAGCGCCACCACCATCTCCTCATGCTCTGAGACGGCCGCGGCCCATTTTTCCGGTCCCTCGTGGCCGATGAAGCGGATGCGCTTCAGCCGCGTCTGCAGAACGGAATGCATATCGGCCAGCGCAGCATTTGCTGCGAGCTGAACGATCGCCGAGTGGATCTGCTGGTTGAGTTTGTAATATTGCAGCCGATCGCCCGCCTTGTAGCGGCGCACCATCTCGTCGTGCAGCGCGCGCACCTCGGCAATACCTTGGTCACTCGCTGCCTCGCAGGCGAGCTTGCCGGCCAGTTCCTCCAGCGTCTGCAGGACCGTCAGCATGTCGTGCACGTCCTTTGCGCTGAAGCGCTTGACGACGGCACCGCGGCTCGGAACGAGCTCCACCAGCCCTTCGCTTGCCAGATACTTGATGGCCTCGCGTAGCGGCGTGCGCGACACGCCGAGCTGCTCGCCGAGCTGGCCCTCGTGCAGGCGGGTGCCGGGCGACAGGTCGCCCTCGATGATCATGTCGCGCAGGTGGCTGACCAGAGTGTCGTGCAACGCCGTGCGTCTGATCGGACCCGGGCCGCCATCCGGCCGTCTTTCCAAGGATGTGATTTCATTCATCGTTTTTGCTTCTGCACCTGGCGACTGGGTGTCGACCGTCTGTTCCCGTTCGCGCCGATTGAATCAGCGCTGTCTCATTAAAGCATGGAGACCGGCTCTTCCATCGTCAATAGAAAATGCTGCATACAGAATACAAAAGACTTGATGCAGAATGTTGAATAACGTATGACGGCGATCGAGAGTATGAAGCGGAGGACATCTCACATGACGACCAACGGTGCTGCCGGTAACGGCGCGCGTCCTGTCATCGCGCTCGCGATGGGCGATCCGGCGGGTATCAGCCCGGAGCTCACGGCAAAGCTGCTGGCGCTTTCCGATATCCGCGAAGCCGCACACATCATCACGATCGGTGATCGCCGTATCCTGGATGAAGGCGCCGAGGCTGCGGGCGTGACGCTCGATCTCGAGCCGTCGACGCTTGAGGATCTGGAAAAGGCCGGCACGTCGCGTCACGTTTTCGTCGATCTCGCCCACCTCGACCCGGCAGACGTCGTGCGTGGCGAAGCGACGCTTGCGGGCGGAACCTTTGCGACGCGCAACTTCCGCACCGCGCTCGAACTGGCGCATGCTGGCAAGGCCGACGCCGTCTGCTTCACGCCCTTCAACAAGAAGGCCATGCGTTTTGCCTATCCGGGCTACGACGACGAAATCCGCTTCGTTGCGGATGTCCTCGGCTTTACCGGCAAGGTTCGCGAGTTCAACGTCCTCGAGAAGGTCTGGAACGCGCGCGTCACCTCGCACATTCCGCTCAAGGAAGTCGCCGACAACCTGTCGGTCGACGGCATCATCGCCGAACTGGAGCTGACCCAGGCTTGCCTCAGGGAGGCGGGCTACGAAGAGGCGAAGATCGCGGTTGCCGGCCTCAATCCGCACGCCGGCGATGGTGGCAGCTTCGGCATGGAAGAGATCGACATCATCGAGCCGGCCGTTGAAAAGGCGAAGTCGCTAGGCTTCAACGTCGAGGGGCCGTTCCCGGCGGATACCGTCTTCGGTCGGGCTCTCAAGGAAGGCTACAACGCCGTCCTCACCATGTATCACGACCAGGGCCAGATCGCGATGAAGCTGATGGGCTTCGACAAGGGCGTGACGATGATGGGCGGCTTGCCTTTCGCGCTCTGCACGCCGGCCCATGGCACGGCCTATGACATCGCCGGCAAGGGCATTGCCGACGTCGGCGCCAGCCGCGAAGCGCTGCTGCTCGCCGTGCGCATGGCAAAGAAAAAGGCCGCGCTCAAGGCCGCCGCCTGATTTCGCACGCTTTCACGCAATAACGGCGCAGGAGGAGGTCTTGCGCCGCGGAACCACAAAACGGGAGGACCCGACTTGAAGAATACCGTCTCCATCGCATGCATCATGGCAGCCGTCTTCGGCGTTGCTGCTCCGGCCGCAGCCTTCGAACCCGATCGCCCGGTTGAATTCGTCGTCACTGCAGGTCCTGGCGGCGGCACCGACATCTTCGCCCGCACGATCCAGGCGATCATCGGCAAGTATGAGCTGATGAAGGCGCCTGTTGTCGTCACCAACAAGGGCAGCGCCGGCGGTGCCGAAGGTTTCGTCTACACGGCAACGAACAAGGGCGACGCCTACAAGCTCGCTTTCGGCACCAACAACGCCTACCTGCTGCCGGTCCGCGCCAAGGTTCCCTACAAGGCTGAAGACCTGACGCCGGTTGCAGCACTCGCTTCCGACGAATTCGTTCTCTGGGTGAACGGCAAGGCCACCTACAACACGGCGGCCGACTTTGCGGCCAAGGCGAAGGAAGGCGGCCTGAAGATCGGTGGCAGCCAGTCGAAGGACGTCGACCAGATCCTCACCTCGATGATCAACGAGGCGACTGGTGCTACGATCAAGTACATCCCGTTCAAGAGCGGCGGTGAAGCAGCCGTCCAGCTCGCCGGCGAACACCTCGACGCCAACGTCAACAACCCGAGCGAAAACCTCGGCCAGTGGCAGGCCGGCATGGTCAAGCCGCTCTGCGTCTTCAAGAGCGTCAAGCTTGCAAACGACGCCAAGGTCGCCGGTGACAAGGGCTGGAGCGATATTCCGACCTGCAAGGAATCCGGCATCGCCATCGACAACTACTCGATGCCGCGCACCGTCTGGCTGCCGGCCGGCGTTGACCAGGATGTGGTCAAGTTCTATGCGGACCTGATGCGCAAGGTTTCGGAAACGCCGGAATGGGCGAAGTACCTCGCCGACACCTCGCAGTCTCCGTCCTACATCGCCGGCGACGACTTCAAGGCCGCCATCGAAATGGATGGTGCTGCTGTCGGCGAAGTGCTGAAGCGCGAAGGCTGGCTCGCCAACTAAGGGCGGGACATTGAGGCGGGTGCCTTCAGGCACCCGTCATCCGCTTTGAAAGGTCACGATCATGAGCGAGAACGGTGCGAATGGGGTCTCCCGCTTCGCGGTTGAGCTTGGCGTTGCTGCGCTGACCGGCGCCTTTGGCGCTGCGGTCTGCTACGGATCCCTCGATATCGGTGCGGGATGGACCGAATTCGGGCCGGAGGCCGGTTACTTTCCCTTCTATGTCGGCCTGCTGATCCTTCTTGGAAGCGTCGCCAACGCGATCCACGCTTTCGTCAAGCATCGCGGCACGGGTGAGATCTTCATCGACGGTCACCGCGCCAAGGTGGTCTCGTCGTTCCTGTTGCCGCTGGTCGCCTTTGCCGGCGTTTCCGCCTGGCTCGGCCTCTATGTCGGCACGGCGCTCTATATCGCCGGCACGATGCTCTTCCAGGGGCGTTACAAATGGTGGATCGCGTTGCCGTCCGGCGTCGCCGTTTCGCTGTTCTTCTTCATCGTATTCGAGATCGGCTTCAAGGTCCCCCTGCTGAAGGGACCGGTCGAGGCCTGGTTCGGGATCTACTGATCCCGACCGCCTAGGGCATGTCGCGCAAAAGTGTACGGCGGTTTTGCGATAACGACATGCAGAAAATCAAAGACTTAAAGCGCAAAGAGCGAATCTGAAAGATCGCGACGCGCTTTGAGCCCCGGGAGGAATGACATGGAAAATATCGGTCTTCTGATCGATGGCTTCGGCCACATCCTCAGCTGGAACCATATCCTGCTGATGATGGTCGGCGTCACGCTCGGCATTCTCGTCGGCGTGCTGCCGGGCCTTGGCGCGCCGAACGGCGTGTCGCTGCTGTTGCCGCTGACCTTCTCGATGGACCCGATCTCCGCCATCATCCTGCTCTCCTGCATGTATTGGGGCGCACTCTTCGGCGGGTCGACCACATCGATCCTCTTCAACATTCCCGGCGAGCCCTCGTCGGTCGCGACGACCTTCGACGGCTATCCGATGGCGAAAGCCGGCCAGGCAAGCCGCGCACTGACGCTTGCCTTCGTCTCTGCCGGCATCGGTGCGCTCGCCGGCGTCGTCATGATCACGCTGCTCTCCGGCTGGGTTGCGAACTTCGCGTTGCGTTTCTCTTCGCCCGAATATTTCGCGGTCTATTTCCTGGCCTTCGCCAGCTTCATCTCCATGGGGGCGCAATCGCCGTTCAAGACGCTCGTCTCGATGATGCTCGGCTTTGCGCTCGCCTCGATCGGCATGGACACGATCTCTGGTGACCTGCGGCTTACCTTCGATATCCCGACCCTCATCAAGGGCGTCAGCTTCCTGATCGCCGTCATGGGCCTCTTCGGCATCGGCGAACTTTTGTTGACCACGGAGGAGGGCTTGCGCTTCGAGGGTATCAAGGCGCGCGTCAAGCTCGTCGAGATCGGCCGCACGCTGATCGAGATCCCGCGCTACTGGTTCACGATCCTGCGCTCGACGATCATCGGCATCTGGATGGGCATCACGCCCGCCGGCCCGACGGCGGCCTCTTTCATGAGCTACGGCGTTGCCCGTCGCTCGGCGCGCGACAAGTCGAAGTTCGGCAAGGGCGATCCGCGTGGCGTCGTGGCACCCGAAACCGCCGACCACTCCGCCGGTACCTCGGCGCTGCTGCCGATGCTGGCGCTCGGCGTCCCCGGCTCGGCGACGGCCGCCGTCATGATGGGCGGCCTGATGATCTGGGGTCTGACGCCCGGCCCGATGCTCTTTACCGAGCGTCCGGATTTCGTCTGGGGCCTGATTGCCTCGATGTATCTCGGCAACGTCGTCGCCGTGTTCCTGGTGATCGCCACCGTGCCGCTCTACGCCTCGATCCTGCGCGTGCCCTTTGCGATCATCGGCCCGATCATCGTCGCCGTCATCTTCTCCGGCGCCTACCAGGTGGCCAACTCGGTCTCCGACATCTTCCTGGTCATCGGCTTCGGTGTGCTCGGTTATGTCTTCAAGAAGCTCGAGTACCCGCTGGCGCCGCTGGTTCTCGCCATGGTGCTCGGCGACAAGGCCGAGGACGCCTTCCGCCAGTCGATGCTGCTTTCAGGCGGCAGCCTCAATATCTTCTGGTCGAACCCGCTGGTTTCTTCCCTGATGGCGCTCGCTCTTGCCCTCCTGCTGTCGCCGCTTGTCTTCGGACTGATTGGCCTGGTCCGCAAGCGCAAGCACGATGCGGATGCCCCGCATGGTGACGGCAGCGCGGCGGCTTGACGGAGCCGCCGCACCCCAACATCCAGAAACGACGAGGAAGGTCATGGCGAACACATCGCGCAAATGGACCCGTGAAACCTGGCCGATCGCGGCCGCCATGATCCAGTATCCGAACGTGCTGGCGGACGGCAGTTCGGTGCAGGATCAGTCGGTCGAACAATGGGCCGAAACGTTGGCCGACGTCGTCGACGCAGGCTTCACCGAACTCGATCCCACCGACAGCTGGATCCGGCTCGCCGATCTCGCGCCGGATCGGCTCGACAGCTTCGTCAAGCTCACGCGCGACCTTGGCCTCACCATGCCGGCGATCTCGACTGCGCGACGCAGTGTGATCGACCCGGAGCATGGCGACGAATACCTGGAATACGGCCACCGGGTGATCGAAACCGCGGCGGCAATCGGTGCGGGCTCCGTTTCTTTCGGCTTCTTTGGCCCGCTGACTGACGCGCAGAAGAAGGCGCTGTGGTTCTGGACGGTCGATGGCGTCAAGAACCCCGACGACCCGGCGGTTAGGCAGAAGGCGGTTCAGCGTATCCGCGAGCTCGGCCGCCATGCCGAGGAACTCGGCATCGAGCTGGCGCTCGAAATGTACGAGGATACCTATATCGGCTCGGCCGACAGTGCCGTGCGCCTCGTTACCGATGTCGGCTTGGCGAATGTCGGCATCAATGCCGATCTCGGAAATCTTGTTCGCCTGCACCGTCCGGTCGAGCACTGGCAGCAGATGATGGCCAAGGTTGCTCCCTTCGCGAAGTATTGGCACGTCAAGAACTACTACCGCACCGAGGACGAGACGTCGGGCCTGGTGGTCACCCATCCGGCGCCGCTGGAGTTCGGTGTGATCAACTACCGCGCCGCGATCCGAATGGCGCTTGCCCACGGCTTCGACAGCCCGTTCCTCTGCGAACATTACGGCGGCGACGGCCTCGCCGTCAGCGCTGCCAACCGGGACTATCTGAGGCGCATCCTGCCTCGCGAATAAGGGAAGAGACGCGATGACCACAATCTTTGACGCACCGGAAGAGTTCGCCACGACCGCGCTTGCCGGCTTCAGTTCGATTTACGCGCGCAACGTCCGTCTCGTGAAGGGCGGCGTCGTCCGCTCGACCAAGGTGCCGAAGGGCAAGGTTGCCGTGGTTATCGGCGGCGGCTCCGGCCACTATCCGGCCTTCGCAGGTTATGTCGGTCCGGGCCTGGCGGATGCAGCCGTTGCCGGCGATGTCTTCGCCTCGCCCTCGACCGCGGCCGTTGCCCGCGTCTGCCGCCAGGCCGATCAGGGCGGCGGCGTGCTGCTCGGCTTCGGCAACTATGCCGGCGACGTCCTAAACTTCGGCGTTGCCGCAGAGCGCCTGCGCGCTGAAGGCATCGATGTGCGTATCGTTCCGGTCACTGATGACGTCGCGAGCGCTCCGACTGAAACGCCGGCCAAGCGCCGCGGCATTGCCGGCGACCTCGTGGTCTTCAAGATCGCGGGCGCTGCCGCGGAAGCAGGCCTGGCGCTTGATGAGGTCGAACGCGTCACCCGCCTTGCCAACGACCGCACCGTTTCTTTCGGCGTCGCCTTTGGCGGCTGTACGCTTCCGGGTGCCAAGGCACCGCTTTTTGCCGTGCCTAAGGGCGAGATGGCGCTTGGTCTCGGCATTCACGGCGAGCCGGGCATCCGCGAGGAGAAGATGATCTCGGCGAGCGAGTTCGCCAAGCTTCTGGTCGGCAAGCTGCTGGCCGAACGGCCGGCGGATGTCCGCAAGGTTGCGCCTGTCCTGAACGGTCTCGGTTCGACGAAGTACGAGGAACTCTTCGTCCTTTGGGTCGCGGTCGAGAAGGAACTGAAGGCGGCCGGCCTCGAGATCGTCGATCCCGAATGCGGCGAATTCGTCACCAGCCTGGACATGCAGGGCTGCTCGCTGACGCTGATGTGGCTGAACGATGAGCTCGAAACCTACTGGCGCGCGCCGTGCGATGCGCCGGTCCTGCGCAAGGGCCCGATCATCGCGACCGAGCCCGCCGCCGATGACCTGAAGGATGAAGACGGCGTGCTCGTGTTCGCTCCCGCATCCGATGCTTCGAAGGAAAGCGGCAAGTGCATTGCCCGACTGATCGGCGAGATCGCCGAAGCGTTGAGGCAGGCTGAAGACGAACTCGGCCGTATCGACGCCTTCGCCGGTGATGGCGACCACGGTCAAGGCATGCGCCGTGGTTCGGCGGCGGCCGAGGAGGCGGCAAAGACGGCGGTTGCTGCCGGCGCCGGCGCTGAAAGCGTCCTGGCGGCTGCCGGCGATGCCTGGGCGGATCGCGCTGGCGGCACGTCGGGTGCGATCTGGGGCTTACTGCTGCGCTCGTGGAGCAATGCCTTCGACGACGAGTCTGCGCCCCCGGACGCAGCGATCGTCGATGGCGCACGCCGTGCACTGGACGGCGTTACGCGCCTCGGCCGTGCGCGCGTCGGCGACAAGACGCTCGTCGATGCGCTGGTGCCCTTTGTCGAAACCCTGGAGCGTGAGTTTGCCGCCGGCAAGCGTCTGATCGAGGCGTGGCAGGCTGGTGCCAGGGCCGCTACCGAAGCGGCCGAAGCAACGTCCGGCCTGACGCCGAAGCTCGGCCGCGCGCGCCCGCTCGCCGAAAAGAGCATCGGCCATCCGGACGCCGGCGCAGTGTCGCTGGCGTTGACGGCCCGTGTTGCCGGCGGATTCCTGCTGCAATCGGCGAAGGCCTGAGGCGCTCAACCTTTCGATCGGGTGGCCGCAGTGCCGCCCGATCGTCCCTCTCTCCTTTCGCGCGCGACTTGCTCCCGTCGGTGCGGTTCTGGCTTCCGGGACGGCGTGCCGATACCGTCGGCCGTGGCTTTTTCAACACAATCTCTGGTCATTGTTGGGGAAACCCCATCAATTTTCTCGGCTAATGAAAACCTGCCATGGAATTGCCCGATCGCGGGCTATGGCTCGTGTTTCCTGCAGCGTGCGCTATGTGCTTGAGTTCGTGTGCCGCCGGTTAAATGCCAATCATTTCTGACGTTCCGAGAAGGAGACAAGAATGAAAAAGAGTTTTGCCGTTAAGGTGTCCGCAGCGTCTCTGGTTCTCGCTGGCGCGATGGCCGCCAATGCAGCTGATCTCGCGACAGTACAACCGCAGCCGGAGCCGGACACCAGCAACGGCGTCAAGATCGGCTACCTCGATTGCAACATCGCCGGCGGCGTCGGCTACGTGCTCGGGTCCGCCAAGGAAGTCGATTGCGTCTTCCGCTCGACCATGGGGGCTGAGGCTTCTGACCATTACGCCGGCGCCATCCGTAAGATGGGCGTCGATGTCGGCTTTACCACGCAAAGCCGGCTGATCTGGGCCGTGTTCGCGCCGACCGCTGGCTACCACCGCGGCTCGCTCGGTGGCCTTTATCAGGGTGCAACGGCTGAAGCGACCGTTGGCGCAGGCATTGGTGCCAACATCCTCGTCGGCGGCACTTCCGGTTCGATCCATCTGCAGACGGTCAGCGTGACCGGCCAGATCGGCCTCAACCTTGCGGCCACCGGTACCTCGATGACGCTGACTGCCGTCAACTAAGGTGTGGTTATCGTCGGCCCGTTGACCCTCCCGCAACTGGCCCGACACGATCGGATAAGCAACAAAGGCACCGCAGCTCAGATTGGGCTGCGGTGCCTTTGCATTTGAACTGTTGCCATCCGCCGATTCCCGTTTAAGGAAGGCTGGTAGAGTTGTGCGCCGTAAGGGGCGAACGTCGAGGTTTGGATTGAACAAAAGCCTTTGTCTGGGTGTGGTTGCCCTTTGCCTCGCGTCGACGCCGCGCAGTGCGTTTGCCGAGTGGCAGGCGGTCGAGAAGGAAGCGCCCTATGCCATCGAAGGGCAGACGGGCGCGGACCTTTATGCTTCGATCGGCGAGCGAGGACCCAAGGCGGGCATCGGCAGGGCGATCGCCCATACCAATTTCAAACTGACCTGGACGCGGAAGTACGAGGAACAGGGCGGCGCCTGTGTGCTGACGACGGCAAAGCCGAAGCTCATCATTACCTATACTTTGCCGAAGCCGGCCAAGCCGCTGCCCGCGGGCACGCGCGAAAACTGGGACATCTTCATCGACGGCGTGCGCAAGCACGAGCTCGTGCACGGCGATTTCATCAAGGAGATGGTGAGCGCGATCAAGTCTGCGACCCTCGGCCTCACCGTCCCTGATGACCCGAAGTGCCGCAAGATCAGAGTGGAAATGACCAAACGCCTCGGTGCGCTCTCGCAAGAACAGCGCCAGCGCAGCCGCGACTTCGACCAGATAGAATTGACCGATGGCGGCAATATTCACCAGTTGATCCTGAAGCTGGTCAACGGGCCGTAGATTGTTCGGGGCAAGTCTCGTCAGTCTTTGCAGGATTCGAATCGAACATACGATGGGAGTGGAAAGATCTTCTCGGTTCGCTCGAAGGCGCTTAGATTGCCCTTATCCTGCACTCGAATAGCTGCGTATTTCCCGCAACCCATCGAATAGGCTGTAAGTGCCCCAAACACTGTGTAGGCGATCTGCTCTCCTTCTCTGATCTGCTCAACTGCAAGAGGGAACGCGGCGCATTGTTCGTGCTCTTCGTTCGGGCTCGTGTCATTCGTACTTTCGAGCTTCAGATTGCACATGGGAACGACGTCGGAGCAATAGATTTCACCGTCGACTGACCAAATCAGTTTGCCTTTCCGCCAGGTTTCGAAGCGTATGTCCGTTGCGCGAGGCGGCAGTTCTGTTGGCGGCACAACCTGATGCATGAATACCGTACGCGTTCCATCTTCATCGCCCCAGTCATACGCGTACAGCGATCTTTCCGGCGGGCATGGTGTCGTTCCGGCATAGGTCATTCGCGGGCAAATCGCAGATGCGGCAAGCAACACAATGCCAAGTCGTTTCACGGGTTTCTGCTCCTGGGTGGCAGTTCACGCCAACTGGGCGTTGTTCATCACCACTATCACTATCGTAAGGAGCCGATTCTCCGCAACCAGAGCGCCGAATCTGCGTCCGGCGCTCTGGTTATTCAGTCGCTCACGCGTAACGCACAAGGAATTCCTCCGCCGTCAGTTCGCGAAAATCATCGAGCGCGCGGCGGAGGCGCTGGTGGTCCCAATCCCACCAGGAAAGGGCGTCCATCCGCTCGCCGATGCCTTCGTTGAAACGGGCACGGATGAGTTTTGCCGGCACGCCGCCGACGATGGTGTAGGGCTCGACGTCCTTCGAGACGACCGCGCCGGCACCGATCACGGCGCCGTTGCCGACATTGACGCCCGGCAGGATGGTGGCGCCGTGGCCGATCCAGACGTCGTGACCGATCGTCACCCGGTTCGATCGTCGCCAGGCGAAGAGGTCGTGGTCGAGTTCGGTATCGTCCCAATAGTTCGGCGCGCGATAGGTGAAGTGGTGCAGGGTGGCGCGCCAGGTCGGATGGTTGGTGGCGTTGATGCGAACGGCCGCGGCGATGTTGACGAATTTGCCGATCGTCGCGCACCAGATCGAGCCGTCCTGCATGATGTAGGAGTAGTCGCCGAACTCGACCTCGTCGAGCCGCGAGCGTTCCTGCACCTCGGTGTAGCGGCCGAGCGTCGAATTGTTGACGCTCGCCGTCGGATGGATGAAGGGCTCAAGCCCAAGCTTCGGGCTCATGCGGCAGCCTTTCGCGGCGAGAAGGCCGATACATCGAGGATGCGGTCGGCAACGGCGTCGCGCACTTCCTCGTCGTGGAAGATGCCGATCAGCGCCGTGCCCTTGGCCTTTTTCTCGGCAATGAGCTCGACGACGACCGCCCGGTTCTTGGCGTCAAGCGAGGCTGTCGGCTCGTCGAGAAGCAGGATCCTGTGGTCGGTGATGAAGCCACGAGCGATGTTGACGCGCTGCTGCTCGCCGCCGGAGAAGGTGGCCGGCGGCAGGCTCCAGAGTTCGCGCGGCAGGTTGAGCTTGCTCAAGAGCTCGGCCGCATGCGCGCGGGCTTCCTCGATCGGGGTGCCGCGGGCCTGCAAGGGTTCGGCGACGATGTCGAGTGCGGAGACGCGCGGCACCACGCGCAGAAACTGGCTGACATAGCCGAGCGTGGTGCGTCGGACTTCGAGCACTGTGCGCGGCTCGGCGGTCGCCAGATTCACGAGCTTGCCGTCGTGATCCATCAGGATCTGGCCTTCGTCCACGCCGTAATTGCCATAGAGCATCTTCAGGATCGAGCTCTTGCCGACGCCGGACGGGCCGCCAAGGACGACGCACTCGCCGGCCTTGACCGAGAAGGAGACGTTGGCGACGACCGGCCGGCGGACGCCGTCACGCAGATGCATGGTGAAGCTTTTTGCGACTTCGGAAACAACGAGAGGTGTTGCCATGGTTCTTACTTTCCTTTGCGCCTGTCCGAAGACCGAGTTTCAGTTTTCGGGATCATGCGTCAGACCTGCAGGATCGAGGAGACGAGGAGCTGGGTATAGGGCTCGCGCGGATCGTCGAGCACGCGATCGGTCAGCCCCTGTTCGATGACCGCACCGTCCTTCATCACCATCATGCGGTGGGAGAGAAGGCGGGCGACGGCAAGGTCGTGCGTGACGATGATGGCGGCGAGGCCAAGGTCGTGCACGAGGCCGCGAACGAGGTCGAGCAGGCGCGCCTGCACCGACACGTCGAGACCGCCTGTCGGCTCGTCCATGAAGACGAGGCGTGGGGAGGTGACGAGGTTGCGGGCGATCTGCAGGCGCTGACGCATGCCGCCCGAGAACGCGCGCGGCTGGTCGTCGATACGGTCGATTCCAATCTCCACCCGCTCCAGCCAGTCGCTGGCGGCCGCGCGGATGTTGCCGTAGTGGCGGTCGCCGACGGCCATCAGCCGCTCGCCGACATTGGCGCCGGCCGAGACTGTCATGCGCAGGCCATCGGCCGGGTTCTGGTGCACGAAGCCCCAGTCAGTGCGCATCAGGAAACGGCGTTCTGCCTCGCCCATGCGTGCAAGGTCGCGGTACTGGCCGTCGCGCATATGGTACTCGACGATACCCGAGGTCGGCATCAGCCGGGTCGACAGGCAAGACAAGAGCGTCGTCTTGCCGGAGCCGGATTCGCCGACGATGGCGAGCACTTCGCCCGCATAGAGCTCGAAGGAGACGTTACGGCAGCCGATGCGGCTTCCGTAGAACTTCGAGACGTCATTCACTTTCAGAAGCGGGAGGGTACTCATTCTGCGGCCTCCTGGCGGGCGAGCATGTGACCTGCATGGCCGCAGGCGCGGCGGTCTTCGCAATGATCGGTGTCGGAGCAGACGAACATGCGCCCGCCCTTGTCGTCGAGAATGACCTCGTCGAGATAGACGTCCTCGGCGCCGCAAAGTGCGCAGGGCTTGTCGAAGCTCTGGATCTCGAAGGGATGATCGTCGAAGTCGAGGCTGACGACATCGGTATAGGGCGGAACGGCATAGATGCGCTTTTCGCGGCCGGCGCCGAAGAGCTGCAGCGCTTCCGACATGTGCATCTTCGGATTGTCGAACTTCGGCGTCGGCGATGGATCCATGACATAGCGGCCCTCGACCTTCACCGGATAGGCATAGGTCGTGGCGATATGGCCGTTGCGGGCGATGTCCTCGTAGAGCTTCACATGCATCAGCCCGTATTCCTCGAGCGCATGCATTTTGCGCGTCTCGGTCTCGCGCGGCTCGAGAAAGCGCAAGGGTTCCGGGATCGGTACCTGATAGACGAGCGTCTGGCCTTCGCCGAGCTTTTCCTCCGGAATACGGTGACGCGTCTGGATGATCGTCGCCTCCTTCGTCCGGGTGGTGACGGCGACATTGGCGACCTTCTGGAAGAAGGCGCGGATCGAGACCGCATTGGTGGTGTCGTCGGCGCCCTGGTCGATGACCTTCAAGACGTCTTCCGGCCCGAGGATGGAGGCGGTGACCTGCACGCCGCCGGTGCCCCAGCCATAGGGCATCGGCATTTCGCGCGACGCAAAAGGAACCTGGTAGCCGGGAATGGCGATCGCTTTCAGGATCGCGCGGCGGATCATGCGTTTGGTCTGTTCGTCCAGGTAGGCGAAATTATAGGTAGCAAGGTCGTTCATCGCTGATTACCCTTGAGAGTGTCGACCGCGGATGGAGCCAGAATGTGTTCGAGCTGTTCTCCCGCTTCGTATTGATCTGCATCGCGTGTTTCGTCATCGCCAGCGTTTCGCACGCGATCCGGCGCGCTTGGCGCGAGCGGGGGAAAAGCGCCCGCGAGGGCAGTGACGGCGGCTTCTTCGCATCCGATGGAAGCGCTGGCAGCGATTGCGGCGACGGCGGCGGAGATGGTGGTGGCGGTGGCGATTGAACCGTTGGCGCTAGAGGCACGTCCGATCATTCGGCCGCCTCCCGCTGTTCCTTCGGCGTTTCGCCTGAAGTCGCGGCTTCATAGTCGCGGCGCATGCGCCGGACGAGATCGAGTTCGGCCTGGAAGTCGACATAGTGCGGCAGCTTCAGGTGCTCGACAAAGCCGGTCGCATGGACGTTGTCGGCGTGCGAGATGACGAATTCCTGGTCCTGGGCGGGCGCGACGATGTCCTCGCTGAACTCGTCCGTTCGCAGCGCCCGGTCGACCAGCGACATCGACATCGCCTTGCGTTCGCTCTGGCCGAAAACGAGGCCGTAGCCGCGGGTGAACTGCGGTGGCTGCTTGGCTGAGCCCATGAACTGGTTGACCATCTGGCATTCGGTGACGCGGATGGTGCCGAGCGAGACGGCGAAACCGAGTTCGGGGAGATCGAGTTCGACCTCCACTTCGCCGATGCGCACTTCGCCGACGAAGGGATGGGTGCGGCCGTAGCCGCGCTGCGTGGAATAGGCGAGCGCCAGGAGGAAGCCTTCGTCGCCGCGGGCGAGCGCCTGCAGGCGCAGGTCGCGGGCCATCGGAAACTCCATCGGCTCGCGGGTAAGGTCGCCCATGACGTGGCCTTCGGGCATCTGGCCGTCGCCCTCGATCAGGCCTTCGCCGTCGAGAATGTCGGAGACGCGCATGACGTGTTCCCCGGGTTCCTTGACCGCCGGTTCCGCAACAGCCTCGTCGGCGATCAGCGAAGGATCGAGCAGGCGGTGGGTGTAGTCGAAGGTCGGCCCTAGCAGTTGCCCGCCGGGCAGATCCTTGTAGGTCGCCGACACGCGGCGTTCGACCTTCATATTGGCGGTATCGACCGGCTCGGAGTAGCCGAAGCGTGGCAGCGTCGTGCGATAGGCGCGCAGGATGAAGATCGCCTCGATCATGTCGCCGCGTGCCTGGCGGACGGCAAGCGCTGCGAGCGCGCGATCATAGAGCGAGGCTTCCGCCATCACCCGGTCGACGGCAAGTCCGAGCTGCTCGACCACCTGTTCGATGGTGATCGAAGGCAGGTTGCGGTCACCGCGGCGGCGGTCGGCGAGGAGGCGGTGGGCATTGGCAATGGCGGCTTCCCCGCCCTTGACGGCTACATACATGGGTCACGCCTCCTTCAGCGAAAGACGGGTTGTGCGCGGCAGGCAGAGCAGTTCCTCTCCGGCCGTCAGCACGAGATCGACGCCGCGCGGAAAGATCGCGCGGTTGGCGGTCCAGAATTCGAGGAAGACATCCGGCAGGCCCTTCACGGCGACTTCCGTCTCGTCCTTGATGCCAGGCCCCTTGGCGGTGAGTGCCTGGCCGCCGGTCAGCGCCTCGACTTCGATGACAAGCGTCGTCGATCGATCCGGGTATTCCTGGGTGCCGAGCGAGAACTGGTCGAAACCGGGGAAGGCAGCACCCTTTTCGATGAAAGCGAAGCGGGCTTCGGTCTTGCTGGTGGTCACCGAGGCGCCCGTATGGAAAGCGATCCATTGCGGAACGGCCGATTTTCCGAGCGCCGGCGTCAGCCAGACGGGCGTATCATGGTCGCAAAGCGTGAGTGCCGCGGCGCCGGCGGCGGCGCCGAGCGGAGCGGGCGGCGTGCTCTTGGCCGAAAGCTGCTTGATCGCGCCCGGGCGGGCAAAACCGTCCATCAGGTTGCGGAAGACCGACTGAGCGGCAAAGACCGGATCTGCGAAAGCGCCGGCGTAAATCTGCGATTGGCTGGCCATCAGTCGTCTCCCCGGACCATGGTGAAAAAGTCCACGCGGGTAGCCGCGGTCTCTTCGGCCTTGCGGCGCTCTTCCTGCGCGAGCCGTTCGGCGACGCGGCGAAGCAGGGCCTCGACATCCGCCTTGTCACCGTCGCGCTGGGAGAGCGCGTCGAAGATTGCGGCCAGGCGGGCGCGCTGGCGGTCCGTGCCGAGCAGCTGCCCGTGGCCGATCTCGCCGGTCGAAAGCCGGATGGTGGCGCGCGAAACGGTTGCTTCGCCGAGATTGAAGGGATCGCCGCCGCCGCCGATGCGGCCACGCACCATGACGAGACCGGTCTCCGGACCACGAACCGGATGTACGTCTGGCTTTTCGCCGAGCGCTTCCCAGACCGTCGTCAGCTCCTCGAGGGTTGCCTGGGCGAGCAACCGCATGGCCTCCTTGCGTGCCGGATCCGGCGGGCTTTCCTGTTTCAGCTTCGCATCCATCATTTTCACCTCAAATGTCTATTGATCTAGACAACTATACATCTTAAACTTTTCCATAACGTCCGCAAATGACAGGCTTGTGACATGGCAATGCGAAAAGTGGTGGAGCGCCAGACCGGCGTCGCTCTCTGGCGACAGATCGCCGACAGGATCCGCCTGGCAATCAGCAATGGCGACTACGATGCGACCGGCATGGTGCCGCCCGAGACGGTGCTTGCCGGGGAATTCGGGGTTAATCGCCACACGGTCAGAAGCGCGCTTGCGGCGCTTGCAGAAGAGGGACTGGTGCGCGCCGTCCAGGGGCGCGGCACGATGATCGAGCGCAAGGAAAGGGTGAGCTACCCGATCTCGAAGCGCACGCGGTTCTCGCAAGGGCTCGGTCGCCAGGTGAAGGAGATCGGCACGAGACTGCTCGGTCACGCCGAATTGCCGGCAAGCGGCGAGATCGCAAAGGCGCTCGGCATTGGGCCGGGCGATACGGTGATCGAGCTCAGGACCGTCAGCAGCGGCGATGGCCGGCCACTCTCGGTATCCTCGAGCTATTATCCTGCACATCGCTTTCCGCGTATGGCCGAAGAATTCGAACGGCTGCATTCCGTCACGAAGGCCTTCGCCGCCCACGGTTTGGATGACTATGTCCGCGCCTCGACCGAGATCGTCGCCCGGCATGCCGACGCGGAGGAGCTTTCGATGCTGAAGCTCTCGCCGGGCGCGATCGTGCTCGAGGCGCAATCGCTCAACGCCGATCTGGACGGCTCTCCAGTGGAGTATTCCCGCACCCGATTTGCCGCTGATCGGATGAAACTGCGGATTGAGACATAGGATAGCGCCACCGGCTGCCCACGGCGACAGTCCCTACACCCAGCCTCAAGCGTTCGATCGACGAAATGTGGCGGATAGGCCGCATTTCCGACGCGTTTTTGCCGCATGACCGGAACCAGCATCAGGAACCGCGCATTTAGAATTCTCTGAAGGGAGAATGGCAATGGCGACGTGGCGACCCGATCCTTCCTTCTATCCATCACCGCGCATGGCGGCCAAGGCCCCAAAGGAAACGCTCGCCTATGTGGCGGCGTTCGATCCAGACCGAAAGCGGCCTGATGCGATTGCGGTCGTCGACATCGATCCGGCGTCTCCGAGCTATTCGCAGATCGTCGGACAGGTAGACATGCCGAATGTTGGCGACGAGCTCCATCATTTCGGCTGGAACGCCTGTTCCTCCTGCCTCTGCCCCAATGCGCCGCATCCGCATGTCGAGCGCCGTTATCTGGTGGTGCCGGGGTTGAGGTCCTCCCGTCTGCACATCATCGACACCAAGCCCGACCCGCGCAATCCGAAGATCGTGCGCGTGATCGAGCCTTCGGAAATTGCCGAAAAGGCGAATTATTCGCGGCTGCACACCACCCATTGCGGGCCCGAGGGGATTTACGTCAACGCGCTCGCGGATCGCGACGGCAAGGCGCCTGGTGGCATCTTCCTGCTCGACCACCAGAGTTTCGATGTGCTCGGCCAGTGGGAAATGGATCGCGGGCCGCAAAAGCTTGCCTATGATTTCTGGTGGCATCTCGGCCACGACACGCTGATCACCAGCGAATGGGGCACGCCCGATACGTTCGAGAACGGGCTGGTTCCCGAGGTGCTGCTCGGTTCGAAATATGGCCGCAGGCTGCACTTTTGGGACCTGCACAAGCGCAAGCACCTGCAGGAGATCGATTTCGGCGAGGAGCACCAGCTCGTCTTCGAACTGCGCCCGGCGCACGATCCGACCAAGGCCTATGGTTTTGTGGGCTGCGTCATCAGCCTCAAGGATCTCTCGGCGTCGATCTGGACCTGGTATCGCGACGGAAATCAATGGGCGGTCAAGAAGGTGATCGAGATTCCGGCGGAGCCCGCCGATCCGGATCTGCTGCCGCCCGTGCTCAAGGGCTTCAGCGCCGTCGCACCGCTCGTCACCGATATCGACCTGTCGATGGACGACCGCTTTCTCTACGTGTCCTGCTGGGGCACCGGCGACATGATCCAGTACGACGTCTCCGATCCTTTCGCGCCGAAGGAGACGGGCCGGGTGCGGATCGGCGGCATCGTTTCGCGTGCATCCCATCCGAAAGCCAAGAACGGAGCGCTGAACGGCGGGCCGCAGATGGTGGAGATCAGCCGCGACGGCAACCGGGTCTATTTCACCAATTCGCTCTATGGTGCCATCGATCCGCAGTTCTACCCCGAAGGCATCGACGGGTGGATGGTCAAACTGGACGTCGCCGACGGTGGCGGCATCGCCTTCGACGAGAATTTCTTCGTCGACTGGCCGAAGGGCCATCGCCCGCATCAGGTCCGTCTCGAAGGCGGTGACTGCTCGTCCGACTCCTATTGCTACCCGTAGGGAGGGGACGATCGTGCAGTCCTGTCGGGGCGAATGACGACGTTCTGGCCGTGGCTTTCGATTGCCGCCCTCGGCGCCTTTCACGGCATCAATCCGGCAATGGGCTGGCTCTTTGCCGTGGCGCTCGGACTTCATCGCCAGGACCGTCGGATCGTGTGGTTGTCCCTGGTCCCCATTGCGCTTGGCCACGCCGTTTCCGTCGCGATCATGTTGGCCGTGGCGTTCGCGTTCGGCTCAGTCTTCGATCCGAACACCTTCAGGCTGGCCGCAGCCCTGCTCATCCTGGGCATCGCCGGCTACAGTGCCCTTTACGGACATCGCCACCGCGTCAGGGTAGGCATGCGAACCGGCATGGCCGGTCTTGCGCTTTGGTCCTTCCTGATGGCGTCGAGCCATGGGGCGGGTTTGATGCTGCTGCCTGCGGTCATTAGCCTCTGCCTTGCGGGTCACGCCAGCGAACTTGCCATGGCCAATTCGCTGCCGATTTCGCTCGCCGCCGTCGCCGTTCATAGCGCGGCAATGCTTGCCGTCACCGCGGCGCTCTCGCTCGCCGTCTTCACGTGGCTCGACCTCTCGGTCTTGCGCTCTGCGTGGATCAACTTCGATCGCCTTTGGACGCTGGCGCTTGGCGCAACGGGTATCGTCCTTCTCGTCCAATGAGCCTGCGATGCGGCAGCCGGCAGAGCGCGGGGAGGCCCGCTTAGCTTTGGGCCTTCACGTAACTGATGTAGCCGCGCACATCGGTCGCCGGTTCGGTGTAGGCATTGCCGAGCGTCTTTTCCATGTTGGCGACGTAGGTCTTCGCCCAGTCCGGCAGCGAGTAGTCGATTGCCGCCAGGAATTCGAGGGTTGCCGCAAGCCTGATGTCAGCGATCGAGGGGTTGGAACCGCCGATGAAGGGCTTGTCGCCGATATAGAACGCCCGAAAGACGTCAAGCGGCTCGGCAAGCGCTTCGACTGCTGCGCGGCGCGCCTTCTCCTTGGTCTCCGTATCCGCATCGCTGCAACCGACTTCGCCCGGATAGAGCGGGAAGTTCAGTGCCGGATAGGTGGCTCGTGCGAGATAGGGGTAGAAGGTGCCGATCAGATAGAACATCGCGCTATCGATCATAGCGCGGGCCTCGGGATCCTTCGGATAGAATTCGTCGAGCCCGTGCTTGTTGCAGAGATACTGCATGATCGCGCAACTCTCCCACAGGGCTCCCTTGGGCAGGTCCGCAGTCTCCACCATCGGTGTCAGATGCGACGGTGCCTTCGCCAGGTACTCGGCCGTCCTAGTCTGGCCGTAGACATCCTGTTCGCTGAAGTCGAGCTTGGCTGCCCTCAGGAAGACGCGCGCCGTCATGTTGTTGACGCTGGGCTTGATCACGTTGAGCTTGATTGCAGGCATGTCACTCCTCCCTTTGCTCGCGATACCGCAGTTCCGGCTCGCTCGCCGGCGCGGTCGCGTGCGTTGAACGACAGGCGTGGACCACGACGCGCTCTATCGCGGCCGATAGGGATCCTTCGGCTCCCGGTCGGGCGACAGCGTCGGTCGGGCGCGCTCGATCAGTGCCTCGATCGCATCGGCCAGGTGCACCTCGGCGATATTGTAGTCGCCGCGTGCGACCCTGACCTTGTGTGCTTCCATCAGCACCTCGGCGTGGCTGTGGCCCGGCGGCGGCTCGAAGCGATAGGAGGCAAGTTCGACCAGCAGCCCCAAGGGATCCTCGAAGTAGATCGAGTCCATGAAACCGCGATCCTTGACCCCACTATGCCGGATACTTCGCTCGTCGAGCCGCTCCACCGCCTGGTTAAACGTCGCCCGCGAAACGGCGAAGGCGATGTGGTGCACGCAGCCGATGTCCGTCGGGGTTCGCTCCGGATCGGGCTTGCGGTTCTCGTCGGTGAAGATGGTGATCAGGCGGCCGTCGCCCGGGTCGAAATAGAGATGGCTTTCGCTCGCCCGGTCGAGATTCGGCTGCTCGAAAATGAAGGGCATGCCGAGAAGCCCCTCCCAGAAATCGATCGACGTCTGTCGGTCCGCGCCGACGAGCGTGATGTGATGAACCCCTTGCGATTGCAGCTTTCGCATCGAAGGCCTCCCAGGTGAAGCGGAGGACGCAGGACGAAACGGGATCTGGTTTCACCCTTTTCCGCTCCACTCGATTGTCGCCCGTCGCGGCAAGAAGGCAAGCGCCAATGCGGGGGCAAGGTACCGGGAAAGCGGTCTGCAACTTCGGCCTTTCGGCTATTCCCCATGGGTTGCTGAGTATGTTTTATGCAGTCAGTGAATGTGTCCTGCAGATGTTCATGGTGGTTTCGCAGGCAACAGGCAGGCCACTATCCGTTCGCGCGACCTTCGAAAAAGGACTGCCCGCTACGAACCGGCGTCATCAGCCGGCGCCGATCGAGATGCAACGGATTTAGGTGCTGATGTCCTGACGCGGGCCGACAAAGACGCTTGCCCCGATACGCGTCTTTTGATTTTCCGTGCGAACCTCCCTATCTTCCGGTTGCAACATCCGAAGGGGCGGACGGAGGACATATGCCGGTCGTGCGGCGATCGAAAATCAGGCAGCGTCTTTTGATCATGCTGGTCACCGGTATCGGCGGAATGACCGCGGCTGCGGTCTCCTTTGCGACGGCAGTCTATGACGCGGCGTATCCGACGCATGCCGTCAGCGCGGCCAAGGGTGAGGCGATCGATACCGGCCGGTGGCGGGTGACGATCAATGACGCCACAATGGCCTCGGTGCCGCCGACCGGCACCAAGCCGTTCGAGCCGAAGCGGTTCCTGATGGTGGATCTCGACCTCGACAACCGATCGGTCGCCACCAGCAATGCCTTTATGAACCTGATCGCGATCAAGGACGAGCGAGCCATCGCATCGCCGAAGCCGGTCTATTATCTCGCCAGGGACAAATGGATCGCGAGTGCCATCAACCCAAACATGCCGGAAAAGCTGATCGCGGTCTGGGAATGGCCGGCGGATCGCCCGGAGCCGGAGAAGGTTTCTCTGTCCATCGGCAAACAGATCTACAAGCCGCGTGACAACCTCTACGGCGCACCCAATTGGTTCGGTGACGGCGAGGCTGCGGTGGTCGAATTGACGGTCGCGCGAGATACGGGATCGGCGGAGCAATGATATCGGCTGTCCGCACACTGCTGCTTTGTGGGCTTGCAATCGCCGTCCTTTGCGCGATGCGAAACAGCACGCCCGGCTACGGCGATATCACCGCGCCGGTCGCCATTCGCGGCGCCGTCGGCGAACGGGTGGAAACCCAGGATTTCGCTTTCGGTGCGGCCAACGTGCACCTGGCGCGCCAGGTCAAGGTCGAGAGCTTCGGGCGCGTCAAGGACTACTCCACATCCGGCGTCTGGCTGATCATCGAGGGCGCGGCCGTCGCCAAGACGGAAACGATGACGTTGACGTCGGCGGAATGGCTGGCGGGCAATGGCCTGCGCTATAAGCTCAGCCAGCGGTTCTCGACCGTGCCCGGCTATCTTCCGACGGAACGGCTCGAACCGGGCCTGCCGAGACCGGTGCTTCTTGCCTTCGAGCTTCCCGAGGTGGCGGTGGACGAGGGCACGCTGCTGGTCGCCCGCAGCCTCGTGATGCCGCTCGCTCAGGAGCTCTCGATTGCGCTCGGCGACAGGAAGCCGACCGATATCAAGCCATCCGTCACAATTGCACGCAGCGGCAGCGGTACGCCCTGGACGTTGGCGGCGCGCTGAGGAGACACCGGCATGAGCGAGAAGCGCACGTTCTGGATCTGCCTGCTGTTGCTGATTGTCGCGCTGCCGCTCGCCTTCGTCGTCCGTGCGTGGGAGAGCTTGCGAGAGGGGCATTGGCTTGCCACCCAAGAGGCCGAGATCGTCGTCGAGGATGGAGCGGGGCAGGCATTTGCCGGTGGACAATGGAAGCTTCTGGACATGAGGCGGCTGCCGCGCACCAATGACGCGCGCGTCATTCTCGCCGAATTCGAGGCGTCGCCGACCGATCCGGCCGTTCTGTCGCAAGGAGCCTGCCGCGTCCGGCTGATCGACAGCGAGGGGCGCCGTTTTGAGCCCGTCACCCTGACCGAGCCGATCGTCCGGGAGATGTATCCGGAGGTGACCGAACGCCCGCGCTGCGGTGTGCTCGCCTTTACCGACGCCAAGACTGGCGCCGCGGTCCGTATGGCCGAGAGCTTCATCGTTCCCGCGGAGGCACGGGATCTTTCGCTCAGTATTGAGTTTCCGGGCGCCAGCGATGAGACGCTGATCTTCAAGTGGACGCGTAGCTGATTTCGCTCTTCTCAGCCTGACGGGATACGGCGTGCTCCAGCATAGCGGCCAACAAGGTGATGCGCACGGCGTCGAGCACGATGCCGCCGTCGAGATCGCTAGGGATGCCGATGAAAAGGCTGAGTGCATCGAAGACAAGCTGCCAACTCGCGAGGTCGCCCATGCCGAGGGTTCGCGTCGCCGCATACCAGATCCAGGCACCAAGCCAGGCGATGGCGCGGTAGGCAATGATGAAGGCAAATAGCGTCGCAAGCCCTGAACCGAGCGTCAGCTTCAGGCAGGTCCATATCGGCGCGTAGCGGGAGCGGTAGTCGCTGACGAAGTGGTCGAGGAAATCGGCAATCCACTTGCGAAAGGTCTTGGCCCGACGTGGCCGCGGCGATGACGGCTTCGTGCGCGGTGCCGGGGTCGAAAGCTCGTAACCATTGATGATGGCCGCCATGACCAGCCAGATAATCGGCAGAAGCGCGTAGAAGAACAGGCCTTCGGCCTCTGTATTCCAATCGGGTTTTCTCAGTTCCACCGGTACGAAAGTCTCTGCGGCATGAACGATGCCGGTCAAGGAGAGGCCACTCATGCTTAAGAGTTTGCCGGCGCCGAGCCAGGTGATGACCTGGTCTTTCCAGACCGACAGGCCATAAAGCCCGATGAAGATCCAGCTCGCGTCCGCCGCGACGACCAGCAGTCGCCAGAAGGGTGTTTCGCTGCGCTTGCTCATGCGCTTTGCGCCACATCGCACCAGCCAGCACAACGCGATCGAAATAAAGACGCCGCGCGATTTCAGGATATCGAAGAAGTCACCCTTCTCGCCGAAGGCGACGGCGTCGAGTGCCAAACGCGAATATTCGCGCACCGCCTCGCCGAGGAAACCCCAGGCGGCGTAATAGGCGAAGAACGGCAGGATGGCGGCTGAGGTGACGGCGAGCAGCCTGCGGTCGGGTTTCGGCGCAGCGCTGGTGGTGTTGGCCGCAGCCGGTTGTTGGCGGAGCGCTTCGAGTGCCGGCAGACCGGGGCGGAGCGTCATGAACATCAAAACGATAACGACGAGCTTCGCCAGCACGACAAGGGAGAGCGTCACCATGCCACCGAGCGGATGCTGCAGCCCGATCCAGACTGCCGCACGCATCAGGAGATCATGCACGATGTAGCCGCAGGTCCCGATCAAGAGGAGCTGCGGCCAGAAGCGAGCGATGAGGCGCCCCATCAGGACAAAGGGTCCGAACACTTCGGCGATCGACGTCATGGCCACAACATAGTTGCGCCAATCGGCGACGACAACCGCACGGGGCAGGTGAAGAGCCAAATCCCCTCCGCTTTGCCGTGTCAGATGTTGCGGCGTTTGCCTTCGATCAGGTCGAGCACGGCGCGTGCGGCGTCGAGCACATTGGTGCCCGGACCGAAGACGGCCGACACGCCGTTGTCGATCAGGTAGTCATAGTCCTGACGCGGAATGACGCCGCCGCAGATGACGATGACGTCCTCGCCGCCGCGCTTCTTCAGGGCTTCCGCAAGCTGCGGCATGAGCGTCTTGTGGCCGGCGGCAAGCGAGGAAACGCCGATGACATTTACCTTGCTGGCCAGCGCCATGTCGGCGGCCTCTTCCGGCGTCTGGAACAGGGGGCCGGCAAGCACGTCGAAGCCGATGTCGCCGAAGGCGGAGGCGATGACTTTGGCACCACGATCGTGGCCGTCCTGGCCGAGCTTGGCGACCATGATCTTCGGCTTACGGCCGAGTTTCGCGGAGACCTCGTCGAGGCGCCCCGAGAGCACCTCGAGTTCCGGCTCACCTTCATAGGCCTTGCCGTAGATCTTGCTGACGACCTCGGGCGTTGCGGCGTGATCGCCGAAGGCGCCGCGCATCGCGTCGGAGATTTCGCCGACGGTGGCGCGGGCACGCGCCGCCTCGACGGCGGCGGCAAGCAGATTGCCTTCGCCTGTCGATGCGATCTCAGCAAGCGCCGCAAGGGTCTTCTTGACCTCGGCGCTGTCGCGCCGCCGCTTCGTTTCCTCGATCCGGCGGATCTGCGCGGCGCGTACCGCGCTGTTGTCGATCTCCAGAATGTCGATCGGCTCTTCGTTGTCGAGGCGGTACTTGTTGACCCCGACGATGATCTCCTCGCCCTTGTCGACGGCCGCCTGGCGACGGGTCGCCGCCTCTTCGATCAATCGCTTCGGCAGGCCGGCATTGACCGCACGGGTCATGCCGCCCATCGCCTCGACCTCCTCGATCAGTAGCCAGGCTTTGTCTGCGAGCTCGTTGGTCAGGCTTTCGACATAGTAGGACCCGGCGAGCGGATCGACGACCTTGGTCACGCCGGTCTCGTGCTGCAGGATCAATTGCGTGTTGCGGGCGATACGGGCCGAAAATTCGGTCGGTAGCGCGATCGCCTCGTCGAAGGAATTGGTGTGCAGCGATTGCGTGCCGCCGAGCGCGGCCGACATCGCCTCGAAAGCCGTGCGGATGATGTTGTTATAGGGATCCTGTTCCTGCAGCGAGACGCCCGAGGTCTGGCAATGGGTGCGCAGCATCAGCGACGACGGTTTCTTCGGCTCGAACTCCTTCATGATCCGGGTCCAGAGCAGGCGCGCTGCGCGGAGTTTCGCCGCTTCCATGAAGAAGTTCATGCCGATGGCAAAGAAGAACGAAAGCCGCCCGGCGAATTCGTCGACATTCAGCCCCTTGGCAAGCGCCGCCCGCACATATTCGCGCCCGTCGGCGAGCGTGAAGGCAAGCTCCTGCACCAGCGTTGCGCCCGCTTCCTGCATGTGATAGCCGGAAATCGAGATCGAGTTGAACTTCGGCATCTCCCTGGCGGTGTATTCGATGATATCGGCGACGATGCGCATCGAGGGTTCGGGCGGGTAGATGTAGGTGTTGCGGACCATGAACTCCTTCAGGATGTCGTTCTGGATCGTGCCTGAAAGCTTGTCGCGCGAAACGCCCTGTTCTTCGCCGGCGACGATGAACGAAGCGAGGATCGGGATGACCGCGCCGTTCATGGTCATCGACACCGACATCTCGTCGAGTGGGATGCCATCGAACAGGATCTTCATGTCCTCGACCGAATCGATCGCGACACCCGCCTTTCCGACATCGCCCTCGACGCGCGGATGGTCGCTGTCATAGCCGCGATGGGTCGCAAGGTCGAAGGCGACCGACAGGCCTTTCTGGCCTGCAGCCAGGTTCTTCCGGTAGAATGCGTTCGACGCTTCCGCCGTCGAGAAGCCGGCATATTGCCGGATCGTCCAGGGGCGGCCGGCATACATGGTGGCGCGGGGCCCGCGCACGAAGGGTTCGAAGCCGGGTAGCGACGAGAGGTGATCAACCCCTTGCAGGTCGTCGGCCGTATAGAGCGGTTTTACCGCGATACCCTCGGGCGTCTGCCAGGTGAGGCTTTCGGGCGCCGCCTTGAGTTCTCGCTCGGCGAGCGCTTCCCAGTCCTTGATGGTTTTCTCGGTCATCGACGTGCTCCGCATTCTGCTTGTCTCAATCAGCCCCTCATCCCCTGCCGGGACCTTCTCCCAGTCACAACGGGAGAAGGGGGCCGTCGCACTCTCGGCGCTTAACTTCCCTCTCCCCGCCTGCGGGGAGAGGGTCAGGGTGAGGGGCAAAGCCTGGATGGCTTTGCGGCTTTCACTATTCGAATTCCATGATCAGCTCGTCGACCGCGAGGCTGGTGCCGGCGGCGACCGCCACGCGCTTCACCGTGGCCTTCTTCTCGGCGCGCAGGATGTTTTCCATCTTCATCGCCTCGACGACCGCGAGCGCCTGTCCTGCTTCGACCGTGTCGCCGGCTTTTACCGTGACCGAGGTGATCACACCGGGCATCGGGCAAAGCAGCATGCGCGACGTGTCCGGCGGCAGCTTCTTCGGCATGAGCCGTGCCAGTTCCGCAACCCGCGGACTTCTGACATGGGCAACGACATCAATGCCACGCCAGCGGAGCCGGAGGGCGGTCCCGACCAGATCAACTTTGACGCTCAAGGGCTCATTGTCGATGTTGAACGTGGCAAGCGTACGACCGGGCGTCCAGTCGCCGGCGATGGTGACCGTCGAGCCATCGGTGAAGCTCACATAGGAGCCGTCAGCGGACGAACCGGCAGTCACCGCAATATCGTGATCGCCGAGACCGACCACCCAATCATGGCCGATGATGCGGCGATGATTGCCGATCGTACCGGAGATCTGGCTGGCCCGTTCCTGCAGGATCTGATTGACCGAGACCGCGACCGCGGCGAGTTTGCGAAGCGACCACTCATCGGCCGCAACGCCGTGAAAACCGTCGACGAATTCCTCGGCGATATAGGCGGTCGTCAGCCGGCCCTCGCGGAAGCGCTGCTGCTGCATGACCGCGGCCAGGAACGGCAGGTTATGGCCAATGCCTTCCACTTCGAACTGATCGAGCGCGTCGGCCATCGCCTCGACCGCCGTCTGCCGGTCCGGTGCCCAGGTGCAGAGCTTGGCGATCATCGGGTCGTAGAACATCGAAATCTCGCCGCCCTCGAAGACGCCGGTATCGTTGCGCGTCACCGTCCCGTTGTCGCGCGTGCCCTCGACCGGGGGACGGTAGCGCGTCAGCCGGCCGATCGACGGCAGGAAGTTGCGATAGGGATCTTCCGCATAAAGCCGGCTTTCAATCGCCCAGCCATTGAGCTTCACATCGTCCTGGCCGAAGGCGAGCTTTTCGCCGCTAGCAACCCGGATCATCTGCTCGACGAGGTCGAGCCCGGTGATGAGCTCAGTCACCGGATGCTCCACCTGCAGGCGGGTGTTCATCTCGAGGAAGTAGAAGTTGCGCTTGGCATCGACGATGAATTCGACGGTGCCGGCCGAGTGGTATCCGACGGCCTTGGCGAGTGCGACCGCCTGTTCGCCCATGGCCTTGCGGGTCTCCGCGTCGAGGAAGGGTGAAGGCGCTTCTTCGATGACCTTCTGGTTGCGGCGCTGGATCGAGCATTCGCGCTCGCCGAGATAGAGCGTGTTGCCGTGCTTGTCGCCAAGCACCTGGATCTCGATGTGGCGCGGCTCGGTTACGAACTTTTCGATGAAGATCCGATCGTCGCCAAAGGCATTCTTCGCCTCGTTCTTTGAGGACTGGAAGCCTTCGCGGGCCTCCTGGTCGTTCCAGGCGATGCGCATGCCCTTGCCGCCGCCGCCGGCAGATGCCTTGATCATCACGGGATAGCCGATCGACGCGGCGATCCGGACCGCTTCGTCAGCATCCTCGATCAGGCCCATGTGGCCCGGAACCGTGGAGACACCCGCTTCTGCTGCCAGCTTCTTCGAGGTGATCTTATCGCCCATCGCCTGGATCGCGCCAACCGGCGGACCGATGAAGGCGACGCCTTCTTTTTCCAGCGCTTGCGCAAAAGCGGCGTTTTCCGAGAGAAAGCCATAACCCGGATGAACGGCATCGGCGCCGGTCTTGCGGATCGCATCGATGATCTTGTCGATGACGATATAGGATTGGGCGGACGGCGAGGGGCCGATATGCACGGCCTCATCCGCCATGCGCACATGCATCGCATCGCGGTCAGCGTCGGAATAGACGGCAACGGTCGCAATGCCGAGCTTCTTTGCGGTCTTGATGACGCGGCAGGCGATTTCACCACGGTTGGCGATGAGGATTTTCTTGAACATCTTGTTTCTCTTTCAAATCCGGACTGCGCGTCAGCGTTTGAACTTGCGGCGATAGGGCAGAAGCGCGATCGAGGATGCTGCGGCAGCACCTCCAAAGAGCAACGCGAAAGGCACGACGACCATGAGGGTTGCGAGCACCGGGCTCGTCGAGCGGATGATGTGCGTGCCGACAGCGCCGATGTTGAGCCAGATCAGCACGCCGGCCGTTATGGCCCCGATCACAACGCCGATCAGCGCGTTGACGGTCATGTAGCGCAGCATCTGCCAGTGGTCGCGTCGGGCCTCTTCCGGCGTCATTATGCGTTCCGGCTCCCGTTCCATCGTCGCCTCCATCAGAGCGGGATCGTGTCGTGCTTGCGCCAGCGGAGATCGACCTGCTTGTTGCGCAAGGACGCGAAGGCACGGGCGATGCGGCGGCGCGACGAATGCGGAATGATCACCTCGTCGATGAAACCGCGCTCGGCCGCCACGAACGGATTGGCGAAGCGCTCTTCGTATTCCTTCGTTCGCGCGGCGATCTTCTCGACGTCGCCGAGCTCGGAGCGGTAGAGAATCTCGGTCGCGCCCTTGGCGCCCATGACCGCGATCTCGGCGGTCGGCCAGGCATAGTTGACGTCGGCGCCGATATGTTTCGAGGCCATGACGTCATAGGCGCCGCCATAGGCCTTGCGGGTGATCAGCGTCACCATCGGCACCGTCGCCTGGCTATAGGCGAAAAGCAGCTTGGCGCCGTGCTTGATGACGCCGCCATATTCCTGGGCGGTGCCGGGCAGGAAGCCGGGCACGTCGACCAGCGTCAGGATCGGGATCGAGAAGGCGTCGCAGAAGCGCACGAAACGCGCGGCCTTGCGCGAACTGTCGATGTCCAGGCAGCCGGCAAGCACCATCGGCTGGTTAGCGACGACGCCGACCGTCTGGCCTTCCATGCGGATGAAGCCGGTGATGATGTTCCTGGCGAAGCTCTGCTGCAATTCGAAGAAGTCGCCTTCATCCGCAAGCGCCAGGATCAGTTCCTTCATGTCGTAGGGTTTGGCGGCGCTGTCTGGGATCAGGCTGTCAAGGCGCATTTCGAGCCGCGACGGATCGTCGTGGAACGGACGGACCGGCGGCTTTTCGCGGTTGTTGAGCGGCAGGAAATCGAAAAGCAGGCGGGTCGCTTCCAGTGCCTCGATGTCGTTTTCATACGCACCGTCGGCGACCGAAGACTTTGACGTATGCGTGCGCGCGCCGCCGAGCTCCTCCGCAGTGACGATCTCGTTCGTCACTGTCTTCACGACATCCGGCCCGGTCACGAACATGTAGGATGAATCGCGAACCATGAAGATGAAGTCGGTCATGGCCGGCGAATAGACTGCGCCGCCGGCGCAGGGACCCATGATGACCGAGATCTGCGGAATGACGCCGGAGGCTTCGGCATTGCGGCGGAAGACCTCGGCGTAACCGGCAAGCGAGGCCACGCCTTCCTGGATGCGGGCGCCGCCACTGTCGTTGAGGCCGATGACTGGTGCCCCGTTGCGTACCGCCATATCCATGATCTTGCAGATCTTCTGCGCGTGGGTTTCCGACAGCGAGCCGCCGAGAACGGTGAAGTCCTGGGAAAAGACATAGACCTGCCGGCCGTTGATCGTGCCCCAACCGGTGACCACGCCATCGCCGGCGACCTTTTGGCTCTCCATGCCGAAATCAACGCAGCGGTGCGTGACGTACATGTCGTATTCTTCGAAGGAGCCTTCGTCGAGCAGCACCTCGATGCGTTCGCGCGCCGTCAGCTTGCCCTTGCCGTGCTGGGCGTCGATCCGTCGTTGGCCGCCGCCGGCTCTTGCTTCTGCCCGGCGGGCTTCGACCTGTTCTAGTATGGCGCGCATGGTGCCCTCCCGGTTTTTCAGTGCCTGTTTTTTCAGCGATTGTGCAGAGGCGCTTCGAGCTTCGCAATAGCGTCGAAGACGGCATGGAAAAACGTCTCTTCATGTGCAAATGTGAAATAGAGAAATTTGTGAAACGTAAATTGCAAAGTTGCAAACATGGCGATCGGCAAGCTCTATATCGGCCGCAAGGTCAGGGAACTGCGGGAGGCGAACAAGGCGACGCAAGGCCAGTTCGCCGAGCGCATCGGCATCTCCACCAGCTACCTCAACCAGATCGAGAACAATCAGCGGCCGGTCTCAGCCGCGGTGCTTTTGGCGCTTGCCGAAAAATTCCAGATCGATATCGCCGAGCTTTCGACCGGGGAGGGCGATCGTCTGCTTTCGGCGCTCTCGGAGGCCCTCAGCGATCCCTTGTTTGAAACCTATTCCGCAAGCCTGCAGGAACTGAAGCTCGTCGCCCAGAATGCGCCGGGGCTGGCGCATGCGCTGATCACCTGTCATCAGGCCTATCGCCGCAACAGCGAGCAATTGGCCAGCATCGATGACACGATTGGCCGCGGGGCCTCATTCGTCGAAACGACCCCTTACGAAGAGGTGCGCGACTTCTTCCATTTCGTCGACAACTACATTCACGAGATCGACATGCTCGCGGAGCGGCTGGCGGGCGAGCTCGGGCTCGGCGAAGGCGACAATCATGCGGCGCTGGCAAGCTATCTAGAACAGCGTCACGGCGTTCGGGTCGTGCGCGGAGCGGCAGGCGACGAGGCGATCCGGCGCTTCGATCCGCGCGCCCGCATCCTGACCCTCAATCCCTATGCGCCCGCAGCGACGCGCGACTTCCAGATCGCCCTGCAGATCGCCCAGCTTCATGCCCGCGAGGAGATCGATCGGGTGGCCGGTAGTGCCGGCTTCCGCACCGAAGAGGCCTATGAGATCTGTCGCATCGGCCTGCAGAACTATTTTGCCGGCGCGCTGATCCTGCCCTACCAGGCCTTCTCGAAGGCCGCTCGCGACTTGAGGCACGACATCGAATTGCTCGCCGCCCGCTTCGGCGCGTCTCTGGAGCAGGTCTGCCACCGCCTCTCGACCCTGCAGCGGCCGGGACAGAAAGGCATACCGATCTTCTTTGCCCGCATCGACCGGGCGGGCAATATCACCAAGCGCCACAGCGCCGCGAAGCTGCAATTCGCCCGGTTCGGTGCAGCCTGTCCGCTCTGGAACGTGCACCAGGCCTTCGAGACGCCGGGCCGGATCATCCGGCAACTGGCCGAGACGCCTGACGGCGTGCGCTACCTCTGCCTCGCCACCCAGATCACTAAGGGCGGTGGCGGCTTTCGCGCCGCGCAGCCGCGCTACGCGCTGGCGCTTGGCTGCGAGGTCTCCTATGCCGATGCCTTCGTCTACGCCGACGACATGGACCTCGGCAACCGCGCCGCCTTCGATCCGATCGGCATTTCCTGCCGGATCTGCGAACGCACGAAATGCGCGAGCCGTGCGGTGCCGCCATTGAAACGCCGCCTGATCGTGGACCATGACTTACGCGGCGCTCTGCCGTATCGTCTAAGCGAGAGCTGATTGCGACGGTCTGTTCATTTTTGAACAGACCCTGTGAGAAGTTGCATCTGGGCCTGGACGAAGTTTGGTGTAACTAGGCCTCCATCGCCTACAGCGCCGCGCGTCTTGTGAAACGCGCAAAGGTCGCTGTGGCACGTTTGGTTGCTGCAGGTTTTTGCCCTTTTATCGGTTACGATTAAAGGAAACCTGCAGAGGTATGCGGTCAGGGAGGACATGCATATGGATTTTCGCCTGTCGGAGGAGCAGGAGGCCATTCGTCAGATGGCGCTCGATTTCGCCCGCGACGAGATCGCCCCTCACGCGATCGACTGGGATCAGCAGAAGCATTTTCCGGTCGACACGTTGCGCGGTGCCGCAGCGCTCGGAATGGCCGGCATCTATGTCCGCGACGATGTCGGCGGCACGGGACTGACGCGCCTCGATGCCGCGATCATCATCGAGGCGCTCGCGACCGGCTGCCCGGCCGTCGCCTCCTTCGTCTCGATCCACAACATGTGCGCCGGCATGATCGACCGCTACGGCACGGACGAACAGCGCCAGCGGCTGCTGCCGAGGCTGCTGACCATGGAGGTGCTGGCGAGTTACTGCCTGACCGAGCCAGGCTCGGGCTCGGATGCAGCGGCGCTGAAGACCAAGGCGGTGAGAGACGGCGACGATTATGTCCTGACCGGCCAGAAGCAGTTCATCTCGGGCGCTGGCGAGTCCGGCCTCTACGTGATCATGGCGCGGACCGGCGAGGACGGCCCCAAGGGCATCTCCACCTTCGTGGTCGAGAAGGACGCACCTGGCCTCACATTCGGTGCCAATGAGAAAAAGATGGGCTGGCACGTCCAGCCTACCCGCGCCGTCATGCTCGATGGTGTCCGCGTGCCGGCGGAAAACCGCCTCGGCGCGGAAGGCGATGGTTTCAAGATCGCCATGGGCGGGCTCGATGGCGGGCGATTGAACATTGCCGCCGCGTCTCTCGGTGGCGCCCAGTCCGCCTTCGAAAAGGCGCTGGCTTATGTCCAGGAGCGCCGGGCCTTTGGCAAGGCGATCGGCGAATTCCAGGCGCTGCAGTTCCGTCTCGCCGACATGGCGACCGACCTCGAAATCGCCCGCACCTTCCTCTGGCGCGCGGCATCTGCGCTTGATGCCGGCGACCCCGAAGCGACAAAACTCTGCGCCATGGCCAAGCGCTTCGTCACCGACCGCTGCTTTGCCGTCGCCAATGACGCGCTGCAGCTTCACGGCGGTTACGGCTATCTCGCAGACTATGGTGTCGAAAAGATTGTCAGGGACCTCCGGGTGCACCAGATCCTCGAGGGCACCAACGAAATCATGCGCCTGATCGTTGCGCGTTCGCTTATCGGTCGCAAATAGGCCAGAAACAGGAAAGATCGTTCATGGACATGCAGGCGCCTGAAGTCATCGTCGAGCGGCGGGGAGCGATCGGCAGAATCCGGCTGAACCGCACGCGGGCATTGAACAGCCTCAACGTGCCGATGATCCGGCTGATCGCCGCGGCTTTGACCGAGTTCGAAAATGATCCGGCCGTCGCCGCCGTGTTGGTGACCGGCGAGGGCGAGCGCGGGCTTTGCGCCGGTGGCGATATCCGCATGATCTACGAGAGCGGCCGCGAACGGCCGGAGGAAGGTGCGCAGTTCTGGCGCGAGGAATTCGTCGTCAACAGCCGCATCTCCGGCTACCGCAAGCCGTACATTGCGATCATGGACGGCATCGTCATGGGCGGCGGTGTCGGGATTTCCGCCCATGGCAGCCACCGCATCGTCACCGAACGCACGCGGCTTGCGATGCCCGAGACCGGGATCGGCTACTTCCCGGATGTTGGCGCCACCTGGCTTCTTCCCAAGGCGCCCGGCGAGTTCGGCACCTATCTCGGTCTGACCGGTCGGGACATCGTCGCAGCCGATGCGATCCACGCGCGGCTTGCGGACAGCTTTGTTGCCTCGGGCAAACTGGAAGCGCTCGCCGCTGATCTTGCCACGCTGCTGCCGACGGCAGGCAGCACCGATGTCAACGCGGTGATTGCAAAGCACTCTTCGGAAGCGCCGGCAACGCCGCTTCAAAACCACTTCGCGCTGATCGACCGCTGCTTCGCCTTTGATACGGTTGAAGAGATCGTGGTGGCGCTCGAGGCTGATGGTTCCGATTTCGCCAAGGAAACGTTGGCGCTGCTCAACTCGCGTTCGGCGCTGAGCATGAAGCTGACGCTCGAACTCTTGCGCGCCGGCCGCCGCAGCGCGTCGCTGAACGAATGCCTCGAACGGGAATATTCCGCGACGCTCGGCATGCTCAGCAACCCCGACTTCTACGAAGGTGTGCGTGCAGCGGTGATCGACAAGGACCGCAACCCAAAATGGTCGGTGGCGCTGGCCGGTGTCACGCCTGCCTTGCTGTCGCGTTTCGACAGGAAGGATCACCCGCCACTGTTTTAGCGCCTGAGGAAGGGGCGCTGTTCGGTTTTGGCCGCGTTTCAATGCGAGGAGGAATGACATGACGAAGATCGCCTTTATCGGGCTCGGCAATATGGGCGGGCCGATGGCCGCCAATCTGGTGAAGGCGGGCCATGCGGTCAGCGGTTTCGACCTGTCGGAAGCCTCGCGCAACGCCGCGGCGAAAACCGGGGTCTCCGTCGCGGGCTCGATCGCGCACGCGGTGCGCGGCGCCGAATGCGTGATCACCATGCTGCCTGCCGGCGCCCATGTCCTCTATGTCTGGGACGAACTCCTCGGCTTCGTCGATCCGGGCACGCTCCTGATCGACAGTTCGACGATCGACGTCGACAGCGCCCGCAAGGCGCATGCGCTCTCGGAAAAGATCGGCTGCCCCTCTCTCGATGCCCCCGTCTCCGGTGGAACCGGCGGCGCGGCGGCCGGCACGCTGACCTTCATGGTCGGCGGCAGCGACGAGGCGTTCGCCCGCGGCAGGCCGTTGCTCGATGCCATGGGCAAGAAGATCGTCCATTGCGGCGGAACCGGTGCGGGCCAGGCGGCAAAGATCTGCAACAACATGATCCTCGGCATTTCCATGGCCGGCGTCTGTGAAGCCTTTGTGCTGGCCGAACGGCTGGGTCTTTCGCACCAGGCCTTGTTCGACGTGGCGTCGACTTCGTCCGGCCAATGCTGGTCACTGACGACCTATTGCCCCGTGCCGGGTCCGGTCCCGACCTCGCCCGCCAACAACGCCTACAAGCCGGGCTTTGCCGCGAGCCTGATGTTGAAGGATCTGAAGCTGTCGCAGCAGGCCGCAAGTGCCGCGGGTGCGACCACGCCGATGGGCGCACAGGCAGCCCAGCTCTATTCGATGTTCGAGAAGCTCGGCCATGGCGGTGAAGACTTTTCCGCCCTGATCCACCTTCTGCGCGGCAACGACGAGGCAAAGGCCGGCTAATCCGCTCACGTCGATGGATTTTCGCCCGTTTAACCGGGCGAAAATTTGCCTCCTATGCCTGTGAATAGAAATTAATATGTATTTTCAAAGGCTTATGAAATTTATATCAAAGCTGTGAAACTAGCTGTTGACGTCTTCGGGGATGGGGGTCTATAAGCCCGATCACTGACGAGGGCGGCGGCGCTGCTGGCGACGACGACCTTCGCTCTAGAGTTTCCTGGGTTGGCTGAGGCTGATTTGAGGGTCTGGGACGGAAGTTTCGGGCTTGTTGGAAACGGTTTGACGGACGGTGAGTTC